>MDVS01000135.1 GCA_001940645.1 Candidatus Heimdallarchaeota archaeon LC_3
CCAGATTATACTAAATCTCGCCAAGAAAAAGCTGATGAATATGGAATCACTCCAAAAGAATATAGAATAACTAAAAAGTTATTGAATGAAAAAGCTAGACAAGATGCAATCGTATTACACTCATTACCACGTATGGATGAATTACTAACTGATGTAGACAATACTAAGTTCTCTCGATATTGGGAAGAAGCTTTTAATGGTGTGGTAATGAGAATGGCTTTACTTTCCTTAGTTCTTGGTGCTATGGAATAATTTTAATTTTCTTAACAAAAAATTTTATCAGTAAAATTTTAATTTTTCTTTTAAATCTCTTTATATAACAATAGGTGAATTTTATGTCTCTTATAGATTTAACAATAAATGATAAACAATTAGAAAACGCTGTAAAAAGAGCACGCGAACAAAATATCATTATTCCCACGTTTGCTCAACAAAAAAATCCAGATTTAATTCCTAAGAAGATTAAAGATGAATTAAAAAAAATTGGATTATGGGATATTGCACCACGAAACCTTTTTAGAATAACCTGGAAAAATGAACCTGTCGAATCAGGTGGATTGTATGGGGATAACAATTATATTGAATTACCTCCAGAATTGACTGGAGTTGAAGCTCGAATAGTTTGTATGGTAGGAAAATGGTTTCCTACTGGAGCTCACAAAGTTGGTGCAGCATTTGGTTGCTTGATTCCTCGTTTAGTTACAGGTCAATTTGATCCAACATATCATAAAGCTGTCTGGCCCTCGACTGGTAACTATTGCCGTGGTGGTGCTTTCGATGGATCTTTGTTAGCATGTGAATCAATTGCTATTCTTCCTGAAGAAATGAGTAAAGAAAGATTTGAATGGCTTAAAACAGTTGCAGATGAGATTATTGCTACCCCAGGTAGTGAAAGTAATGTCAAAGAAATTTATGATAAATGTCATGAGCTGGAAGCTACTAGAAATAATATCATGATTTTCAACCAGTTTTCTGAGTTTGGTAATCATCTCTGGCATTATGAAGTTACAGGAAACGCTATGAATGAAGTCATTGAGAAAATCAAAGGTAAAGGAGAGTTATTTGGTAGTGCTTTTACTACTGGATCAGCTGGAACTATTGGTGCGGGAGATTTATTAAAAGAGAAGTATCCTACTAGTGTTGTAAGCGCTGGTGAAGCATTGCAATGTCCTACACTATTGTTAAATGGTTATGGTGCCCATAGAATTGAAGGAATTGGTGATAAACATGTTCCTTGGATTCATAATGTTAGAAATACTGATATGGTAGTTGCTATTGATGATAATGATGCTATGAATCTTGTTAGGCTATTCAATGAACCAAAAGGACGTGAATATTTAATTAAACAAGGAGTATCACCAGATTTAGTTGAAAAACTCGGATTATTGGGTATCTCATCCATAGCAAATGTTTTAATGTGTATTAAAATGGCAAAATACTATGAATTAACAAATCAAGACATTCTAATCACTATTTGGACTGATTCAATGGATTTATATCAATCTCGTCTTGTAGAATTAAGAGGAGAATTGGGTGATTACTCTGAAACGCAAGCAGCAGTAGATTATCACAGATCATTGAGAGGAATGAAAATAGATAATATGTTAGAATTGAATTACCTACAGAAAAAACGAATTCATCATTTAAAATATTATACATGGGTTGAACAGCAAGGAAAAACACATGAAGAACTCGATAGACAATGGTATGATTATAAGAATTATTGGGGAGAAATTCATTCAATGGCCCCACAAATTGATCAATTAATCGATCAATTTAATTCCAAAGTTGGTCTGTAATTTATTTGAGCTAATAAATAATCTAACATTTTTTATTTTTCATTAAAAGCCAATTATTACGTTTCTTATCAAAACTTTACTTTTAAATACTTAATTATAGATATTAACCTAGAGAATATTTTTTTATTCGAAAATTTTTCCAATAAATGTTTATAGTCATGGTATTAGTACCAGAATTATATTAATGATAACAAGTCTTTGAATGAGAAAACAAAAGCGAAATTCCATCAGTTTTAGTCTAAAAGATACTTAATAGGCTCATTGTAGATAAAATTCCGATCAACTTTCCAAGATTTATTATCTTGATCATAAATTTCTTCCCAAAAGTAATAAGAATAAACACTAGAATAATCTACAAAACTAACCTTATATTCTTTCAATTCTTGTTTCCACATTAAAGAAGATATTTTTGAAAAATGAGTTGCAGGTAAACTCATATACCATAGAAATTTTTCTAAGTTAGATTTGAAATGTCCTGGAAAGGGGGGAGGATTTAAGAAAATTTGACTCTTAAGTCTTGAGATAATATTTTCAGAACAAGTAATGTCTAATAGAAGGGTATTGTAAATATCTAATACTTTTCTATTAAGATATAATCGATAATCAATAACAAAATTCTTCTTAAGAAATTGAACTCGTTCAGATAACCTTTGAAGGCTTTCAGTAATGTTTAGATCTTTTTTCAAACGATTTTCAATTTCTTTTAACTTCATTTTGGCATTTTCGTTTAATAGTCTTAATAAAAACATATCAATTTTGTCTAATTTTTGAAATAATGATTCAATAAATTTTAATTTTCGAATTTTCGGTAATTTTTCAATATTCCTTTCATACATACTTTCCTCCCACTCATCCCAATCAAATTTCCATTCCATTGAATTATTATCCCAATAATTTAAATTGAACTTTGTAGTAATTGTAGGTTCACTACTCGTAAACAGGTGAGAATTGTGAATTAAATCCTCTTTTTTCATTAAATTGATAATATCTTCATACAAACTCTTAGTATTCAGTGGAGATCTAAACTGGATATATAATCCATTTGTCGCACCATTAAGTCTGACGCGATATAAAGAGTAAGGAAAATTATCTACAAAAGATTCGATTTTCTTAACGTTTTTCAAACTTGGAATATCTAATATCAGATCATGAACTTCGAGATTTAATAAAGAATAATTAAAAATTGCTCTAACGGGATGAAAAAGCTTATTTTTTTCGAGTCGCGAAATCCAACGAGAAACAGTTTTAACAGATTTTCCTAAGTTAGATGCTATTTTTGAATAAGTCTGTAAGGGATCCTCTTGTAAATGAAGCAATAATTGAAGATCGTTTTGAGTAAACTCATTCAATTCGGTATTCAAATGCTTAATAATCTCCTAATAAGAAAAGGAAAAATTCAGGTTCAGCTCCAATACCAGTACCTGGTGGATCAAAAACCAAAGAATTATATGCAATTAAGTCATCATCTCCATCTTCATACAAAAATAGATACGATGTATACCATCCTGGTTCAGTTGCAGTATTAAATGCATGTATAATGAAATGCAACGTATTGCGCACTTTATTTAATTCTAATTTCCAGGAATAAGAATACTTATATCCAGAAGGTAATTCAAGGACGAATTTTAATACAAACTCATTTTTATTGTTCTTATCGTCATTAGCGTCATCTTTTTCTTTATTCACTATAATAAAGAATAAATATATATCATCACTTTTACCATCTTTATCTAAGTCATCGTAACCAGCATCTGTTATTTTTATTTTGTAAGCTTCAGCGTTAGCTTGTAATATTGGTGTTATTAATAGCAAAAATGAAAAAATTAATACAAAACTTAGTTTAGATAATTTATTTCTCTTCATACTTTTCAACTTAACTTTTTTCAAAATTTTTTCCTTTTATAATCAAAAAACATTAATTTCTTTTTTCTTTGTGTGGTATAAAAATGTTTGTAAAAAAGTAATTTTTTTTAGTTTTGGTTAATGAAGTTTGATTTAAGCTTGGATTATTTTTCCAAAGAGAGAATTACTAGGGTGAAATTACTCAATACAGAAATCCCTTAAAATTATCAAATAATCAAAATTTTTGAATCTCTTCTCATTTTAGTTGTTTAATTCTTTTCAGTTTTCCAAATTTATTGTATTTAGTGGTATAATATCAATATATGAAACGTTAATTCTCCATTTACTACCTGTTAATAATTTTACTAATTGATACTATTTCAAAATAAATGTTGATTATTAATATCATTTTTTTGTCATTTTTCCAAAAGGAATATTTTTCCTAACATTTAAATACAGGGTAAAAAATACTTAGTGTGTGCCAATTATTTTCTTCAAAAAAAATAAAATCCACCTAATTCATAAAAAAATGATTGTGATTTCCAGAAACGCTTAGTGATTTGCTTTTGAGTTATTATTCAGTTACTATGAAGGGAAAAAATCAACAACGAGGAATTTTAATTAATATGCCAGATAGTTTATTTGATAATGATGAATCTAGTAGTCAAAATGAAATGGATAGAGTAAAAGGAAACCTTTATTCTATCGATGAAGTTTTTGAAATGATTGAAAATTTAATTATTAAAAAAGACTTTAGACTTATATCCGAAATATTTTTCTACATCAGAAATAAATTTTCTGATAATAATATAGTTTTACTAAATTTATATTATTACCAAGCTCTTAAAGAAATTAGCTCTTATCAAATCAATAATGCAAAAAAATTTATTAATTTAGGTATTTCTAAGCTATTATACGTGCCAACGTTAGATGGTAGCTTAAAAAATCTGCTTAATCTTTACTATATCGAAAGACATCGTTGTAATTATTTACAAGGGAACTATAAAGAATCATTGGATTACTATACTAATCTTTTAAGCGATAATTTTCAGGAATTACAAGAAAATCTCAAATTAAAGGTGTATTCATATATCGGGGAAATTTATTATGACATGGGTTTATTTAAGGAATGTTTAGAAAATTATGAGAAGGCTTTGAAAATTGCTATGGAGATAAAATCTTACCATGGTATAGCATATATATTAAATAATCATGCTAAAACACATAAGTCAATTAATAATGTAGATATTAGTTATGAAAGCTATAAATTAAGTTTGCATTTTAGTGAAAAAACAAAAAATCCTTTTATTATCACAAAAAATTTATTAGATTTAGGTATTTTATTGAACTCTCAAGGACAAGTTCTTTCTGATCAATATTATCTTCAAAAACTGACAGAACATGAGAATGTAATTGGAAAGAATCAATTAATAGAATCAATTATCAAATTATTGAAAAAAAATGCAGATTTTCTACAAGAAATAAGATTTGAAGATTATGAAGAATTATTATTGCAAGAGAATTGCGACTTTCAAACAAAAATTATTGTTCTTGAATTATATTTACAATTATTATTAAAAAACATGAAAGAGAACCGTTTTGATGAAGTTTTTGTAAAATTCCAAAATACAATCAATGAATTAGAAACAATAACACGCAATAACAAACTGTATCCAATCTTTATTAAATCACGTTTACTGAAATCAAAATACTATTTAATTGATGCAAATTTTCAAAAAGCCCTATTAGTTCTTCAGGAGACAATTGAACAGATAAAAGGAAAAAATTTAGATATCTACATCAAATTACTTGAAACAGAAATTCAGAAAATTAATATGAACACCATACTATTTGGAAAAATAACTTTAGAGGCATTACAAGTTACATCCTTTGTAACCCAACATTTAAATGAATTTCTTCACTATTTATTTAATTTTACCTATATGGTTAGCAAATACAGCTAAATTTTCACAAAAAAGGGTTAAAAATAAACAATTTTGTAGCAATACCGCTATTTTTTAAGATTAAATATGAAAATCTTGTATACTAAATCAATTTATTTTCGGATGAAGCGAATTTGAGATTTCTGAATTAGAAAGAAGCCCTTTAAAATCCCACTTAATTAGAAAGTTATTCTTTCAGTCAACATCCATTGTTTTAGAGTAAAAATTCAAATTGAAATGTATATTAAGTATATCTAAGGAGTTTGATTAGTCTTTTCTCGCTGTTTTAATATCAGATCCCTGAAGAGTCTTTCTTTTAGCCATTTTAGCTAATTCTATTGCTTTTCCCCCAACAGTTTTGCCATATTCTACAAGAGCTTTTTCCATTTCTTCAATAGCATCTGCACTAACACGCTCAGCGCCAGCCATCAGCAATACTTTTTTAACATGTGTTTTCGAAAATACAGTTTTATTATCAGCCATTTTAATCACTAATTATTAACCAATTCAACAAAAAATCTTATTTTATTATCATATTTTTTTTTTTTGATAATATTAACAGTGATTTTATTATGAATATTTAAAGATTATTTATCTAGATAACAATTTGTATTTTAAGATTAGAAAATTGTAAAAATAAAAAAATAAAATGCTTAACATTTTCTCTAAAATCACACATAGTAAGTAATATAATTCTGAAACTATATTTTAAATGCATTTGGGTTTAGAATTCAATATTTCAAAAATTTTTGATCATCAAATTAAAAATAATTAAAAAATATGTCAATAAAATATAAAAAATTAGTTTATTATGATAAAATTGTTAAATTTTTATTATAAGACAGTATCTTTTTGGAAAGTAATGCTTTATATCTAAAAATAATAACATTTATTTGAGGAATTTAAATGATTAATATTGTAAGTCACGTCGAATTGCCAGTGTTAGATTTTGAAGAAGCCAAAAAGTTCTTTGAAGAAGTTTTTGGTTGGAAAATTGATTTGGAATCCTTTCCAAATTACGGACATGCTGAATTAGGAGAGATAGATAAGGTTACAAGTATAGGTTTATTTCAGGTTGAAAGTGTTCCAGAAAAAGGAATAAATGTTGTTTTTGAAGCCGAAGATATTGAAGTAACATTGAAAAGCATTGAGAAAGCTGGTGGGAAAATAGTTAAAGGAAAAGCGCTAATTACTCCAGAAGTTGGATATTCTGCTCAATTTACAGATATTTTCGGATTTGAATATGGACTACACTCAAAAAAATGAATGTCTATTCTATTTGAAAGCAATTCTTTATTTTTTAGATTTAAATATAATGAATTACAATTCAGAAGTTTACAATTTCTACAATTGGAGGATTATCATCAGAAATTGTCACCAATCCCTTGGTTTCTAATTCAGATATAAATTCTTTTAATCTAAGTGGATTCGCTCCTACAGATTTCGCTAAACTTGACATTGGCATTGATCCTCCAAGATTTATCAAAATAAGCATAGCAGCATAGAGAGGATGAGTAGACAATATTCTTTGCGTATAATTAAGTATGAGTGCTGTGGTATGTGGAGCCTCCACACCATAAATAATTCTTGCACTTGATCTGGTTTTAACTTCAGCTTTAGCTAATTCAAGTTCTTCTTTTAATAATTTAATCTCATTTTCATATTTCTTAGTAATATCACTGATTTTATCTTGTTCTTGTGTTATTTGACTTTCCATACTCTCAATTTTTAATAAGTGTTCTCGTTTTAATGCTTCAGTTGCTTGATTAATCTCTTCATCTACTAATTCCCTTTGAGTATCTTCATTGCTTTGATACATTTCTTCTAGAGCTACTATAAAATCATCATCTTTAATTTTAGACTCTTCTTTAAATTTATTCATAACTTTTTCATAATTCGAAAGTTGATTAGAAGTTTTTTCATACAACCTTTTATACAGATCATTTTCCTCTTTAAACTTTAGAATATCTGAATTTAGTTTCTTTATTTCATCCTCTTTAGATTTAATTACATTGTCAGTTTCTTTGCTAGAGGATTTTTTAGTGTTAATTTCATTTTGTAATTCACGAATTTCATCATTCTTTTCTTTTACGATTTTCGATTTTTCGTCGATTAACTTCTTAACTTCATTTTGAAAAGTTATCACATCATCACTAGAAATCGCTGATTCGGATTCTGGATGAATAAACTTTTCTTCTTGTGTAATAATGCTTCTCAACCGTCCTAGGGATTTAATGGTAATTCGATTTAATTCTGCATCGAGGAGATGTGAAACTTGTTCTTGGACATAATCCGTAAATTTTTCAACTTTTTTTAAAGTGTAATGACCTGAAGGATCAAGATAAGTTTTTTTAGCACCAGAAATTAATACCTGTGCCTCTTGTTGAGCTAAGCTTCTATCTTTTGCCATTTCATCAATATACTCCAAACCGTACTGTTTTAATGTCTTAGAATTCATTTATTCTTGCCACAAATAATCAATTTTATAACATTATTAATTTATTTTGTTTTTAATTAATTTCATTCAATAAAAATTCGATTTTATTTGTTGTTTATGAAATTTAAATACATGTATGAATTATGTATTATTTATTTATTAATTACCAGAAACCAATTCTACTATTCTTATTTCGGTATTGTAGCACCATGGGAGCTTAAAATTTTAGGAATTTTCTTATTGGTAGGATCAGGAGAAGTTTAGCTTGAATAATACAGGAAAGGAATTAACAATCGACTTCAAAAGTATCTAGATTGTCTTTTATATTTTTAATGTTTTTAACGATCTTAACATTTTTAACCTTCTTAGCTTTTTTGACATTTTTAATGTTCTTAATGTTTTTTATATTCATTAAGTTTTTCAAATTATTAGCTATGTGTGAACTACCCTCAAGGAAAGGGACTTCTTGTGAGAAAGTTAATTCTCTATAATGAAAATTGTTATTTATAAATGTACGGTGATACGATGGACAATGATATACTATTCGATGTAACTACTTTAGGGGGAGGTTGTTTCTGGTGTATAGAAGCAATATTTGAATTATTAAATGGTGTTGAAAAAATTGAATCAGGATATTCTGGTGGTCATATTGAGAATCCTACTTATCATCAAGTTTCTTCTGGGAATACCGGACATGTAGAGGTTGTACAGATTCATTTCAATCCCAAAGTAATTAGTTTCAAAGATTTACTAAAAATCTTCTTTACCTACCACAATCCCACAACTAAAAATCGTCAAGGAAATGATATAGGACCACAATACCGTTCAATAATACTTTATCATTCCGAAGACCAAAAAACTGATTCAGAAGAATCGATAAAAGAGATTGAGAAGGAAAAAATTTGGAAAAATCCAATTGTAACAGAAATAGCAGAATTTTCAAAATTTTATGTTGCAGAAGACTTTCACCAAGAATACTACAGACGTAATCAAGGTGATGGATATTGTCAAGTCATTATAGAACCTAAAGTTGCAAAATTTAGGAAAGAATATATCGAAAAATTAAAAAAATAAAGACTTATTAATAATTTGAAAAAATTGGAAGAAAGGAAGTTATAGAGAACAAAATTCAATTAAATTTCATTTCTTAATAGTTTTTTTATGTTTAATTTTTCATGTATAATTGGTAAGGAATTATCGAAAATTGATGTAGCAAAAAAAATTATTTTAAATTCACCCCCAAAATCAAAATCAGTTTTTAAATTTTCTATGTAACTTGTCTTTGATCCTTGATCAATTAAATCTGTTTTATGGAAAAAACAATAGATTTCTGAATTTGGTGAATATTTTCTTAAAGAATTAATAGCCTTTTCAAAAAGTTCTTTATTCTTATCATCCAAATAATTCACACAATCAACAATCCAAATTAAAATTTTTATGTTTGAAAATATGAATTCTTCATTTCTTTCAAAAAAGATATTGAAAAATGGTGCTTGTCCTCCAGTGTCTATTACTTCTATCTTTTTTTCTGGATATCCGGAATAATAAAATCTATTATAGTTCAGAGTTGGATCATATTTGGTGATCTCACCTAGTTTCTGTCCTTCAAATATCTGTGAACAAATAGTAGTTTTTCCTGCCTCAGCAAGCCCCATAAGCAATATTCTTTCCAAATTTTCTTCCGAATCCTCATCCATCCATTGTGACATTTTTTTGCTCCATTATTGTTAATTTAATTTTGTTCTTCCTCATACTTGTCGAATGCACCATAAATTAATTCATATGATAATATTAATGACGTAATAAATTTACGAGTTTCATTTA
Source organism: Candidatus Heimdallarchaeota archaeon LC_3 (assembly GCA_001940645.1). The sequence goes on from MDVS01000135.1 coordinate 9,846, forward strand.
TTTTATTTACAATTGCTTCTCGACTTTCTTTGCCCTCATTCAATATTTTATGAATATTTTGAACTTTTAACACAATTTCGTCTACAAACTGATTAACAAATGTAAAATATTTTTTAAATATTATGAAATTAATTGACAAATTCTCAGAACCACCCCTTGCATTAGGTCTATCAAGAGCGAATGAATAAGATAAGACCTCTAAGGTTTCTGAATCTGTAATATCGATATTGAAATTTGATCTAACTAGGGAAATAAAATCTTTAGCGAATCGAGCAGTACTAAAAGATAGATCAGATATTTTTATCAATAATTCCAAATTATCATTTAGTATTTCAGGTAAGGTAATTATAGGATAAGGTCCTTTTTGTTGATGGAAAAATGAAATAATAATTCCGAAAACTGTAAAATCTAAAGACCTGTTTATATCGTCTGATTTTATTTGGGCAACTTTCGATAATACTAATTCTTTATCTAATCCTACTAATTCGGTTTTTCGGAATTTTTTAATAACGATAAATGAAAAAATCCCTAAAAATATAGTTACAACTAAGATAACGATTATAATAATTTCAAAAGGCAATCCGGATGGAATATAATAGAAAGTACCTAGCTCTGCTCGATCAGGATCCAGTCCTTTTTCAATATCAGCAAAGGGATTTCTGTTTCCTGATTTGTCTTCAACATCAATAAAGTACAATATTTGTATATCTTGATTTTGGTGATCAAATTCTAATGTAATTGAATAAGAAAAACCTTCTACAAATATTAAATCTATAGATTGAAATTTTTCTATATCATCAATATTCTGAACAATTTTATAGGATGATGTTGGTGGTGATCCATCAACAGGTTTAAAGTAATAAAATAATGTGATTTTTTCAATCCCTAATCCAAATTCCTCTACAGTTACATCAAATACTATTTCGGTAGGATTCTGATTATTATCAAATTCTAATGATACAATTACAATACGTGGAGGTACCACATCTGTTAAATTAAAAATGAATGATTTTTCAACAGAAACAAACTCTGAAGTAGTAGAGAAGATTATTTTTGTTGTTGCTTCTATATTTATGTTCAATTCAGTATTCAATAAGGAAAAATTATCTAATTGGTAGTCAAGGTTCCAAAAAGTTCCATTGGACGTGGATGGAAGTATTTTAATCTGTGAATTATTCAATGTCAATATTATTGTTACTGAATTTATTTCACGTCTTGTATCACTTACATTCACCCATATAATATAATGACCATCGTTATCAGTTTGATAATCCACACCAAAATCATTGAAATCTGGAATGGATTCAATTAATTGACTTTCAGATATTATTTCTGCCCCAAAATTTTCACCATTAAATGGGATAATTACAAAACGCCAAATTTCACCTGGTGAAGTTAAAGTTGAAGAAATGTAAGTCAGATTGTCATAAAATGGTTGATATTGGTCATCTACATACCAGTGAATAGAGGATTGACTTATAATTGTGTTTAAAAATGGTTCAGAGTAGCTAAATGAAATATTTAAGATTTGTTATAGTGTATAATAAAATATATTCCCATAATATTGTCCTGAATTTTTTTTATAAAAAAAAAAAATTAATCATATTATGTACGTTCTTGCTATTATATTCAATAATATAAGAGTCTAAAATATTTTATAAGAGAATTTCATATTTTCTGATACAAAAGTTTTGTTAATTGTCATTCGTGAACAATTTTTTTGAAGATAGCTGATTATTTCTTTATTATTTATTAAATTTTTTGATTTTATTCAAATGGATCAATCTTTGCTCAAATAATGCTGAAAAATCTTAGTAAAAATTCAATAAAAAAAATTTAAATATCTGAGAAGAATGAAAAGTACAACAATTTTTTTAGTTTTAATTTAAAAGCAGATTAGTGATGTCTCCCCCAAAAACTGGCCAAAAATCCTATAATAAAGTATTCAAGTGTCCTATATGCAAGAAAGAATATAAATACTTTAAATGGTTGATTAAACATGTTGAGAATATTCAACACAAAAAAATATTAATTTCTGGCAATTCAATTTTACATCAACAGGAATTGTATGATTTATTGGGATTGGAAAAACCGATTAAATCATCGCGAAGACAAGTGAAGTTAAAAAAATATCTTTAAAAATGATTATTATTTACACCACATAATTACAATGGTGCTATAAAATGGAATTTGACGATGTACGAGATAAACTAACTATTACATTAAAACAAAAGGGATGGAAGAATGTTGATTATTCCAAAAGGTTTGCATCTTCGTCTGGTACTATAGACCTAGTTGCTTCAACAGGAGGATTTAGAAAAAAAGTACTTATGATAGCAATTGGAGCAAATCCGTTTGATGCAGGTATAGCTGGATTATTATTATCTGCAATTACAGAGAAAGGAGAGAAAATTATCTTTTTACAAGAGGGAAATCCTAATGAAGTACAAATTACATCAGATATTTCTGTAATTGCAAACATAGAAGATTTACCCGGCTCGTGAACTTCTCGAACTCCACCTAATTATAGTATTTTTTTCAATTAGTTAAACCAACTTTGTAAATAAATAACAATTTTCATTAAAATTCATTTCCCTTATATCTTTTCAGATTTATTTGGTATATATTATGCAATATCTTTAAAAATTATTTAAGATCAAAATTTTTATATGGATCATTATCAAAACAATCGAGAATTTGCAGAAAAACTGGATTCTGAAGATTCATTAGGGAATTATAGGAATAAATTTTTTGTTCCAAAACATGTAAATGGCAATGAAATTATATATTTGTGTGGGAATTCATTAGGATTACAACCAAAGACGGTGAAGAAGTATCTCAATGAAGAATTAGAAGATTGGGAAAAATTAGCAGTCGAAGGACATTTTAAAGCTACACGTCCATGGCTATCATATCATGAATTGTTTTCTAATTCTATTGGAAAATTACTTGGTGCTAATCCAGATGAAATTATTACCATGAATACCTTATCCGTCAACATTCATTTATTATTCATTAGTTTTTTTCGACCAAAAGAAAAGAAAAAAAAAATCATAATGGAATCCGGTGCATTTCCCTCGGATATATATGCCGTTAAATCACAATTGATTTATCATGGATTAAATCCTGAAAAAGATTTAATCTTTATCCAACCAAGAATAAATGAACGAATCTTAAGAACAGAAGACATTGTAAAAAAAATCGACGAATTAGCTGATGAATTAACCTTAATTTGGTTTGCAGGAATCAATTACGCTTCTGGTCAAGTTTTTGATATGAAGTCAATTACAGAAGCTGGACATAAAAAAAATATTCTTGTTGGTTTTGATTTGGCTCATGCTATTGGTAATATTCCCATGGATCTTCATAAATGGAAAGTTGATTTTGCGACTTGGTGTACATATAAATATGTGAATGCAGGACCAGGTAGTATTTCTGGTTGTTTTATCCACGAGAAGCATTGCAAAAATGAATCTATACCCCGTTTTGCTGGATGGTGGGGTCATGACAAAAAAACCAGATTTTTAATGGGATCGGATTTTAAAGCTATCCCTACAGCAGAAGGGTGGCAAATAAGTAATCCTCCAGTATTTTCTATGACTCCACTACGTGCTTCTCTAGATATATTTGATGAAATAGGTATAAAAAAATTACGGGAAAAAAGTTTGAAATTAACAAATTATTTCGAATATCTTTTAAAAGATAAATTAGGTGATTTAGTAGCAATTATTACACCGAAAAATCCTGAAGAAAGGGGATGCCAACTTTCAATAGTTGTTAAAAACAATCCTAAGGAGATTCATTCTCAATTAAGACCTAATGGTATTATATGTGATTGGCGGGAACCAGATATAATAAGATGTGCACCTGTACCTCTGTATAACACTTTTACTGAAGTATACAACTTTGTGGAAACGTTACATGATTTGATATCAAAACAAAAAATTTATGATTAAAATGGATCAAAATAACACAGTAACTCTTATTGGAGCGGGTTTAACAGGATCTTTATTGGCAATCTACCTTTCAAGAAAAGGTTATGATGTAAATATATTTGAAAGAAGACCAGATATGAGGAAAGAGAAAATTTCAGCTGGAAAATCCATAAATCTTGCATTATCTAGTAGAGGTTTACGTGCTCTTAGAGAAGTAGGATTAGAGGATGTAATCATGGAAAATGCAATTCCAATGAAAGGTAGAGTAATACATGCACTTGATAAATCGTTAACATTTCAACCCTATGGGAGAACAAAAGAACAAGTTATAAATTCAGTATCAAGAAGGCTGTTAAATTCAGTATTAATGGACAATGTTGAAAAACTTGATAAGGATAAAGTTAAAATAAATTTTAAGAGAAAATGTATAGGAATAAGTTTTAAAGATAGTTTGTTAAGATTCGAAGATTCGGCTACATCTGAAATAATTACTGTTAACACTGACGGACCTATTATTGGAACAGATGGTTCTGCATCAGTGATAAGAAATGAAATGATAAATATTCCTGGATTTAATTTGAACCAATATTTTTTAGATCATGGATATAAGGAATTAACTATACCTCCTGGTGAAAATAATTCTTTTCAAATAGAAAAATATGGACTTCATATTTGGCCTCGTAAACAATTCATGCTTATAGCACTTCCAAATCCCGATGGAAGTTTTACTTGTACGCTTTTTAATCCTTTTAAAGGCATAAATAGCTTCAGTTACTTGGATAGTGAAGAAAAAGTTGAAAAGTATTTTCTAAAAGAATTTCCAGATGTGATTGATTTAATACCAAATTTAACCAAAGAGTTCTTTACTAATCCTACTGGACATCTAGTAACAGTAAAATGTTTTCCATGGCATGTTTCTGATAAAGCATTATTGATAGGAGATGCTGCCCATGCTATTGTCCCTTTTTATGGACAAGGAATTAATGCTGGTTTTGAAGATTGTAGGATCTTCAATGGATTATTGAATAACGAAGAAGTTTCCTGGGAAAAATTATTTATAGAATATGAGCATTTACGAAAACCAAATACTGATGCAATCGCTGATTTAGCTATTGATAATTTTTTCGAAATGCGTGACAAAGTTGCTGATCCAAAATTCTTAATCAAGAAAAAGGTAGAGAAATTACTTGAAAAAAAATATTCTAATTTCTTATCAACGTATTCTAGGGTCACTTTTAATTCAGATATCCAGTATTCTGAAGCAAAACGTAAAGGTGAAATTCAAGATAAAATACTTGAAGAAGAATGTTACAAAGTAAACAATGCTGAAGATATTGATCTTAATAGTGTGATTCAGAAAATTAATAAATTAATGAAAAACAATGGTTGATTTAATATGAGTTCAATATTTACTTCGGTGGGTCCATCATTAACAAATTTTGTTGAAAATTTTATTCAGCAATCAGAAAATAAATTATTAAAATATATTTATAAAAACAAACTAGGCACAAAATACACCTTCGGTGTTACTAATGATCACGAAATTGATATTACGTTTGATGAAACTGAAAAAAAATATCATGCTACGTTTTTAAGGGCTTGGGCTTATTACGAAGACGAAGAGAAGACAATTGATAACACTTTAGATGTTCCAGATGATTTTGATATGGAGATGGTGAATATTGAAGCACCAACTTTAGTTGAAATAATTATGAAAATGTTAAAATTAATCGATGAACCATTTGGTACAAGATATTTTGATGATTGTTGGGTTAATATAGAAAAAATAGGTAATACCTTTCGAGGGGAATTGATTAAGGGAGGATTAAAAACTCCAGGTACCTAACTATAATTATTTATCAAATAAACTTTGAAGCTCAAAATTACCGATTAAATCTTCTAACTCGCTTATTATTGATTCACTAAATGTCACTGTTTTGTTAGACCAATCAATATCGATACCAGTTAAAGAACATTCAACATAAAAATCGATAAATTCCTTTTCTGTTTTAAATTCTAATAAATCAAGAATAGTATCAATCATAATAGGTTTTAATTCATTTTTAAGGATTTTTTTTAATTTATAAGCGGGATTCCAATATTTGTTTTTTGTCAATTAAAATCAGACCTCAAAAAATTAAAGTTATTATTTAGTATTTATTTATGAAACTAAAGCTGAAATTGCATTCCTTCAGTAGCAATTTTATACCCAGAACTCAATACAAATGCAAATTCGGATGATAAAGGATTGAGAACTGGATTAGTGTGATTAAAATGTGTAAAATAAAAATTACGATGAAAATCTGGTCCGAACAATTCAATAGTTTCTTTAATAGGGGGGTGAGGTACATTTTCTTGTCTATTTATCTCATTTTTAGAAAAGAAGGAACCATCGAATAAAATTAATTCATAATTATGAAAATCTTTAGCAATTTCTAAGGAAATGTAATCGATATCTGGAAGATAAAGAATCATCTTATTATTAGCTTTATTCTCCGCAATAAATGCGACAGTATTACCATCTTCATTTCTATGTGGAACTTCAATTGAAGAAATAGTAACATCGTCTGTTTCAAATATTTTTTCTCCAGGATTAAAAGTTTTTACCATGATTTCATTTCTCTCAATTAAATAAGAGAAAGGTTTGTTACTTTGGAAAAATTCATTCATCTGGTTAGTGATGTAAACAGGAAAATTTGTAGTTGATGCCCCCTCTTTTCCTAAATTCATTAATCCAGTATAATGACCTATATGAAGATGTGTTATGAAGACACCGTCGAAAAGAAGTCTATTGGAAGATTTCAATGGGGTTGATAATAAAGAAGATGCCAATTGATGCTGGTAACGAATATCTGGAGAAGCATCAAAGAGAAAATTATTGTTTTCAGAACTAATAACTATACTACTTGTATAACGTTGATTATTCAAATTTTTAAAAGCTTCATCACAATTGAGACAATTGCATCCTAACTGTGGAAGACCTCCGTCCTGAATGGTTCCTAAAATAGTAATTTTCATCGTTAAAACAAATAATTAATTTACTCAAAATTTTCTTTTCCAATTGATAAGTTTTTAGTACAGACAATTTATTACCCTAATTGTAATTTCGTTACCTTTCAACTAATTTATCGCATCCCAAACCAAGGTCCTTTCTCTAGTTCAGAATAAAAATATTTTTTGTCTCCTTCTTTTTTTTGTTTCTTCCCAGCTTCATTAGCTGCGTCGTAATACTTCCTAAATTCTTCTTTATTTCCATTAGCAGCATTAGCACGTGCCATTATTTCATTAGCCCATCCTTCATCAAAATCAGCAAAGCCATTGACTTCTGACGGTTCTTCCCAAAGATCAAAACTTTTTTGAGCATACCTTAAAGCTTGTAGTTTATGTTCTGGATATTTTTCACTTAATAAAATATAGACTTTAGATATTTGCCACGCTCCACGATGAAAATTAACTTTTTTTCCTACTTGAAGCCAATGATAAACTGAACTATGGACCATATGAATCATAAGCTCATCGTCATCTGGCGTCCGACTATCACCTTTATCTATTAGGTCCCAGGTACTATTAAAACAATCAACACCAAATTTTTTATGTAATTTATCTAAATCTTCCTTATTTTCTTTTTTATTAGACATTTTATTCACCATTGTTATTTTAAGATTTATTTTATCCTATAAAAAATTATTATTAGGTATTCCTAATAAATTATTATCCCAAAGTGTTCCTAATTAAATATATAATTATTACAGAAATTTTATCAACAAGGCAATATTTCGGTTTCAATTTATAAATCAGATAATAGATTTCTTTACTGGACTATGTAATAACAATTTTATTTTGAATGTTCTAGATCATCGAATTTCAACTATTATTGCTAAAACTGCTAAAATTACACCCGATAAACCCATTATAAAGGCCAATCGCTCAATTTTTTGTTGAGTTTCATATGCAATTTCTGAATCGTAAAGCTCTAATCGAGATATTAAGTTTTCTCCCCGAGTTGTGAAACTCTCTGATATCACTTTCAAGTGGTTTGCACGATCTTTTAAAGTTTTCAGCACTTTTCGAATATGAAATGAGTTTCTTTTTACATCTCCTTCTTCCAAATGTTGAGAATATTTCTCTATAGAAAATTCTATTGAATCCTCAATAAAATTTGTTAAGACAATGAAATCATTGATATTTTTTATCCCACGTATAATGTAGAGTCTAGTTTTCGCTAAACTTGTTCTTTTACCTCCTGTAAATAATTTCTTTTGTTTTTTCTTATTTTTCTTTTCCTGACTGCTCATGTATTCTTCAAAATTACTAACCAAATCTTCATATTCGTTTAAATTATTCCACACTTTCTCAGTTTCTAAATTATATTGTCTTAAGAATAAATGAAGAGCGCGATTATAAGCATGAAAAGAAAGAAGCAAATTTAATTGCTCACTACGTATTATAGAGCCTTCCGTTCCAATAATAACATCCTCATAAGGGCGGGAATCTACTGATCTTGGTAATCCTATAAACTTTAGAACATCTGAATCCTCAGATAAGGCTAATAAAAACTCATCTCCCTCGGAATCTGTTTGATCTATCTTCCGATTGTTGTACGTTCCAATAACCACCGTTTCATGAATTGGAATATCTTCTATCTTCCCCAATACTTCAATTAAAGAAAGATGGTATTCTGTTAATAATTCTGTAAGTAGTTTTGGGATTTCTTTTATTAAATCAAGAGAATCATTTATTAATGTAGAAATATTTCCATCTCTCAATTTTGATTCTACAGTGATTAAACCTCTCGAATAAAAGGTAAAGGTATATTTCATGTAATCTACTTCAATGAAATAGTACAAATCACTATTTAATATTTTCACGTCATCTTCAGTTCTAAATTTGTCAACCATTTGAATGATACTATTTTCTCCTAATGGTAAAAATAAAGAATAAACAACTTTTGAATTTGAAACTAAAACTGTTTTAGCACTAATGTATTTCTTAGCTTTTCTTAATCCAAAGCTATAGGTTCTCTTCCAATCCTTCGCTAATGCCTTAATTTTCTCAGATCGTTGGTTTAGTTCGAAAGAAATTGTTTTATCATGCAAGTCAATTCTTGTAACTAATGTTCTTGCACGGGTTACAAAACTCTTAGATATGATTTGGAGATCTCTAACACGATCATCAAGGGTTTTTAATACTTTTCGTATATGAAATGAGTTTTCTTTTATTTTTTTTTCTTCAAACTCTAAAGAAAATTTTCTAGAAGTGAATTCAATTGAACCATAAATGAATTGAGTTAAAACAACATAAAAATCGATTTTTTTTAACCCATTCATTATTTGTGATTTATTTTTTGCTAATAAAGAACGTTGTTCTGAGGAAAACACTAAATTGTCATTTTGACCAGATTTTTCTCGGATTTTTAAAAATTCTTTTTCAAATTCATCGATTAAATCGTCACATTGGTTTAAAAAAGTCCATTCTTTTTCAATTTCTATATTATACTTCCTTAAAAACAAATGAAGAGCGCGATTATATGCGTGATACGAAAGCAAAGTATTAATATCGTCACTTCGAATTATCGAACCATTTGTCCCTATAATAACATCTTCATATGGTCTGTGGTCAACTGAACGTGGATCTCCTATAAATCCTAGAATAAGACTATCTTCTGATATTTTTTTAACAATATCATCACCCTCACTCTCAGAAAGTGCTTTTATGTCAAGAATTTTATCATCAACTTTTATTTCAGCAAAACTATCAATAACAATACTTTTGTGTATGGGAATTGTCTTGATATCTCCTAAAACAGACAGTATTGAGATCTGGTAATCAGTTAAGAGATCTAAAAGTAATTCTGGTAGAATTTTTACTGTTTCATTAATCTTAGTGATTATTTGACTTAATTTTTCAGCTTGAGATTCCCTCTCAAAAGTCACCAATCCCCTAGAATAAAAAGTAATTTTAAAATCATTATACTTTATCTGTATATAATAATAAAGATCAGTATTTAAAACTTTAATATTCTCTTTAGATCGAAAAATATCAACAAGTTGAATGATACTGTTTTCTCCAAGAGGAATAAATATACTAAAGACTTTCTTTGGACGATTAATACAAAGATCTGGAACATGTATTTTGTTTATTAATTCACTTGATATCATGGTTAAAAATCCAATAATAATTTATTTCAATATGAATCAAAAGGGTTAGTACCAGTTATAATACTTTTCATTCTTTCTTTTATCTGCTCTTTTGTCCAGTCATGTGGTATTATATAGAACCTTTCTTTTTTAATAGCTTCAAATACTGTTTCAGCAATCTGTTCAATGGTTAATCCTTTTTTAATTCCATGTTCCATAGCAGTTATGAATTTTCCATGCTTTTTCTCCCGTTGTAAGGTCAAATTGGTATCGTTTTGTAGTTGCTCAGGTCTATTTCGTTCTGCACTCATAATATTAGTATTTACTAATCCTGGACAAAGAACAGAAACATTAACATTAGCTTTTAAATTTTTTAACTCAGAATACATAGTTTCTGATAAAGTAACTATTGAATGTTTAGACACGTTATACGGAGCCATGGATGGCATGGATAATAACCCAGAAGCAGAAGCTGTATTAATTATATGACCTTCACTGTATTGTTTAAGCATCAATGGTAAAAACACATTAATTCCATAAATAACACTCCAGAGATTTACACCTAATACCCATTGCCAGTCTTTTAGTGAATATTCCCAACTTGAAGGCCCAGCTATTCCAATTCCAGCATTGTTAAATAGTAAGTGAACTTCAGAAAAGTTATTAAATGTTTTCTTTGCCAGATTCTCTATATCAGATAATTTAGAAACATCAGTTTTTATTGTTAGTATCTGTTCTCCGTGTTTTAAAAGTAAATCTTCTGCCTCTTTTAATTTACTGGATTCCACATCAGCTAATACTACTTTCATTTCTTCTTTTAAACATTTTTCAGCTAATCCAAATCCTATTCCACTTGCTGCACCAGTGATAACAGCAACTTTGTTTTTAAAAGATTTCATGATGAATTTATATAATATTGTAATTATGTAAAAATAATTTGTACCATAAGAATGGTCTGTATCTAGGAATTTCTATTGATTTGATCAAGAAATTCTCAATATTTTTTTTAATAGATATTATTTTAATTCTTAAACAAAAAAAAATTTATTATTTGGGAAAATTTGAATAAATAGGATACGAAAATTGAATACAAAAAAAACAGAATTTTTTTAATTATTGGATTATGTAATTCTAATCATGTCTGGTACGACCGAAGAAGAGCTTAAGCAAACTATATCTATCTTAAAAAAGGTAGAAAAGTGGGAAAAATCAAATGAATATACACGATTTCTATTTATAATATCAATAATAGGGATTATTGCGATTTTTGAGGGTTTTCTAGCTTACATAACTGTTAATTATGTGAATGTAGATATTACCTCGATTTATATTGGAGCAAAACTAGATGACCCAATTCTAACATTTGGTTTTTGGTTAATTCAATTAAGCCTGATTTCGTCTTTAGTTATTTATTCACAGACAGGAAAAGGTATATTGGATACATGGACACCATACATTAGAAAATTAGGTCTATTATGGGGTCTTATGTATATTATCAGCTTTGCTATTAATGTAGGATTAATATTTGTTAATTTAAACTCTCTTGGTCCTACTAATTGGTCAATTAACATTGGTATTGCAATTTTTATTAGTGTAATTATTTTAAAACCTTTAGAAGATACAAAAAATTTACGAACCGGTCTAATGATAATCGGAATTATAACTTGGCTATTAGGAATAGTTCTTATCTATATTCCTTCTGAGTATGCAATGTTCACACTTGGAATGACTATAGGATTTTTGCTGTTGCTTCTTGCAACTGTTAATTACTGGAAAGTATGAAATAAATTGAATTAAATTAAAATAATAGAAAATAATTTGGTAAGATTTCATGGATGAGATAGAACAAAACACAAGAGAAGAAGAATCAATTAAAGATCTTGATTCAATTGATTCTCTCGTCCATGAACCCGCTCGATTGGGTATGTTAGTTTTATTGCTTCCCAGACCTAAAGGTTTAGCATTCAATACTGTACAGGACATTTTAGGACTATCACCTGGAAATTTATCATCACATGCACAAAAACTTCATCAAGCAAAATACATAATCATAATAAAATTATTTGTTAATTTCAAGCCAAAAACCTTCTTTAAAATTACCCCTGAAGGAATAAAGGCATTAAAAAAATACGCAAATAATTTAGAAAGTATACTTTTTTCAATTTTAAATTGAAACACGGCATACAGGACATACTTTATTCAATCGTATCCATTGATCATAATGATTTTGATGGAAGCTGTGAGAGCATTCTTTACAGTTAGAAATCATATTATTATTTTGTATGGGTAACTTACAAATTGAACAAACTTTGAGATCAGTGTTACAATTAGAACATGTTTTTGATGTTAAAATTATTTTAGAAAAGCATTGAGGGCATTTATAAATTCCCAGTTTTTGTTTTACTAATGCTACTTTTTTCTTAGTTTCTAATAAACCATTAAATGTTAAAGAAGATATTTGCTCCGTTATTATTGAAATCTGTTCTCTCTTTTTATAGACAAATATTGTTGAAAAGTAGATGAAAGCAACAAATATTAGAGAAATAAACCCTACATCTGATGGAGCAGAAAATTTTAGTCCTATAATAATACTAGCAGGAATAATAAACCATGGACTTAATTTATATAATGATTCAAATGTTTTAACAATCATCCTTGGTAAATCAGTAATTAATTCATAAACCCTTATAAGAGATTTCTTAAGGAAAACAAATAATTTATTAAAGCTCTCAATGGTGATTTTTCTCAAATTTTTTAGTCCTTTGAATATATAAAGAATAAAACCACTAACAAAAAAGAATACTAGATACAACACTGTAACTGGAATACCTTTCCAATCATATGATTTTATTGAATTCCATAACGAGATTAATGCTTTAGCAAATTTTTTGTTTATTTCGGTTGCTTCTATTCCATAACCAAAAATAACAAGAAATATCCCAAAAAGAACTAAGATAATCCAAAGGATTAGATCGTCATCTCCCAAACCGTAAAGAATAACTGGAGAGAAGAAGAAGGTAATTCCTAAAAACGAAACTAATGCTCCAAATGCCCAAAAATTAAAATTACTTGACATCAATTGATCAATTATAAATCCTAACATAAATAATATTAAAGAAATTCCTGATAACATGGCAATTACTCGTTCTGTTACTTGAATTAAGGCTAAAAGTTCATTAATAACAATGAATAGTAGAACTAATCCAAATATTATAAATCCGGTTATTGTACCTTTAGAAACAAAAATTTTATCTTTCCAATAAATATTACTCATTGATGTAATCTCCTATTCGTAGATTGTGGGTATAAAACTATATTTAACATTAAACTCTCTTTGTGTTCAGATAAAACACGTAATAGTAATAATCCTGTGAATATAAAACCTATTGAAAGTATTAAAAGGATGAATGGCGAAACTTCACTAAGAAACCATAGTAAATTAAAATGTACCAAGTTAATTGACCAGTTACCAGTATAATCGAATAAACACGAAAATCCTAAAATACCTCCATAAATAGTTATCAATAATCCAAATCCTACTGATAACCAAATAGCAAACCAATTTACAAAATAAAAGGTAACCAAATTAAAAAAATGAATTATTTTCAATAAAACGGTTTTAAAAAACGCATCGATAGTTGTTATCGAATCTTTAATTTTTTGGCTAATTACAAACAATAATTTTTGAATTTTTTCAATAGAAATTGTAAGAAAAATTCGTATTTCTAAATGAAATGTCACTATAAAGATACTAATACCTAAAGAAATTAAAAATAAGCTTTCTAAAGGCATTTGATTAGAATTTATAATTCCAAATAATATTAATAGTGAAGCTAAAAGAAAATTTATTGTTTTAATAATTTTAACGAAATTTTTAAAAATGAAATTTCTTATTGAGTTAATAATATTTCGAATTGATGTAACTAACACAGTAAATAGTTCAGTTATGAATTTTGATATACTATCAGCGGTTTTTTTAATAACTTCGTTAGATTTCTTATACCAGGATAAGTAAATAATAAGAGAACCTATAGATATTAAAAAAATTGTAATTTGAATATCGTTTACAAAAAATACTGATGCAATACCAAAGTAAAGAAAAATTACACCTATTATCGTCGTGAAAGCTCTAATGATACTGAAACGGTTTTCAATAATATATCTGAAAAAATCCTTAAGAATTGTGAAAATGAGAATGAAAAATAGTATAAATAAATTATATAAACTCCAAAAAATAGTAATTAGCCAAATAAAGCTATTTTTCGTGACATTTGTTATTTTGTTTGCTTGCAATTTAATGTTTTTAAGAGTTAATTTAAAGAATCTGTTAATATTTGATAACCATGATAAATATAGAATACTTGTACCTGAAAATGATATGACGATTCTAAATATTAAATTATCAATATTTAAAATCATACTAACAAGAATTAAACTGATTCCTATTATAGTAAAGAAAATACGAACAAATTTAA
>MDVS01000136.1 GCA_001940645.1 Candidatus Heimdallarchaeota archaeon LC_3
GTCTTTTTCATTATGATAATCGACAAATTCCTGGTATTTATTATTCAAATACTTATAGAAAATTTGCATTATTGGGATAGTGAAAGCTAAAATAAGGAGGATAAAGAGCAAAATAGTAAAAATGGACAACATATAATCCTGAGCAAAAGAATTCATCATAATATCACAACAATCTTGATTTATTAACTCATTATTATAAAATTTTCTGGATTTTTGCCGTCTTTGATCTCTTGATAGATTGCTTCGGTAATATAATTCACATACCAATTATTTTTAGTCTTATTGAAGTAGATCAGCAGATATTTCTTCTCAAAATGATCAAAGGATAAGATCACAGTGAATTGAACATTGCGAAAATGAGTCTTATGCTCGAATCTTGGGGATTGTTTGATCTCATCCTTGTCAAAAAAGATCGCTTCAAGCTTACCTTTCTTGTTAGTAAGACCTTTGACATAAGATTCAAACAATTTAGGATCTCGGGGAGTAATCGTGATCTTATTAGAATCAATTTCAACGATTACTTCTGTTCCAAGTGAAAACCCTAAATAATTAGCTGAATTAGGTAACAAAAGGAATGTTGAATTCCCAACACGAGTAATCACTTTTTCAAATTTTTCAGTAGATTTTAGAGAGGCCATATTCATCAATGCTAATACTAATTTTACTTTATATAATGAAGAAACATCAATTATTTTGAGGAAAAAGAGATTTAAGGAAATAAACTTTAATGCTATTCAAATTGTTAATGCTATAATGTTTAACTCAATGACGTTTAACTCGATTACGTTTAAACATTATTATGAATAGGAATGGATCTCTGGAAATATTAATTGAAATTACAAAGGGAAGGTGAATTATTGTGATTACAAAATATTTTTTCTTGCCGAGTGGTTCTATTTGGAATGAAAATATTCTTAATAGCTGTTCTAATGATTCAGATTAATAATTATAAGGATTTGATAAGAGATGAAATGTTAAACTTTATTATGTATAACCAAATGATGTATAACTCGATAGCGTTTAAACATTATTTTCAAGAATTCTTGATTCGGAATAATTTAGTGGTTAACTCCATAATGTATAATTAAATAAACTAAAAATTCTTTTTCATCATCATTCCAAATTAATATTATCAATTTTTAAAAATAAATGTGTTTATTCTTTAAACTAGTGTACCACCATCCAAAATCTTGGTCATTGAGTTATCAAACTAAATAAATAAACAAAGGAAATATGGTATCTAATGACTTTTTTCATGAGGATAGCTTTAATTGGAGATGAATTGGAGATGAATAGTATATAATTCTAATAGTGAAAAATCATTCATATCGATCCCTGATTATGTGAAGTACATATGGGAAAAAAATGGAAAAGGTGTTGTTCCTATTGCGCTGTATGGGAATATTACTGAAAAACCTCAAATAATTTCAAAAGAAGTTGCAATAAGATATGTAGAAAAACTTACTGAACTTACAATACTCCATGGATTCTCCAACAAATATTTTGAAGGAAGTTTAAAAGAAAAAGAAAGTCTAAACAATATATTAGATTATTTTTGTGAATATTATCTAGGACCATATTTTAAGCGAAACAAATAGAATTGTTGTTTTAAAATTTTCAGTTAGGAGATGTCATTAATGATAAGAGAATTTAAAATATCGAAAAATGGGGGAAATATCAGAATTATGTTGATACCAAGAATTGAAGAAAAAACTACTGAATTATTAGATTTTCATTTAAAAAATGAACTTAAAAAGAAAATAGTGTTTCGACATCTAGTATCGTGGGATTTACATATGGTTTATAGACTTGAAAGTAAAATTCTTAATATTTCAGTTAATGATCCCTATATCAACCTTAATTTGGAAGATAAATTACCAGAAATCCCAGTACCATGGTTTGCTCTAAACTTTGAAGAGTTTAACCAGAGAACTGAAACTCTTTGGAGTTTTAATGATAATCCCAATATATTATTTTGGAAAACCTTATTCCAAAAGACCAGGGAAGAACTATTAAAGTACTTCAGTAAAATTTTAGAGAGAAATGGTAGGGATAAGCATAGTGAAACCTTACAGCTATTGGGTGGTTGTTTAAATCATACAAGGACACATTTGGAGCAATTGAAGAGTTATTAAGAGGAGAAATTAATTTTGAGAAAGTTAAGAGTGATGCGAATGATTTTCATCGTTATTACAAACTATCATAAGTTCGTCTCATAAAAAATTACCTCATATTTTACAAAAGATTTAATTATTTTTCGATATCCAGGTTAATTTTACTTTAATTAAGTTGAGTTTAGCTAATTTATGTTTATTTATAATGTTTAGTTTATAACATTAGTCTATTTTTCTAAACAATGCGATTATTTATATATATATAAATGAGATTAGTATTAAGGGATTAGATTCCTTAATGGGAAGAAGATTCATGTCAAATGTTGAATTTTCTTAAAAGTGTTGCAAACTGCATATAATTATTCTGATTCTCAAGGAAATAACAATAATATTGTTGAACTTTGATTCTTTCTTTTTCTATTCTCTCAAGCGTTGGAGGACTCATATACATATTTTTTCAATAGAATTTCTAGATTCTACCGTTTCTGATTAAGTAAGATTTTTCTGTTTTTTCAACAAACATTTTATCGTGTGTTACAATTATAATTGTTGTTCCCATTTCTTGGTTTAAATCTCTCATATGAGTCAAAATACTTTCAGAATTCTTCCTATCTAGTTCTCCCGTAGGTTCATCTGCTAATAAAATTAATGGATTGTTAGCTATTGCGACTGCTAAACCTAATTTTTGTTGTTCTCCACCTGATAGTTTTCCAGCCTTAACTAACAATTTCTCCTCCATATTTAGAATTTTTAGCAGTTCCATTGGTCTTTTTTGGTATTCTTCGCGGTTATAGGATTTAAATATTTTCATTGGTAATAGGATATTATTTTTAGCACTCCAAGAGGGTATAAGATTGTCCGGAGCAAATTGACTAAGAAAGCCAATAGTTTTCTGGCGGTATTTTCTTAATTCTTTCCCTTTTAGGCCTGATATATCTCCAACTGATTCTAAGAAGAGTCTTCCAGAAGTTGGAAGTTCGTGACCTGCTATAAGTTTAAGTAATGTTGATTTTCCGCTCCCACTGGGGCCAACAATTGAAATAAACTCACTTTGCTTTATTGATAAGGAAAGTCCTCTCAAGGCAGGTACTCGCAGATTTTTAGTTCTATTCTCATATACTTTAATAATATCCTCTAATTCTAAATATGGCAATTTTAATCAACCTCCATTTGTGCAATAATGCTCTTTTTAGTCCATACTCGTATTATAAATGCAAAAAGAAAGATTAAAGTAGTTAACAGGATTAAATAAATAGGTATTAGCCAGTGAAATGGAATTACTAAGTCTAAAGAGCTAAAAGATTGCATGTTATTAATGAAATTGTATAAAAGCGAAATTCCACTTCCAAATATAAAACCAAAAGAAATTGAGGAAATAAGAAGTAAACAAATTCCGAAAAAAAGCCCTAACATAATTTGGGTCTGGGATTTTCCTAATGCTCTCTCAATTGAGAGTATTATTTTTAATTCTGTCAAATATGACTCCATGAATAAATAGGTTACAAGAAATATTGCAACAATAATAACAAAAATGATTATCAATGTTTCTCCCCAAATTGAAATTGAATTAGGAGAATTACGATGATTGTAGACAGATTCTGAAACGGATTCCACGGAAAGTTCAGGATAAAAATTTTCTAGTTCAAGAATTATTTCATTTTGTTTTTCGTAAGAATTCGAATTAAAATTAATATAATAACCTTTTTCAAAAGAAAAAGAATCAATACTTTCATTTAAAAGGTTTTGAGCTATATTAAGATCTAATATTATAACATAATAATTACCATATGAGTGAAATCGTGAAATAAATCCTGGCCATTTTGAAAATGTATCTATAATGGTGTAATTAGTATTAACAGGAAAAATAAATTGAAAATTGATAGTATCATTTATGTTAAACTTAAAAACTTCTGCGGAAGTTGATAGCATTAAAATATTTGTTTTATTGTTAACATTTTCTCCCAGTTGTTTAAGGTTTGAAGAAAAATCATTAAAATTACTGAATTGAGAAGAGTCACTACTTTCAGGAAGAACATCAGCAAATTCAGAACTGTTAATGATCAGTAATTGAAAGTGTTGATTGTAATTGTTCTGTCCTGCAACTCTAAAAAAAGGTGTAATAGCCTTAATATCCAATTGATATTTTTCTTCTATTTCAAGTGATAGAGATTCATTAAATTGATTTGTATAACTTACGGCATCGAATCCGTCTCTTTCATATTGATTATTGATTAAAGATTGCTCCTCTGTTAACGGTAAAGAAGTAAACAAAATTAATAAAACAGAAAGGAAGGTTAATAACATAAATCCATGCAGGAATGTTTTCTTTATCTGTAAAAGATGTTGAAATTCAAGAGAAATGACGAAGAAAGATTTTTTCCAAAAAAAGTTACTTAATTTGAGAAAAATTATAGGAATTATTCTTGTTATTAATAAAATCGACCCAACACTTAATAATAATGGAAATGGAAGCAAAAAATTAGTTAATAAACTTATAGAAGAAAATTCAGGGATTATTTCATCTAAAAAAATAAAAATTAATATAATACTTAACGGGATTATAGTGAGATAAATATCAATAAAATGTCTTTTCCAAAAAGGTTCATCATCTTCTTGACTAACAGAGGTTTCTTGTAACGTAATTTGAGCAGTTCTAATAATTCTAGGAACAGTAATAATCGTAGACAAAAAAATGCTCAGATAAATCAAATTCAAGAATATTTGTATAATGTTTATTTTAAAATCTGGAAAAATTCCAAAAGAAATAGAAAGAGATTCGGTAGTTTGAAAACCAATAATAACCAAAGGGAAACTAAGTATAAAGGCTATCAAAATAGAAATTATGTTAATAGTAAATAATTCGGTTAATTGTAATACAAAAATAACAGTATTTGAGGCTCCTTTCTTTCTATAGATATTAAATTTAGTTTGTATAGGTCGATAAAGTAAATTAAAAGCGAAATTGGAAATAAAGATTATTAATAAAAATAGAGGAAGAGCATACCCAATCATATTGTTTAAAATTTGGTTCTGTGTTGTAAGAGCGTCCTTAAATGAATGTGTAACATCATTATCAAAATAATAATGACCTAAATCAACTTGATACTGAAAATAAAGATTTTGGAAATTAATTTCAAGTTCATCTTTCACTAATTCAGAAGAGAATACTACATTCTCAACAATAGCTTTATTCGCATTTTCTAAAAGAGGATACAAATTAAATGCAAAATTGACATGATTTTCATTAATTAACCTCGAATTGTTAATTGTTTCAAATAATGTAGTTAAATTACGGGTAAAAGCATAATTAAGATGAAAATCAAATCCTTTGTTAACAGGAAATAGATCATCATCTAAATCGTATTTAATAATTTCTTCAAAAGTTATAATTTTTTTAACAGTAAGATTAGTTAAGCTACGGTAAAAATCCCCTTCATTCTGATCCTGTAGAAATAAAGCAGAATTTAATTGTATAGATTCATCGGGTTGGCCGATAAAAATAATATCATTACGATTAGTTAAATTTTCTGAATAGAAATTGAAATTAATTCTTAATTGATCAAAATGATCTAAATTAAGTTGATATATTTTGAATCCCACCCTTTCCAATATATTAATCTTGAAAAATTCAGGTTCATTAACAATCGTACCATTGGATCGAATTTCAGTAAAATCACCATATAAACGCGATGTATAAGAAAAATGCTCTTTTAATTGGTAATCTTCTAATTTAGAGAAAAGATTTGTCTCAAATTCTTGAACTAGAGAATCTAAATTTATTATTTTTTCTTCCAAATTATAAGCGGAAAAAGAACTTGAAAATTCAAGATCGTATGTCCTAGGAAAGTTATCAGAAATCTCTTTAACTTCTTTTTGTAGAAAAAGTGTAGATTGCGATTCGATATAAATACTCGAAGAAGAAATAATAGCTAAAGCTAAGATCAACCCAATACTCGATAAGATTATTGGTTTAATTGATGATTTAATGTGATTAAGGATAAGAAAGAAAGAAAACGGATTTTGAATCATATTAAACCATTTTTTAAACCCTAATTACTAATATGATTTCCAAACGAGAAATTTATTTTGTGATTTCAAATTATTCCAAGTTTTGGAGAATAGATTGGATTTCAATGTTTGATTAGCAATGAAAATCGAAATCATTTTTATAATTTACATCATTCTTTTATTATTTTTAAATGTTGGTAGGAAAACTTAATTACGTATCTTTATTCAGTTTGAAAGAAATGCTAACTTTCTCTCAAAATTAAAAGAAAAGATTTCGTTTTTCGGGTAAAAACCATAATCCTGTGGATAAGCACCCACTCCTCTTAAACATTCAGGAGAAGAATAGACCAACAAATTCTGATAAGCATAAACAATGCTATAAATAATAAATGTAAATTCAATTAAGAATAAATAGTTAAATCAAGATTTAAAAGAATTTTCTGAAATCATAGGAAAAAGGCACAATATTGTTCACGGAGAGCTTATAGATGCCGAAATTTCAGAAGATTATGCAAATAATGCTCTGGCTGTATTTGAAAGGATAATTTCGTATTTAAATAGTGAAATAACACTATGGAAACTAGTTATTCCATAAATCTGAATAATTAACTGATAAAGGTCAATCTCCCATCAATTTTCATTAATAAAACTGCAAAATAATCATCAAAAAGTAATTCATTGCTTTGAATTTCTATTTATTTTTATTTCAAATCGTTTATATAATAAATAATTGGTTTTGATTTTATAACAATAAATGAAAATATTGTTGAAGCGAGAATGAATCCAATTACTGTTATCGCAATACTTAAAATAACTGGTAATGGAAAGATTGGGATAAAAATGAATTCTAAATTTAGTTGTAGTTGAACGAACCAAGAAACAAGTACTCTCCTACAACAAATCATTTCTCAGAAGATTCCCACTGCAAAAATGTTTTATTTACTTTGTTCCAGATCTCATCATAGTTAATTATACGTTCTTCTGATGGAATATCATTTAAATAAAGTTCAGAGAAATTTCGCCCAATAGCTTCTCGTAAGGATTCTCTTAAAGGATAGGCAATATGGAGAACATATTTTTTAAGACCCTCTAGAGATTTGACAGTTATACCGTTAGCATTAAACGATCTTCGAAGAAGGATTAGGTTACTTTCAATAATATTTTTAAAAGATATGTCAAAATCGAGAGGATTAGAGGAATTAAGAACATTTTTGATTTCAGAAAGTTGTGTTAAGAGATAATATTTTGTTAAATTTCTTGGTAAAGGTTGATCGATAAGAGCATTAAACGTCTCTTTCTTATGTTTAATAGATCTACTATCACCGAATTTATAAAAAAGAATTAGTAAAGGCAGCAAAAGAGCTATAGTAAGAAAACTTGCTCCTTGATTAGGTCTGATATAATTGTAATGTGAATAACTACCAACAAAATTACCAAGGGAAAGCAAAAAAACAATAATTATTAAGGACAATGCTGAATATAAAACTGATCTTAGAATAAACAATTCAGTAAGAACGGATCGATAATTAACATCTTCATAATACGTCTTTAAAAGAGCAAAAAACAAACCAAATAAGAAAATGACTACAGCAAAACTATTGAATATAAATTGTAAAGAATCTACAAAATCTCCAACGTTATATATACCCTGCCCTTGGCTAGGAAGTATTAATGACCAAATAGGAAATATGAGTAATAGTAATACTAAGTAGAATATTAAAAATAGATATTTGATGTCCCTTGGATCAAATACCTGTTTAAATAGTTGATCTAGGTGAACCGGTGTTTCTTTAATTGTTGTTTTTGGAATCTCATTAATTCGATTAACATTTGGACCTGTATAAAATATTTTTTCTCCTTTCCAAAAATAAGGAATAAAAATAATTACGCTAAGGAAAAAACTAAAATAAATGAAAGCAGAATCTTCCAAGAAAAAAGGAATTATTCCAAAAATTATAACAAGAATTAAAAAGAAAATGGAAAGAATGAAGTGATAGAAAATTCTAATAAAATTTATTCTAAAAGAAATTTTGATACTGTTAATTAGAAAATATACAAACCCGTATCCTAAGAATACAACAAATATGAATCCAACTTCAAAATTTTCACTACTAACCATTTTAAATAAGGAGAGAGAGAAAACCGTCAGAATTAATAAAAAGAAAAAGTTTCGAGTTGAACTGTATAAAAATAATGGCTCAAATACCATTATATTCTTATTAGTGTCTAATCCATCACTTTTGGGAGAAACAATATCATAAACCATTCTCAACACCTCTATAATAATTAAAGTAGACGGATTTAATCACTTAAAAGTCTTTTAAAATCTTCGTAATGGGAGATATGAGTTCATTAAAATTAACAGAATTTCAAAAATCCAGATGAATTACATGCCTACGAATTAAAAAATTATGAAATGAACGTTCAAAAAGTGAAAGAAGATTTATTCCGTTTAGAAAATTTACGGAATTTCCTGAAAAATGAGACTCGATTCCACAAAAATTAAAATACTATCATATCTCATCAATTCATCCACATTGAAATTATTCAAAAAAGACCTATATTTAATTGTCATATTATTTTTAGCAGGTTCTATTATTTTTAGCAGTTTCTTTTTTGCATACCATTCGACATCTATCTCATCTTGGTAACCATTATGATTTATTTTTTGTAGTGGTTTTACTCTTTCATGTGCTTTGGTATTTGTATGATCAGTCACCAAATATTGTACTTTCATTCCCGATGAGATTTTATTAAATCAATTGGATGTTTTTTATTTTTTATATTTCCAATTCTTAAAAGAAGATTCAATTAATTTATCTAGTCCTTTCTCTTTAAGAAGTTGTGTATTTTCAATTAATCTTTCATAAATTGGTTTTAAAAATTCATCAGAATCTGCATATGAGCTTCGAAATTCTTTTTTAGGAAAAATTTCTTTATAAGCCACACCAGCAACAAAATCAGCAAAGATTTCTTCTATTTCATGTGTATATAATTCTTCCCATGTCCAAAATGGTATGGGTGATTCTTCATCTTTGAAATAAGAACCTATTTGATCTCCCATTCTTATAACTTCTTTTCGTCTTTGAAACGGATTAGATTCATAAATAAGTGAATGAAAAACTTCATGCAACAGAGAATTTAGACTTTCTATAAGTTTCGGGGCAACGTGAATAGCAGGAGATCCATGGAGTCCATATCCTGCATTATAGTTAATTTCAGGATCGATAGATCCTAAAAATCTGTTTAAACATATTAGAACTGGAGTTTTAGGGCTAGATCCTAAGATCCATTTATTAAGTAACTCGATACCTTTATTTAGATTTATTTTATAGTTTGAATCCAATATAGATTTTATTAATATATTATAATAATTAAATTCGTTTGTAGTCCAGAATTCATTATAGAAATTCTCTTGATAATCTGCCATAAAGTCAATCACTGGAGCCAACAAATCCTCTGTAATAGTTAAAGGATTTGATCCTAAGCGTAATTGAAAATCAAGTATAATTCCATCCCATCCATTAGATAAATAAGAGTAAGCAAATTCTTTTTGTTTTAAATGATGCAGAAGGTCTTTAAAAAGAGATTTAACATCATTTATATTTCTATTTTCTGGAGAAAGTTTTCCAGCTAGAGTATTCATCCAAGGAATAAATAATCCAATTGCATTGGAAATTGAGTTTTTAATGGGTCCAGATATTGAATAATCAGAATTATTTTTCCAAGGATTATACATTTGTGATAATTTTTTGTAAAATTTTTCCGATGAAAACATATCTCGTTCAGATAAGACTTTTCCATGGGATATTTCACCAGTCGCAACCATAGAACCGTAGAGAGAAGCAAAGAAATGGGGTTTTATTGAAAAACATTTCATCAATCCTTAAGTAAAGACTTGAATATATAAATTAGTGAGTAAATATTATAAATGACTTAATAAGTCGATCTAGTTATTTATAAGGAATTACCTAAGTAAAACAGTCCTTATCGGATAAATATGTCCTTTATCTTTAATTAAATTAATTTCGTTACCTTTAAAGTATTTTGCAAGTTCTATATAAGCTTGTTCAGGCAAAGGAAACTTTTTATAATTAACATGTCCAGCTTGGATGATCAGACCTTTCAATATATCTTCAAAATATATTTTTGGTTTACCTTTCCTTCTCAAGTAAATTTTTCGTGAAAGATTTTCATGTCTTGACAATTTTTCCTCATCCGTCTTAAAGTGATAAGGATTGAAGGACAATAAAATCTTACCACAACTTTTTCTCACTTTTTTAGCCATAATAATGAATTTCTCAATTTCTATTGGCCTTTGAAAACTACTATGAGCTACTACTTTATCAAATGTCTCATTTGGGAAGTTTACTTTAAAACCGTTATAATTTAGTTCTTCAACTGATCCCCAAAATAGTTTTACATTTTTTAATTTAAAATAATTTATTGTTTGAACTGCTTCCATAACATGCTCTTCATCTATTTCACAAGTGATGATCCACTGGACTAAAGGAGAAATTAGTGACATGAAAGATCCAGAACCTGTACCAATTTCTAATACAAGATCCTTTTTATTGAAAAATGCTTGATCATTAAGAAAATGCATTAAATCTTCTAATTGATGGCGATAATCATCAATAAAATCATAAATAGGGTATTTAGGGTTTTTAGGACTCTGAATATATCCATTTTTTATTAATTTTTCTAATTCTTGTATCTCTTTCATTTCTTTCTACTCATTAATATACTAAAAAGAGTTTTAGAAGTATTTAAGAGGATTCTTCTTGTTTTTCCTGTATCAGCTGATATGCTTTTGGGTTTTTCTTTTGAGTCCATACAGTTATTTTTTTATGGCAGTTTTGGTATATTGTATTTTAGTTATGCTTAGTGCTATCTAATGAAAATTGATACGTAAACATTCTATTCAACCTATTAATAAGCGATTATCTTCTTTTTTTTGATTTGGAATACCTTATCCATCTCTTTCAATTGTTTATTATTATGAGTAGCCAATATGAGAGTGTTTCATCTAAAACGATCTAAAACGAATACAAAATCATTCCTTTTCTTAACTTGCCGTCTACCATCATAATGTGTGCTGATTACTATTAGGATTAGGAGAAAAACTTGAAAAAAGAGTAAATGTGTAGGAATTGATTCTAGATAGCTTAAACCCCCTAGATCTTTCCCAAATATTATGTTTACATAAATCAGATCCCCAAGACCACTTAAAATAAAGTAAAATATAGCTACAATAGTAAAACCAGAAATAGCCTTTCTTAGATTTGACTTGAGAAAGTGATTTTTTTCAACATAACCAACAATTTGCAAAAAACGAGCACCAAACCAATAGGGTACTGTAAAGGTAGCAATGAAAGAAAGACTAATTGAAACAATCATCAAAAGGAGATCTGGAGTACTAGGTATTATATTACTTAGGTTCTCTATAGTAATATTTAATATATAACGAATAAATATAAAAAAAATACCCATAAACATCAGAACTTTAATTGTCTGGAGAAAAACAGTTTTGATACATTTATTGAAGAGTATTACCCTTGTATTTTTATTATTCCATATTTCATAATATGAACGGTCACCACATAATGAAGTTAGTATAAAATAGATGCTAGCAATAAATATTAAATGTTTTAAAACCATAAAAGTATAATAGTACGGATTTACAGCTGAATAACTAATGCTTAAAAACGTAAATAAAAAAATTAAAATAGAAATCTTCATCCAAGAATATTTAGCGTATTTATTGGTTTTTACACAATGTCTTGGATCGATGTTTTGATTGTCCATCATTTTGTAATCCCTAAAAAATAAAAAAATTATAAAGATAGTTAGGTTTTCAGTTTCGAATTAACTTAACCGACATAATCGTTATTATCAGTGCTTTCAAGAATTACCGAAACAACAATAGATATCTTTAAGCATGTTTTATCTGTTATGAAAGAAAAAGAAAAATTCACAAGATCGGAAATTGGTAGAGAGCTTGCTTTAAATTTTAAAAAAAAATGGGTTCATGAAAACGCTTATAAAATTTATGGTGGTTCAGTATTAACGTTTCTATGTGAATCTGAATTGTGTAGTAAGGATAAAATTTATTACAGTTTATCAAATACAAAATATTTTATTCCACAAGTTGAAGAAAATAAAGAAAAAATCTTAGATATTAGTGAGAAAATCACCCCTACATCAGATATATCAGAAATAGTAGAATATGAAGTTATTAATCACAATCAACCTCAAAACAAAAATCAAAAAGTAAATTTGAATTTTGTTGACAATGGACTTAATATTGAATTAATTTTACCTGAAAATTTTAAAAATAACTTGAAATTAGTATTTCAAACTTCTGATGCATATTCAAACAATGATAATTTTAAATTTGAAACTCATATTCCCTCAGCGTTGTTAAAATCAAATAGGATAATGATTGTAATCAAAAAGAGTAATAGAAATGTTATTTTTTCAATTATTAAAAAAATATTATTTTGTTCATTAATAATCATTTAGTTGAGAAATTTATGGCAGATTTTGATTTTGATAAAGCAATGAGCTTTGTAAATAAATATGCTTCTATTATTGATAAAACTCGGTTTTATATTCAATATATGGATGAAGTTTCTTCAATAATTGAAGTGAAATAAAAAAAGAAAATAAAAAAGAATTTATCATTTATTTTAAAAAATATTTAGTGGTTCTAGTTTCATTTTTCTCCTCATTATCAGAAATACCCCAATTATTATAGATAAAAACATTAAGACACTTGTAAACATTAATAATATCAAATTAAATGAGAATAAAGGCATATTTGGGATAGTCGCTAATGCTGGAGTGGGAAAATCTAAGTTCTCAAGTTTGTAATAATATAAATTTAACATACAAAACCAAAGTATTACTGAACTAATTAAAACTAAAGTAAATCTGAGAAGATTTGTTAATAACCAAAGATTTTTTATCGAACCTTCTGTATACCCTCTGATACACAATAAATTAAATAACTGTTTCTTTTTTGTAGTTGAAACATGAATTAAAAAAGAAAAATAGAAAAGTGTTGCAATTATTGTTAGAAAATATCCTAAAATGAAAAAATTTGATAATTCATTTGATTCTAATGGTAATGTTTTATGTGTATTAGATTCATTTTTATCAATAATTAGACCTCTTATGATATTAATATTTCCACCTAATTTCTCGTACATATCAAAAGAATGGATTAAAGCAATCTGTATGCTTGAAAAAGATATAGTTGGTCTTGTTTTTAGATAGAAAGATCGAATATAATTACTATTATCTGTTGGAAAGATCAAATTTTCTTCCCAGTAGTTAATATTATGTATAATAGACTCAAAATTGGATATAATTTTGTTTATATATTCCATTGTTGTAACAAATGGTGTAACAATTGGTTCAATTCCACCATTATAAATTCCAACAATATTAAAGTTAATAAACATTTCTAATTCGTTAAGGATTAATTTAACAAATAGTTTAGATCCTAATTCAAGTTGGTGTCTTTTAGCAATTGAGGAGTGAATTAGAATTCCGTCATTTTCTAAAATAAACTTGTTCCATTGATCTTTACTTTGTAATACTCCATCAACATAGCTGCGCATCGAATAAAAATTAGTTTTATTGTTTATTACCAACAACGATGCTTGGTCTTCTATTTGCGTGATATTTAAACTAGAAAATCCTATTGGAATATAAAATATTGAATAAAAGGATTCTATTTGATCATTTTTTATTAATTTTTCATATACTTGATTATTTGTATAATTTTGAGGAGGATTAAAAATTATATCTCCATTTTCTTTCAGAGCTTCTATTAATTGTACTTTATCAGCATTATTAGAAAATATACTTACTTGCAATAGACTAATTGAGAATAGGACAATAATTATAAATGTGTTTAGATTTTTGAATTTAAGATCGATGAGTCTTGGAAAGATAGAAAGGAATTTTTGAGGTAAAACATGTTTAAGAAAGATAAAAATAAATCTATCAGATATATCGGTAATATTTATCAAAAGTAGGAGAATAATAGTTATTAGAATGAAGAAATATATAGGTTCTAACAATTGTTCAATTATAATTGGCAAATATAGGTCGGATTTAAACGAATTAATTAAAAATATTATCAATGTGATAAAAATTAGGAATAGAATAGAATTTTGAAGTATACCTGATTTTTTCTCAGAAATTTGTGGTTTTAAGGTTATTTCGTCTTTGTTAAGAAAATTATCTTCATTCTGATCCAATGGTTCTGCATCTGGTGGAAGAAATTGTCTATCAAGGATAAGAAAAAGAAGAACATGTCCTAAAATAAAACAAATTAATACTCCTATTGAAATTATTAGGGTATTTTCTATTACTGAATCAAGTGAAAGCGGATTTACTAATATTACAGGTGTTAATATTAATAAAACTGGAATTCCACAGATCAATCCAGACATTTCTGATAAAAGAATTAGACTTTTGAATTGTTGATAGGATAAACCTTTAATAAATAAAAGAATAAAGGTTTTGGTGTTATTAAAAATAATTATATGAGAAAGTAATAATCCACTAAATACAATGATTAGGATGAGTAAAAATTGGTATGATTGTAGAGTATTTATCAATGATTCGTGTTCTTTTTCAATTTTATCAAACGAATTCTTATAATGATCATTAAAATTGACTGAATGTATTTGTTGAGCGAATTCATATGCAGTGATTTCATTTTTTAGTCCTTCAAAGGTATTATTAAAGTAATAATATAGTTGAGAAATAGAATATGAGTAATTAGGTTTTTCAAGCCAATAATTAACCGTAACTACATGATTATAAGTAGTTAGCTGTGATAAATTGATATTGGTAAGAGATATATATAGATTACTAGGTAATAGATCAAAATTTGCTTGCACTGTCATATTTTGATTTAAAATCGAGAAATCTGATTGGTTGAAGGAAAAGACCTTTAATGAATCAAATGTTGCCTTACTAAGAATTATTTGGTCATTGTATGACGAAGTGAATATATCATCAAAATTGGACAATATATTAATTGTCATTGGAGAGTTATTGTACTCTACTACAACTGTTATTGTCAGAATTGAATATTTTGTATTATTATAAGAAAAAATTATATTTGTTAAGAAATTACCATAAGAAGATTGAAGGTCTTGTGAATTAGTCAGTCCAGGCTGATACTCCCAGGTTAATTCCCCATGGGGAGAAGAAAGGAAATAATTTCTTTGTGTTTTATCAAATATTTCATAAGTTAAATTTTTAGAAGTCTGTTGTAGTACCGTAGTTTCTGTATTGATTACAAAAAGTAAGAGTGAAATCTGAATAAAAAATCCTAACAAAAAGAAAATTCGAAAAATTTTATAAAAAGATTTATATTTAATAATAAACATTGTAAGAATCTCTGATTACAATATCTTATTCAATTGTAAAAGCTTTATCTAAAGTAACTTGAAGAATTTCTGTTCGTGTTAATCGAAATATTGTATCCGCTTCTTTAGCTACTCTTGGATCATGAGTGGCAACTAGAACACATTTTCCATTTTTCGCCTGTAAATGAAGAATTTCTGTTAAAATTTTAGTATTTTTAGGATCTAATTGTCCAGTGGGTTCATCAGCTATTAATAATTCAGGATTATTAATCAACGCAGCAGCAATACCAACACGTTGTTTTTCTCCTCCAGATAAGTTAGAAATATCTACATTTTTTAACGCACTAATCTCTAATTGAGTTAATAATTGATTAATTTTTTCTTTGATAGATCTTGAATTAGATTTAGAAAAAAAAGATGGTAAAGCAATATTCTCTTCAACAGTTAATCCTGGAATAAGATTATGATCTTGAAAAATAAATCCAACCCTTTTACGTCGAAAATCAATTAATTCTTTAATTGGTGCTAAAGAAATTAACCAATTATTAATATTTATTTTTCCTGAGCTTGGACGTAAAAGTCCACCTATACAATTTAATAAAGTTGTTTTGCCTGAACCGCTGGGACCAACAATAACATTCAAAACTCCTTTTTGAAAATTAACGGTGATTCCTTCTAAAGCTGCCTCAGATTTACCTTTTCCATATATTTTAACAAGATTATTTATTTCTATAAAACTATCCACTTCAAAAACACCTTACATAGCAGAATCCAATAATGGTTCAAATCTATTTTTTCTTATAACAAGATACTGAATAAAGGAGGTCAATAATGCAATTAATCCTAGAATTACCAGAATAACTCCCCAATCATTGAAACTAAATATATAGAACTGAGGGATTGTTCCACGAGAAATTTCCATACGTGGATTGCCTGACAAATATCTTGCTGATTGCATAACTGATATTATTCCATAACTTAAAATTGTTGAACTTAATGAAACCAAAAAGAACTTAATAAATTGAATTCCTACTAAATAATTTCTAATGGAGTAATATGAAATTCCTCTCAGTGTTAAAAGCCTTAAATAAGTTTTATTATCTCTTATAATTGCTATTAAGGTAATAATAATAACAAGAAATAGTAAAAACAATGTGAATATAACTCCAATTAGTAAAGGAAACATTTCAATCAGAAAAAATTCTTCATAGGTTTTGTACTCAAACGGAAGCCATTGCTTTTCAGTTATAACATCTATTTCTCCTAGAACTTTATATTCAGTTTTATCGTAGCCTAATCTGTATAATTGATGGAATTTGTTGACCACACTAAAAATATTATTATCATTATCAATAGAAAGATAGAAATGTCGAATATTAAGATTAAAATATGGATATTCCGACCAAGTATTATTATTTAGGGCTTTTTCAAAAGATAGTGGGTCCAATCCTTTTAATAATAATTGTTTTTCTAACAAACTTTCAGTAATAATTATTCCCGTATACAAAGGTCTAATTCCAGCATGATAAATGGAAAGAATCGGAGCAGAAAGTGATAGAGAAAGAATTGGAATCGAAATTGTAATGGCATCTCCTACTTTCAACCCAAATTTTTCCGAAAGATCCTTATATAGTAATATGCCTTCAGATTGAAGTAAAAATTTTTCCCAATTATGTTTCTGATCCAACACTCCTTCTACATATGGCCGCATCGAATAAAAGGATGTTTCATTTGTAATAATGGTTAACCCTGTGTTAATAAAGGACGAATTTTCATTGATGATGCTTTCAAACTGATAAATACCATAGTAATCTTGAACGTGCTCCATTATTGATAAATTCTGATATATTTGAGTATTATTTTCTTCTGATAAAGGTGTGAAAATAATATCTCCACTTTTTTGTAAGTTACTAAATAATTCATCACGTTTAAAACTATTAAAAGCTGTTCCTGCTTGAAACATCAATGTGAGGATTAATAAAGCCACTAAGATTAATTGACGATTCGATTGAAGCTTCCTCAAAATATGAGATAAAGAAGAAATCCATAGGAAGTCTTTTTTCAGATTTAAAAATAATAATAATAAGTTTTCAATGAAAAAAATCCCAATAACCAAAAATTGAAGTCCTAAGAGTATAAAAAGGAGATTTTTTACTGTAAAAAAAGAATTTAAGGGTATAAAAAACAAGAATTCAGCTAAATGGATTAAGATTAATAATAGAAAGGTTGTTCCTAATAATAAATAAAAATATTTCGGGAAACTGATCCTGTAATTAGAAATATTTGTGAAAATAGTCTTATATTTGATCTTAGCTATCTGAAAGATGTTTTCATCACTATGAATAACGGGTTCTTCTTCAGGATTGACATAAAATGAAGAAAAAATTTGCATTAACATAATAAAGCTAAAAATTAAAGCTAAAGAAAAAATAACTTGTGTTAAAAGTAATGAGAAGACAAGAGTTGAAATAGAAAAAAACGTTAATTCATCTGGAAGAAAAATTAGTATAATAAACGCAATAAGATTACCGAGTGATAATCCAAAAATAATATTAACTAAAATTCTTATTTTAATATCTTGAAGAGTCATTCCACGAATTAATAACAAAGCCAAATGACTTGATTGGTTTTTTAAAAATATTAGCAATATAATGAGTGTACATATAAAAATTAAGACAAAATAAAACCATAGATATTGAAAAAATTTATCGATGATTTTTAAAGAGTACCAATCGACTATTAAGTCAAAAAATATCTGATCTAGACTTATGAATTCAGAATTTTTAATACTAGTTTGAACAGGAAATAAGAATAATTTTATTTTACTTTCAATATCTTCATTAAGTTGATTTATATAAAGATTCAATTCGGTAATTGACATGAATTCACGATCGGGGGAAGAATACCAAATGTTGAGTGTTGTACTATGATTAAAAGAAAAAATTTTTGACAAATTAACATAATCAGTGCTTAAAAAAATTGGAGTTTCCTGGTTAATTTCTGATGAAACCACAGGAACAACTGACTTACTAAGAAAAGGAAATTCATTTGGGTCGATTAAAGAACTGTTGATCATATCTAAATAATTCTTAGTAGATTCTGCAATAATAGCATTTTCAGGATTATATCCTCTTTCTCGACGATATAGATCAGGTGAAAGAATAGAAAAAGGTAAATTTGATTGATTATTTGTATAAAGGTCAATAGTTAGTTCATGATAACCTATTAAAGGTATATCAAGAATATTTTGCATAATATTATCAGGAATAAGCACAATATTAGTGTCATTAAGCTCATAATCCCATCTAATAGACAGTTTCGTATAAGGTGAACCTAATGTTTGTCTTTCAATGTTCCGAAGATCTCCAATAAAAAAAGTATTATAACTTGTTGATCTTGAAAATTCACCACCAACTACCATCCCAGAAATAAGAATCATGCCTAAAAGGATCTGAAAAAGCAATGCTAAGAAAAAATATCTTTTAAACAGTTTAAAAGAAAAAATTTTCATTATTAAAAACAAATAACATTATTCCTTACTTTGTGATTTACGATTGATGGTTAATAGTAAAGAGAAAATTTCTTGAGACAATACATCAATTTTTTTTGTATAATAAAAAGCTTGTACCAATAAAAAAAGGAAAGGAAAAATCGCTTCATTGTCTGAGAAAATATGAAAAAATCAGGGAATAATATTTACTGAAAACACAATACCGTTATCAAATGTACCCAAAGGTGGAGGATGTGCATAAGCAGATCGGAAGGTGATTTGGAATGATATAATACTTGTTTCTCCTACTAAAATTGTATAAATTGTAGGATACATCTCATGAGAATCGTCCATATTGACAGAAAAAGTATCGTCATATGATGTATGTATTTTTAGTTTAAATTCAAAGATTTTGTCATCAGGATTGGGCCAACCATCCTGATCCCAAATTTGAAATGTGTACCATGACCCAATTGTATAATACATAACGTGATACGGATTTTCACTTGTGCTTACATAACTATCAATTACTGGTGAAATATAATCGTATAAATTTACATAGTCACCATCAGGATATTTCAGGTCTAATTCACCCTTATCTCCACCTGTACCTCCATCTCCATCATCAGCCAGCTCAATCCAAGTTATTTTTGTACTAAGATATACAGTTGCTCCGGAACTGGGTACAGATATAAATAAAAAAGGTAAAATAGCACCCAATAGAATTAAAACACTTAATTTTTTCTTCAATTTAAGACCTCATGATAGTTTTATCAAGATTAGAGTAATTATTTTGTTTTGAGATCTGAAAACTATCAAATAGAGTAATAATATTATATTTAAAAATAATCTTTGATAAATTGAATAATTCCATTTTGTAATTTTCCAAAATGGATTGTTTAAAATTAAACTATTTAAGACAAAATCTTTTAGCTAAAAATGACTAAAAAATTTTTTTAGTTTTTCTAAAACTAATGCTAAATTTTGATTTGGGATATCACCGACGATAAATGTTGATATTTTTATATGCTGTTTTATGAAAATATTTATAATTTTTTCTCCTTTCTCAGTAGGACTCAATTTTTTTTTCCTCCGATCACTATTATTCTTTGAATCATGTTTTTTTATTAATTTTGCTTCATTAAGTTTATCTATAATTCTACAAACAGTAGAATTTGGATATTGCACAATTTCACTTATTTTTGTTAAATTACACGGTTCATAATTTGAAATGAGATACAAAATTTGAAATTCTTTACTTGAAATATCTTTAATGTCAATTTGTTTGAGAATTTTGTTTAAATATTTCAAATTATTAAAATTAACAATAAGATTCAATAATTCTTGAGAAATTAATTTATCCATACTTTCCCCTTTGATTATTATTATGAAATTATTTATTGCTTTTCAATTATTTTTGAAGATTATAAATTAATAGACTTTTGTAAGTTTTTTCCTTATATTCTATATATTTCAGTATATTGCAGCTATTTTAAATTCAAAAGAATAAATTCTAGCTGTTTGACAAATAATAGCGAAATAATGGATTAATAAAAAGTTAAATTTTTCTCTAACCATATGTTAGGTGGTATGTTATAAAGGTTCCTCCTAAGATGTCATCTTGACCCAGATTTAAGAAAATCCGTTATTGAAAGACCAGTAGGTTGGAGACCATTATTTGGTCAATTAAAGCATGCTCAATCACATTTGCATAAAGAAAATGTCAATTCGGAAGATCTCTTTCTTTTCTTTGGAACTTTTAGACATACTGAAAATAGGAATAATGGATTACAATTTATTAAGGGAAGTCAAAGCATTCATATTATCTTCGGATATTTTGAGATTGATTATCTAATTCATACTGATACAGACCAAAGCACCTAGATTTTTATTTTGATATCCAAACAATCTTTTTCCCGAATTTCAGCATGAATATATTTTAGTTTTCAAAAGGGTTGGATAATCTCTTTCTTCTTTGATTAGATAAAGACAAGAGTGCACACATCTCTGTTTGGATTAATAATACATGGAATAAAATATTAAAAGCGAAATTACTATCAAATCAAATTCTTATTGATATTTTAAATGATAGATGGGCAATAATTTGTAATTTCAAAGATATTTCAGAAAAGGGTGCGTATGCATTGACATACATATTTATTCTGATTTGAAAAAGCCTGAAGAACTCAAAATAGCTTTTATTTTTCCAATAACTGAAGAACATTTGTTATTAATCTCTCAAGACCAACAAGATAGATTTATTTTATTTGAATACTTGAAAAAAGAATTCTCGGTGATTTGTTATAAATTCTGATTCATCTAAAACAATTTTAACTTACTTAGCAATGTTAGAAGGATTTATTAGTTTTACTTTAAGGATTATGGAGGTTTTTCTTTAAAATAATATCTATTACACTATTCAAATTAAATCACCAAAATTTTATATGACATTCTATTAGAAATTTTGACCATTTTGAGTTTAAAAATCATCTAAAAGGTTGTCAGCTCTTTTATACATTAGAAAAAAGGTGATTATACCTAATAACAGCAAAATCAAAAATAACTTGTTTTTATCATCTTACAATTTAGAAGAAGTCTCAATTTCTAAATATATTAAAAAATTTGCTAAATATTTTCTCAAACTTCATTAACAAATCACCATTATCTGCTATGATATTTCTATTCGTAACTGCATTTCTGGGAGTTAATTCGCATTTAAATATCTTAATCATAGTTTTTTTGTCAGTTTCTATTTTAAGATCTGGATTTTCAATTAATTCCTGATTTTCAATTAATTCCTTTTTAACAAAAAAAGAAAGTAAAATCTATAAAGAAACGTTAAGAGGTTATTTATTACCAAGATCAGAGACAAAAGAAAAATTCATCGAATTTTTAACTGAATTAGGATTTAGTAATATCAAGTTTTATGAGAAAAAGAAAGAATTAGATAGAAGTTGTTGGTTAATTCACAAACGTGCTAAACAAGCATTACCAATATCCTATTTACTATCTAAGTTAAAGATTATACCAAAAATGTGGCATGAGCATGTAAAAGCCAATTTTAACCAAAAAATAATAATGGATCAAAATATTGTAACCTATGGGGCATTTGTTTGTGATAAAATATAAACGGACCTTAATAAAGCCAAAAATAAAAATTAACTATTTCGATTATGAACATCCGTTCTTCCTTCATGTAATAAACCATATATCTACTGGATCTGAGAGTGGCGAGAGTAATATTGATTTTGATGAAGAAATTGTTGCTAGTTACAACATTTATATTAATTTAAAGGATAATTTGAAAAACAATTAATGATTTTCGAATTATTGCAAATTTATATGTTTTAATGATTTCGGATGGGGAAAATGGACAATTTTGACAATGTAAATGAAAATCGTTTTAAAAATGATGTAATCGATAAATATAACTCCTTCAGCATTAAAGAATTATTTTTTGATATTCTTAAGCATGATCTTAATAATACTCTCATTACTGCTCAAGGATTTACCCAAATACTCACCGAAAGATTAAAAGTTGATGGAGATAAACATCTAAGTGAAATGATTAATAAAAATATTATCAAATCACATTTAATATTAAACAATGTCATTGACTTTTTAAAAAACATAAATTTTGATAATTTAAAGCTAAAACAGATAAATTTATATGAGATCATACAAGTTGCTATTGAATCCAGCGAATTGCAAAATGAAAATATTATGGTTGAAAATCAGTTATTTTCGAAGATTTTTGTTAACGGGAACAAGATATTGGGAAATTTATTTGTAAATCTATTTAATAATGTTGTAAATCATGCTAAAGAAGGAAAAAAGATAAGGCTTCAAAGTGTTGAATTAGAAAAATATTGGCAAATAAAAATAATAGATTTTGGAAAAGGAATATCTCAAAAAGCTAAAAATGAGGTATTAAATAATACTAGTCAAAGAAAA
>MDVS01000137.1 GCA_001940645.1 Candidatus Heimdallarchaeota archaeon LC_3
ATTTGTTGGACTAGTATAATCGATTTTCGTAAACTTCTAACTGCTCTTAAGACTGTAGGTGAACCATCAGAGACGATCATATCTACACCACCCATTTTGCTAATTGTTTGTTCCAGGCAATCACGAATAACTCTCATATCACGTGTAGATTGAATATCTACTTGAATGGGTCCACCGTACTCATTTACTGCAAAAATCAAGTAGTACTACTGGCCTAATAATTTGTGAAAGCCTTCATCATAGTAGATAATACGTAGATCACCCTTTATTGTATGCTTTTTATCAAGCAAAGCTTCATCTAGAGCTTTAATAAATTCAAAATTTTCTTCGAGTATAAATTCAATCTCTGCAATTGCAGTTTGTAAACTCGATTTAGGAATACGAAAATCCTTTGCTAGCTTAGAAATTGATGTATTGTTCTTAATCACGGCTTTACCTAATTCAAAAATAACTTTACTCATCCGCTCATAAACGTAAGGGATTTTAGCTGGATTAAAAGCTTTTTTACAATGATAACAATAGTAACGACGGATTTCACCTCCTCGTGTCCAATAAAAGATTCATTCTTTTATACTGAATTAGTTTTTGAAAATCTTGTTTAAGATGAATCAATTGATAAAATAATGTTGATTTGGAGAGAAATATTGATATAACTTAATATTTTCAGAAATAGAAAATTACAAGTAGAAAAAATGTTATCAATTTATTTTTGTATTTGTTTATAAATAAATTTTATTATACCATTTTCTTGGATTGAATTGAAATATGAATGAAAAGAAAACAACAACTCTATTATCTAATTTTATTAAAAATAAAGATACCGGTGTTTATATTAATCCTTTAGAGGATGGAGAAATATTCGATTACTCAGATGGAGAAAAAATAGAGCTCTATTTACTTGAGTCAATAAAAAACTCAGCTAGCGTAGAAGAGGGTTCAAGAGAATTAATGAGCTATATTAAAGATTGGCCTAGTTTTTATCATCTTGGAAATGGTCGTTCAAACATTTTAAAGGCTTTAGATCTGCCTAAAGATTCGAAAATACTAGAACTTGGCTCTGGATGTGGAGCAGTAACAAGATACTTAGGTGAGAATTTTAAATCAGTTGACTGTATTGAAGGAAGTTATGAAAGAGCAAATATTGCTAAAGAAAGATGTCGGGATCTTGATAATGTTAATATTTATTGTAGCGATGTACAAACTGTTGAGTTAAAACCTGAATATGATTATGTGACTATTATTGGAGTTTTAGAATATGCTTCAGTGTTTTTTTCTGATAAATCTGACTCAGCATCTTTTTTCCTTCTAATTGCTAAATCTGGATTAAAACCAAACGGAAAGCTTATTATAGCAATAGAAAATAAAATTGGATTGAAATATTGGTCGGGTTGCCCTGAGGACCATACAGGTATGTTTTATGAGGGAATAGTTGATTATCCGAGACATAAAACTCCAAAAACATTTTCTCAAAATGAAATAAAAGGTATATTAAAAGAAATAGACTTTAAAGAATATAATTTTTACTATTGTTTTCCGGATTATAAATTTGCATCAACAATTATTAGTGAAAAAGGGGATGAGGACTATTATCATCTGCATAATTGGATTTCAACACCGTTTATAGTCTATAATAAAGAAAGAGAGTATAATTTTAATGAGAGTTTAGCATTACGAACCTTATCAAAGGACAAGATTTTACGGCAATTTTCGAATTCATTTTTGATTATTGCTAGTACTGAATCTTTTAAAAATCCTCCTGCTGAATGGATTCTTAAACATTATTCTTTAAATCGTCAACATGATTTACAGTGTATTACGAAACTTGTAGAAGGAACAGAGAATATTGTGTCAAAACAGAGAATTTTTGATAAAAAAAATGAAGCGCGAAGCATTAAGTTATTATTTGATGAAGGTGAATTCACTCTTAAGCACCAGATTTCTGATTCAAAATGGATTAAAGGCGACAGTTTAATTTATGAGTTATATGAAGCACTTTACTCATCAGATTTCCATCAAAATGCAAAAAATGTGTTAAAAAAATGGTATGATGCGTTATCTAAAGAATTTGATACTGGAGATAAAGATTCACAAGGCTATCCTTTATTTAAGGGTTCATCAATTGATTTGATAATAAGAAATTATATTAAGAAATCAACTGAAGAACTTGTACCAATTGATATAGAGTGGATAGTTGATGGAAACATTCCTGCTGATTTTATTGTATATAGATGTATAAGAATTGATATCTTACAGTTTATGAATGGAAATATTCCCAAACCAAAATTCTATTCTGATATGAATAAAACTAAAATAGAATATGTTCAAACTATATTTCCTTTTTATGATCAAAAGAGGAATGC
Organism: Candidatus Heimdallarchaeota archaeon LC_3; assembly: GCA_001940645.1. Next base: position 2,361 of record MDVS01000137.1, read on the forward strand.
AAATAATACAAAAATTGAGGATCAATTTCAAAGGCAAGTAAATGTATCATATACCGCTAATCTCTTAAAAACGAAAAGCTTATACAAAAAGCTGATAAAAAATAAATTAACTAGCTCATTAGGAAAAAAAATGCCTTCATTTGTAAAAAAAACGGTGAGAAAACTTTAATATACAATCCCTGTATTTAATCAATGGATTTTTTCATATATGCAACAAAAAATTCTAATAATTATCGAAAATCCGATTCAATATCAAATTATACAAAATTCACGATATAAAATATCAATGAATGACGATTTCAGTAAAAATATTATTCTTGCAAATGAACCCGAAGCACAACAGTCTATGATTCAGTTTAATATACCTTTTAAAACGATTTATGATTATTTCTCCAATGATGAATTGGAAAAAGTTAATGAAAAACTTGATTTTATCTCAAAAAATTTCTATCAGTTAAATAATAACATCAAAAAAGCATTTACTTTAAAACAGATTAATTATGGATTTGTCTTTTCTTGGAATATAGATTTCTTTCTTCATAATGTTACTAGAAGAATATTAACGATCTATAAATGTATTTTATATGAAAAACCAAAAAAAATTATTTGTTTTAGACCTTCAAAACAATTTGAGGATATCTTAGAAGAAAAAAATGATTCTATCACGAGTAGAATAGTAGAAAAACTTTCTGAAGTTTTTAATATTCCAGTTAGATATTATAATGAACCAGAATCAATTGAAATTGAAGATATACAAACAAAATTAAAAAATTTATTTTCTAACATCTATTATACTCGATTATTGCCAAAAATACAAAGAAAACATTCATCAAGTGTGTTTTTCCATGCAATAAATGTAAATAAATTAGGAAACGTATATGAATATTTGATAAATAATAATATCAACGTTGTAGTCTATCCAAGCCCAAATATAGGTACTCTAAGAAGATTCTTACCATATTCAAACAGGATATCGAGTGTCGATTCGAAAGAATTATATGGAAAAACATCTCTCCAAGAAGAAACAAATTTGCGTAAAATAATGAATAAGAGAAAACAGTTGTTAACATCAGATAATGAATTTAAAAACTTGCTAAATTCAATTATTGACCATTTGGTTGATATTCCTAATTTTAATCTTTGGGATATTGTTCTTTACAAATTTGATTTTTTATTTACAAATAGAATACCAAAATTTTTCTTAACCTACAAAAATTATTATCATTTTTATAAAAAAAAAGGAATAACAGGTATTATTGTTAATAATCAAGAGCAAGCAATTAATAAACTTGCAATCTTAACAGCAAAGCAGTTGAAGATTAGAAGTTTACATCATTTTCATGGTTATTACGATGATTATTCACTAAATATTATGAAAAGTATTGTGGATATCGAGTGCGTTTGGGGAAAAAAGACAAAAGATGATATGGTAAGGCTCAAATATCAGGAAAAAAAAATCTATGTGATTGGGAATCCTCAATTTGATTCATTTTTCGAGGAAAATACTGTAGAGTCAATAGTAAAACAAAGGAACCAAAAGAAAAATAACACAGATATCAATATAATATATGCAACTGCTTGGTATAAAAACAGTACATTAAAAATCTTTCGTCATCCTGAGTTTTATGGCTTTTATAAGACGTTAGAGTCAATAGCTAGGTTTATCTCTGAGCAACAACAATTATCGGTTACATTTACACTTAAATTGCATCCAACAGATCAAATTCGAATTGAATATTACAAAAATTTACTTTCAAGATTAAAAATTCAAAATTACAGCATAACAAAAACTTCTGACAATTTTGCTTTAGTTAAAAAAGGTGATATCTTAATAACTATTGGATTTTCAAGCATAATTCTTGAAAGTTTAATTGTCAATACTCCAGCAATAGTTTCGGTTTATAATAATCCATATTTGATAGAATTTCCAAATTCTATAAGTATTTTCTCTGCCAATCCTTCAAATTTACCGGAAAAGTTATATAAAATACTCAACAAAAAAGGACTTCAAAATATAAAAAAATTGGATTATACAATTAAAATTGACAAATATTCTTCACTTAGGTTATTTAAGGCCATTAAACTGCTAATTGAATAAAATTTCTCAAATAGTTTAATTATTTTTTACGAATCTATCAATTATTATTCAAATAATAGCTAAAGAGCATAAAAAAGGATATTTTGGAAATGACTCTGTTTATCAATACCTAAAAGAAATTTGAGATAGATTTTATGAATATTTGAAAAAACTCTAGGTGACTTTATTATGGATGGAATAGATATGAAATTAAAATTTGTCAACCAATTTACTCTTTTCGAGCATGGTACACATGAGAAATAAATCAAAAATAAGCCTAATAACAGTAATTTTGATATTACTGCTTACAATCATTGGAACTAATCAAAAAAAATTCGTCCAAGCAACTGAAACATCTAACCTTACAATAAATACTTGGGGTTATCAACTTCAACAAGTAAAGGAGTCAGAAATATCTAATTCACCATTTGATTTGCTTGTCATTGACTATTCCAGTGATGGATCAAATGAATCTGCTTGGTCGGGAGAAGAGCTAACAACTATGAAGAACACAGATAAAATCTTAATATCCTATATAAGTATTGGAGAAGCAGAGGACTATCGGTATTATTGGAATTCTGATTGGGAAATTAATAATCCTGAACGGTTGGATGAAGAAAATGCAAATTGGGAAGGGAATTTTAAGGTGAAATACTGGATGGAATCATGGCAAAACATAATTTTAAGCTATTTAGACATCATTATTACACAAGGATTCGATGGGATTTATCTGGATATTATTGATGCATATTATTATTATAAGAATAAAGGGATGAGTGAGGCTGAAAATGAAATGATTGACTGGGTAGTGAAAATTGTGGACTACACTAAAACATTAAATTCAGAATTTCTGATTTTTCCTCAAAATGGAGAAGAATTGCTCAAAAACACAACATACTGATCAATAATTGATGGAATTGGCATAGAAGATCTCTATTATTTAGATGAAAATGAAAAAAATACTGAATTGGATATAGTTGAAAGGGAAAATTATTTAGAATTGGCTGTTAATGATGAAAAGATTGTGTTAACAGTAGATTATGTGAAAGATAACACAAAACAAACCGAAGTATACGAGAGATCAACAGACAATGGATTTATACCTTATTTTACTAGTAGAGACTTAGATACATTGACAATACCCTTTTTTATTACTGAAACCAATCAGGTTACGGTTGATCTATTAGGAATAGAAAATATTATAGGAACAATTGGGATAATAGCATCTTTTCGTTATTATAAGAACAAAGTAAAAAATTAGTCAAAACAACAGGATATGAATTAATAAATAGAATAATTATTCACCTTGTATCTCTTATTACATCTTGCAGGAGCATTGGTAATAGGAACAGGTCTAGATTACATCATAGAAAATATAATTGAATGGAAAAAAACTTATCCTTATTTACTCATAGGAGCAATGTTACCAGATATAGTAGATAAAACAATAGGAGCTTTTATCTTTTCAACAGGAAGATGGATAGGACATAGTTTAATTTTTATTTCTGTCATAAGCATACTAGGGTATTTTTCATTAAGAAATAGGATATCGGAAGGATCAAGATCAATAAAAATGTTCTTCCTAGGAAATATTATGCATTTACTCTTAGATTTACCAGGGGTATCATTGACGTGGTTGGTGATATTTTGGCCTTTTATAAACTGGAAAATACCTATAGGAAGAACAGAAGCGTTCTTAGAAAATGGATTCAGCCCATTTGTAATCGGAACAGAAATAATAGGTCTGATAATGATTTTAATAATAAGTAACAAGATGAATTTTAAGAGAAAAGAATATTCCATATTATTTTTAGGATTAATCGGATATATAAGCATATTTTTAGTATTACATAGCTTATTATTATAATTTCAAAAAATGAGTTAAGAAATTAGTTTAGAGGATATGGAATAAGATATACTAGTGATTATATCTTAGATGAAGCCATATCACTAACTTAGAGACAAACAAAAAGAATGGATTTGGTAACACAAGTATTTTTAATGTTCTTAGGAAAAGAAGCAATTGTAAATGTATTAATGATCTTAGAGAAGCATATTGAGCGAATATGGGAGAAATTCTTAAGATACTCCACAATCCAAAACCCGCTAAGCTTTATTGATTGTTCGACACTTACACTACTTGAAGAAAAAAAAATCGATCATCCACAAAGCTTTGATGAAGAATTTGATGTTTTAGTCTCAAAAGTGAGTTAAATTAATTATTAGACAAAAAATATAGATGATTTTACCTCAAAAATAAGTAAAACAATTACTCCAAAAGAAATATTCAAAAATGGAAAGTCAAATCAGAGAAACACAAATTAAAAGTCTAATTTAAATCCTAAATCTTATTTTAAAATTGATACTGATTTCTTTTTGATATCGATTTTCACTAATTTATATAGTAAGAGAACCATGATTACAGCATTGATTATTAATAAACCAAATATTGTGCCTTCTAATGAGAATATTGGTTCAATAGTTAATCCAATAATATTGATGGAATTTAAATTAGCATATTGTTGAATAACAAGGCTACCGAATAATATTCCAAGAATTGAGCCTATTAATGAATACTGCAGAAATTTTATAAATAAATTTGCAATGGTTTGTTTTCTAGTAGCTCCAAGCATGAACATTATAAAAATCTCTTTTTCGGATTCAGCTACCAAGTAATCTATGCTGGATTTAATCAAAAAACTAAGAATGACAGCTACAACAGTAATTAAAATTACTGAAATCTGGAGTAAGAATGCTGTTGATTGATCAAGAAACTGGTCTTTTGCTTGAATACTAGAAAAAATCCTGAGATTCCAATTCGTAACTCTACCTTGTAAATTTGTTATAAGAATTGGCAGAGAAATTTCAGTCGTTTCAGAATCAAGTAAAGTAATCTTAGTGGAATAATCGTATCCATTAACAACTACTCTAACATTGTAAGTATCAGGATAATAAGTAGTAATAGAAGCTAAACCATTAAGGTTAGTGGTCAGAAAAGTTTTAGAAAAATAAGGTAAATCATCATTTTGAATAAAAATAATAGCTTGACTGATAGATTGACCAAAATAATCAGTAACGAGGATATTGGACTCAATATATTTAGGAATAAACAACTTTAGGTCGTAACTATTAGATAAATATGTTTTAGGAACAAAAAATGACTGTTTCCAATCCTCCCAAGATATTGAAATTTCAAAGAAGAAATTGAAGAAATCTTCGGTATTTCCACCAGCCTGAGAAGCACCAGCAACATTATAGTGGGGTGTTTGATAAATTTGATTCTCATCATATAACTTTATCGGATACAACTTGAAAAAATCAGAATATTGATCTGAAGTTGGTAAATCGATTTTCAAACAACCACAAGAATCCGTAGATAATATTTTAGTGAGTCCTGATCCTATGATGGAAACTTCAACATCAGATAACGGATGATTGGAAAAAGTCACTGTTTGAACATCGATAGTGATATTACCCAAATCAAAGTCTACTTTTTTTTGATCATAGGAACTAACAAGCAAATTTTTGGATTGACTATGTGATGTAACTGTTATGTTAAGAATTTGTTCACCAATAATGGTTATCTCAAGAAAACCTTGCTCATTAGGAGACGATTGGATCAACTGGTTATTCAACAATATGGTTATATTGGTGTTATTAAACCAATCACTATTTTCTAAGTCATTGTTAAGCACATTGATTCTTACAGTGTTCTCACTGGCAATTATTATGGTTTTTTCTTGATTAAAAAGTGAAGTGTAATAAAATTCAGAAGAAAAAGAATTATTGGATAATTTAACTTGTAAAATATCATTAGCAGCTGTATTAAGGTGAATCTGACCTTTAGAGTCAGTTTTACCAACAAATTGATAAGTAGAATTTGATAATAATCTATATTCAACATTAAAATCGTTATAAGACTGATTATATTCGTCGATAAAAGTAAAATTTGATTGAGTAAAACCGAGAACAACATCAACAACAATTGTTCCAAAACTTGTTTCAGCTAAGAAATCCCTTGAGACAGAACCTAACTCATCATTATTGACAGTTAGATTGTAATGACCTCTTGCAAGATAGATGGTATTGTTACAAGGAATGAATTGTTCACTTTCTTTTGAAGCCAAATTTGTTATAGTACAATTAAAATCATGAATATTTTGGCCTTGAGGAGATTGAACATTTATCTTAATAGAAGAGGAAAAGGAAATTTTCAATGAATGATCCGTATTTAAATTTATTGTCTGAAAAATAGAATGATCATTGTATTGGCCATAAAGATAATAGATACCTGAAGGTAAGTTGATTAATTTAAAATTTTGGGAAAAGTTAGAAGCAATTTCATTTCCAGAATAAGTGATCAATTGAAAAAAAGCATTATTAATTAAAGAACCTTCATGAAATGCTTCAAGTTCCAAATTATAAGTGGAATAATCGATTTTGATTTTATCAGTAATATTAGAAGTAACTGAAATATTTTTCTTACCAATACCACCACTGTATTGGGTGTAGAAACGATATTCACCAATATGAAGATTAAATTTAGCAAGACCATACTCATCAGTAGTAGATTGACCAACTAAATAATCATCGTAAGAGTAAGCATAAACAGTTAAACCTGTAAGAGGATAATTAGGAGCATTCTTTAAAAATGGAAATATTTCTACGCTGTATTCACTGAAAACATATTTCTCAAGGGTTTGTTTGGATATTTTTTCTTCATCAAACTGGATACGAATCAAAGAATAGTCACTTTGACGATTATCAGCTCGGAAAAAGGATAACGAGGATAGGCTGGAGAACAATTCATCATCTAAATAGGAATTAAATTGGACAATACCCAGTAATTCGAAGGAAGAATAACTCTCAGTAACAGTCGAATAGAGAAAATACTTCTCACCAACAAATAAGTTGTTTGAAGAAGCAATGTTTTTACCTGCATAAATTCCTATTTCATTAGATGAGAATAACGATTCGAGATTAAAACCAGATATGGTTTTATATTCAAAAAAATCTAAGAAGTTCTCAGTAATCCCATGAAGAGTCATAGGAACGTTGTGATACATCACTAATGCCATAATTTCAGGACTGATACTACTAATGCCATCAAAAGAATCGATCGTAGTAACAATAGAAGAAGGAACATAAGAAACAATAGGAGTCTTAACACCAGGTTGGATAATGACTAAAGAATCAGTAGAATCGCCCAAAAAATAATCCTGCTGAATGACACCAGCACTAAAGGAAAGAAAAATACCAGAAATAATAGAGATAATAAGAATGCTACTGAAAAAAACAACAAATCTATTTTTAGGAATGTATCGTTTAAAGCAAAATGAAAAGAAAGATTTTAGCACTGACCTGCCCACTCTAGTAAAGTTATATATTTTTTAGTTAGGTGTACCTAATTGATATTGTAAATAGTTCATTTTTAATTAGAAAAAATCCTTTTAAGAAGTATATAAAATTGGAACACAAACAAACTAAAACTAACATATTGGTTAGTAAAAATAATAATTCTAATAAAGTTAAGAAAAGGTTACTGTCAAAAATATTAATATTTTTGACATTAAGAGCAAAAAAATGATCGGATTATTTAATTTTGTGAATTAGGTTTTCAATATTAACATAGATTTTACATCATCCTGCTAATATCCTCTTTTTAAACGATTTCATTTTTGATTTTGAATAAAAATGTTTTTTAGCCTTAGAAATATCATAATCAGTACAATAACATTCCCAAAGTTTCAAAAGGGTATAATCTATTCCTTTTTTTCGTAATTGTTCTTGATATAACCGGAATAAATAATATAAAAAATAACTTAATTCCCAATAACATAAATTAAAGTCCTCCTTCCCAGAATAGCAATCTTCAAACCCAAAGAACTTTTTTACTTTCGCATGAAGGTTTTCTACCTCCCAATGATCACTCCAACGTTTAGAAAACGTCTGAATAGTCATCTTCACCAGATTTGTTAAATAATATTTGATAGTAGAACTATCACCTTGACGAATAGCAAAAACCTTACAACGGCCATATATTAGTGTATTAATCTCTTTCTCCTGA
>MDVS01000138.1 GCA_001940645.1 Candidatus Heimdallarchaeota archaeon LC_3
TAAACGTTGGAGTGATCATTGGGAGGTAGAAAACCTTCATGCGAAAGTAAAAAAGTTCTTTGGGTTTGAAGATTGCTATTCTGGGAAGGAGGACTTTAATTTATGTTATTGGGAATTAAGTTATTTTTTATATTATTTATTCCGGTTATATCAAGAACAATTACGAAAAAAAGGAATAGATTATACCCTTTTGAAACTTTGGGAATGTTATTGTACTGATTATGATATTTCTAAGGCTAAAAAACATTTTTATTCAAAATCAAAAATGAAATCGTTTAAAAAGAGGATATTAGCAGGATGATGTAAAATCTATGTTAATTAATATTTCATTTTATTTTTAATTTTTAATAAAAAACAAAAGTTCTTTTGGAATGGAATAAAAGAATTATAAAAAATTATATTTTCTGAGTTCACGTATTAAAACTTTCAATCCTTCAGAGACACACCGTTTCCTATTATTTCGTAAATTTTTTTTATGTCAAGATTTTCGTTTACTATTTCAGCTAAAAGATTATACCCTTTGTTTTTTATATCAGAGTAATTATACGTTTTTCCGTTTTTTAAATTGTTTTTTCTCCTAAAATAGTCTAAAAAATCTTTTTTTAGTTCAAAATTTTCAAATAGTCCATGAATATAGGTACCCCAGATTGTTCCCTGAGATTTAATTGCTCCTTCAACTCGAAATTGATTGTTTTCATCCATTATTCGAAGTAAACCAAAACTATAAATAAAATTTTAGATGATCTTTCTCATTGAATAATTTAATTAAAAATTTATATTTTTATTCAACTAAAATAATGAATTTCCGTAATATAATCTCTTTTTAATATCTCAACTTATCGATAATCATAATTTCCATATTATACCTTTATTTTTAAATATTAAAGAGTTAGAAAAATTTGGATTCTAAATTGGTTGATATCAAAGAATTAAGTATTTTCCAAAGCAATAATGAGTTTTTTAATAAAATTATCTGGTCTTATAATTCTAAGATATATAATAACCCTCATCTATTAAGAATTAACGTTATAATTGGTATTTTCTTTAATATAATTATTAATTTAGGTCTTATTCTGTCAATAGCAGGATTTTTAGTAATTACTGGAACATTAATTCCATTAGACATCAAAACAACCGGAATTGAAGAGATTTATATAATTACAATGATTTCAATACTTTTTTTCCTTATCTATATTCCTTATACTATTATAAAATGGAATGAAAGTATAAAAATTTACTATTTCTTACCTATAGGAATATTAGTTGGCTTAATAGGGATCATTCTCAGTATTCCTAGCGGGTTTTATATTGGGTATTCAATATTAAAAGATTTATCAAAATCTTCGGAAGATCTAAGTTTATTATTAGATCCTTTTTCAAATTTATATCTTATATTACTTCTTGTTGGGCTTTTAATTATATTTTTCATTCCTGAAATGAGAAAAAGGCACAGTTATTACATTAAAGTCCAAAAGGAGACAAAAACAATTTTTATTTTGGGAAAAACTTTGCCATTATTTATATCCTTCATTTTGATGCTTGGATTTTCAATAATTCTTTGGAATTTATCCCCAAATGAGTTTTTTTTAGTCTTCTATTATTCATTTCCTACTTATTTATTCGTTAATTATTTCTTTAATTTAATGAAAAAAGAGGTAAAAAATATTGAATTGAACCAATTCTTTAATATTTTAAGGAAATTTCGTATTATAGAACAAAAGGAAATTATTGTCAGAATTGATAAAAAATCTAGTCCTATATCAATTTGGATAGCAAATTATAGATTTTTTGAAATTAAATTTATAATTTTACTATGCCTAAGTCTTTTTTATCAAACAATTACGTATTTTTTAGCATTTAATGGTAGTTTATTCGATGAAGATTTTTACAATAACTATATTGAAATTATTGTTTTTGTTTTTATTCTTTTTATCTTTCCATTATCGGTAATTATTATTTTTATTGCGAATTATATAATTGATCCCGTTTTAATGTATAAAAAACTACATTTCTTAATATTAGGGAAGGATGTGGAGATAATAACTAAAAAACGTGTTATTATCTTTTTAAGTCTATTTTTACCATTTATACCACAATTAATTTTAAAATTAATTCTTGGATAATAAGATATTCGAAAATTAACAATGAGATACCAGTAAATGAAAAGTCTCCTAATCGGCAAATATGGCTGCAAAGTATCAAACCTATACAGGAAAGGATGAAACTTTTGTAAGCAATTTAGTTTATGACAATTTTCCAGAATGGGTTAATGAAGATAATTGACTTAGAGAACAGATCGGAGATCAGATGTTTTTACGATAACTAGGTTAGGGATAATTAAAATCATCTGTTTTAAATCTCATTAGTTCAAGAATCTCTTTATTGACTTGATAACTATCGGTATTACATGAATACTGCAAAATTTCTTTTAAGTACCTTTCTCTTGTTTGGAACTTCTCATTCGGAGATTAGAATCTCTTAATTTCGATGGACAATATGATATTATTGTCCGATTGACTCAAAAATTTCTTTCATTGTACCATCCATATAAAAGTACTATTCTTGAACTACAAGTCCCTTTCGATAAATATAATTTTATCTATAAATATATTATTAACGAAAAATTGCCCGTAACCTTTTATAATACTGAATTAGCCATTTCTCAATTGTTTTATTTGGAGACAGGATTATTTCCTTACTGTAAAGCAGAAATAACTATAAAAGAAGGAAAATTAGTTCAGTATGAATTGCAGGACAATATCCATGATATAAATTATGAGTTACCACCCATAAGAGCTTTAGGAATTGCTTTTAACTATGAATCAACACTCCATCTTTCTACTCCCTTTCGTGCTACGTTTACTCCTATGAATCAAAATATCAATACAATTAAGAAAAAAGAGTCGTTTACCAATCAAGAATCGTTTACTCTTGATCGTCAACATAGTGAATCCATGTTCATCCAGATGTTGATCCAGATTATTGATGAATATGATCCAGATGTTGATCCAGATTATTGATGAATATGATCCAGATGTCATTGTTACATCAGGTGGAGATCGGGAACTAAAGTTTATTGCAAGAAGAGCCACTCAGTTAGGATTAGGAGGATTATCCTTTAATCGTGACAAGCGAGTTTTCCCCTTTTATCGTACTGCTAAAAGTTCAAAGGAACGAGGTAATTCTTTCATGTCTTATGGCGGTCACTTCTATAAGGAGACCTCTTTTCATTTGTATGCTGGTCGTCACCATTTTGATATGCGTAACTCCTTTACGTGGTCTGATGGAGGATTCGCAGGGATCGTTGAGTTAGCACGATTATCCTGTATGACTCCCCAATCCTGCTGTCGAGGATCAATAGGGACTTTGCTTACTGGTATGCAAATCCTTGAAGCACTACAAAGTGACATCTTGATACCTGGAAAAAAAGCAGGAGTGGAAAATTTCCGAACAGGAACTTCGTTGCTTAATGCTGATCGTGGAGGGTTTATTGTCTCTCCAAGTGTTGGACTACACTTCAACGTGCTGGAAGTAGATTTCTTATCCATGTTTCCTACTATCATTATCAGATTGTGTTCCCGATGAAATACCCATACTCATAGAATATAGACTTAAAATTAGAACTAAAATAACTAAAAGATTAATTATTCGTTTCATCAAGGATTTCACCTGAAAATTAATTATTAGACACCAATTAAGGAATAATATAATGTGGTGGTGTACATAGTATCTAGTTCCATGCTTGGATGCCACCATGACCGGATATCAAGGACCAAAACAGTTCCTATCTCACTGGACATTGCTGTTCCTGAAAAAAATATGTCTGAATAATTATAGACGAAAGAATTGTTTACTGTGAGTACATCATTATTAGTATTAACATCGGGAGAATTAAGAGCAAAGAGATTATCAATACGCAGCCATAATTCCCAATCAGTATTGGATAATATTGTTATTGTCCCTAATCCTTCTTGTGGAAGAATACCAGAATTATTACTACTTAGATCACTAAAACGATAATTAGATTCTGAAAGTGATAGTTGGAGAACAGTGTTCATCGTTAATGTCTGGGATTCTTTGAGAAAAGCATTAGCATCATCATACGTGACTTTAGCAGTTGCATGCCAATTCCCCGCATTTGCCATTGTAGAAACAGTAAAATTGATCATAAATTCAAAGGTCAATAATTCACCAGTATTACCTCCTGGGTCATTATAACCAGACGTATTCCACATTGTTGAAGATCCCTTATCAAAAATCCAGGTATCAGAGACTTCAGTCCAAGACCATTTGACCATATAATGACCATCAATAGTAGTTAAGGGAGAAGAATAGTTGGTAGCATACAAAGAAAAATCATAGAGAAAGATTTCAATAGTTGCTATTGAACTAAGATCTAAAGATATCCCGAACATTTGACCTGAGACATTAAAACTCAAAGAATGAGTTGTGGAAGTATCAGGATACAAATTTGTAGATATAGAGTTATTTATTTCGAGTAAAATCTCGTCCGTGGCTGTTGTACTGGTAATTACCGTAATAGGTGATTCGTCAGCATAGGTAGCACGGAAAACATGCCAGACTTAATAACCCAATGAAGATTTCTTGATCCGTAAGTATCCACAGCCATATTTATAGGTGTAAAAGATTACATATTATAATTTCAAAGTATCAATGAAAATTAAGTTTTCAACTTTTTTTTTTAAAAATCAGATAAACAATAAAAATCACAGGTAAAGTCCATATCAGATTTCCGCCAATGATAATTGCAATCCAGATTAATACTTGATTAGGATCTTCTCGATATAGATCTCCCACTACAAAATACGTTCCGTTCCCCATGAATGATCGCATTTCCAAAAAATCTCCTGAGCGTGTAGTTGAAACATAAAACAATCCTGTTGAGTTAATAAAAGCGAATTTAGCAGTATAATCTAAAACTCCACTTATTATAGATGTATAAACATACCAAGAAAGAAATTCTGATGTATTTATAGAAAAAATTAAACTAGCAATTTCTAATTCGGGAGAAATCAGCGTAGAATTAATATCAGAAGTAAATAAAATGTCCAAATAAACATCCGACGTTGAAGTTATAGCTATAGAAAGAATGGGATATAAGCTGATTGGAGTTAATGCAATTGAAGGATTTAAAGAATTTAAAAGTAATTCGTAACTCCCATTAGTTATTACAGAGTTTTGCGATATTTTTGTATAATTATTGATGAATTTTTTTGAAGATGAATCTTTACTAGCAGTGGAATGAACCGATGAAGGAAAATAACTAAATAATAGAATAGTTAAAAAAAAGTAAAAGGATTTTTTTTTTCTTTCCATCAAATGATAATTATCCCTTAGAATTCTATTTAGTGGTGGTTATGCCAGTCTAAAACATATGGAATCCACCAACCTGGCATAAATGCATTCCACCAACCACCAATTATGGGGTTAGGTTCAACTCCTTTTGCAGCAGAAACGCCTGGACGGGGTATGTTCTGCTGAGCAAAAGACCATTGTTGATTAGGATTATTCCCATCACCATTTTGTGGATTTAAAAATCCATGGATTCGTAACGCTTCTCTTGGCCAGCAACCATAAGATCCAACTGGATCTTCTTTAGTCCAATCCCTTGGATAATCTGGATTTTGCGTAAAATAAGTAGCATAGTCAGGAGTCGCACGGAAACCTAAGGAAATTGCATAATTCTTAGCATTTGTGTAGCTAGAAAACCAGGTAGGGGACGTCCATTGAGGTGTGGGATGATGGTTAAAAAATCCGCCTCCACAACGGCACCAAGCACCTTCCCACCATTGGCAAACACCATTCCCTTCGGATGTTACTTTACCTTTAATGTTTTGCAATTCACTTGAAGATTCCATACTTGAATACTTTTCCCCTAAAGGTCTTAAAAGCTCTTCTAGATCATCATCTTTAATTTTATGAAATAATTGATCCCAAGGAGAAATATCTAAATCAAGCTCAAAAAGATTGTTATTTGATAAAGCTGTATCAGTAGACAATTTAACAGCACTATCCAGTCTAGTAACAAGAATATATTCATCTTCTGAAACTATTTTATTTATTTTATCCAAATCGTATCCATATGGTAAATCTTCACTATTTAATATCGAGTAAGGTTCAATTTGCATTGCCAATTCTAAAAGATCAACCAATTCTTCATTTGAAAGTTCTCTATCCAAATCTGTAATTGATTGAGTATAAGTCAATGTTGAACTTGAATTAAGCAATAAACTCAATGAAAGCAGACCTAAAAGAAAACTCGACATTATAAAACCAAATTTCTTAGATTTTAAATTACTGTTAATCATTTTTTACCCCATTTAAGTATTTAAATCTTATAACAATGCTAAGAAGGATCAGGCGATTTATTTATAGACAGTACTAAAATTCTTTCACTTTATCAAAAAATATCTCTTCCACCTGATTTTTGCTCTAATTACCATAAATTGCAAAAAAATATGCCATCAATTAATTCAATATCAATTGTTTTTTCGCATGATAATAGAAAATTACTTTATCAAGGTAATTACACTGCACCAGCCCAAATAGGTCCTACAGGTCCTACTGAACGATTTTTTAATGATAAATGGGTATTTGGTGATGTAAAATATGAGATAATAATCGATGAAGGATATTCTATTGAAGAATTAGTTGTTAGGATTAAAGACAAAAATGATCCATTTCAATCCTTTCCAATTTATTCAATATTTCCAATTTTGATTACAAATTCAAAGATTTTTGAAATTACTGAAAATAAGGATATAATATCCAAAGAATATTTCCTTTATTTAATGGCTCCTTCTGATTCTAAAAATTTACCATTGACTACACAAAGGTTCCTATATGTTCCTATTCTTATTATAAATTACGAAGGATTACAACAAGCCATTGATTTCTTGAAAAAAATTAGTGATGATATTGGGGAAATGGTTAAGAATTTATCTCAAAATAATCAGGGTCTCTTAAAACTCGAATGGGAAGAATATAAGAAGATGAAATTGGTATATAAAAACTCTCAAAATCAATAAGAAATTTGAAAAGGGTGATTAAAAGAAAATTTTGACATAAGTACCACTTATAGAGAAAAAAATTTTGAATTGTAATATTTAGTTTCTTCAAATAAGTAAAAATTATTAAAATATAAAAATTGGATATCTCTATGTTATTTGAATCGGGATTTGACTCTGTAATCATATTTAATTCATTCATCGTTGTATATTTAATCATTCAAATAATTTTTGTAATTAAATTTCAATTTTTAGATGAATTTGGTCAAAATTATTTTTTGAATTTGATCGCTACATTTTTTGTATTGCTATTTTATAATGCTCTTAGTTTAGTATTATTTTCTAATTTTATAAACCTACAATTCACTTCTGGATTTATTTTAAGCATCCTAATTATAGTCTTTCTAATTTTCGCATATATAGTTATAAAAAATGAAATATATCCAATTGAAGTCATTTCAGATAATCTAAAATACACACTTCCACTCGATAGCACTGGTATAGCGTACTTTAGAAACATAATTCCAATTAGTAATTTTTACTTAATCATTTCTTAGAATTTGATTCATTAAAAAATGGCTAAAAAAGATCTTCGGTACTGATTTAAAATGTAAAAAATCAAAATCAGATTTCATGAGATATCTTTAGTATTTATAATCACCTCTTCATTATTAACATTATTAACATCATACTTACACATGATACTGAAGATCTTTGTTTAAAATTTTATCCAAAAATAAAAAATGATGCTCGAATTGCAAATATTCCTCTAGTCTAGATATGATTTAATAAATAATACAAAAAATAATTAATAAATGTATTGTATTTTTTTCTTCTTTTTCAAAAAAACAAGAACAATTACAGACTTTTCCTAAAGTGATTAATGCATATGGGGTATTATTATGGCTACTAGCTACAATTTTTTATTAATTACACTAAATGATTATCGAAGTAAATTTTTTCTTAGTTTTATGCTGTTATTATTTTTAATAGGCTTTGTTAGTGATATTCCGTTTTTACTTCTCTATATATTATTTATATCAATAATTATTACTTACATTGGAGATTTGATTACGGATTATCTTGTAAAAAACATTTTTAAACAAAAAATAGCTTCTGAACTAGTAGATAATGCATTTTTAGGACTTTATGGAAAATCAATATTAGAAGAAAGCCGTAATTATATTTACCTGATTTTAAGTCTTATTTTAAGTTTAGCAGTAATCACTTTTAGAAAAATCCCAAATGTACCGTTAGGAGATTATTGTGATGTTACTAATTTCCAGTTTTCTTGTCTAGATATATATAGGAATTTGACTTATTTAGTCGTAGTCTTTTTTGTAGTTGTTACAATAATAATTCTTATTTACAAATTGATTTCATATTTTTATTATTTAAGTGATACCGTTGAGAATTTAGGAATCTATGAAATTTTTTTACGTCAAAACATCTCTTCTTTCAGAATTTCAACTTCTCTAACTGATACAAATCAATTAAGAAAATCGATTCTCGATAATACTGAAAAATATTACACTTCTCGTAATCATCAGTCATTCAACTTCTATTTTCGAATTGAATTTGATAAAAATGTGCCATCTTTAATTGACAATTTTTTTACTCAAATTGAAACAATTGATTATAAAAGAAATTCTTCTTTTATGAATTCAATACGAGATATTAAACAGAATATTGCCTTTTTCGATAATTTACGTGTTGACTTAATATCAACTATATATAATCAAAAGATTCAACTTTTAAAAGAAAATATGCAAGTGTTATCAGATTTTGTTACCCAATATGATTTATTATTTGAAATAAGGTCTAAACTTAGAGAAGAAATCCCCAAGAGATCAAAATTTAATAGAAATATGCTACTTGATCCTAATAAATCAATTAGTTCTGGGGGAAATTTAGGACTTGAATTTTTCAATATAGATTATAATTGGAGTTCTAATTTAAAAATAATAGAATTATTAATTAAAATATTTAGAAATAAAGTTGAATTTTCAAATGTACATTTTAATATGATTCTAAGAGATAAAGAATTTTACTTTTATTCAATCTTGCTTCCAAGAGAAATTTGTGGAGATGAAGAATGTCATTTCCCTATTGAAGACTTTATTTTCCACATATTTAATGAATATGTTCATCTAAAGCAAAGTAATTTATTTGAAGAAAAACAAATGGATATCTATAATAAAATAAAAAGTTTAGTTCAACATGCACCAACTGCAAGCGATTATTGGAAAGAATTTCTAGGAAATTCAAGAAAAATAATCAAAGAAATCGCAGAAAATGAACAAATTTTCATCGAAATTAGTAAAATAAACGAAAAAATGAAATCCATTGAGCAACTTCTAAATAACCTAAATTCACTACATTAGTCACAATCCAAATTCTTTTATCTTCCAATGCTCCAAAAATGATTAATTATAGTTTTCTAAACTTTATTTTAAAGATTGGAATTAAAATTAAAGCTAAAATTGCAAATTCTAACCGAAATCCAGATATCTCATTTATTTTACTTTTTATTAAAACATTTTCAATTTCAACAATACCTTGCCCATTGTAATTATTGGGATAGAAATCATTAGTGTTAATTTCACCGTTAGAAAATTTGATAAAAACTTTGGAAAAAAAGACATTTCCTCATATATTATCTTAAAATGATTAGTAGCTATCGTAAGATTATTTTAATTAACTCCCCCAATTTTTTATTAAAAACAAGGGAATTATAAAAAAAAGAAAAATAGGGTAATGAGTATTTTGAGTACATTTCCAAAAACTGTTTGTAAAACTTTCACATTAAAAGTTTACAATCTTGAATATGAATTTAAAGATCTTTTACTGAAGATCCAGCCAATCAACAAGGAAAATCTACTTAAAGAATCTATTATCATCCAAAAGGATGGAAAAATTACCATTGATGAAGAAAATTACAAATTAAAGTTTATTTCGACATTTCTCGTAGAAAATTTAGCGAAAGAAGAATTTTTAATCCAAATTACTAAGTTAAAAGAGAACGGTGATGACATTAGCTTAAAAGTTATTAATCACATCTTTATTGACATTTTTGAAGAAATTTTTTACAGTAGTCTAAATTCTGATGATCTAGAACTCGAAATAAAAAGAGATTTGTTCAAAGGCCTTTAAATCTCTAAGAATGATAAATTTCGATCTTTCTTATGTCTATAATTAACCCTATACTATCTATTATTAAGATATCTATTAAATAAAGAAAACTGCTAATTTTAATAATAAATCGAAAGTGTTACTAGGATTCAGGACAACATATGGAATAACAATAAAAAAAAGTCCAAAAAGTGTAATGTCTTTAGGTCCAGCTGGGAGTGTAGAAAAACGTGAAATATCTTCCCAAGTAGTTATCATGGAAAGAACTTTGTACTAAGTTAGAAAAAATAATATAAATTTTCCTAATTTTTTCCTATGGATGATTTTAAAGTAAAGTAGAAGCTGTTTTTCATTCCTTTTCTTGATTCGATACCGTTTTATTGCTTAAAAAATTGCTTCATTATGTCTTGAACCAAGATCCTGAATATGTCAAGATTACCAAATCCCTCGAAGACCAGACTAAAAGACTTATGGAAAGTGTTGAGTTCAAACAATTGATATCCTTTATGAAAGATGAATATGACTAGTTCCTGAAAGAAAATAAGGAGAGTGATAATGATAAGGATTTTGATTTGGAAAAAGAAAACGATCAATATAATCAGGAAGAAAACGGAGACAAGAATATTTATCAGAACAATACGAATCAAGAAAACATTGATTTAACAGGATTTGATGATGATTCGATTGAAAAATATCGGGTAAGAAAATAATAAATATTCTTTTCTCTTCCTCAAATAATCCTTTTTCATTATTTAAAATTTACATATCTTTCCGAAATGATAATATTTAAATTTATAGTCGAAGTTTCTTTGATTATGTATAATATTCCTAATATAAAATTGGAAATTACTAAATTTGTTAGGAATTTTAAGAATGGAAATTCTTATAACAACATACCTTATCTTTTAGCAAGTTTTATGATTTTTTTACCTATATCTCCTTATTTAATATCGAAATATTCTTTGATTACTACTCTATTTTTAATTCCTTTTCTTACTTCTCTGATATTTTGGTTCTTACTTTCTGAACATTCAAAAAATATTAAGACAGAATTGAATGATCAATTAGGATTAAGAATAGCATTACTTTTGATTTGGATTTTTTCAAGTCTTATTTCTTTTAGAGATCCAAATTCGTATCTAATTGATGCTTTGAAGTTTTATCAGAATAATTTTTATATTGAATTCCTTTCTACACTATATTACTCTCATTTAGCAGGATTCCTTTTGATTTTAATTTTTGTTTATGTTATGATTGGCATTTTACATTTTTTTATCTCGTTAATAATTTTTCCTTACAATTTTTATAAAAAGAGGAATAAAGAGGAACCTTTTTCACTCACAGATTATTTTATTAATAGAAAATTAAAGAAAAAGACTATTTACCAACATAAACCACATATTCTTACTAAAATATCCTATAACATGTTTTTGAAAGGATCCTCTTTATATTTTGCTGGAATAATAAGCAGTACGTTTTCCTTTTTTGTAATTCTATCAAAAACCAATGGGACTGCATTAGAACCATTTAAAATCTTAGGAGGTTTGTTAGCTATGATGTTGTTTGGATCATTACTATTTTGGGAATCATTTATATCACATATACTTATTTTTCAGTCAGGTTTATCAGAAATAGATCCTTCAACTGGGTTTCCCAAGAGAGTTAGCGAGACTAATTCTCCACTAAATAAAAGCTTAAAAGGTCTTTTTACTATTTCAATAGTAATAAACCTCTTTTCTTTTCTTCCAATATTAAATGAAATAATCCAAAATGATATTATAGAGATAATTTATAGATACAATTCTGAGTTAATGCTTGCAATAACAATTATATTAATTTTATTAGCCCAATCTATTATTTTATATATTTTAGGTAGTTCAGGATCGTTTAAAGAAGAAATTGATACACTAATTGAAAAGAAAAAGATCAAAAAAGGAGAATTTCAGCTTCATTTTATTGAAAAGAGTAAAAATAATTAAAAGAAAAATTCAAAATTTTTTGGTGATTAAGAAATATAAATTTAAGGGTATTTTTATTTCTCTTGCCCAAGTTGTATCTAGGTTCCTCTCAATTCTCTTTTTAATGTTGACAATCGCTTCAATTTCTCCCCTGTTCTTAACCTCTCCAAATCCTGCACCATCAAATTCAATTTTCTTAAGGGTCACTTATTTCTTAAACCCAAGGAAAACTCATTAAATTTAACAATCTTAAATGGGATGGATATGGGATGAGTTATCTTGATCCTATTATTTCTGAAGATGGTAGTCCTAGACCAATATTTTTTGAGGTAGTAACTTACAGACCTTTCTCATACGGACCATTTAAGAATTTCTGATTTGATGAATAAATTAGGAATTGCCAATAAAAATACCTTAAGACGAGAAATTATATTTTTGTTCCTTTTGATTTTCTCTACAGTTTTTTCTACAAACGACATTAAAATCACATAGGAAATATTGAAATTTTTTAATTAAAAGTTTATTAGGTTTTGACGATATACTAAATCATTTGTTTCGTCGATATCTGAAAAAAATATCTAATATGGTTCTGATTTAAGATTTAAATTATCAAGTTTTTTTGTCATTAATTCTTCGAATGAGTTAGATCCATTTAGAACTGTTCTAAGTTCATAACCATCTAAAAGTATAATATCCTTATTTGGATTTTGTTTTAACAATGGAACAACATTTTCTGACCATCCATTTATTGATAGGAATACTCCCATAGTCTGTTTACCCGATCTTAATATTTTTTGACTAAGAGAATCCAATTCACTTCTATCACTCATTTTTTGTCTCCATCTACATTCGACAAGATAATACCAACCATTAAGAACAAAAGCTCCATCAATTTGTTCTCCATTTTCGTTTCGTTTAAAAGATCTATAATTTTTTATTTCGAAGATTTTTAGAAGACGATTCAATAAATCTTCTAATAAAAAACCTCTTTTTATATTTTCTTCCATTTGATGCATATCATCAAACATTCTAAGTAAAAGTTTCAATTCTTTTGAAATTCTAGTAAGTCTTTCTTTTTCTATTCTCTCTATATCCCTTTTGTCTTTTTTTGATGTTTCTTTTTTCATTCTTTCGAGTTTATTTAACATGGCTTTGGCAGTTTCTACAGTTGCTTTAGCACGATATTCTTCAGGATGTAAATGAAATTTTTCCCATTTTGAAGCAATAGTGATAATATTTAGTATTATTTCCTCTTTATTTGAAAGTTTTTCAATTTTATCTAATATTAAAGGAGCCATTTCTCTTTTTGACAAATTTCGTCCTGTTTCTGAGTCCTTTATGTGAAATATTTCCCTAAAACAACTGGGAGGTACTTTTGATGGTTCTAAAACAAAGGAGACCATGTTTCTTTTTAGGTTTGCTAAAGAAGCGATGATTTCAATAACTAATTTCCTAATATCGGTATTGATTTCTATCAAGTAAAAGTCTCCTGTAAATTATTAACCCAAGTTTTATGAGAATCTGAACCATGCGAATAAGAAAAAAAATCATTTTTTGAATTCATTCTATTAACAATTCCAAAATTTGTAATATAATTTAACAATACTGATATATTTTTGATGAACTAAATTTTCATTGTATTTTTAATGTTATTCTTTGAAATACAACATATCTTCATCAAAGTACTTTATCTTAAAGACATTCTTGACTGTTTCAATATTCTCAAATTCTCCCTTATTATAAATATAATATGATAAAAGTGATTACTTTCTTAAATCCTAATGGAAATAGAAAATGATCAAGAAACGACAAGATCTATGGTAGTTGAAGAAAAAAGAAAAAAGAAAAAATCCATTTGTTGAATCCCACCAACTTTTTTTTCAAAAAAATGGTCACAAATTAATTCCAATAGTGATTTTATATTTAATGGTGATTCTATATTTTTGTTTTTGGAAATAATAATGTCGACTTTTTCCCTTGATAAATTAATTTCAAGAAAAAGGCTATATGAATGGGAGATAAAGCTAAGACAGAGATTTTCAATAAAATCCAAATAATTAAAAATTAAATGCTGGTACCCTTTTTATTATTTTTACCGAAATTAACTAGGGATTTTGATGGATAAGAGCGAATTTTTGATCTTATTGTAAAGAAACAAATCAATTACCAAAGTTTAGAAGGCAAGAATGGTATTTTATTGCTCGAATAGTTAGAAATTGTTTTTCACATAACTTTAATTTAGAAATTTATTCGTCTGAAGATTTAAAAAAAATACCGTACACTTGGAAAAACATCAAAATTAAAAAAGAAATGTTGGGGAAGCCACTTAAATTCTCTGATGCATCAATTGGCGATATTACAAGACTATTCGGGATAATGACTAATTTTAGTTCCGAGTTAGATTGAAATAGTCTCAATCGTTGCAAGATTTTTAAATCGTTCAGACTATGTGGCCAATCCAATTTTCAAATTGTTATTGTTGGAAAACATGAGTAGACCTCCAGCGAGACTGCTTCGAATAAATCCAACCTTCTCCAACCACGATGACAAACAAAACGTGGACAAGGGGATCAATCAATGTCACGATCACGGATTATGATACTGATAATATTACTCTTCAGGTACAGATTAGAATAAATACAGGAAACTGGGAGATTCTACATAATGCTGAAATACAAAATTTGTATATCCAACATTCTCTGATAAATTATTATTTGGACGAATCCAATATGAGATATTCATCATTTCATCGCTAATTAGCTAATTAGGTGTTTTTCAATATTCTAAAAATTAAATAGGAATTAAGAATTAATGATAAAATTGTCAAAATGAAAATCATAACAAGTAAAAAATTTTCATCTGCTGAAAGCCTTTCTAATATAAGAAACAAAAATAAGAATTGATTAAAAAAAATAAAGATATTTGAATATAAAATATATCTTATAGTTTTCTCATGTGTTTCTTCCATATGTACATGCTTAAATCATTCTTTAAATATTTTTCAACAATTATTCTTGTGAAACTACCATTAATTGACTTTTAATGTAATAATCATCCCAAGCTTTATTGTAAAAGAAACATTTCGATTTATACAAATTAGGTATAATTTTTGTAATCAAAAGAATTTTCCTGATCGTTTTAAAAAGTAGGTTCAACTATAAAAGACCAGACAAACAATTATGATTTCTTTTTAACAATTTTATTATTTATTTGAAATTATGCTTGTTATTAAGCAAATTTGCTAAAACACGTCCTTCAAACGGAATAAACACAAATTAAAAACAATTACTAATGAGTATTGATCAGTAAAAAGATTTTTATAACCTCTCACAAGTCTGACAGAATGAGGTGAAAAAATGAATTTTACAAAAAAAAGAATGTTTAGTTTAATCGTGGTATTTATATTGGCCATTACCATGAGTGTTGTCGTTATTTTACCTAGCAGTTCTTCTTCATTCACTATGAAACATGTAAATCTAAATATATCAAAAATAGAAAACACTGATGCTTGGGACGGATCTTGTTCATCTATAACATTAAGGACTGCAGCTAAATGGCAAAGAATTTATAATAATTATTGGCATAATTTTGACGACGACTATGAATATGATGACAGTACGGCTTATGGTTATTCATCAGCAACATATTCCTTTTCTAATTCAGATACATCAACACATTACCCATCTGGTCTATATACTCCAGCAGTCTATGCTAAAAATGGGAATGTTTATTTAGCAGTCAGATATACATTTTGGAAATGGGATCCATTTAATCCTTATAATTGCAATGTGTATAATAATGGATATATATATTTAGATACAGTTTCTGTTTCAACAAGTGGAACTGAATATGGTCCGTATACCATAAGTCCAACAGGATCTAGTGGGGAATCTAAAATTTGGATTAAAGCTTGGCTATGATATGATAGATATTTAAATTTCTTATTTGATTTACATAATAGCAAATTTGATGGAATGTGTTTAACTTCTTTATTTTGCTACCCGATTTATTAAAAATTAGGAAAAAATACTTTTTTTTTTTAATTGTGACCTTAATTTTTTTCTCTACTTTTATACATACTCAAATTTTAGTAAGTAGTTCATTTGAAGATGCTCTAAGGCCAAACGTTATAGGTACCACCCAAATATCATTTTTTTCTTATAATTTGGATAGAAATTTTTATAATTCATACCAAGATCCGATAACTGAAATTAAAGATTTTCTTTCAGATTTATTAGGATATGATAATAATAATATTACTAAATTGATTTCAATTACTAAAAGTTATGTAAATGCAACATTATCATTTAGACCGTCGTTTATTTTTGGCATTTCTAATGATTTGCTAATGAATTTTTTTAATCAATCTCCATTATTAAATGAGAGTATAATTGTTACAAATTATGAAAATTCAACAGAATTACTGACAAAAAATAACTTTGAGATTAATTTCAATCCAAATCAAGAAAAAATCGAATTAAATATTAAATCAATATTTGAAAAAAGCGATATAGAACATAAATATTTTGATTTAATTATGTCCATATTTTATTTTTCCGGAGAAGCTGATTTAATCTTTGTTAATTATGAGACAATTTTGAGTTATCTAAAAAATGATAAAATTGATCAAGTTGGATTTAATATTTTTCTCAATTTTGATCAAGACCTATTATATCATCTCCTTTATTATTCTGAAAGCTTTGGAGACTTGGAAAAAATAAGAAAGGGTACAATTTCTATTGTTAATGAATTCTATGGTAGTTTTTATCATGTTGATAATTCTTTCGAAATTTTCGATCATGCTATTAATTTCGAGATGCAGGTTAGAAATATAAACTTAATTTGGTATGGTTTTACTTTTCCTTTATTATTGATTTTATTGATCCTAATTTTTTTTATTATTAATGATTCTTATTTTGATAAAATTAATTTAGAAATACTGAAAATAAGAGGGGTATCTAATTTTCAACTTATATCTTATTTTTTGCTAGAATTAACTTCATTTTTTATTATCAGTCATATTTTAGGAATGATATTTGGAAATATTATTCAATATTTTCTTTTCTCAAATTTCTCAAAATTAACATTAAATTTCTCACTTGAATCTTTTTTATATCCATTTTTTATCTTGATGTCCTTGTTTATTGTTGTAATAATATCTAAAATGCAATTAGTAAAAATATTTATGCCTGAGTTTAATAATAAATTAAATAGAATCATAAAAAATATGTATTTGCCTAGAAGGAATACTGTTACTTTAATTGTACTCCTAATAATTATAATTTTTTACATCTTTGACACAATAAATTTATTTAAATCCTCATCTTTCATTTTTATAATCATTATTTTGGAAATTTTATTTTATGTAGTTTTGACATATAATTTATTTCTTACTATTTTGTTTTTTTGTCAATTTCTTGTAAATAAAAAGAAATATAATCTGTTTTTTAAAAATCCAAAGTTTTTGTTACTAACCTTTATCAATGCCATTTAATAAATTTTCTTTTCTATCACCTCTCTTGCTTACAACGTCCTCCCATTGTCATATAAAGTGCATTTTATATGATAGTGGTATTTTAAATCGTTGATAAAACCATTGCTGAGTAGGAGTAGTTAGTAACTGCCTTAGTATTTCTTTTAAATTATCCAACCAACGTGGTAGACGTAATAACACTAGATAATATTGTAATAGAAGTATTAGAATGAGATTAAAGTAAATGTGGAGAATAAATCCAGTCCAGGAGGTTACAAGCGGACGTTTCACACCCAAG
Source organism: Candidatus Heimdallarchaeota archaeon LC_3 (assembly GCA_001940645.1). The sequence goes on from MDVS01000138.1 coordinate 17,890, forward strand.
TGTTGTTTTAACCACTTAAAAAATTGTTCTATTTTCCATCTTAGTCTATAAAGTGATATTATAAGATGAGTAGGTAAATCGAGAACATTAGTAAGTAGTTCCCATCGTTTCGAAGGTTTTTTCTTATTGATAACACTGATCCATCTTAGAGGTTGATCAGATCCTTCTTTCCAAATGAAATA
>MDVS01000139.1 GCA_001940645.1 Candidatus Heimdallarchaeota archaeon LC_3
GATATAGGTACTAAACAATAAGGTTCCATTATTAGAAATTTTGGTAAGAAATCCATCATCCTCATTTTCTATTCCTCCTCCATAAGAATTATCAAAAGCATTTTTAGTGGAAAAATCAGTAGATCCAGTAGAACCACTTAGATAGATATTTCCTGTATTATCAAGAGACATATGGACTATCCCGTCCCCTAAAGTTCCACCGACGTAGGTACTAAACAGTAATGTTCCATTGGGAGCAAATTTAGCTAAAAAACCATCGTTTCCTCCACCATAACTATCGTCAAAGGCATTTTTAGTGGGAAAATCAGTAGATTCGGTTTCACCACTCAGATAGATATTTCCTGTATTATCAAGGGACATTTGATCTATCCTGTCCCCTAAAGCTCCACCGATATAGGTACTAAACAATAAGGTTCCATTATTAGAAATTTTGGTAAGAAATCCATCATCCTCATTTTCTATTCCTCCTCCATAAGAATTATCAAAAGCATTTTTAGTGGAAAAATCAGTAGATCCAGTAGAACCACTTAGATAGATATTTCCTGTATTATCAAGAGACATATGGACTATCCCGTCCCCTAAAGTTCCACCGACGTAGGTACTAAACAGTAATGTTCCATTGGGAGCAAATTTAGATAAAAAACCATCGTTTCCTCCACCATAACTATCGTCAAAGGCATTTTTAGTGGGAAAATCAGTAGAATCGGTTACACCACTCAGATAGATATTTCCTGTATTATCAAGGGACATTTGATCTATCCAATCCCCTAAAGCTCCACCGATATAGGTACTAAACAGTAATGTTCCATTGGGAGCAAATTTAGCTAAAAAACCATCGTTTCCTCCACCATAACTATCGTCAAAGGCATTTTTAGTGGGAAAATCAGTAGAATCGGTTACACCACGCAAATACATATTTCCCATCGCATCTACAAACATTTCATATATAAAATCACAATCGGTACCCCCAATATAAGTACTAAACACTAAAGACCCATTGGGAGAAAATTTAGTTAGAAATCCCTCACCAGGAAAGGTATAACATCCACCGCCTGCGAGTGTACTGCTAAATGCGTTTTTAGTGGGAAAATCAGAAGATGATGTAGAACCACTTAGATAAATATTCTCTTCAGCATCAATATGCATTTGATTAATGCTGTCAGAACTATTACCACCGATAAAAGTACTAAACAATAAGGTTCCATTATTAGAAATTTTAGCTAGAAATCCATCATCACCAATACCATCTCCGCCTCCATAGGTATCATCAAAGGCATTTTTGGTCGGAAAATCAGAAGATGATGTAGAACCACTTAGATAAATATTCTCTTCAGCATCAATATGCATTTGATTAATGCTGTCAGAACCATTACCACCAATATAGGTACTTAACAGTAAGGTTCCAGTTGATGAAATTTTAGCTAGAAACCCATCACCCTCATTTTCTTGTCCTCCCCCATAGGTATCATCAAAGGCATTTTTGGTTGGAAAATCAGAAGAGAATATAGAACCACTTAGATAAATATTCTCTTCCGCATCTATATGCATTTGATTAACTCTATCAGAACCATCACCCCCAATATAGGTACTAAACTGAATTCTACTAATATTGCTATACTGAGCTAAGTTATTAGTTTTAAAAAGGGATTTCTGATTATCCCGTTTATTTTCCAGATTAATAATATCCAAACTATTTTTATAAGTATGTTCAAAATCTGAACGTTGTTCTCCTATTCCTGCTCCTCCAACTCCTTTAATCATTACTGATGTAATAAAGAAGAAGCTTAAAATAAACAATAAACTAAAAAATCCATTTTTATTAAATCTCAAGTTTTTTGGTCTCCAATTCAATGTATATTTCCTTTGCCAGAAGGGTTAAATCGATATTTAAAAAAACTAATTTATAAAGTTAACCTACCTTTAAAATGGAAACCAGAGTTTGTATCGCAAACAAAATCTTTGTAGGTTAACCTACTTATTTTCTGGAATGGGTGGATTCAGTTTTGGATTCAAACAAAGCAATTTTCAAATAGATCAAGGTATATATTCATGGGATAAAGCATTAAAATCATATTCAACTTATTTATAAAAAAATTAACCAGAAATAATCCTCCTAATTGGAAGATCCTCTTATTTTTGTATTTATTCATTTGGATTTACCTTTAAGTTCCCGAATAGGAGAAGTTTCTTTTAAATATTTAGTTAAAAAGTAGGTAAACCTAAGAGTACTTATAAGAAAGAAATTCAAAGGAAGAAATTTCAATAGTTCAAGAGTGGACAGTACAGCGAACAAGCAAATAAATGAAAAGATTGAATCACTATATCTCTTATTTTGAATTCACCAAAAGACTATCCTCTATCATTTGTTTTCAGTAGTATGGTCCATAATCACTTATCTTTACGGAATGTACCATAATGTGCTGATTCTCTTCTACCAGTAATCTTTATATTGTAGTAAACAATATAATTAGAGACAAAAAAATATGAATAAAATATTAGCGTTTTTTTTAAATTTGTTAGGATTTTGAAAAGAATGAGTCAATCTTGTCCTTCTTGTGGAGTTTTCCTCGAAAATGAAACAGAAAAAAAGTGTTTAAACTGTGGTTTTGAAGATCTATCATCGAAAAGACTATCATGGAAAGATTGGGTACCATCTATTATTCTTTTTATAGTTGTTGTGATAGGTGTTTTTGGTTTGTTAGCCTTGTTAGGTATTGGTTCAAGTTCATGTATGGAATGTTAATGGTGGATAAAATTCCTGAATAACATCTTTGTTGTTCTCTTGTTAATGATTTGTTTGAATATTTATTTGTTTCTGCTCATAGTTAATTAGGAAATTAATAACCTAGATAAGGTTTAGTTCTACTTATTAATGGGTTTTCTGGAAAACAGAATGTTTTTTATTTATCTCTATTTCATTTAATGATTGTTTTCTATTTCTTGTTCGTTTTTACCTTTCCAATGATTAATAAATCTTATCCACGATGAAACTGTCGCTACTATCGCTATAGAAAACAACAACAGTACCATTGGTCCCCATAATTGGAAAATTAGGGAAAAAAAACTAATTATTGTTGCAAAAGAGAAAAAACTAATATAATACGCTTCTTTTGGTAAGTATCGCCCTTTTAATACAAAAAAATCTTCATATTTGCCTATTGGTAATATTTGAGCTACTTTATACTTATTTTGAGCAGTTTTTGTTACTAAACTTAGTGATTCCAGTCTATCAAGATGGTAAGAAGCAAGGGAGACGCTGCTAAAGTCTAATTGTCTTTGAATTTCGCGAACCCCCAGATCTGAGTTTTTAAACTTGACCAATAACAAATAAACCTTTAATGTTTTTCCTTTAACTTCGTTTTTTACTTTTTCAAGTGTTATTACGTCCGTTGTCAATTGTTGTCCTCATCGTCATTGTTGAATTATATTATAAATATCGAATTAATTCACTATTTTTATATGATTTTTTACATAGATACTAAATGTTTCATGAAATTCTGTGAAAGAGTTTGTGAAATCTTTAAATACTTCTGAAGTGCCGTAGCCAGAATAGCAATATTCTGTCCCGTCCTCTTGGGTAAGCCATGTTTCACATTTAACATAATTATACTTAAACCATCCATCTTTGTGTGCCTCAATTCGTAAAGATGTGCCATTGGTAAAATCCACTCGATAATTGGCAATCCATTTCTCAGGAATGCCTCTATTATAAATTTCTTCAGGATCTTGATCAGTAAGATTATATTCTAAAAGGCTTGTATTGGCTTCTTGAGCGTTAAATGTTGCAGAAATAATCATTTTAGAAAATAAATCCACTTCATATAAGATATAGCTATTAGATACATTAATTTCCGGTTGATGTGATCCCCATTTCTCAGCTACATTCCATTTATTATACCTAAAACCTTGAAATACATGTGTTTTCCAAAGAGATTCGTTTTGATTTGCAATATTTTGATTGTTCGGATATTTTGTAGTAATAATTCCCGTAAAGTAAGGATCAGGACGAAAAATTAGTGAACTATTGTATTCGATATATTGAATTGATAATGATTCAACATCCGTAGTTATAGCTGATACATCATGAAAATCAAACTCCATACTATAAATTTGGTCGGGTTTGTCTTCTTGATTATCAGAATTACTTAAATATTCTGTTATATGAGGATTAACAATAAATCCGGCTCCAGTAATAACTATAACAGTCATCAATCCAATAAATCCATGTAAATATATTGATTTCAAAATTCTTCACCAAGTAAAGGTCAATTTGATAAGGATATAATCCTATAGTTAGAACAGGGGTTGTTCTAACAATTGAACAAGTAAAAAAAAATTCATTTTGATGATTTTCTCATCAATAAAAATTATAAATCTTGACCAAAATCTCATTCATTCCTCTTTTCAAATATCAAATAGCACGTTATTCATTATTTTATTCTTTTTCTTGTTAATAACACAGAATTCTTCTGTTTTTTCGTTTCAATCCCAAATACAGACACTAGTGGATAAGTATTTTTATGACCACCACAAAAGAAATCAGCATTATTGAAGTATTAGTAGAGAAATTAATTTGTATTAACAAAAATCTCACGAAAAGAATGAATATTGCAAAGAAAGCATTTAGTGATATAGATTAGGTCAATAGTCAGATAAAATTCTATAAAATATCGAAATGTTTGCAATGTAAAGCTCTACTAATATCAGTAGTAATCTTAAGATCGTTTTTTATAATACAAATATTTTCAATAAGATTTTGACAACAATTAACAATTATTTTGATAAAAATAAAGAAAACAAAGAAAAAACGAAAATGAACTTCCTCCAGGAAGGGAGCAAAAATAACAAAATCAAAAAATCTGACTATGACATTATCCCGATGAAAAGGAGATTCAATATTATAGTTCAGGTAAATAAAGAGAGAAAAAAAAGAAAAAATAACAAAAATGACAATAAAAGGCTTATAGATACGAGAAAATCTGGAAAATTGTTTGAGAGAAATTGTTTATCCCGATATCACAAATAAGGTCACTGAGAAAATACAATTTGAGTAAAAAATCTTGAATTGAATTATATTACAGATCTTCTACTTTTTTTTCTTTTTCTTATTTTTCCTCTCCTCTTTTTTTAAAGATCTTTCAACTTCTTCCCAAAACAAGTCACTAAAAAATTCAGTTTCATTAAATTCTTCAACACCCATTTCATCCTCATAAACCTGATAGGGTGGAAATCTCAACTCATAATAGACATACCCCGTTTTTTGAGATTCTCTTTTCTGCCATCGTATATTTCTATCATTTTCTAATTTTTTCAAAGCATTTCTAATCAATTCCTCATCTACTTCCCACCCTACCATCTTCATTTGTTTTAATATTCCACCTGCATACGTTTTTTGTCCTTGATATAGTTCTAGTAATAATATTTTTTGTAATAATTACAAAAATATTCATTATTTTTGGTGATATAATGATCTCAAAAAAGAAAAGAATCAAAATTTCAATTACTAATATCCATAAGTTATATAAGATCATAGGATTTCATGTTGAACGGGAAAAAACTAACGTTTACAAAAATTCTAATCAAAAATTTAGCAATAAAGAAATCAGAAAAGATTTTCATCGAATGAAATTATATCAAGTCAAAGATTGGTTATTTACAGACATGGTTGATTACTTTGAAGCTTCTTTTAATGAATTCTTCATTATTCATGGTTACAACCACGGTACTGTAATTAGAGATTACATTAGAAACGATTGCAATGAAAAAACTTTTTATACTAAATTAGGCCACCCTAAGTATCTTTACTGCTATAGCTGATTAACGATAATGAAGACATACGACCAAGAAGAGGTAGATTTCATAATTCCTTAAGTTACTTAAATTAACCTTAATAAAAAATATAAGGATTTAGTGAATCATCTAACTATGGATGAATCAAATGATTTTATTTCCAAGAAAAAGGAAAAGGCTCTTTATATTTCCAGTAGTTATACAGGCGAGGTTAAACCAGTAAATCTGGATAAAATGGATCAATCAGCAAAATTACACATTGAAAAGATAAAAGAAACTCGTGCTGAATCGGTTTTAGATTTCGGTTGCGGGACAGGAGGTATCTTACTAGCGTTACAACAAGCTGGGGTCAAAGAAATTCATGGAATTGATGCTTCTCCAGAAGCTATTGAGATGATAAAAAAACGGTTTGAGAAATATGGTACTCTGGAAAAAACATCTTTTACTGCGGGAGATATTCTTCAATTTGATCCACCAGTTGTAGATGTCGTCTCTTCGCATTTTGTTCTGTGTTGTCACCCTAACGCGATTGGGATGGTAGATAAAGCAACAGAAAAATATCCTAAAATAATAGTAATAAGCTTTCCAAATGATAATATTCTAACTAAAACAGGTGCTGTTTTTGCAAATATTATTTTATGGATCTCAGGTCTATTTAAGCGATCTAATAGAGGATTAAGATGGTATGCACATTCCACGAAAAAAATAAATGTTAAATTTGAAGAAAATGGATATAGACAAATTTTTATTGAAAAAAGCTTTATTAATCAGACTTTAATATATGAAAAAGTGAAATAAATACAAAAACTCTTTTTCTGTGAAAAATGACTTTCGGAAGTACTGTCATCTTCATCGTTTAAAACAATCCTTAAATCTTTCTTTATTATTTTAAGAAAATCATTTATAAAATATTTTACTCATAGAGCTGTAAACAAACTAATTAATTATTTAAATTCCCCAATCTTCAGTCACTCCACCTTTTAATATTTTGGCTAATCTTCGTATTCATCGTCGTATTCATTTGAAAATTGTCCTTCACTTTCAAGAAATTGACTGAATGCTTGTTCCTTTTCCTTTTCGGTTAGTGAAGTCTCTATTTTAATCCCCAATTTCTCCTCCAAAGTCTCTACTCTATCTAACAAATCTAAGACAGCTTTTTGAAGACTTACATTGTAAATCGATTGCTTGACCATCACGTTGTCAATCCATGAATTAGCTTTAGGATGGAATCCACTTAAAATGGTCCTTTGCTCCTTTTTGTTTAAGACAAGTCCATATCTATTTTTAGCACGTTCCATTAGCTCTTTATCTATCATTGTTTCCACTTATATTTCCTATATACATCTGATTACAAATAATTTTAGTTGCTCTACCTCAAAAAGAAAAGCATATCCCCAAAAATATTTACAAATTTTTCTCCAAGTAATTTTGAAGCATTTTTCGTAAATTGTTTTCCTGATACTTCCTTTTTCTTATATTTACTCCATAAATCTCTAATTTTCTCAAACTCAGAGCCTAGTTTAGCAAATAAATATTTCTCAATTTTATCTTGATTCTGAATAACTTCTTTGAAATTATTCTCTAAGAACTCTTGGATTTCTTTTGTTTGGTCTAGTAATTCCTTTTGTCCATTTTTTAACTTTTCAATGCCTTCTTCAATACTTTTTAACGAAAAACTGTGTCCTTGAAAATAGATTCCAAGATTATTCTTGTCGAGGTGGAATTATAACATATATTTAATGAATCTGATAAGTATTCATATATTGGTAATGAATTATTCCCTATCAAATGAACTTTAGAAAGAGAGAAATAGAATAAATTTAATAATGATCAAAATTTGTTTCTCTTAGAAACTAATACGATCAAACCAGAAACGATGGATAATTGAAGATAAGAAGGAATAACAGAAAAAGAAGCAAAGAGAGAATCAATTATAGAGAATTTCATATCAAATATAAGCTTTTCACTTTTAATTAGGGGAAAAAATGTTTATTATGTTTATCAATGAATTTAAGAACTCATGAAAGAGATTAAAACTCTTCTTTATTGAATTTGTAAAGAGAAATCAATATAAAAATGATTATAAGTCCTAATGTAATGACAATAGGCATAAACGTTTCTATTGGTAATCTCATTACAACAGATGAGAACAAAGAATATTCTGATGAAATAGGAAAGAACAATCCATGAGGGAAAAATGCAAAAAACTCTCTTATATTTTGTAGGAAAGATAATATCCCAAAATTAAATAAAATAGGTAATCCAATAACCAGACTGTTTTGATTTGAAATGGTCCCTAACATTATAGACAGAGTAAGATAAAAAATCAGAATTAACGAAATTATACTTAATCCGGTAACATAAGAAAGGAAATCGAATTGAATTTTTCCCACAAACATAATTAGAAAATAGACAGTGATTCCAGGAATATAAACCATCGAAACCACTACACCTAACGAGTTGCTTAGTAATTTTGAACTCAGAAAAGCTGTTCTGGAACAAGGTTTGGATATAATCCATTGAATAGTTCCAGCATTCCTTTCACCAAGGATAACTTCGCCCATTATAATAACAACACCAATAGTGGGGGGGAATCCAAAGAAGATACCAAGTATTTTTGAAACATCTAATTCTGTTGGATTTCTAATTAAAAGACTAATCATTGATAGATTAATGATTCCAGACCATAATATAATTTGAAAAATCCAATGTTTGCTTTTCCACCATCGACTCATTTCCATATAAAATAAGTTGGAAAAACCCCCTGAAAAACCAATATTTTTTCTCATTTGAAAAGAATCATTAGTTATCATTATTTTCACCCACTAAATTAATAAATATATCTTCAAGTTCGTATATTTTTTTGTTAAATGATAATATATCTAAATTTTCATCTTTCAGAAACTCTCGTTGTAAATTCTTTTCAGCTAAATCATTATTTGAGACTGAAACATGAAGTGTTGTCGAATCCCCTATTGAATCAGAATCAATAGAGTCTACCCAAGATAAATTTTGAATCCTGTCTATTGTGTTATTTGAGATCCCTTTTACCTCAACTACATATATGATACCATCTGAACCTTTTTGTAATTCTTCGATTGGTCCCTGTGTTATTAATTCACCATTGTTTAGAATTGCAACAGAATCTGAAACCTTTTGGACATCATCTAAGATATGAGTTGAGTAGAAAATTGTTGTAGTTTCTCTCAATTTTTCCATAATATCAAGTATATCTTTTCTTCCAATAGGATCGAGAGCTGCTGCTGGTTCATCCAATATTAACAAGTCGGGATTATGAATAGTAGCTTGTGCTAAACCTAATCGTTGGGTTTCTCCACCGGATAACTTTCCAACGACCCTATTTTGTTTATCTATCAAACCAACTAAGTTCAAGATTTCGTCAATCCTTTCATCCATCTGTTTTTTTGGTCCTTTAACAAAAAAACGAAATGAAAATTCCAACAATTCTCTTATTGTCATATGTCCATAAAAATTTATGTCCTGTGGTAGATATCCAATCCTAGATCTAATAAAAACTGAGTTATTAATAATATCTTTTCCAAAAATATTACATGATCCACTTGTAGGCTTGATCAAACCAAGAAGCGTTTTCATTAAAGTAGTTTTACCAGCTCCATTAGGACCTAAGAATCCAAAGATGGAATTCTTTGGTACTTTCAGATTAATTAGTTTTAAAGCTTTGACTTCAGTTCCAAAAAATTTTGATAAATTCTGTGTTTCAATTACATATTGCATATTAAATTCACCTGTTAATTTTTTATACGTTAGTAGTTAGACTGTTACTGCAGTTTCAAAAATTTAATCTGTATTAACCTCTTTTGAATCTACATCTTCAGTATCTTGATGTTCGACATGTCGTAAAGAGGTAAACATAAACATGAAAAATAAAATCAACAACCCTATGATTGCAAAGTAGAGGATGAGATTATTTGCTCCCAATTCGTCAGCAAACAATCCAGCAAATAACACTCCAAGAGGAGAAATAGAGGTACTTAGAGTTGTTCTAACACTTGCTACTCGCCCTTGAAGATGAAGGGGGACTGTTTTATGCCAAATAGTTGTTGCAGATACTTGACTAACAGCTAAACAAACCCCAACAATCAGGAAACTTAAAAATAGGATCCATAATTCACCTTGGGGAGCAACGGCTACGAATAGAATTGAAACATAAATACCTAGAATAGCCACCAAAAATCCAGAAATTAACTTAGTTACCTTAACTTTTGTGGACAGTAGAATTGATGCAAATATTATTCCTCCTTGTAACAAAATAGTTACGAGAGCAAAATCCAAAGCGTTACCACTATGATAAATCAATATAAGTAGAGGTAGGAGTACACTGAGTGGAGCAAAGGTGAAATTAATAAAAGCAAAGGTAAGTAACAACGGAATAAAGCCTTTTCCTCTTCTTAAAAATGAAAGACCTTCCTTAAATTCACTAAAAAATCCGTTTTCTTGTCCCTCTTGTTGTTTTGATCTTACAACCTTTGGAATCTTGATAAAAATCAATATAAATGCAGCAATTAAAAAGGTTACAACATCAATCCAAAGTAGCTGATATACAGGCCATGTAGCAAGAGCTATAAATAAAGCTGCAATAATTGGAGCCATTAATCCAACTAATGCGTTTCCTAATTGCATAATAGAATTTTTTTGCATTAATTTATCTCTAGGGACCATAGATGGGATGATAGCGCTAAATATTGACTGATGGAAAGGTTGAAAGATTCCTTTGATTCCTAATAATAAAATAATAAGTAAAATATTCGTAGCTTCATTAATGAAGACCCATATTAATGCTAGAGTAAAGAAAGCCTGAAAAAAATCTGCGGATCCTAAAAGATACTTACGAGAAAATTTATCAATGAGAACACCGCCAAAAGGTGTAATAAATATCGCTGGGACTGTTACTAGCAAAGTCAAAATCGTTAAAACTAGTGCGCTTTGTGTTAGCATTGTTAAATGAAAGATTATTACAAAAGTTGTTAATACTGAGCCAAATAATGATACAGCTTGTCCAAAATATAAGAACATAAACGATTTCTGGTTGTATTCGTTGTATTCTTCAGTTTTTGTGTTTTGATTCATTTTTTATCACTTTTAATTTAATTTCCATTCACATGGAATGGTAAATGTATCTATGGAACATGACTTTAAATGTGTTCCGTTACCATGGAATATATTTTCAAGTCATGGAAAGATTTTTATTTCAAGGAATATATATTTTATATAAGTGCTAAATAGGACATATCAACATGGAACAACGTGAAGATGCGATTGATGAGGAAGTTTCACAAAAAAAACTTTCAGAAACTCAAATGGCTAATCTAAAAGATCTTATTGACAAAATAGAAAAAGTTCTTTTGGATAAATATAGTTTGAGTTTAATTGTTGAGTTGATTGTAAATTTTAATAAGAAATTAACTGCTAAAGAATTAGAAAACCTGAAAACAATCGATATGAAGAAATCTCTTCTATACAATAAACTCAAATTGCTAGAAGAATATAATTTGGTGACCTCAGAATATCAAATAAAAGAAAGTGAGGCAAAAGGAAGAGGATATGCCCAGAAAGTTTATTCTTTTTCTGTAGATAACTATGAAAAATTAATGAAAACAATGGCTAGCTATCAAGAAAGACCTGAACTCATAAGAGACAGTAAAATAGTTTATTTATCTCTATTACAGGCATTTTTAGAGAGAGAAAAAAAGATGATACTTAATATTTCAACTGAAGATTTTGTCAAGGTTTTAAATTCAAAATTTAAAGATAAAAGTCAATATTTTGGTGGTATTTCGTTTTTACATAAAAAAGAATTCGATTTTTATCAAAAAAAGCAAAATCAAGCAATGAAAGAGACAATGGAATTCATAAAAGTAAATAGAAAGACTTCTAAGAATGAGAAAAGTGGAAGTTTTGTTATAGAACCTTATTTTATTTATTACGGGTTTCTTTATTTTCCGGAGCTAGATAATGAATTTTAATTCAAAAAATTGATGTAAGGCTTCACAGGTTTTTGCTTCAAATTTAGAATCATGATAATTATGATTTGCATTATCACAAAGAGAGGGTATCCCTTTAGAATTAACAAATCTATATTTTATCACAAAGTGAAATTTAGACCATCTAATGAATTTTTTAATTCGAATCCACATAATAATCAAATACGATTTTTATTATTGGTTATTAATCCTTAATTTTCTTTAATCAATTGCTATTATTTAAGAAAAAATAACAGATCACCAAAAATGTTTACAAATTTTTCTCCAAGGACTCTTGAAGCATTTTTCGTAAATTCTTTTCCTGATAACTCTTTTTTCTTATATTTATACCAAAATTCCTTAATTTTCTCATAATCAGATCCAAGTTTAACAAATAAATATTTTTCAATTTTATCTTGATTTTGAATAACTTCTTTGAAATTTTGTTCCAAAAAGTCTTGAATTTCTTTTGTTTGACCTAGTAATTCTTCTTGTCCACTTTTTAACTTTTTAATTCCCTCTTCTATGCTTTTTAGGGAAAAATTGTGTCCTTGAAAATAGAAATCAAGATTACTCAATAATTCGTTTACCGATGATCCTTTAAGTCTAAAAGAATTTTTCAACCTTATATATTCGAAATCAGGAATTTTTATTAGTAAATTCTTGAAATAACCAGCAATCTCTTCTGAATTGATAAATTCTAATTGAATATTTTCATTTATAATCTTGTTAGCATCATCCAGATTAATCTCATCACCGTCTCGGAGTTCTGATAACAATTCCTTTATTATACCGAACAATTTCGCATATTCATCATTTCTCAATTCTTCTCGTAAATCTGGGTTTTTTACTAAGGAGTCTCGATCTATTAGTCTTATTAGATAATTTTTCAATATTTCCCCTTGATTTTCTTCTTTAGAAAGTTGGAGAATTTGATTTTCTTTTACTAATCCCACTTGAGCTTGAACTTTACTTGTATTGATTTTACCTAATATTTTTGTGGGTTTAAGTTCAATCTCAAGATTTTCTAAGTATTCATAAAGATCATACCAGGTATTATAGTTTAAATTTTGAAAACTTCTTGAATTTCTGAAATCTTTTAATAATCTGGAAATTAATAAATAAGATATTTCACCATTTGAAATTTCAAACATAATCAATTCTTTCCATAGATTTCCATAATCCTTTGAAAACTTAGATAATAAATCATAAGATTCTGAAGAAAAATTATTTTTTTGATTATAATATTGTCCAGGAAACAAATTGTTATCACTAAATTTTAAAAAAACAGAAATAATATGATTGAGTAATGATCTGAATTGTTCAAAGCGATCTTTCAAATTTCTGTAATTTTTCTTTTCTGATTCAGTAGCTTCTTCTATTTTATTTTCCCAATTATAAAGATGGTGATAAGAATCGCGGAATATATTTAGTAGAGGGACGTTACCATCATTATTATTACTATATTGATGATTTTTAAGAAACTGAGCAAAATATTCTAATTTTCCATTATCGACACGAAAACCAGCCTGCCCATCACCGATTCCAGCATGTAATCTTTCAACTCTTTTTATTTCTTCTCGATGAACAGTTCTAATATATTCTTCTATAGAATAAATATTGTTTATCAGCATCATAGCATTCCCCAAGATAAAATCAATTAGTATAATGAAATTCCTATCAAATATTTTAATCTTTGTGAGTAAATTCTAAAAGAATCTCATCTTCTTTTTGCTCTAGAACTAATTCTTCCTCAAATAACTATAAATAATTATTCAAGTATTTCCAATTACTTTCGTTTTAGAAGGGGAAATTATGGATACAACTGAATTACCTTTTGATGGCACCTGGAAGGGTCTAATTATCTTGTATTTCCTATTATTAACAAATAAAGTATAAAATATCATAAACATACTCGAGAAAATGCTAATTATTGTCTAAAACAATTTTTCTTTATAGGTGAACCTTTTGGTCGTAATTGGGAAAACGAATGAAAAATCAACTCCGGGAGAGAAAAAATTATTTAATCATTTCGAAAAATTTGATGATTCCTACTCTCACTATTATTTTTGTTATCAACCCAAAATTATTGATCGTTATCCTGATTTCATTATTATTGGGAAAGAGATCGGTGTCGTAATTATAGAAGTTAAGGATTATACTGATGAAATTGATGTTGTTAAAACCAGTGGTTCTTGGATTTCCAGTAAAGATGGTAGGGACTTACGCAATCCTTTTGATCAGATAAAAAATTATATTGATGAGGTCTCTATTGCCACTGCGAATTCTCAATCTATAAAAAATATTCAAAAATTTATTCAATGTGTAGTCGTCTTTCCTGAGATAGCAATTGATTCCCCAATCTGGAATAAAATAGATAAAGAAATGCCTAGTAATGTTATTAGCTTTTTTAAAAATCATATTCATTCCACTCATGCTAAATTCTACAATGAGTTCAAAAATAGGGTCAGTTTTGATTTTTCTTTAAATCCTATAGAAATTAAAAATTTACAAGCCAAATTAGTTCCTTTAAGTGTTATACCGTCACCAAAACAAACAAGGTTTGGTCAATTTTTATCGGATGAAACTGATATTAAATTGCTTGATAGTGCCCAAGAGCAATTTGCACGTGAGTTAGGAGAAGGTCATAGAATAATATATGGCGTTGCTGGCAGTGGTAAAACTGTTATGTTAATTGCCCGTGCTAAGTACCTTTCAATAAAACATCCTGATTGGAGAATTCTCCTTTTATGCTATAATAAATTGTTAAGGGATTTTATTGCTAAAACTCTACAATCACCTGAATATACGAATATTATGATATCTACTTACCACAGTTTCGCTTATAAAACGATAGTAAATGATCCTAAGTTGAAATCTGAATATTTCAAATTAAATAATGAATATAAGAATAAAAAAACAGAATTTTTTCAAGAAATTGTTCCTAAATTACTTATTCGTGCGATTTCTGATGATTACAACAAGTTTGACGCGGTTCTGATTGATGAAGGGCAAGATTTTGCTAAATCTTGGTTTGATTCAGTAATAAAATTACTTGATCCGGTGAAAAAATCCCTATTGATAACGTTGGATGGATTGCAAAGTATCTTTGCACAGAAGAAATTCAGGTGGATCGATGCTGGAATCGAAGCTCGAGGGAAAACTGTTTATTTAGAAAAATCGTATAGAAATCCAAAGACAATTGGTGAATTTGCACGTGAGTTTTTGTTAAAAGATGAAGCTATTAGGAATGGGATAATAAAAGATGAAGAATTAGTGCCTACTAAAGAATTCTTGAGATCAGGTGGAGAAGTCGTATATATTGACAAAAAAGGAGTTTGGGATAATCGGAAAGAAATTTTGGGATTAGTAAAGAATTATTATGAGAAAAACTTAACAATCCTCATCTTATTTAGATATGATTACTCTGACGATTATTATACAGGAAATAAAGATAAATTATTAGTTCTTTTAGCAGAAAGAAACATTAAGTTTAAATATATGAAAGATGAATGGAATTTAGACCGACCTGGTATTAATGTCAACACAATTCATGGAGTTAAAGGACTAGAATCTGATGTTGTAATAATTCCAGATATTAATGAGTATCAGAACAACTCAACAAACAGAAAATTGTGCTATATGGCAATGACTAGAGCTATAAAGCATCTGGTAGTAACAGCAACAGGAGACAGTGACTGGACAAAAGAAATAAAAGAGATATTAAATAAATAGACCCTTACTTAATATTAAAATCTACTCTTTTCTTAATTAGATACTATTCTCATCTTAGAAAGATATGTTAAACCGATCGCTTTCTACTTAAGTAATCCTCCTAAAATATTGTAATGTTGAATTTATAAATAATTTATTGTTGATAAGAAAAATTGTTGATAGTCAAATGGTCTATTGTCCAAAATGTGGAAATGATGTCGGAGAAGCAGAATATTGTATCAAATGTGGAACCAACATCCTTCAAACAAGACTGAAAAAATTAGAAGCAAAATTAAATCAAAAATCGCAAATAAGCAATATAATTAAGATACAAGAAGAGATACAGAAAGTAAGGAAAAGAATTGCAGAAAATAATGAAAAGAAATTGCTTCGTCTTATAAATAAAGCAAATAGTATTCCTTTAAAACAGTTTAAGGAATTTATGGAATTTTCTTCTGATAAAGAATGTTTAGACTGGATAATCTCGTTATCAGATGACAGTCCAATTAGATTAGATGGAAATTTAGTCATTTTCAAGTCTGAGGAACGCAATCAGATTACTCAAAGGGATATAGGAGGTTTAATACAAACATGTTTTTTCTGTGGTGCAATCTTAAACAAATATGATAAAACATGTATACAATGTAGTAGAGAGATTCTTCACTGCCCAATTTGTAAAGGATCAATCAATTTCGGTGAACAAATCGGAAAATGCAGTCATTGTGAAAATTTTTTCCATTATTCTCATGCATCAGAATGGATTAAGATTAAAGGGAAATGTGCTATCTGTAATCAAGAAATGAATGAAGAAGATTTGATAATTTATTATGAAGGGAAAGGAAAAAAATAACAGTAACAATCTCAGAAAAGACTTCAGGAGTGGAAGGTCAGAAGAGAAGTTTTTTACACTCTGCTTATTTATACAGTATTAAAATGATAGAACAATTGTAGAAGTAAGGTAGTCACGATCTAATATAAAAAAATAAAAAAATTTAAACAAATGGTAATATTTGTGAAAGGATTTAATTTAATTCTCCAAAGAAAATACATTTTTTGGTCGCTTTTTCTATTTCCCATTATAATCTTTATTATTTTTCCAGAGAGAGTCAGTATTTATGATCCATCATTTTTAACGAATATCAGTTTTACTTGGGTATTTTCTCTTTCTATTTTTATATTAAGTTTAATTGTACTGTTTTGGGATAATATAAAAAGATTCATTTATAATTTATTATCTAAAGACGAGGATAAAATAGATCCTAGGTTGACTACCTTTAGAGATAAACTAAAGTATACTTTTCCAATGATTTTTGTTTTAGTCATAATTTTATTCTTATCCATCACTAATACATTTGAAGAAGTAATACTATTCTTAGATAGATTTCTTTATTTTGTCTCTTTTAACTTACGCGAACGCAATTTACCTGGAATTACTGATCTAATTTTATCAATATCTCTTTTTTTCGTAAATTTTTTAGGTCTTTTCATTGGATATAATGGTATTATTAAGGAGAGTTCTTTAACTTTCAATTTTCTTGGATCTTCTTATAATTACTATGGTATTCAAATATTAAAAGATGGATTTGTCCAAACTCCAATCCTGATTTATAGTGAATTGTGCATTTTATTTGCTTTAGCTATATTTACGATATCCTATTACATAATTTATTTACATACTACCAACCGACAAATAAACGGGAGATTCATCTTAAAAATTATTTTTGTATTATTTTTATTTCACATTTTGATGAGCGTTGCTAGATTTTCAATCATTTTAGGAATAATTATGATTTATTATTCCTTAGGATATAATTATCAAGAAGCATTTGTATTTTCGCATGATTTCCTCGGAAACTTTTATTACAGCTTCATTTATTATTTCTTGAGTTATGAAATAATAAAATTTTTCGAGAACAAACAAATTAGCTAAGCATTCCTCTTAAGTAAGTCAGTGAAAAAACCAAGACAGGAGTTATAAAAGAATTTACTATTTTAATACGTCGTTCTTTATCATCTTTATGAATTTTTATATAACCCTTCGGTTTATACCTGAAATCTTCTAGTATTTTCTTTTCATTATTACTAAGATTCTTATACTCACTGAGTAAATTGTAGTCAGTTTCACTTAAATAAAATTTATTGTAATTTTCAGTCATACATTATCACTTTGTTGTTTATCAAATTTATGATTCATAAATGCAAAAATTGAAAGAGTTTGAATAATAAAACCTGTCCAGCATAATAATTCTTGTTCTAATTTCTCATAATTTGAAGGGATAATGTTGATTTTTGGTATCGAGTCTTTTAAAAATTTATTAGGACTTCGAGAGATAAATTCAACTTCTTCTTCTAAAATACTAGTATTTGTTCTATTCCCCTTTGGAATGATGTTTAAATGAGTTTTTGAATTACGATGTTTATTGTAAATGTCATCTTCTGGTTGCTGAATAATCTTTATTTTGAAAAGGTCTCGTAATACATAATCAAGTTTACTTAACAACTCCCATAACTCTTCTAAATGAAACGATATCTCGCGGATACTTTTACCTTCAGCTTTTTGATTAAGTTTAAATTTTAAGTACGCCAATGCCGCTTTTTCATCATGCTGAGCAACATAAAGGAAAGTGAATTGTAAAAAATCTCTTAATAATTGAAATATTTCCGTTATCACTACTTTGTGTGAATTTACTAAATCAATATTGTTTGTTTTTAAAATGCTTGATAAAACCTGATCCGAATTCATTACAGATATATTGATATTGTCATCAAAAAGGGATTGAAACACTAAATTGAAGTAAGGTTTAAAATTTATCTTAAATTTTTCAAAATCAATTAAAAATTTTTCATATTTTGATTTCAATCTTGAATTTCGTTTTAGGAAAGCGATTGTTTTTGCTAATGATTTTACTTCTAATATTTCATAATTTGGGATTGTTTCATAACTGAAAATTCTTTTAATATCTATTAAAGCATTTTTTATTTCCAAATCTGTTAGCTTTTTTTCTTGGTTTATAACATCTATTACCAAGTGATCAAAGATTTTATAATTTGATGGTATTAATGAAAATCTCTTTGGACCAGTATTTGTTGCCAATCATCTCACCTCTATTGTAAAATTTTAATATTGATTTTAAATTTAAGTACATTTTATCGAATTGAATTTTATTCTTCTAATTTTTCTAACAAGCTTGTTTGAATTATTTTTATAATCTAAATTCAGTATTTATGTCGGTACTTTTAAATAAATACTGATTATTATCATTCTATTGGTTTTCAATTGATATTTCTTTTATGTCAGTTTTTTAATGTTATTTCTCCTTTATAAATTAAATATCCCAATGAAATTAATGTAATTCCAATAAATATTATTAAATTAAAATCATGAAATAATAATCAATACCAGAAACCAAAATCTCCTGTTGGATAAAATTTTAACAGAGAGAAGATAAATCTGGAACTGAATCCGATTATAAATATAATCCCAAATAAAGCCCCAATGATCCTGGTAATTAAGGTCCATATATCTTCTACATTCACCAAATATCGCATCCTATTCCGATATAATCTCTGTCCTTTTTGATGAAACTTGAAACGTTAAATCATCATAAAATAACTCTCTCAAATTAAATAAAACGATGCGATCTTTTCTTCTTATATGAGGAGGAATATAATCAGGTAATTTTTCTCTCATTGAATCCAAACAGTCATCATAAATATCTTCATACTCGATAAATACACGATTTATATCTCTAAGAGGTTTAAGATTGTATTTTAAGCACATATTAAAATAATCTCTTACAACTGAACTTTCATGAGTATAGGTACTTCTAGGCCTAAATCTATTTTCAATTTCCCTTGTTATTTGATCTATATTCAACATTTCAAATCAATTTTAAAAAACATATTTAAATCTATGAATAAAATGCTAGAATATAAGGGACTTAGAGACGAATATGTAATGATTAAAATATTGATTATGGAATTTATAGCGACAATTTCGTTAATTTATGGGATTCTTCAATTTTCTGAATAAAAAAAATTATGGAAGTGTCTTTCGGAGCAGAATTAGAGTTTTTTGTAATATCAGTTTTAAATTAATATATATCAATAAACCATCCTCCAAAAATTTCACCCGGAATTCCTAATAATGTAATAAGAGTTGGGATAAGTGAGTTGAATTTACATTTCAGGTAAGTTGATCTCTTTCCTTAGGTACTTACTATCTAGAAGTCTCTGTAGATAAAAGTTTACTAACTCGATAATCTAGTCATTATTCATGTCATTTTCAGAATTTGCAAGTTGGCAAAGAGAAGCTTCAATGTTGTTATCAGAATATCACCCAAAATTTGTCCATAAATTACAAATTAATGAACAATCAAATATTCATCCAGATAAATCAAATTTTAATAAAAATAATGTAAGTCAAAAATTTAAAACAAATTATCCAGTAATAAAGGTAAGTTCATATTTTGATATTAACAAAATAGTTGGGAAATTAAAAGGATATTTTGAAGCTTATGGCATCAAAATTCTTTATCGGGGACAGGGAAAGCGTTATAGACTGGAACAATTTCCCTCATTGTTTCGCAAACACTTATCTTATAATTCAGACACGAAGAAAGAAGTTGGAATTACACCGTATAAATCCCTGTTAATGGTTTATGAAGCATTTTTGGAAGAAGTAGAAAAAAGGATTGTTACTCAAAATAAATCTAACACTTCAAATGAATCATTACTTTCTTTAGAGCCAAGATTGGCTCATTATGGTATTAATTCAAGATATATTGATCTGGTTGATAACTTACAAATTGCATTATGGTTTACATATATGTCTCTAAAAGAGAAGCGACCCTATACTATCGATTCTAGATACTTATTTATTTATGGAGTAATAGCTAATAATAAGGTAGGCAAGGGAGTATTTGATGGTAAATTTCAGAGATTAGTCAATTTAAGAGAAGCAACGCCACCTAGTAGTTTGCGGCCACATATTCAACATGCATGGTCATTATCTGATTTAAGATTATTATCTTATGAGAACTATCATAAAAATGTTAATCACCACTATACAGATCGGGGTATTGATTTAGCAGGATACCATAAATATGTACTCTGCGTATTAGAAATCGACAAATCATTGATAGAAGAATTATTGACAATTAATAATAAACTACCCAAAATTTTAGACTTTGAAATAATGTTTCCGTCGTATGAGAAGGATACGTATCATGCAGATTTGAAAGCTTTATTCAATAATTCGAAATTACCAACCGTTGTTGCAGGTAATCTTAAAATTAAATATTCGACTGATACAGAATTACATAAACCAGAGAGTTGTGAAAAAATAATAAAACGTTATTTTAACGAGATAGATCAATAACTATCTTTTAGTTGATAATAGATCCTAGGTTTACTTTTTTTTGTCACATTTTTCCTACAAAGAAAGTTGATTATAAATTCAAGGACGCAACTCTTCCAATACTGATTTTTCATAATCTATTTAATGAGCTTATTTCTTTCAATGTATCTTCAGGTATGGAATCGACATACGATTTGATTCTCAGAGGGAAATTCTTGAAATTGGACTTTTCAGAAACTTTGGCCGAATCTATTACTTCATATAATTTTTTAGCTTCGAATAATAACTTATCAGTTATTAGAATTAATTCCGGTCCATAATAGAGAATAATGATTATGGCAATTAAAAATAATAACTGAATAAGTGAAAATACTCCTCTAGTTATTATTCCTGAATCAGAAAAACCGATCGATTCTTCGATTACAACAAGTAAAATAGATATTGTTCCAAAAAACATCCAAAATATTCTTGATATGATAATTGATCTTGATTTACCCGCAATTGACGATGTAATTAAATTATAGATTAAAAAGAAATAAATCAAATATAAAGGATATGCTAATCGAGCAAAAGGTATATTAAAAAATTCAAATACTCCATAGACTGTTCCTATGTAAGCTGATCCCGTTCCAAAGGTTAAATCTAGAAGAACTTTAAAATCGAAAATACCAAGTGCCATAAATAACCATACGAAAAAATCTAATATGATTCGGATAAGTTGATCAATTAAAAGGACAACAATAACGATTTTTTCAATCGTATTATTACTTTTCCAGTGTTTTAACCGAATAACAAAAATAAAAAGGCTTAACATACCAATCCAAGAAATTAATCTGCCTGCAAGTGCCAATTCCAGTGCAGAAGCTTGTATCCATGATGGAAAATCACCAAGAACAAGTAATGAGCTTAAATTTGAGAAATATTCATCAAAAAGATGCCACAAAAAAAGATTAACCACTGTTCCAAAAATGAATAGTGAAAACAACAGATAATCAATTGAATGGAATTCGAAATAAAATCTAATTAATTTGTAAATTAGAAAAATTCCAATTAAAATCGATAAGATGTAATAATAAAAATTAAAATCCAGGGTATTATGTAATAATGGTTTCAAAACCATACCAGTATCAAAATTACGCATAATTTTAATAATCAATATAACTAAACTATAAATAACAACTGAAACAAAAAAATAAAAAGGAATTTTTACTTCGTTATTAAATCGATTCTTAAAAACGTAATATTTTGATGCTAAAGAGTTCAATACCTTTAATTTTCCTATTCGAGTTTTGTTTGTTTAATTATAAGAAAAATCCTCAGTAAAAATCGCTGAAAATAACTATCTATCTATAAAAATATTTCTTGAATTCTTATTAGGTAAACCTAGAAATCGTCCAAACTATTCTTAGCTCAGGTGTGTCAGATTCCAATCTTGGGATTACAAGATTATCCATTCTCACTAACTAATAAATTTTTCTAAAATTATAAAAATTCAATAATTTCTTTCTTTGTAAATGGAACCTAAAACATGTTTATTCTTATGCACAAAGTGGAACGAGTTTTACATCAAGTAATCATGCTTTAGTATTCCATAAAGAATAGAATTGATTACTTAAACGAGATTCACTATATTTTTTCTCTATTCTTTTGTATCCATGTAAGAAAATCACCATATTCAACAAATCGTGTTGTCACTCCTAGGGATGGGTGAAACTGTAAATTTTTATCATTAGTGAAAACCCCACACTTTACAATGGTTTTTGGTAATCCCCAAAATTCCACTATTGATTTTTTTAGTTGCAATACTTGTTCTAAAACCTTATTTCTACTTTTAGTTCTTTTAACCTTAGCTGTGCTTCCAGTTTTTGAAAAATCGAGATATTTTGTCTCAACTAACAATATTTTCATATTATTTGTAAGAAAAACAAAATCAACTTTACCAAGATCCGTTCTATTGTGGATTATTGCTTCTTCATACATTAGCAATCTGGTAACATCTGGAAAATATTGTTCTATATGTAAAAGTAGATATAATTGAAGAGATTTCTCGTTCTCAGCTCGAAAATACTCTGGATGTCTAATATCCATTTTGGTATTTTCAAGAATTAAAGGATTAATAGGTAGTTTTATCTCTTTTTTAATTGATTTCAATAGAAAGTGTTCCATATTATTGTTCATATTATTTTATCACCATAATTTATTTTCACGTTGTAATTCTAGTCTAACCTTATTATTGGGAAAATTTACATCCCTTAGATACACTGCTATTTCAGAATTATCCGACTTTATTGGATTAAAGTATTCAGGGGCTATAATCCAATTCAAAACAGATGATACACAATAATGGGTAATCCTGAATCTTCTATTACACAGCAGTGTTTTTTTCTAATAAGGATCTCGGAGGTTATCCGGAACTGTTACCACTAATACCTTATTCTATTAATGGAACATAATACAATACTTTGATTGTATCTCAAAATTATGATGAATCTGTAAGTATACAATTAAACCAGGGATATTTTAACTTTTGTATTTCAATTCCATAGTTCTATTTATAATTATTATTATCAAATGAGATCTAATTTTATTCCAAATTTACTATCAATAAAATTCCTTATGCTATACAGATCATCTTTAGTTAATCGTTCATTTGTTAAGTCCTTTCTCTGTTCTTCTATGAATTTGAAACAAGTCTTCCAAGGTAACATTTTGAATTTTTCACTATGAATGAATTTTCGTAAGTTTTCATTATTAGGTATTAATTTTATCAATTCAAAGAAAATCAAGATGTTATTATTAATATGCAATAAATTATACTTTAAAAACGTATAAATATTAATTTTCCAAAACGAGTTTGTTTTTAATATCCCAATAACGATTGGTTCATAAGAATCTTTTAACCATTTTAAAAATTCACCTATATAATAAAAATCTTCGGGATCTTTTAATGAAGATTTCCAATTAATCCCTTTAAAATTTGTTAATGTAAGTATTTGGTCATAAATATCTTTTAATTGAGGATTAGGGTTGATAATGAATTTGATTCCAGATCTAAAACTGGTAAAATTTAAATAAATATTATAATTTATTTTTTCCAGGATTTGTTTTTTTAATTCTTTGAGAGGAATTACTGAGGAAATAGAAGTTTTTTCATAACATTGTATAATTCTAGCAATATCATCAAAAATAGAATATGAATCGAGACTGTTAAAAATATTAACTGTGATATCTGTCAATTTTTCCATTATTGGACTTAAAATAGATATTATGTTTTGATCTTTCATAATTTCATATTGCAACAGACGTTGAAGATCCCACACTGATTCTATTTCTATGAAATCAAATTTTTCAATAGAATTCTTTAATCTCTCTTTATACTTGCTCCATAATTCTCCATAAAGAGAAGAATTTCTTTTCTTCCCTAATAATATACTTTCTCCAAATCTGAAAGCAATAGTAATGCCATCCATTAGATTGTTTGTTATATCCTCGTTATTTAGAATTACCTGGAAAATTGATTTACCTATTTCATCGATAAAATCAGCATTATCGGGTTTTTCAAAAAAGGGAATATAACTAGATAAAATTTCATCTCGAGGAATAGGTTTTATTTCATCTTTCCAATCTGCTTCTGATAATTTTGAGGATAATATCTTAATCCATTCCCTTTTTTGTTTATTATTTTTAATATATTCTGAGTAAAAAATTCCGTTCGTTAAAACTATAAATAGCTTTTTTGATTTGCTCAAATGGAAATTATACCATTTTTCAAAATTCCTAATCAGACCTTTTGCCATTTGATTATTAATTTCAGCATTTTCAGAGCTTCTGATGAATATATCAAGTATTTCACCAAAGTCTAAATCATTTGTCTCAGTAATAGCTGTTTCCCAATTTATTTTTATATAAATTGATGGAAATTGATGGAAATCAAAGTTCTTTAGAAAATCCCTACTGAACGGTAGACCTTCAAGACATTCATCATCAGAATATTCCTTGTACATAGTATTCCACCATAATAGCTCTTCCTCTTCCAGAGGATCCATCCCTTCCTCGATTATTTTCTCAACAATTTCGTTTGAATATTCCCGATCTATCTGTATAAGTTTTAAATGGTTTAGAAACTTTAGTTTGAACCCTGATTTATGTGCTGTATTCAGAATCTCTTTAATAATTACGAAATTTCCATTGAAGTTTTTAAAAAGCGTTTCAATTCCCCAAACCATCGGATTCAAAACTAAATTTATTGGTTGTGATTCTTCAGGAAATAAATCTTTTCTTTCAAAATGGAAATCATACGAACTGAGAAAGTCTTTATTACCTTGATTTTGCATAATTTTAATGTTATCTTTCATAAACATAATTTTTAATAGATCAGTTCTTTTTATTAAGAAAAGAAAAACATTGTTATTCTCGTTTTCATAACAAAGATTAAAAAAGATATTATAAACTGATAAATAATGTCTCTGCTTACTATTAATGTAATATTTATCGATTTTATCCTTTTTATTAATTTTCATCAAAAATTTACTTGGATAATAGATTTCACACGATTTTTCATAAAATTTATAGCTCAATATTTTATCAAATAGTTCAGGAAAAGAATCAAACCATAAATCGTCTTGAATTTGAATATTCTTTCGTTTTAATAACACCAAGAAATCAATTATGCTAGGTAACGCTACTTTTGGTTTATCCCAAGAAAACCCGTCTGTCCTTTCTGATAATTGTAAAAAATCTTCAGAGGTAATGATAGGATTGACTTCACTTAATTTAAAAAGATCGAACAAATTTTTATGATATTTTGAGACGAATGGAAACAAAATTTTTAGTTTATCCAATGTTTTATGTAATTTTTTATTTTTATTTGGGTGGTAATTACTGAGAATTTTTTGAAAATCGTTATAAATATGAAAATATTGTTTTTTATTAAATTTTTCTAATAATTTGCTTGTAAGCATCGTATCATCTAAAAAATCAAATACATTTACTCTACTACGATAATAACCTCTCCCAAGAATTTCGCCTAAAACATAATTAATAAGACTGAGATCATTCTTTAATAAAAAATCTTCCCAAGTTGGAAACATTCCTTTTTTTGGCCAATTCTTGAAGTAATGATTTGAAAAAGGATAATTCTCCTTTAAAAATTGTAAAATTGAATCTGAGTAATGGTCCCATTGTTTTCGGAAATAGCTTGACCAATCCAATTCTCCAATTTTTTCTTGAAAAGGAAAATATTTGGTAAAGATTTTGAAATATCTATGAAGTTCATTTATCGGTATTGAGAGCCAATCTAATTTAGACCACGATATTTGATTATATAGTTCGTTTAAATATTTATAGTGGTAACTTGCTTTTACAAATTTTTCTTCTTCATAACGTTGATGTGGTTCAGTAGATTCGTTGTATTCATCGATAACAAGTTCAATTGCTTGATTACATATTTCAAATTGCTTAATCACATCACTGAATGACAATTTCTCTGTATTCTTGTGATTGATATTTAAATCTAAAGTTTCATTAAGTAATTTTACATTATGCAGATCTCTAAGAAAGAATAAATCATCTTCAGTTATATTTGATAAATCCAATTCATAGTATTCAATAATATCATGAATAATAGTATTTAATATTGGTAGACTCACATCCTGAAAAAGAATGAATAATTCACTTAATAATTCTAATTTTCCTTTCTCTTCCATAAAACTTAGCCAATTAATACTCTTTAGTTCAGTTAAAACGTCATTTTTATTTAAATATCCTTTAAGAAAATCTTTTTTCTCGTTCGACATGGTTTCAATAAATAGATGAAATTCTTCTAATTGAATATGAGTATTAACAAACCGTGAAATGAATTCAAAGAAGATTATCTTAAGATTTTCATCAAGAAAGTTAGAAAAGTCAATTTCTTTAAGATGGATACTTATAGCTACAATTATTTTTTCTCTACTTTTCTCATCCAACACTTTTTTATTAAACAAGTCTTGATATTGTATCAGTTTGTCAAAAAGTTCTATTTGTGGTGGTTCATTGAGTTTGATCTCCATTTCCCATTGTTGATCAATAATTACAGCTTCTTTTTCGTGTTTATCAAGACTTTCTTCAATTTTTAAAAGAATGGATCCATGTCTAATTGAATAATTTTTACTTAAATCGTCAGGGTGAATTAAACCATCTCGAACTAGATTCCTAAGGATCTTTTCCAAATTGAAAATCAACTTTTCATTATAAATTCCTTGTTGGTTCTTGTACCAGTATTCGATTTTTTCTATAGATACTTTTAATACGTGTTTTGGTGATTGTTGATGTAAAAATTTTAAAAATGAATACTCGAGATATCCCTGTAGATCATTATGAGGATCTGAGTCTTTTCTCTTGTCTATTTTGTAATAATAATAATTTTCTAATTTTTCTTTAATTTCTTTAATAGTTAAATCTGGTACAATAATCTCCTGATTAAAAGAGTTTTCGTATTCCAATTTCAGCTGGTTAAGTAAAATATTAAATTCAATACATGAAAAAGTATTTCCATTCCTTAAGCTTTCACAAATATTCTTTTTAGTTTTTGAATTAAGAATTATTGTTTTGCAATAATCTTGATCATCTTTTTTGATTGGTGGAGTTTTTTCTAAGAGTTCTAACATCTCTTTTAAATTTTCAATATTTGATTGTTCGAAAATGAACCGATCAGGATGTAAAGTATTAATTACATTTGCTTTTTGCATTATCAACTGTAAATATTTTTCATAGTCTTCGGAAATCACAAAAAGAATTGCAATATTGTCTAACTTTTGAAATTTTTGTAGTATTGATTGTACAAAATTATTACATTTTTCTGGATCCTCAGAAATATCTTTTAACAAGGATTCTGCTTGATCAATTGAAAAAATTATCCGTTTTTTCTTTTTCTCCATACTATAATTTATGGTTTCCAAAATATTAACGTCAACTAAACTTTCTTTAAAATTCTGGAAATCTTTTTCTAATATATTGTTTTCTTTTTTATTTTCCTTTATAATCTTATTAACAGCAATCCTATTCAATTTTTTGCATAACTCAGAAAAATTATTTACATCTTGTAAAGGATTAAAATCGACGTTTCCTTTAAGTTGGAAAAGTTCTTTCACAGCTTTTTCCTCCATCCAAGATCCAAGAAGCTGATTAGAAGAGTTGATAGTCTGCAAGAAGTGAATAAACGAGGTTTTACCTGAACCAGAAGGACCCATTATCACTCCACAAAATTTTTTCCAGGGATTTTTGTAAAAAGATAAAAAGTTGTTTCTAAATTGTTCAAGAAAGATATTTGATTTTCTATACCAAAATAAATGCTTACCTGAATATGGTTCATTAAAATATGGTATTGGAAATTGTATTTGGTTCTCACTAATGCTATCTAGTGGAATTCCTAAATTTCTTGATAATTGGTTTTTATGGTTAATATTGATTTGGTCTTCTAAATCATAAGCAAATATTTTGCCTTTTTTAGTTAATCGTATGGGGTTATCTTCAAATATATATCCTAATTTCTTCAAGTATTTAATCAGGTCTTGAAATGTTTCTTGACCAATTGGATAGGATACTAAGCCATTATCAATAATGTATTCTTCTAAAAAAGAATTAAATTCAGTTTTTAATTTATTAGGGGTTTTGAACTGATTTTCTTCTAATTCTGTTTGATTAATATATAGAAACCAAATACATAATTCTTGTCGATACTCCAACATGCTATTTAGGAAAACTTCCAGTTAATTTAATAATTTCTTGAATTTTGATACTTTCTTTATTTATTGTCTAATGCTTTAATCCTTCTCAATTTCCGTTTTATATCAATCTAATTATTTTATTATCCTTCTAATCTAATTTTTTTTAAAAAAATTCCTTCCAATAATTAGAGACTTCTATAAAATTATAATAGAGCTATATACTAATACGAGACAAAAATCTGAGCTCTTATTAAAAAGCTGACAGTAATAATTGAAAATCTCGAAACTAAAATTGTGATTAAAATGATATCAAAAAAGAAAAGAGTCAAAATCCCATTTACAAATATCAATAAGTTATCTAAAAACCTAGGATTTGTTATCGAAGAGGTAAACGTTAATGTTTGTAAAAATTATAATATAAAAAATTTCAAAAAAGAAATCAGAAAAGATTTCCATGGAATGAAACTATTTCAAGTCAGAGATTGGTTATTGACAGATATGATTGATTACTTTGAAGCTTCTTTTGATGAATTCTTTCTAATTCATGGGTACAATAACGGGACTGTAATTAGAGATTACATTAGAAACGATTTTAAAAAAGAATTTCAAAGAATTTTCAATCATTTGACATTGACCTTGAATATGGAACATGAGGGGACAACAAGTGTAAGAGTTTCTAAAAAATAGTTCTCCCATTTTTTTTTATTTCATATAGAAAATAAATTACTAATCTTTTTTCATTTATTTTTCTCAGTTTAGGATATGTTTTAGATTCAAGAGGGTTATATCTTGCTTCAGCTGGAAAATTACCACAAACAATTACAGTTCGATCTGATGAGGTTAAAATGGATAATTTACTGAAATATCATCATGATAAGCTTGATAAAGCTAAAACTGTTGAGCAATTTAATATTATTATTAATAATTATCCCATGTTTGATAGAAATAAATATGGTGAACTAATTTCAGCAAAAGCTAAAAAATTAATAGAAATGGAACATGATTTGGCTTATTTAGAACAATATTAAGATTTGGTGAATAAAAGATGATGAGGATTTATACTGAGAATAAATATATGATATTTAATCTTGCCCCTAAGGGATTATAAACAATAAATTATGTAAATCTCATTGAAAATCGTGAAAAAAACCGTGTACTTTGTTGTTTATTCACTGATTCACTATTTTATTTGATATTTTTAAATAAGTTTCTGCTTAATTAATAAAATAAGAAAAAAAGCGTATCTTTTAATATTTTCGATACTTTAAACGTCTTTATTTGTGTATAGAAATGTATATTTTTCAGCTTCTCCCATGGGAGATATTCATTTTTGTAAAAACTAATTAATATAATCTCCATGATTCTTTTAACATAATATCTTCTTTCTCGGAAAATTTTATTATTTTAGGATGATTTTTGAAATGGGAACTCCTTATAGCATCTAAAAATTCTTCAATTGAGCTATTCTCTTGTGAAGTTAAATCTCTCCCTAACACACCAGTACATTCAATATATTTTTCTTCATATTCCCCTTTTCCCTCATGAAAAATTAGTCTAGTAAGATAACCTCTTTCATTTATTGCTTTACCTCCATAAATACCAGTTTTAGTAAATATGAAAGCTATAACATTTCCTTTTTCATATTCCGATAAATTTTCATCCATTTCCACTTCATAACTAAATTTCTTATCTTTATGGTGTTTATTAAATTGTTTTATCATTTTTACTATTGATCCATGATATTTCTTGTTTCTTCTACTCCAATACCACATAATTCCACCAAAGATACTTCCTCCAGTTATAAACCCAAAAATTGTAATAAAATCAAAAATATCCATTTCTAAT
Organism: Candidatus Heimdallarchaeota archaeon LC_3; assembly: GCA_001940645.1. The sequence continues at coordinate 30,417 of MDVS01000139.1, forward strand.
CAACTTCAAATATCAAGTGTTTATTTGTATATTACAAAAGCTATTCTAATCTATCTATACGTTCTTCTAATTTCTTTATTAATCCAAAAAGACACATTATCTTCTACTAAGTTGATTGAACATGCGTGAATTCGTTGATAAGAAGATTCTCAAGAAAATCATAGTATTCTCTAAGGACTTTAGCTAGAAATTCAAAAATTTCTTCCTCATTTTTCAATTTAAATCCACTCATTTTCCATTCTTTGGGCTCCACTAAGACCTTATCTGTCCAGCTCTTATCTTCATAGTTAGACATAAAATGAAAGAACAATATCTCGTTTTTAGAATATATAAAAGTGATAGTAAGATTGAAAGAATCTATATTTCTGAATTTCGGGTTAACTTTAATTATAAAAGTATCTTTACTAATCGTCTTTGCAGTACTTCTAATTCCAATAATTTTTTTTCCTTTTTTTGTTACTGGTTGATAATAACTAGGAGGATCCAAACTTTCTCTACTGAGAAATGTCCACACCGGTTCTTTTGTATCATATTCATACTCTTCGTATTCTACCTCAGCAAAAAAATCAAATGGTTGTCTTTCAGCAAACCATCTTCCTATTTGATCCAATTTTGGTATCTCATGAAAATCACGTAATAAGAATTCGATTCCAATTTCAAAAGTTTCTGTAACTAATTTTGGTGCAGTAACTTCGTTTATTTTATCCGGAAATTTGTTAACCAAATTAATAAATTCTTCTTCACTTAGGAAAGTTTCTGCTTGTTTTTTTATTAATTCTAAAATTTCTCCTGTCCTCTCCTGTTTTATTTCTTCGTCATCTTGAGGTTTTTCACTGTCAATTTTTGTAATGATACTTTCCTTAGGCTGTTTATCAAAAATCTCGTTAATAAAGGTCCTTAAATCACCCTTAATTTCACAAAATACTTCAGTCATTGATGCTTGGACTATAAAAAAGGGATTTTGCTCTTTTCCTTCAAAATCGTCTTTTATTGAATCAATAATATCATTATAACGGATATTAGATGCTTTGTGATTGTGAAAGGATTTCAAAAAGCTTTTAGTAAAATAACTTATATTTTTACTAGCCAAAGATACTTGTTCAGCAGAAGAGGAAAATAAAAAGTAGCATTTATTAAAAGCTGTCGCTTTTTCAAGTTGTTTTTCAAAATCACCGTTTTTAATGTACTTAGTACCCGAATGACATGCGTCTACGATTTTAAAAGTCATTTTTGCTCCAAGTTCTCTTAGCCATTGATCCAACTCTTCATTACTAATACTTGTCTTATTTAACTCATTCTTATCAAAATCTGATAGAATATAATGAAAGACAGTTCCTTTTATTTGACCATGTCCAGAAAAATAAAAAAGAACTTCATCAATTTCTTGTTTAAAGAATTTATTGACAAAGGATGTAATTTGTTCTTTTACTTCACTACTTGATGAATCTTCGTTTATTAGCAAAATATTTTCTTGATATTTTTCAGTCCTCTTTATAAGGTTATGTATATGATTTAAATCAGATTTACAGGCAGGAAGATCATTGAAATTGATATACTTACTAATTCCGATTAATATAGCAACATTAATTCCCAATTGCAGCTTCTCCAAATTTTAATAGATAAATTCATCAGATATTTTTGATTTATAGATATGTTCTTTTTTAGAATAAATTTCTTTTCTTATTTTTGCTATATCTGTATATAAAGAAGATTTCAATTAGAGATTTTTTCTAACCAATAAGGGGAGACCAGGATCTGAAGGTCCTGTAATTATTTCTAATATTTCAAAGTTAATCAGTGGTTATAATTGTACTAAATGAGAATTTGGTATTGGACCTTTTGCTCAGAATGTTGCAAAATTCGATTTTTCTCAAGCAATGCGGACATTATTTATAAGAGAAATGCTTTTTAGTCAAGATTTTGGGCTTATGGGTTAAAATAATGGTTATTGTAAAAACTAATTTACAAAAACTAGAAGAATATGCTAACAAAATTTTTAGTTGGGGCTCCTGTCATTTGTTTCAGTATTTTTACTTTAGAAGTAAAAGATGAGAAAACAGTGTTTCTTTTTATTAGACCGACAGAAATTTTAAAAGGAATGGTAATTTCCAAGATTGAAGAAGATAAATAATAATTTTTGAAATTATTCCGATATTACTTTTATTTCTTCGAAAATCCCATGTAACTCATTTTTAAAATTTTTGTGAACTGATTCTGGAAGCGGATATGTGATTCCATAATGGTTTAGATGGTGTTCAACTAATCTTTTGTCCAGATGAAGTCTATAGGCTGGGTCAATTTTAATCCACTCTTCATTTACTCTTGGATTTACTTTTAAACTGGGTATCAATTTTTCTGCTGTTTCTTTATTATACAATTTTTCAAACCGTGCTTTAAGTATTTTCCAAGAACGACCTCTTTCAAATCCCAGACTATTTGAAGTTCTGCTATTTTTCCTTACCCCGGGACCAATCCAATCAACTTCAACAACTAGGTCTTTTCTTACTTTTGAAAATCCTGGAATACGAGATCCTATTTGAGCTGGTATTTCGCAGATTATTTGAAAAAGCTGGGTTTTTGAAGAAAAAATGATTAGTTTAACAGGGTAGTAATCCAAGGTTATTGTTAAAAATGAGAATGTTAATGTGATACTAAATTGTCCATAAGAGAAGAAATTATGATTACTTCAAGATATGGACTAAAGTGATAAAAAATGAGACATCTTAATCCTAAAAATTATCCAGATTTGATCCGTGAATGGGATTACAATAAAAATAGTGAAAAACCTGAATTATATACCAAAGGATCACGTTATAAAGCTCATTGGATATGTAAAAAGTGTAACCATGAATGGAAAGCAACAATTAGTAATAGGTCTAATGGAACAGGCTGTCCAGCGTGTAGCGGACGAGTAGTGACAAATACAAACAATTTGAAGGTAACACATCCGGAATTTGCTAAAGAATGGAATTATGATAAAAATAAAAATAGTCCTGAACAATATACGAAAGGATCTCATTATCAAGCTAACTGGTTATGTAAATATTGTTCTAATGATTGGAAATGTCCAATTAATGACCGAAAAATATTGGGTTGTCCAGAATGTAGTCGAATTATAAAAATAAAAATGAATAACATCGCAATTACACACCCTGATTTAATTAAAGAATGGAACAATGAAAAAAATAAATTTAAGGCTAAGAGTTACACGTATGGGTCGACTCATCGAGTTTTTTGGATTTGTAAAAAGTGTAACCACGAATGGAAAAGTAAAATTCGTGATAGAGTTTTAGGAGCAGGTTGTCCAGAATGTAGAAAACTTATCTCAATTGAGAAGAATAACCTAGCAAATAAATACCCTGATTTAATTAAAGACTGGGATTTTAAGAAAAATGAGAAATCTCCTAGTGAATATAGTTATGGATCGAAGTACAAAGCTCATTGGATATGTCATACGTGTGACTATAATTGGCAGGCAACGATTAATAATAGGTCTAATGGAACAGGCTGTCCAGCGTGTAGTGGACGAATATTAACAGAATCGAACAATTTAACTATAATTCGTCCTGATTTAGTTAAAGACTGGGATTTTAAGAAAAATGAGAAATCTCCTAGTGAATTTAGTTATGGATCGAAGTACAAAGCTCATTGGATATGTCATAAGTGTAGATATAATTGGAAAGCTACCATAAATGCTAGGAAAGACTCTAAATGTCCTAATTGTAGTAGAAAGAAAGAAAAATCGACTGAAAATCTGGAACAATCAAATCCAGAGCTAATTGAGGAATGGGATTTTTCAAAAAATATTAATCCACCTAGTCATTTCACAAAAGGGATGAAGAATAAGGCTCATTGGATTTGTAAAAAGTGTAACCACGAATGGCAATCTTCAATTTATCATCGGTCAACGCGTAGCCAGGGATGTCCTGCTTGTAGTGGACGAGTAGCTACAGGAAAGAATAATTTGTCTGTTACGAATCCTGAATTGATCGAAGAATGGGATAACATTAAAAATAGTAAAGATTCAGATCAATATAAAAAAAGTTCTGCTTATAAAGCTTATTGGATTTGTAAAGAGTGTAACTACGAATGGCAAGCAAGAATTTACAATAGAACTAAAGGAATTGGGTGTCCAGCATGTAGCGGTCGTAATGCAACTGATAGAGATAATTTCAAAATAAAAAATCCAAAAATCGCAAAAGAATGGAATTATCATAAAAATAAGAGCCACCCGGAAAAATATAGAACAAAATCAAATTACAAAGCTAATTGGGTATGTGAAAAATGTAACTTTGAATGGAAGGCAACCATAGCTGATCGAACCAGAGAATATGGTTGTCCTTCTTGTAGTGGAAGAATTGCCACAGAATTGAATAATTTAACAATTTCCAACCCAGAGCTATTAGAAGAATGGGATAAAAACAGAAATGAATATTTACCAAATAGTTTTACAAAAGGAAGTGATTACAAAGCTTATTGGATTTGTAAAAGTTGTCTATATAATTGGAATGCAACAATATCGAGTAGAACAATTGGTGTAGGTTGTCCAGCTTGTAGCGGACGAGTGGTAACAGATTCAAATAATTTAACTATAACACATCCGAAATTGCTTGAAGAATGGGATTTTAAAAATAATGAAAAATTACCGAATCAATTTACAAAAGGGGCTAAGTATAAAGCTCATTGGATTTGTAAAGTATGTAAACTTACTTGGCAAGCCCAATTAAGTCATAGAACAAACGGTATTGGGTGTCCAGCTTGTAGTGGACGAGTTGTAACAGAATCGAATAATTTAACCGTAATTCGTCCTGATTTGATAAAAGATTGGAATTACAGAAAGAATAATAGTGCTCCAGATAAATATACACGAAGTTCAAGCTATAATGCTTATTGGATATGCAATCATTGTTCTACTGAATGGAAGACTACCATTAATAACAGGACTTCACACGGTACAGGTTGTCCAACGTGTAATGATACGACGACGAATCAAAAATGGAGATTTTGGGAAAAATTATGCGCGAAAATCCTATTAATATTAAGTCCTTCTTCAGCACAATTTCAACCAAGAACTCGATTACCAAATAATTCTCTTCCAGATATGAGTTATAGAAATGA
>MDVS01000140.1 GCA_001940645.1 Candidatus Heimdallarchaeota archaeon LC_3
TAATCAACCAGCAGGTATAGCACTTAGTTGGGAATCAACCTTTGATAATAAACCTGTTGGAGAACGTCCAGATATTCATGAGATCTATGCATTACTTATTCTTGTCCAAAAAGCCTTTCCAAATTTGTTTATTACTTCCAATCGAGCTGAACAATTTAATAGCGTCCACGATCGTGAAATTAATTATAAAGGTTATAGATCTCCTGATAATGCAAACAGGCATCTTAAATCATGGATATTATTTAAATATCATAGTAAAGGTGTTGAACAATTTCTTTTAAGACAAAAAATAGTATTTCCTATGTCTATTATTCAAAATAGCTTTCATTTATCATTAAAAAAAGTAATATTTAAATAAGGGTAGATTTATTATCAAAATGACCTTACAACAATTTTCAGAATGTCTCATAATAATAGAAATGCATTTATTGAATCACAGAAGCAACTCCGTCTTAAAAAGTTCAAATAAGTCAAAAGTAATAATTCTTTCAATGTGATAACCTTTGTTCGAAAATAGGTATGTAATTATAGAGATTCTGGATGATGATGTAGAAAATTTAGTTCCTCTTGAATTGGAATATATGTATTATCATGCTAATTTGAATAATTATTTTGAATTTTCTGACAATATGTCAGCTTTGTGGATGAACTATATGAAAGAAGAAGTTTTAAAGGATAAGAATCAGAAAATATATGCTGCTAAAATAAAGAAGCAATTAATTGGTTACATTCATGGAAAAATAACAATAAGACCTCCTATCTACAAAATTACATCTATTGGAATAATAGGAACAATTTATGTAAATGAAAAATATAGAAGAATGAAGATCGCTTCGAAATTGGTTAATAAATTGATGGAATGGTTTATCCTAAATAAAGTTACACATATAGAACATCCAATTGCCTCTAATAATTTACCAAGCTTAAATTTTTGGAAAAAATTAGGATTTGAAGAATTTATGGTCTGGGTGAAAACAGAAATTTCTTAGTTTTGACAATTTTTTTCTTTTGAAGGATCTATATTACTGCATTTCTAAAGAACGGGAAAAAAGAAACTACCTTTTATGATTTAAAATTAGGATAATGACTCCAATAGATTTGCGTGGAACATCAGAAACAAATTGAAAAATTTATATTATCTTCAAAACCTTCAGTTTTAATGAATATTTAAATATCCTAAAATTTAATATTTTAATTATGGATGGCAATTTTTCTTATGAACAAAAATGGCTCTTTACATTAAAATCATTTCAAAATTCATTAAAATATAGACAATTTCGTGTACGCTTGATTAATGAACAGTTTAAAATTTTGGAAGAGCAAGAAAAAAAGCCAACTAAAGAGCTAACTCAGACAGACATAAGGCATCTGTTTAATATTATTCAAGCTGATTTGGCTACCGAAATGATAAAAGCTATCGAAAATTTAACATACTTGTGTAACGTGAATTTTTTAATAAATAAGAAAGGATTATATTTTCCCAAAATGTTTGATTGGGTATTTAAAACAAGGATTTCAGATCTTGAACTTAATATTTTGAACGATAAAAATGATCATTTATTTGAAAATCAAGATTCCTTTCGAATCATATTAAATAATGCTACCACACTAGAAGCTATTGAATTGTATTCGCTATCAGATGATGAAAATTTAAAAATTGAAAAGATTTTAAAACCTCACTATAAAAATATGAGACTTATTATCCAATATGCGAGAAAATTTTGGAAAGAGTTCAAACCAGTACGAAATGCTTTTTCACACAATTTTAGGTTCTTTTTCCACGACCAAAAATATGGAAAAATGAAGAATGGATTCAATGATATAGTATTTTTGTTCAACGAAAAATGGTCTTTAGATCAAAATTCAAAATCTAATCCTTTTGATCATTTTTTTCTTACCGGAAAAACTGTAGGATTATCTATTAACAATTTATTATTCAATATCAATTATACAGAAGAAAGGATTATAGAAAACCATATCTTATCCATTAGACATAAGAATAAACGTTTATTGCCTAAAGATCTCTTTCGTAAGGATTTAACAGAACAAGAAGGGCTTTTTTATCAACAAATGTTAAATCGTATTAAATATGAAAAGATTAATATTCCGATTGATTATACTCCTTCAATGAAGGTAATAAATCTCCAAGCAAAGCTTCATTTTGATTTACTAGGGGATTTTAATCTGCTAGGTACAAAAGTAAAAGATCTTGATGTTAGAGAAAATTTTATTTCAAAATAAATTAATAATCAAAGTTTATATTTAATTGTAATTATTTTTTTTGGTCTAAGACCAGAATTTAAATTGAAAATAGATAAGAGTATAATAGACTAAACGAGAATGGATCGGAAAACAGTGACAAATAAAAATAAAATAACTTGGCACGAGGTGAAAAAAATTTGCCATTTGACTGATGAAACAATAGAAATGGCAAAAAAAGTTGGATTGACACCAAGGACTAGTAGCCAACTACTCTAGTACAAAACAAGAAAAATGGAAATCTCCAACTGACCAATGAATTAGAAAAATCTATCTAAAAAGTTTTCCTGAATTTCATAAAATAAAAAAAACTGCCAATAGAACTAATAACCTTCCTAAAATAGATGATAATGGTCTTAAGGAAAATCCTTCTGAAATTAATGATAAAATGTGGTTATTTGCAAAAAGAAGAACTGGATCATATCCTTTTCATACAGAAAGAGGAGGAAAATGGTTGATATTTGAAGAAATTATCAATGATAATATTTACAGGAATACCTCATCCCCCACCAACATTATCACAACAATTACTAGAAAGAAGATATGTTAAACGATTCGGACAAAGGAATACAATTTTTTTCTTAAAATGGTTACCAATTTATCAAACTTTATTGCAAGCAGCAGGAAGAGGAATCAGGAGACCAACAGATCAATGCACAATAATATGTCTAGATTATAGACTACCTGGATTAGGAATATTTCCAAAAAATATTTCTATTACTACACAGATTTCAATGCTATATTGAAGGAAATACAATTATTTTATCAATAAATATTGTCATACTAAATAAAAATGGTCATTGATAAAAGTTGGGTCTAATTTAAATCCTTCCTTTTTTATCAACTCTATTAATTTGTCTTTCTTTTCCTCAGGAATATCTTTAGGCAATCTTAATACTATAATTGATTTTTTTTTTTTTATTTCTCTTGTTATGGTCAGGACTTTACTTAAGAGTGTTATAACGTGGTCTTCTCTCTGTAAAACTGTCTTAATATTAAGGGGAGGGTCTAAATATATTTTATTGAACTTCTTTTCTCCTAAAAATGATAATATATCATCATTTAACACATCTAATTTATGAAACTGTGGTATTTCTTCAATTAAATTCGCAAACCATGATAATGGTCCAACAATGAATGGAAATTTAGGATTAATAGAGTCTTTCTTTAATGATTTTTTAATTCTTGATCCAATTGGGCGATTAACGAAATTAATAGTAATTAAATTTCTTTCCGATCTACTTTTAGCAGCCAGTAGTTTGTCAGAAAATTTTTTAATATCATCTACTTCAAAATTGTAATCTCTGTCTATAGATACACACTTAGCACCAAGGAAGGCTGACAAATATGAAATAATTGGAATATTACTAAAGAATTCAATGAAAAGGTCATTTTCTCTAATATCCAATAATTGATTCACTATTATAGGATATTTTGAAAATTTAACCGCATAGTTGCGTCTAGGACTTATCTGATAAAATATATAAAAATTTAATCGATCAATTAGTAGTTTAGAAACAAGACCAATAAGACTTGGTGTTTTTCTTATGTTTTTCTTAGAAGTACTAATTACATGCATTATTCCTTGAAAAATACCACTTTTTTCATTATTAGGTGCATCCCAGAATATTCTTAAGATTTTCCTAAATTGAAGTTCATCATATTCAAAATTAAACATCATTAATCGATAATCATGATGTGAAGGACTTATGAGATTTAATTTAATATCCTCAAGATAATTTGACCAATTAAAAAAAGCATATTTTTCAACTTTCTTAATAATGGAATCTGCTGAATCGATCGTTTTCAATTCTGCTAGAAATGATAACAAATAATCTAATTCTGGGACTCTTCTAATTTTAATTATTGAAATAGCACTAGTAATAAAATCTTTAGCTAATTCGATTCGGGTTTTGTTACTAAAAAAATATCTGTATTCTTTCATAGCACCAAGAATAGATTGAATATGTAAAGGATCAAAAGATACCAATTTTAAAGATAACTTCCCCCAACTAGTCATTAGAGTTGTATTAAATAAATCCAGTTGTAAAATGAAATTCCAGATGTTTAATGTCCCAATTAAATATCGAGCTATTAATAAGAGACTTGTCAAGTATTTTTTTTCATAAATATCTTCTGAATTTGTAACTTTCCCCTCAATAAATCTTATTTCTGATTTGATTTGTTTCAAAATATCTTCATTTGCAAGTTCTTGTTTTAAATTCACTAAATCTAACTGAATTGTACATATGGCGAATGAAGCAGAATCAATTGGATTGATAATCTTAAATTCATACCCGTTATATATTTGAATGAAATAATTATACATCTTAATATCAAAAAACATGAATCTATAATTTTGTGGTTTGTATATGACCATATTAGAAATTAAATTTATTCAAATTAGTAATTTTGAATGAGATCACTTCAACTTTAACAAGGATCACCAAAGATTAGTAAAATATTTCGCTATATTTCTCTTTCAAATATTTCTCCATAATGGGATGAGAAATTGTTTCCTCTTATTAAAGAAAAGTTCAAAATATTCAAATGTCCGTTTTTGTTTTTGGTCGAAGACCTTTAATTCTTTAAATAGAGGAGATTTTCTATAGATTGTCTTTCTTGTTGGAGAATCCCTGTATAACTTATATTGACAAATTTTGTCTTTTTTTCCTTTGATAATGATGATAAACGGACTTAAATATTTTTCAGGGTATAAATCTAAGCCAATTACCATTTTAGATATTCCTCCTTCTATCAATGATTCTTCAAAGTGAGAATTTAAGAATCTTATAAAATTTACATACTGATCCTTATTTATTTCTCCAAGCAGAAGTCGTTGAATAATTCCTAGATATTCGCGATTTCTACTAAAAAATTTTTCCATTGATAATTCGTTTTTTAAGGTCTTTCGAATATCTCTGATAAGGTCTTCTTCAATCGTTTTGTAAGGAATATTTTTGATACCTTGAAAAGGCAGTGTTATAAAATTTTTTCCTGATATCTTGATTAATTTATTATTCTTGTCTCGAAATGATTTTTGTAATAAAATATTTGTGATTTCTTCAGGAATAGGTATATTAATACATTTTAAAAACTGAAGATCTTCAATTATTTTTGGAATAGCAATATTTGGGTTAACCAACAAGCATATCACTATATCGACTTGAAAAACCTTTCGTAATAATTTTTCTCTCCTATTTATTTTTCGAAATGCTTCCTCCTTAATACCAATACCCTTCTTAATTTCAATGAGGACAGGAATATTATCCCACAAAAAAATTGCATCAAATTCTCCGTAACTATATCCATCTGATTCATAGATAATTTGTTTTTCTTGATTATATCTTAATCCATGTGGAATTTTTGATTCAGCTGGAATTTTTTGCAAGTTTGAACCTTTCAATACAAAATTTGTAATTTTATCATGATTTTTTGCCCAATCAATTAATAATAAATAGATATAAGCTTCGTAGATTTGGCCTATTGCGTTGTGTTTCATATGTTCAGTCTTTTTCTTGAAATAGCTTCTTATACTACTTGCCACATTTGGATCTCGATAAATTCGAGAAATGATATCACCGTGTAAAGAATTAATGGTGATCTTATGCAAATCAGCAATCAACTCATCTGGTATGAGCGTTTCACTAGAATTTTCTTTTTTTATTGTTTGGTTGTTAGTAATCATTGCTTTATCCTCGATTATACAGTTAATGCAAATATTATGCATTATCCTGCAATGTATAGCCTAAAGATCTTGTGATGACAATTCAGCTCATACAAATCATATTGACCAACTTAACTGATCAAAGACAGCTAGTCTTGGTTTGTACGTGTCACATCATCTTCAAGCACTCAAAAAACTGCTCTATTTTCCCGTCGAGGATTTTTCGTTTGCTGAAAGTGTTTGCTACGTTATTGTATCAATATTCTGATTTTATCTGATTTTACACATCTGTTCTTTCATTTCTACATTGCTTTGGATGGACTAAAATCTTAATTGAGTTCAAAGTTTATAATCATTCTCACTTTTGAACATTTTGGAATTTTGACTTGATTCTGATATTCGAAGGGAAATTATGTCCATTACGATCTATACGATTTTAAAATATGTTGTTCAGTTCGATATGTCATCATTTATTTCTTTTTTGCCTTTGATAGCCCTCTGCTAATGCTCTTGATCGAGATTTGGCTAACTCTTGTCAATCAGAGATCAGTTTGATGAATTCAGCTAAATTTTTTATTTCCTTTTTTTATTATTATAATAGTTATTAGTGATGAAACTAAGATGGAAAAAAGACCAAAACCTTGAACATTCTTTTCAGGACATTTTAAGGTATTTTCAATTACAGAAATATTATCCGAGATATAAGCTTGAGCAGTTATTTTTATAATTCGGCCACCACTGAAAGTTCCAGGATTCTTAACATTGAAAGTATGTGACCCAATTTCTTGATTTGCATAGATTTTCGGATCACAATTATCTATTTCAAATGATTGTTTGTTATCTAGAGGATCGGAGTAGGATATATCTAATTCGTCTCTATCTATTTCGACTAATAGACCAAAGTTCGTTTTTTTTAAAAGATGAAAAATAATTTCATAATTTTCTCCATCTTCAATACTAAACTCAAATTCTGTTAAATTATCCATATTGTTAATTGTATATTGATTATTGAAATCTCCAATAGCATGAGAAAATGATAATAGAGAAATCAAAAGAATAAATATGAAAAACTTTTCAAAAAATTTCATAAGCATCTATTTTTTTTTTATATTATAAAGAAAAAGGACACTTGATAAAATGCAAATAATTGAATGATGGCTAAATTTATGGAATCAGTTTATTTAGATAGTTTATTTTATAAATTAAATTGTCCTTCCTTAAAGTTTGCAGAAAAAGTTTTGTCAGACACTACTTTCAGTCTAACTAAGATAATAGATGAGATTTTACAGAATTGATCTTCTTATTAAATCTACTTTTTAATAAAATCTTGCTCTCAAAAATTCGATACTGAAACTGTCTATTGACCTTGATTATTTCTTATCATTGCAATAGTCTATTTCTAATTTCAAATTGGGCTTGAATCAATTTCTGATAGTAATAAATTGTCAATTTTGTTAAACTCAATACTTTTTTTATACTGTTCATAATTTTTAGTTCTATATAGATACATGAATAATTTACTTTCAGCCAATAATGCTCCTTGATTTCCAATATCTGGATAAGGCGGTAAAGCATTCACCCATCTTTTTAAATATAGTATGTAATCTTTAATTGCTGGATTTTTTGGATTTTTGTTTTTTAAAGTTTTAATTAATTTTAATTTTTCTTCTGTTCCATCATTGCTTGGTATAATTGAGGGAAGATTGAGACTTCGTACTTTTAAAACCTTTTTGGAATAAGCAAAAGTACTTATCGTCTCTGGATGGATTATGAAGCATAAAAAATATCCCGCAAAAGCATATATTACTTTGTTGAGTGTAGATTCTTTCATATTATTAAAAAAGTCATGTTTGAAGGAGTTATAGGTAGTCCACCAATCTGGTGGCTTTTTAGGTTGCCAACCATTAAATGGAAGAATTTCTTGTAAATTTCTAGGTTTAAAATAGACAATTTGTTCATGCAATTTATAGATTTTATTAAAAAACGATTCATAGTTTTTTATGGTTAAAATCTCATTTCCAGTTAGAATAATGTTTTTTTTAGTTTTATAAATTTCGGGAAAAAAATCTTTTGTTTCATCCCAAAATTTAGATCTTAAACATGCTTTAAGAAATGAATCGAGTCTTGTACAAACAATAATTAATAAATCAGCGAGCCTAGGAGACCAAGTGCCTAAGTTTTGATCATCCGGTGGAATTGTTTTTAATAATTTAATGAACTTTTCTTCAAGATTAAGAAAATCTAACCAAGAAGTCCAAGAGTAATAATTTATGGTGTATTTGTTTAACAAATCTGAAACCTCACAAAGACTATGCGAATAATCCCTTTAATTTGATATTTATTCTTTTTTTTAAATTCTTAATTCATTTATTCAGAAAATGAATTTTGGTGAAAATTTCTCTGATGTAATGATTTTACTTTGATTGAAACCTAGACAAAAGAAGAGCATTAAAAAGATTGGATATATTCTATTCAATAAATGTTACCGGATTATATTCAAGGTATAAATCCTTATTATTTAGAACTTTCAATAGAAAATTTTGGTCCGATTGAAAATTATCTGTGGAATTGATCTCATCTAATTTCACAGTGTTAATTGGTCCTAATATGGGAGGAAAATCTTCAATTTTACAAGCATTAGTACTACCTAGCCATTTAATAGATAGAAGGTTAGGCTTAGATGCTATTATTAATAAATATAAACTATATTGTGTCCTAGTTTCCTTTTTAATATGAAAAATGTTCTACAAGTTTTTTAGAAAACTATAATTGTTTGATTTGATGGCTAAATTATGTTTTAATTTCTTTATTTTTTCTGGATCTTCCCTAACGATTCCTGCCCCTCTTCTAATTGGATAGAAATAGCTATTATTTATGTCTTTGAGATATAAGATTTCTCTAGTTTGAGCGATTGTGATAATTAAACAGTCCCGTTTGGTTTTGTTTTTATCTTCTATTCTTATATGATTAAACTTTGTAAAATGAGAATTGATACCTTGAATATTTGCAGAGAAAAGGTTGTCTAATTCTATTAGCTTCTTCTCTACATCATTAATCCCTACAATATTTCTAGGAATTATATCAGTTATTCCAATTACCACTATGCCTCCTTGATTATTTGCAAATCCAGCAACTATGCCACATATCTTAATTTTCTTTTTTCGCTTTTCTTCACCCTTTGTGTGCCACAGGGAAAGTGTTTCTTTAAAATCCAAATATTCTGATTCAATTTTATCCGAATTCATTAATTGACTTATCAAATTTCTCCAGTATATGTCAGAATTAATAATAGCTTCTGAATTAAAGTAACCATCTAATTCTAATATTACGTTTCTTAGAGAACTTCTTATGAATTCAAAGTAGATTGCTAAATTACTAAAAGAATTGATAAAAAAAAGAGCAAATTTTTTTATTACCAGATACAATTTTGAAATCATTTAAAATCAATTTAGAACACTTTTCTACAAAATATCAGAAATTTCTAACTACCAATGAACATTTTTTATTTCTCAAGATACCAGGAAGAAAATGAAAAAAAAATATTGAGAAGAAAAGAAAACCCCCAAACAAAATATAGAGGGGAGTACAATATTTAGTGATACACAATTTGGAGATACATCATTTCTCTTGAAAAAATAACATTTTCCCTATTCTAACAGCGTAGATAACTTTTTCAACTTTTTTTCATTCCAAATAGGACCACTCGACAAGTAAAAATAATTGGTGATAATTTTAATCATGCTTTATTGCATCAAAAGAGCAGCAATTATCATTATTTAATTTCAACTCATTGTAGTGTATCGACACGATTTAGTGATACATCATTCAGTGATACACGACTGTAACTAATGATTCTTCTCTCTCTCTTAGAGACATGCATATTTTACCTCTTTTTAAAATATCTTATTTCTTCCTTTATTATTTAAAAGAAAATTAGTATTATTTCTGATGATAAATGGCCACTCAAGAAAATAATTATGTTTTTCATAAGATTATAACTAATCATGGTAACTCCCCAAGCATTTACTTACCTAAATTGGCTGAATATGTAGGATTCCCGTTAGGTACAGAAATAAATCTTGAAGTAAAATCTAATAAGATTACCATTACTCCCAAAAATCCTAAATTGTTTGAATCTTATGTCAAAGGTCTCAGTAACAAGAAAGGTAAGCTTGAAGCGATCTTTTTTGACAAAGATGAGATCAAACAATCCCCAAGATTCGAACATAAGACACATTTTCGCAATAATCAATTCACTGTTATCTTATCCTTTGATCATTTTGAGAAAAAAAATCTTCTCATTTACTTTAATAAGACTACTAATAAGTGGTATGTGAATTATATAACAGAAGTGATCTACGAGGAGATTAAAGAAGGCAAAAATCCAGAAAATTTTATAATTATGAAGTAATAATGAAAGGCCGTTGTGATATTATGATGAACTCATTCGCTCAGGATTATATGTCCTATATTTTTGTTTTTGTTTTCTCCATCCTCTTTATTTTATCTATTACAATACCAATTTCTCAAATATTCTTTGAGTATTTCAAAAAAAAATATCAAGGTTTTATTGAAGACAATGATGTGGGCTATTTTTTTCTTTTTTTTCTCAGCATATCATTATTTTTACTATTATTCTTCCTTGTTTAAGAAAATTATTGCTGAGAGACTTACTTTCGTATGTAGCATATTTTAATTGGCAGAAAAGATTGTTTTATTCAAGTGAATAATAAAAAGACCGTAAATCCCGCAAATCTGGATATTTTGTTATCTTTTCTGATTTCATTAGTAATTTCATTCCATATCGGACACTTCTCAAAGATAATCCAGTTTTTATTACGATATCTTCTGATTTCAGAGGTTCTAAGCTTTCTTTTAATATTTCTTCGATAATTAACGCTATTTGGCTTTGCTTATCTTTACTATCCTCAATTGACTTTTTTCCAGTAAATTTAGTCATATTATTTGCTCCGTTGAATAATTATATCATAATAAGTATTTTCTTATTTAAATACTAATAAATATTTTTACTAAGGATTCATTTTATTGATTATTAGTTTCCTTATCCCATTTATTGATTTTTAAAATTACAAATAAAAGAAAATAACCGGTATCATGAATATTTTTGTCCACAGGATTGATATAACAATCGAATATTCTTTTTTTAGCACTTCAGGATAATATTTTCTTCTTGCTAGAACATTCGTGATATAATTGGTAAAAATGAAAGTTGTTATTATTAAAATTATTACAATAAAAGTTCCAGAATATTGAATTAATGTTCCTTCATAATAGTCTTGTGAATTCCTTTGAAACAATAGCAAATAAGAAATCCAGACAATTAACAAAAAAATAATTGATAAAGTCGGTTCACGTATTGAATAAAAAGTTTTTAGTAAAACAGAAATGAATAAACTGGTGAAAAAGCTATAAAAAATAAAAATGAAAAATAAAATAGACGTTGGAAGATGAAATGATGATGTGAATATGTACATAAAGAAAAGGGTAAATAAGAGACTTAGACAGATATTTATAAAGAAGTTTACGTGATCTAACGTAGTAGCTTTATTAACTGATTGTATCTTCAGAGTGATGGTCATTAGAAGATTTATCAATCCGAAACTAATAATTATAAGTCCTTCTCAAAAAAAAATGTCTCAATTTTTACATTTAATAATATTTGTAGCTATAAGAAGTTCTTGGATTCTATTTTAATTAGCAGAAAAACTTGTCTCATTGAAGCGTATAATAAAAAGATCGTAAATCTCTCAAATCTGGATATTTTGTTATCTTTTCTGATTCCATTAACAATTTCATTCCATACCGAACACTTCTCAGTGATAATCCAGTTTTAATTACAATTTCTTCTGATTTCAGGGGTTCTCTGCTTTCTTTTAGTATTTCTTCTATAATTAATGCTATTTGGCTTTGTTTATCTTTGCTATCATCAACTGACTTTTTCCCAATAAATTTAGTCATTTTATTTGCTCCTTTGAATAATTATATCCTAATTAGTATTTTATTATTTAAATACTCACAAATATTTTTACTAAGGACTCAACTCATGCTAATAATAAACAATTAGTGACTAAAAAAGGATTAAGTGAAAATTTTTACCACATTTCTTTCGTTTATTTAATTAAAGCTTCAATTATATTTGGGGTAAGAATTTTAAGAAATTTCTCTTTAATCTCCTGATTTTCACCACCTAATGCTATCTTCATCAAAAAAGTCATATTTATACCTCCGAACATTATTCTGTTAAGGATAGTTGATCTATTTCACTTTCCAATTCATTTATTCTTTCTAGAAGAATATTCATTGAATCTGATGTCCAATTTGCTTTGGAGTTAAAATAAATTCCAAGAAAAATGATTAAGGAAGAGAGAATTCCCAAAATAAGAAATAGACCTTTTCCATTGAGAAATGAATCCAGAAATACCCCCATCCAAAATAACACAAAAGCGGGTAAAAATGTAAGAAAAATCGCTTTAAACAAGCTATCATCTTTTGATAATCCTTTTCTTTACCTTTTAATTTCCATTTTTTCTAAAGAACTATTATCTGTATCCATTTTATTTATTCCTCTCAAATTTAATATTATGTTAATTGTAATTCTTCCTTTCAAATTTTAATCAGGATCAATAATTCTTCCCTCATTACTTAATTCTTTATATTTTAATTGGATTCTTTTTTTTAGACTGGTAGCTTTTTCTGTATTCTTAATTTTTACATTTGATATGGACATTTCTTCTAATATAAATTCCAATTCTTTCGTTGTTTCTGCTTTATCTATCCTTGCAAGATAAGGTTCGAGCTGTTTATCGAATAATAAGTCTTTTTCAGACAATTTTCCTTCCAACAGTTTGTATTTTTGATCTTGTTTCTCTATTGTTGTAATAATGCTACCTATTAGGATAATAAATACCAATGAACTAAATATACCCGAAAGTATTGCTAATATTGAATAAAATATTTCATTATTACCTATGTTAATAATCACTAAGATAATAAAAGTAATTATAATTGATACTATCCATAAATTGAACAAATTCCGCATAGTCATAATTAATCTCTAATCCTAATTTAATTTTACTCAACTTATTATTATTTTCCAGCTATAATAAAAGAATATTATTCAGGATCAACATCTAAATTAGATCCATTACTCTCATTTTTCGTTACAAATGTTCTTACTACCTGATTTCTGAACTCTTTGAATATATCCAAAACAAATTTGTATTCAAATGGCGAAAAAATAAACTCCCGTTGTTGTTCTTGATTCTTACTATACGATACCTTTATTTTCAACGACTTCTGATTATGTAAAACTGTTTTTGCACTTGGAACCTCATAATTTTCTAGTTTAATCACCGAAATCCAAACGCTATAAGCTCCATCCTGTTTTCTTCTCCATGTGGAATATGGTAAATCATTCTCCAAATAATAATACAATTCGTCTATTTGTTGGGCATACCTATTCCGGTATTCTTGGAACTCATCTCTTTATGCTATTACAACGATTAAAGCGTATTATTGGTAAGTTCCAGATAATTGGTGCTTCTGCAACAGTTGGTAACCCTAAAGAATTTTTTAAACGACTTACAGGACAAGAAATTGTTGTTATTTATTGTAAAGATAACGTAGCAAAACGTCCAACAATAGATATCTTGCTTGTAAGTCCGACCATTGATAAAAACGATAACTATAATGTCTCAGGATTAGTAAGAGACCTAGTATCTAATGAAAACGATCACACTTTGCTAGTGTTTCGCAATTCTCAACTATCATCTGAATATACATTTAGGGTATTATCGGATGAGTTAGGAAAACAAGTAGAGATCCATCGCGGAGGATTAAACAAGACTCATAGACAAAATGTTGAATCGAAATTACGTGATGGCGAGATTAAAGCAGTTGTTTGCACCAGTTCTTTAGAATTAGGAATAGATGTTGGGGATATTTCTGGTGTAATAACTCCGCTAGTCCCTATTAATAGTCTTTATCAAAGAATTGGTCGTGCAGGCAGAAGAAATAGACCAGCATTAGCGATACTGGAGTTAAGTAATGATGTGGTCAGTGAATATTATATCAGACATCCTAAAGAGTATTTTACTGATGTAACACCTATTACGTTTGAGACCAATAATCGGAGAATAATTTTTGATCACTTGCGGTTAGCAAAATATGAAAGACCATTTGAAAAGAATGAATTCAGAGAATATGACGATATACTAGAATTAATTGTAAAAAAGGAGAGAAGAGAACAAGAGGAAAAGGATTCCTCAGAGGAACAGACCACTGGAACAAAGAATATCCCAGTATTTTCACTACGAACATCGGAAGGATCAATGGAAATAAAATATTTTAACAAGATTATTGCTACCAGAGCCTTTCCATATGCATTCTGGGAATATTTTCCCGAAGCAAGACGATTCATTGCTGGAAACAAGTTTAAGGTAGTGGATGTCAAGAAAACAACACGATTCAATAGACCACATTATGTTGCTCAAGTAGAACGTATTGTTGGGGAGGATTACACTGTTATAAGACCGATCAGACTAGAATCATATGAATTTATTGGTGAACCCAGTCCTCTAAACAGATTAGCAAAAACAGAGGTACTGGTGGGTAAGGGAAAGATCATTTATACCATTAAAGGAGCTGAAACAAGACAGGGAAGATCAAAAACAAGTAGTAAAATTCATTTCAGTCATTATTCTTATGTCCATAGAACTATTATCTTGGAATTAACTTTTGAAGATGAGATCGGATTGGTAGTTTTACATACTCTACGCCACTTGTTACGAGCAGCAGTCCAGATGAAATTAGGATTACAATCAGAATATTTCTTCATACAAAATTCGCAAATGAAAAAGAAGTTAGTGTTATATGATGCCTCAGAAGGGGGAAATGGGAGTATTCTAACAATAATGAAGAGAGTTAAGTATATTTTTGAACGAATGCATCAAATTATTGCTTCTTGTGAATGCTCTAATCCATATGGATGTCCAAAATGCACTTTTGATCTAAAATGTCGGAATCCCAAATGGGATTTAGATAAAGAGGCTACTATAAATTTTTTGAGGAAATTAAGAAACAACAGATAGCTTAAATTCACTAAATTGAGTAAAGATATCTACATTACTATTATTATTATTGCTAAATACTCTTTTTTTATTATTGGAATGATTGGAATTGCAGAAAATTAAATACTGATATTAAAATAAGCGATATTTGTTCAGATTTTGAATTTAAGAAACTAGTTCAGGATTTGAATTACTCAGTTATGATGGATTTTAAACCAGAATTACTATACAAAGATAAAAATAACTATTCAATTCTTAAATATAATCCAAAAGATTATAAGGATTAAAAAATACAAACATAACTATCGATATTTCATCCACTCAAATCTAATTTACCGCCGAAGACGGAATCGGGGCATGTTAGCGAAGTGTAATGATAGCGATATTTACTTACATATAGTTGAAGAAATGTGTTTTTGTTAGAGGAATTTTCTTTGATCGTTGGAATTGATCTTGGGACAGTAAAATCGATTGTTGGTTATTGGGATGAAGTTGAGAATATTCCTAAAATAATTCCAGCTAAGAATGGCAAAAATTTTATCCCCTCTCTTGTTTTAGTGGATAAATTTGGTGATATTCACGTTGGTTGGGATGCATTTAATCATCCTGATAAATATAAAGAAAAAACTAATTACATCAGTTCCGTAAAGCGTGTTATGGGTACAAAAGGGGATACTGACAGAGATCAATTGCATACCTATCCTCAGGAAATTTCAGCATTAATTCTTGATGAATTAAAAAAGCAAGCAGAGAATTACCTCCAAACAACAGTATCTAAAGCGGTTATATCTATCCCTTCTCATTTTGATGATAATCAACGTAGAGCAACTTTGGAAGCGGCTCAAATAGCAGACTTAGAAGTTGTAAGACTTCTCAATGAAGCCACCGCTGTAGCACTTAGGTACAAACAACTAAGTGATAATAAAAGCGATGAGAGGATTCTTGTTTTTGATATGGGGGGTGGTACTACTGATGTTTCTGTAATAGAGGCAGGGGAAGGCGTCTATGAAGTTCTAAATGTTAAGGGTGATAGTCAATTGGGTGGAAATGATATTGATGTATTAATTGCAAACTATATAAAACAGCAATTAAAATATCAATATGATATTGACACGATTGATGATAAATTCGATAAATTCGAGTCATATTTACTTGATAAAGCTTCTGAGTTAAAAGAGGCATTAAGTTTTCATAACTCGTACGATATTGATCTTCATATGATCGCTGACAAGTATAAAAAATCTCAGAAAATCCAAATTACTCTTTCACGAGATCAATTCCTTAGTTTTTCTTCAGATCTTCTTGATAAAACTCTTTCGATAATGGATCTTGCTCTGAAAGATTCAAATATTAATTCTAATACACTCAGTTGTTGCATACTAATTGGAGGAGGGTGTTTTATTCCATACATTCAAGAAAAAGTAAAATCCATGTTTCATTGTCCAGTTCGGATTATAACAGATAATTCATGGGTCACTCAAGGATCTGTTATTCAGGGATCTCTCTTCAGTGGTCATACTAAAGAAATGGTCCTTCTAGATATTGTTCCTGCTTCTTATGGAATAGGAACACTAGGTGGTATTTTTACTCCCATATTAGAAAAGAATACAGTTATTCCAACTAAAAAGTCTACTAACGTTACTTTAGATCTTAATTATTATCAAGATATTGGCCCGACTCAATATTATTCAGAAATAACAATTCAAGTTTATACGGGAGAACAAGGAGAAGCACGAAAAAACGTACATCTCACGAATTTAATTTTAAAATTGAATAGAAGATATATGAAAACTAAGCTACCAACTTTTGCGGTAACTATCGAAATTGATTCGAATATGCTTCTTAGCGCTTCTGTGAAAGAGTTAGGAACAAATAATATTACTTCAGCTATTATTCGAGCTCCTTTTGGATTAAATCAAACACAGATCTCTTTAATGAAAAAAAAGATAATAGATAGGAAAATTCCATTAAATATAAAAAGAAAATTTTTGAAATATTTCAATTTTGTCAAATAAGAAAATAACAATTAAAAATGTCATGAGAGAAAAGAAAAATCCTCTGTTAGGATGTAATAAAATAAATTACATTGATTATTAAACTTATGGACTGATCTAAGAGTTGTTCTGAATAATTTTTTATCAATTAATCAATTCAAATTTTCTTAGCCTTAATTCTTCCTGCAATTATTATGACCTTATTACTACAATTCTAATTGTATAAGAGCTCTTATTAAAGTTAAATCCTTCTTATTTTTTAGTAAATAATTATTAAGTGAATACAATGAATCCATTTTCATAAATACCTCAATTCATCCTTTGTTACTCCCTTTTTACAATAATGTTCTTGCCAGATTCTTTTCAGATTCTTCTTTTCTTCACTCCAAGGATTCTTCATTCCCTTAAGTAGCATCTCTCCACAGCCACATGCTACTGATACTGGTTCATAAACTCTTCTCTCTTCTTTTGATAGCACTTTTTTCTTTTCTCTAAATCGTTCCTTTCTCAAAGAATTTTATCAAAAAAGACATCTTTCATTTGATAATTCCTTAATTCAATCGAATAACATCTTTTTTTTAGGAGTTGAGCACGGTTGTCAATATTGTATGGAAAATATCAGAAATCTTATGAAAAAGGAAAATTTTACAGCAATTGGACTTGAAATCGATTTTATTAGATTGTTTTCTTACCATGAATTAGAAAAATCTAAGAACTTAGGGGATAATTCATTGATTGCTAAATTTCAAAAAATTAATTTTTCAAAAAGTTCTCTGTGGGATGATGACTTTCATGAATTAAGCTTGTTAGCATGGTATGCTTTTCATACTTTTCCTGGACAAGAGATGTGGGAATCAGTTCAAATTGCAGAAAATACAGGTATTCCATATTTTCTATTAGACCAAAATATCCATACTATGCAAAGGGAAGTTCAAAATTTAAGCACAGATCGAAATCACATAGTAATAGATAAGCGGGATTTAAAAATGGTCACAAAACTACTGAAAATCCTGTGTCAATTAGATGAGGATGCAAAATTTTTGTGTATCGTTGGAAGGGCTCATCTAAATGGATTGTTTTCAAGGTATGAAACGATCCAACAACTGGGCAGCAAAAAACTTTACCCAATTTTATTATGGGAAGGATAGCGCAGATGAAAATTATTCCCAATAAATTAATCTTTTAGAGTATCGACATCATTTAGCGATACATGATTTCTTGATATTTTTAAAATTTTAACGCAATCGAGTTAAACATTGTTTGATAATTTCAATCTTTTTACAAAAAAAATATTTATCATTTTGTTGGAAAGGGAATATTGCCTTGAACGAAAAATATAATGAAAAACTTGTGAGAATTAAAGAACAAGGCTATGTTACATTAAATGATTGGTATGAATTATATACAATTTCAATAATAGATGTAGATTTTATTAAGACATTTGACGATTTTGAGAAGAATACTGGATCTAAATTTAATGTAGTTCTTAAGGAGAGGACAAAACGATTTCAGGAAATTAATAACAAATTGACTACTTATTTCACAAGAGAAGAACTATTTTCTCCCGA
>MDVS01000141.1 GCA_001940645.1 Candidatus Heimdallarchaeota archaeon LC_3
TGAATATCGTTTAATAAATAATAACATATGCCTTTTTAAGACTTAATATGATCTTTATTATTGTTTTTATATTTACTCGTTCTTTTGAGGTAACCGATATTCAATGAAATCAAATTAGATTTTATCCTAATTGGTTTGAGCTTCTATCTCCAGTTTATATTCAACGAAAAATGTTTTTGATTTATTTCTTGGTGTTTTTTTTACAATTATCTTAGTAGTATCTTTTTTGGCTTGGCCAGCCTGATAAGTCAGATATTACATGCTCTTTTTGTGCTAATGCTCCAAAACTATAAGATTTTTTTCACGAAATTCATAAGTTATATTCTTATGAATAACCGCTCCTAATAATACAATTGGTGAATATTTAAGTGCATCGTCTGGAGGAAAAATTAAGATTTTACCAGATCTGTTGAACTCAGAAATAAAGTATTGTATATAAATTTCTATTAGATGGTGTTGTAAATGGTTATAAAATTCGTTTAATGTATAGAACACTTTCTGATCGTTAGCACATCTATATGTCCCTATTTGTACTAATTCAAAGTGATGCTCTATATCTTTACCCATGGTCAATCATTAGTTAGAAAAAATCTTCATAATCTTTCGGATTGTTTCTTGTTACTTGTTTTTTCTCGTATTATCGACGTTACAAACCCTTTGAGGATCACTGTATCATATTTGATATAGTTTTTCAGTATTAACATTGATTAAATTGGATTTTTACATTTTCTAATTTATTTTACACGATATGATATTTGCGAGATGGTTGAAAGTTAAAGGATTCAAATCATCTGCAATTGTTTCCAAGTCTGTAAAGTAAAAACAGATATAAATAGATGAAATGAGCACTTCTAAATTAAGGAAGAATAAACTAAATGAAAGCAATTATATGTGAAAAATATGGGTCTCCTGAAGTTCTTAAGCTCAAAGAAATAGAAAAACCTATTCCTAAGAACAATGAAGTACTAATAAAAATTCATGCGACAACAGTACATAGAGGGGATGTAAGAATTAGAAAATTTGATGTTCCTCGTATGCTTTGGATCCCCGCTCGGATATTTTTAGGCCTTAGAAAACCAAAAAAAGATATTCTAGGAATGGAGCTAGCTGGGGAAATTGAAGCCGTAGGCAATGATGTAAAACTGTACAAGAAAGGTGACCAAATTTTTGCATCTACTATGTGGTCGGATTTTGGGGGTTATGCTGAATACAAATGTATGGCTGAAGACGGGGTGCTGGCACTAAAACCGACTAATATGACTTTTGAGGATGCTGCTGTTATTCCTTCAGGGGGAATTACAACATTGGGTGTTATTAGAATGGGAAAAATCCAGAGAGGACAAAAGGTTCTTATATATGGTGCTTCTGGAAGTGTAGGTACGTTTGCAGTGCAACTAGCCAAATCCTTAGGTGCAGAAGTTACTGGGGTTTGTAGTACAACTAATTTAGAAATGGTGAAATCTCTAGGAGCCGATAAGGTAATTGATTACACAAAAGAGGATTTTACCCAAAAAAATGAGAAATATGATGTTATCTTTGACGCTGTAGATAAGATTCCGTCGAAACAAGGTAAAAAATCTCTAAAAAAAACGGGAATCTATCTGTCTACTGACAAGTCCTCTGATAAAATAAAGACTAAAGACGTAATTTTCCTCCTCAACGACCTCAAAGAACTTTGCGAAACCGGAAAGTTAAAAGCGGTCATAGATAAAACCTATCCATTTGAACAAATTGTCGAAGCTCACAGGTATGTTGAAAAAGGACATAAAAAGGGAAATGTAGTCATTACTGTGGCATCATAATTAGATGAGACGAATCCGTTAATAATTTGAATTCTTTGGTGTATAAAAATTGAAAATTACTAAACTGAATTTCAAAACTCAAAGCTGTAAACTGTAAATTTTCCATTACCATGGTAACAGATTACCCTGTGAAATTTTTCCAAAATTATATCTGGAAATAATTTTTCATCTTTAAAAATTAATTCACTGGTTTCTATATTATATATTTCAGTTCCTTCCTCTTTATCATAAGAGTAAAGGACTTTGTTGAATTCTAAATTACCACCAAGACCAGGTAATCTTCCAACTTCATCACCTGAAGCTACATTAAAAATTCTTATAAAATTATAATCAAAATTCCCATTATCAAGCCTTCCAGTGCTTGCAATATGCTCATTATCTAACCAACATGTTGGTAAATCCCATTCATCTCCTGGTTTAAAAGTTACAACAGATTCACCATTTTCGGGTTCATGAATATTAGACCCTAACCATTTCAATAAATCCCAAGACCTTATGTAACCAACTGGAGCCCATCCCCATCCATAAGATACCAACTTATTATTATTAGGGGAAACTGAAAGTTCTCCATAAAAATAGTCGGCATAGATTTTATCGTATTCAACTTTTCTATCGGTTAAATTTGTCTGTGAATCAAAATCTATAATATCTAATTTATTCCAATCACTTCCATGAATAAAAAACTCTTTTTCAGCATGTAAAAAGAAGACGAATGGAAAATTGCTTACATCAAAGTAGTAATCTTTGCGATCAAATTCATAAATATTTATTTTTGTTTCTAAATCATAAACTAAACCAAATCTTCCTCTAATATTAGATAAAGCTATATATTTTTCTTTTGGTGATATTTTTATGCTCAATTTTTCTTTAATATCAATTTTTTCTGGAATCGGAAGTTTATATTTCTTGATCTGGTTAGCAAGTGTTAAGTCAATTTTGTATAGCACAAAATCATCATCCAAACAAAATATAGTCGTTTTACTCGAATGTTTTGATTTGAAAATTGACAATACTTTTTTTTCCTCTAATTCAGAAAATTCTATTACTTCTTTTGTTACTGAATAACTGCTAGTAGGTTTCAAGTTGAAATCAGGTTGATGCACTGTATTACTTACATAATCAATTAGTAATGTTTCAAAATCTTCTTGTGAGAATTTTATTAACTTTAATGCATCTAAGTCCAAGTCTTTACAATTATTACAAACAATATAATATTCAAATTGATTTCCTGTGAAATATTTGTAATAAGGCTGGTTTTCATTGAATTTTTTAGAATGAAAACAGACTTTTTTTTCAAAATCTTCTTTATAATCTAAAAAAAACGGATATTTGGCCAAAAAAATAAACCTACCGATAAAATAATAACATTATTTAAACAATTACTAACGTTAACTCTGGAGGATTAACAAAGTAATTTACCCTACATAATCACACAATATTAATTTCCCATAATCTCTAAAACCCATTAACTGATATTCTTATTATAAACCTTATACAGAAACAAGTTGAGAAAACTCATATTCATAGCAAAATTAAATTAATTAATTGATTAAGAAAATTAGCTATATTTTATAATTATCTGAATAACATTAATCAAAAATAAATTCGTTTCACGAGTGAATTTATCAAATGGATTTAGAATTCTACATATACAATAAAGGAAATGTTGCCTACTCCTACTCAGAGGGTTCATCATTTTTTACGAGAGATGATCGTGTACTCGTAACTGGCTTTTTATCTGCATTA
Organism: Candidatus Heimdallarchaeota archaeon LC_3; assembly: GCA_001940645.1. The sequence goes on from MDVS01000141.1 coordinate 3,549, forward strand.
CACAGTTTTGCTACAGCGACAATGAAGGAAGACTTAAATAATGTCACTATGAGTTCAACATCAATATATTTCAAGAAATTAGAAGAAAAACCAGACATATTACTTATCTTAATCGTTGCTGATTATGAATCAGAGCTTAATGTTGGTGATTTTTTCAAAGGTATGTTAAAATCCATTAACGCTAACAGCGATTTTATTTCAAACATAGAAGAAAGGTCGTTACATTCGAAAATCACAAGGATTGTAAGAAGTAATATTCAATTTTTACCAAAATCATTAATGGAGGTTGGGGCTTAATGAAAGTTACTGTTGTAGGACTTAGCAAGGCCGGAAAAACCTCTATTATTAAGAGTGTATTTACTAATATTTCATTAGAACAATTATATAATATACCTCCTACCATTTTCAGGGAAGAAACGAATATAGAGCCAAGTTGGACTAATGAACCGCTTTATGTAGTTGATCTTGGTGGTCAAGAAGCCTATCTAAGCAAACACCTTACTACAAAAAATTTTACTCAAAATGATTTAATATTATTTGTAATTGATCTTCATGATAAAGAACGAATTGAACAGGTAAAAGAATATTTCTTAAACATTCTTGGTATAATTAAAGATATTAACATGAATCCACTAATTGGGGTCTTGTTTCACAAATACGATCCGGAATTAAGAGACAGCTTAAATCAAAATTTAACTCTATATTATAATTTTGTAAATGAAGTGTTTACAGCAAATAAATTCAAACCAAATATACATTTCACATCAATAAAAGATGACTCATGTACAATTGCATTATACAAACTAATAATTAAAATATCATTCGGATCTTTACTCAAAATCGGGTTAACAGATGTTGACCCTAATAACTGGTATATCTCTGATTTGAATAAAAAAGAAGACATCATTCAATATCTAATTTCTTTAGGAAAAAAACATGGGGTTGAGATTCGAAAGAATTTTTTAGATTCAATTTTACAAAATAAACCTCTTGATGATAATAAATCGAAATTTGATTATAGAATGGAGAAAGATAAAGATTTTGTGAGATTAAAAATCTATTTAGATGATATACCATCTTCAGAAATTATATCAAAACAAGAAGTAGTTGATAATTTTTTAGAGGGTTTTTCTAAACCAATTTATTGTAGGTTTACTAAGGTATCTAGTGAATCCTTTGCTGAATATTATATTCAGTCTAAATAAGAAATCATAAATTTCTTTTTTGTCTTAATAGATCTATTAATGGTACAAAATCATTTCTAAATACTCTTTGTAATTCTAATTCGGAACCTGTAAACTCAAAGTGCTCATCATATTGCTTATTTCTATACGTTTCTGAGTTAGACTGCAATTCATTTAAGTATTCACGATATTCACTTTCATAGGTAGGTAAATCCCAATCTCTTGCTAATTTAATTCCCTCACGTAGTGTCTTTAGAGTTCTTTGATAATCTGGATCAATAATCTGGTAATACTTGATTTGTACAAACAAAATTTCTAATGCCATTGTCCAATAACGATTAGATCCACATTTTTCAAGTATTTTATAAAACTCATTTAGAACTGATTCTTTAACATAATCTATGGTAAAACTTTTCTCCTCATCAGAAGTTCCCAATGCACATACTAGAGATTCTATTATCCCCAACCGGACTGAGATAAGTAATTCCATATAAGGTAAATCTTCTAATAATGCTGTTGAACTATCAAATAATCTTATTGCTTGGTTATAATGATGTTGGAGTCTTTCCATATGACCATTAATAATTTTCAGAATCGTTTCTTTAATTTCTTCAAATTGATCTGAATTATAAGACTTGATTTCCTCAACCCAATAAGTAGTGTCTTCAGCAATTCTTTTTCCCAAGGATAAGAGGATTAAGTTGTAATAATCTAATAAAACTTCTAGATGGAATCCGTTAGCTTTGTCAATATCAAGAATTTTTGTATATAATTCTTCAGCATCGTTATCAAGATTTAAAGATCGATGTAAATGTGCAAGTCCATTTAAAGAAGCTACTAGATCTTTTTTTTCATTTTCAGTTTCTTTATGGTTCTCTCTATATTTTAACCCCTTTTGGTGGAACCCCTTACTTTCATCAAATTTTCCCATGAAACGATAAATTTCTCCCAAGTAATACATACAACTTGCATATTCTGATTTATTGTTCTCTTTTATCCATATTTCTGATTCTTTTGATATGTAATGGATTGCTGCTTCTAATTCTCCATTACTAAATGCTAGAGCTCCAAGTAATCGTAGTACCTGTCCTCGAATTGGTTGGGAAATTAGTAATTCTAATATATCTTTTAAGATTAAACCTGCTTGCTCGTTTTCACCACTATTTCGTTTTATTTTTGCATGAAGAAGTAAAATTTCACCTTGTAAATCTATTGATTGTCTACGAAACTCATTGGAATTTTTTATTTCTTCTAAAATTTTGTTTGCAAATCCATATTGACGTTCTTTAAATAAGAATTGGGCATTTTTCCATTTTTCTTTAAAAGTTTCAGTCATTATTTGATTTATTCCTTCTAATAAAAATCTAAATCAATTTTTATTCTCTAATATTGATTTAATTATTCCAAAGACGTTTTCAACTTCTTTTATAGAACATTGAATCTGTTTATCAGATCCACCGCCTTTTACACAAGATCTTTTAACTAACTTATCAAGAAACTCTTTTGCTGAGAATATAGTCTCTTTATTACTTTGACAAATCAAATTCTTTTTTTCTATTTCTGCTATTAATACAGTGGGAAAAGAAAAATCAATGATAGATGAAATAAAAGTTGCTCTATTCATGAATGACAATTTCATTAATATTATCAGAGTTTTTCCATATATTTTTGCTTCTATTGGTAGATTTTGCTTTTTCAACGGTTCATCTGTGAATGAACCCTGTTTAATTTCAAAATCTGGAGAAACTTCTTTTGAAAAATTTTCTTTTATTAAAAAGAGAATTGATTTGAGAAATGTTTTTGATAAATCAAAATTTAATTTCTGGATTTTTGGGTAAGAGTTTACAATTTCGAGTGTTCTTTCACTTATTTTCTTGTATGGAAGAGTTAATTTGTTAATTAAATTAACATGAAACTCTTGATTATCTTTCATTATCTGTATTGCTTTATAACCGACCTTGAATGTTATAATATCTTTCTTTAATTCTGTAAACACAATGGACAATGCTTCTGAAGTTTTCAATAAATGAGTTCCACCGCAAGTGTTTAAATCTACTCCATCAATCTCAACTAACCTAATGCATTCTTCTTTTGATGGTATGTCTCCTCTTATCAAGCCTAAATCAACTGAATTACCATTTATATCTTTATTTTGACCTTTTTTTATAACTCGCGTTTTTATATCCAAATCTTGATTCATAATTCGGTAGAATTCAGTTAAAACTAAATTTAACTGATTAATTGATAATTTTTTATTAAGAATTAACTTGGATTCATCATCTTCCAAAACTGCTTTACTAGTATCAATATCAAAATTTTTCTTAATAATTGCTGATACTACATGCTGAGAAGTATGAGCTCGCATATAGGCTCTTCTAAGATTTAAATTAATTTCTAATTTTCCTTTAAATGGTAGAGACAATTGATCTTCTTTTTGTACTTTTTCTTTTAATTTAAAAGAATATTCTAAAGGATTTTTAACTGTGAATGAAGTTTTGCTATCCAAAATTAGTATGGCTTCATCTGGAGGCTGACCTCCACCACCTAAAAACATCGGTAAACTTTCTTTTGTGAAAAATGATCCATTTTCAACTTTAATTATTTCAATTTCGAAATCAGATAAATCAGGATCAATCCAATATGGTTTAGGTATACACAACAAGAATCACTTGATTATTGTAAGTAATTTATTGTTACAAATCAAAAATATGAGTAAGTTATGAAAATATCTTTTTAACTAAATCATTATTTTTCTCTTCAATTTTATTAGTATTTTTTCCTGATAGTTTAATTTTATGCGCTAACTTCGAGTTATTTGCTAAATCAATGTGATTTTTATTCTTTTCTTTAAATTCAGGAATATTAATATAGTTTAGAATATCTGGTGTTCCAAAACTTTTAGTACCAGGTATTTTAATATCACTTACCGCATGATTAAACAGTTCTGAATTTATAACTGAACACAGATAATGTGCTTCTTCAAAGTTACTTCCAGTATTTATATATACAACTGTTTCTTGTGGAATTGGACTTTTTTTACCAATTAATAGATTATCTTCTTTTCCAATTACAACGGATTCGATTTTTTTTCCCATTCTTTTCCAACAAACTTTGTAGTCTGAAATCATATCAGAATTACCATACATAATGTAATATGGAAGATTTTTTGATTTAGCAATGTAGCTCTTCCTATTAATTAAGTCCTTTTTAATGTTGGCAAAATATTTTAACGTGTTTGGATACTTTTTTTTAAAATATTTCTCTTCTCGAATTTCTTCTAAGAAATATTTCGCTGTAAAAATGATAAAAGTATCTAGTGTATACAGCCATTTACTTATATTCCCTGATCTTATTAAAGGAAATACTAAGTCTGTTTCTATCGGAATTTCATGTTTCAAATAAATTTTCTTATTTTGACGATGATTATAATTAGAAAATTTAATTAAATTTCCATTTGTCTCCTTTATTTCCTTTATCCAATAAGCTGCGTTCAATCCTTCTGTATTAGCTCCTTCTTTTGCAAAATATTTTTCAGATTTTTCCGAAGATCTATTTATTAATTTAATATTTAATTTCGAATTAGGGATAATAATATTTGAATCTGGTCCTATTTTTATGTAATCAGCAGTGATTGATTCCAATTCGAAATTATTTATCGATAGAGTTTCAACAGAGGATAAATTCAAATTAGATTTAACTTTCCATTTAACATAAGGAAAATTTTCTTTTTTATCAACACCTTGTTGTCCGTGGAGTATAATTGTGGATGTTATTACATTTTTAAACGGTTGAAACGCACCTAAATCTTCGATTTGTATAATGCTAACATTTTTTGATAAATTTTCTTTTTCCATTCCATGCAGTAAGTATTCTCTAAAAGAACTATTCGCTTTTCCATTAATCAAACTTTTATTCATTATAAGTGAGATTTTCCCATTATTATTTAGATATTTTTCAGCTACTCTAATAAAGAATAATCCCGATATATCTTGTTTCGTATGACCGAGCATAGAATTCATTCCTGTGTAATTTGAATTAATGTATTGATTCCAAATGTCAGCTAGAAAATCTTTATTGTATTCTGTTAAATTTTCCCAATTAATCCAAGGAGGATTTCCTAATATATGGTCAAATTTCAATTCAATCGAAGGTTCAGCTTTAAAAACATCTTTTAAGAACACTGGAATATTAAAAGATTTATTTTCTGGAATAATATCCAAGATATGTAAAAGATAATTTAACTTACTAGTAAAAACGGCTATAGGGTTTATATCAAATCCAAAAATGCTTTCAATTATGAAATCAAATATTTTTTCAGTATTAGTAGTTTCTTCGTGTTTTTCTCTTATTTTAGTAATAAATTCTTTAATGAAAGTGCCAGATCCACAAGATGGATCTAAAATTCTTTCAGATAGTAATGTTCCCCATGAAGATTGATCTACTATGTGTCTTGCCAACCAAATAGGAGTATAGACTTCAGCTAGTTTTTTTCTTAACGATCCCGGAAACAAATCTAAATAAAATTGCTGAAAAAGATCGTTGATTAAAATTTCTTTAAGAAATGCCTTATTATTGACGAAATGGAATAAAATATTGAAATATGACATATTCCAATCTTTATTTTGCTTATAACACTTTTCAAGAAAAGGTTTAACTAGATCAATCTCAGAGATAAGATCTCGATAAATTATTTCTTTTGAACTCTCACTCTTTTCATTTATATTCACTATTGAATCATAATTTTTCTCATCAAGAGATTTGTTTGATATTTTAAGGAGACCAATTATTAATCCCCTTAAAATTGAAATATAATACAGTTGAATTGCTATAATATTTTCATTGAGATTGGGATTAATAATTATTAAATTTCTGTATTCAACACTATCTTTGTTAAAATATTGTATTATTTTTAAAAAGATTTCTTTTCCAGTTTTAAATATTTGAGATGAGGAACCAAATAAATTAATAAATGATTCACTATTAATTTTAGTCTCTTCATGATCTTTAAATTCACTTCTATAATTTAACATCGTTATAACAATTATTTTAGTCAGTTTTTTAATGCATTATTCAAGTCATGGAGTTCATTGATTAGTACACAAGCGTTTTCAACTTCTTCATCCTTTTTCCAATGACTTTTATTAACAAGAGAATCATTATTTTTGAATATTATATTAAATATCTTGTGCCATGTTTTTCCTATTAAATAACATGGTTTTACAGGAATTAAACCTAATTTTTGTTTATCCCAAACTAATGCAAGCTCTGTGAGTGTACCACTTGATCCAGGAAGAACAACAAAAGCATCACTAATATTAATAAGTATTTCTAGCCTGGACATTAATGTATATTCACGAAATTCTTCAGTTAAATATTTGGAGGGTTTAACAGAGGTGATTTCATCTGTAGTTATTCCAATTGACCTTCCACCATTTTTAGTTGATCCTTTGGCTATTCCTGACATAACACAGGTATACCCCCCACTTGCTGTAGTATATCCATTCTTTGCTATTATTTCTCCTATATTACTAGCTAAAACATATAATTTTGAATTTTCGTTACATGTAGAAGAACCAAACACTGTTATTATTGGATTATATTTTGATTTTATTTCATCTATCGAATATCGCGTTTCCAAATTGATCATCTAAACCATTTTGTTAATCAATGGTATTTTCAGGCATTTATAAAAAAAGATTTCTTAGTATTAATTTCTACTTGAAATTGACAAAATTGATAGAAAAATAGTGAAAAAATAAGAATTAAGAGTTTATTCTTTTTCCGTTGAAAAAATTGTTAATAATTCGGTTCGGGACATTAAAAGAAGAGAATCTGTTCTTGATGCTAGTGAAATAGCTTGCGCTGAAAATTTGTTACTTACAATTAGCCCCATTGCGTTACAATCTTTAGAAGTTTTTTCGAATTTATTTATTACATCAGTTCCAGCTGGTTTTTTGAAATCTAATACTTTTACTAACATTCTAGCTGGTAATCCATCGACCTCATTTGCTTTTACAAAGAAATCAACTGAATATTCAAGTCCTGAAACTCCTTCCAGTGTAGTATTCTCTTTTATTTCAAAATTTGATTGATTTAGAAACTTGTATACTAATTTTTTTAGATGTATATCAGAATAATCTTGATTAGAGATAATATTTTGATTTTTTATGCCTATTTGTAACAAATTAAATCACTTTTTTCAATGTTATTTTTTGTTAGTAATTTTCTTAGATTAGGATTTCAATATGATAATATAATTACTTTATTATCAGGGTTAAGTAGAACGGTATTACTGAGTAAATATTTTTTATGTCGGTTTAATTTTATACATGTATGATTTTGTCGACATTTAAAAAGCTATCTAGAAATTTTTGTACTATTGAGGATAAATTTTATTCAATAGAAAGAGAATAAATGAAAAAATACGATTTAAATTCTATTTCATTTCAACAACCCTAAATAAGAGTAATTTTAAACTTTATTTTTTCATGAATCTTCCTAGAGGGTTGAAAATAAAAGGGGCCTGTCCAATTTGTAAAGAAAAAATCAGTGAAGATTTGAATATCAGTTTCCTCTACCTTTAATCTAATGCAGAAAGGCGTTTAATCAGTTTTACACTAGCCTTTTCTTCATCGTACACAATCATATTTGCTCTAACTAAATCACCAAGGACCGATCTGAGTTTGATTTCAGAAATACCTGAACTTTTTACTAGTTCATTTCGCTTCCAAGTTTCTTTTTCACCATGAATAATGGACAAAACTTTGAAATGAGCCCTACCAGAGAAAACGTCTTCCATTAGAGTAATATAAATGTTCAAAACACCTTTTAAATCCTCCTGACTTGCTTGTTTACCTGTTAAACCTTCATAGAGTCTTCCAATTCTCTGTAATTCTTCCGTAAGTAAGTCACGTTCAAATATGATTTCTTCTTTTTCAGATGAAAGTGTATAAAGATCTGTTTTGAGACCTTCCATTTGTTTCTGAACTGATTCTTTTTCATCCTGTAAATTGGCTATATTAGAAATCATAGATTGATGATCGTTAAGTAATTTTTCAATTTCTTGTTTCTTCTTCTCATAAATATTAACATCCTTATTAGCAGAATCAAGGTGTTTTTCTTGAAAATTTCGCTCCAGAGCACGTTGTACCCAGATGAGTTCACCAATGGTTGAAACACCAAGATAGGAGATAATAGCGCTTATATGAGCTTCACGTTCTTCAAGAGAGCCCATTTCTTCCTCAGGGCTGGATGTGGAAAAAAAAGACATAAGTACCGAGAAGTAGAGGTCTTTATGAAATTTATGAACTAGTCCCTAATTTATGGGATGTAAATATTCAGCCCTTTTGTTATAAATGGATCGAAACAATTTGGTGAAATATCCGAAGAAGAGATTTTTGAAAGAAATTTAAGCATCGTTGTCTCCCATCTTTAAATTATTATAGTAGATTATAATATATTATTATATTTTTCATAATAATTTTAATTATTTTGTATTTTAAGTTGTTTAATTCGAAGCTTTCTGATGCTAAGCAACTTACTTCCTTTTGAAAGAATTTTTATTAATTAGATTATCCTACCTTGTACTTTGGATAAACGAGTTCTCTTTTTTTTGTTTTAATTCCCATTTTTTTCTTTCAGAGCGTAATTTGAAGAGATCAACATCTTTGTAAATCAGATCTTCCTTTCCGGAAGGAATTGATAACTCTGTACGTTCTTTTTCTGGAGTGTAAATAAAAGAATCTCCAAATTCGGCCACATTAGCAAAGAAACAATAAGCATAAATTGATCTCCGCGCATCAAAATGAGCAGCTTTGAAATCCGCAGTTACTGGAGTTAAAGCTAAATTAAAGATGAGATCGATAGGGGGTTCGAAATTCTTTAATTCTACTCTTAAATCCATATCTAGGAAATCACGACAAATTACAATAACCATTCTTCCGTATTCTGTATCACAAATAATCGTCTTTCTGGGAACAGATCCTATATCAATACCTTCAGTAAGCCTATGACCTTCATACATGATCGAAGCAGGAATATGTTTCTCTTGTTCCCAAAGAATTCCGTCTTGATTGATTACTACACTAATATTACGTTTAGTTTCGCGATTGTGATAACTTCCTGGAATGATGTACATATTATAATTCTTGGATAATTGTTTGATCTCCTCAACTAATTGGTTATAGTTAAGATCGACAGTTAATTCTGGGAAGAGCAAGATATTTACCCCCTCTGAATGAGCGCGATCCACCATATTTTTTACCAATAATCTTACTGTATCTAACTTTTCTTTCTTAAATCCAAACAATCCGGGGTGTATTTCTTCATAGAACTCACTCAGGATATCACTTTCTTTAGACAAACCAATTTGAGCAATACCAATCCTACAGGTGTTTTTTTGAAATACTGATTGTTCTTTACGTAGATCTCTGAAGATAAGTTGGTATTTTTTGTTTGCTTTGAATCCCAAATCTCCATAAATTTGGCTCGGTTCTTGTGTAAGAACATTTTGAAGTGTACCGGAAATCAATTTCTTAAGCTCGTCTGTTTCACGCCGTTGTCTCTCTACTTGATGTTTATCTGCTAAATTAACCCAATTTTCTACTTCAGTATTGAGGTTCTCCTGTGTTTGGGTAATCTTTGAAATTACATAGGAAAGATCTTTATCTTTGGCCATAATCATAGCTTGTTCCAAGAAAGATTTACCTTTTTCTACATTCTTTTCAATTAAACTGACTTTTGATTGTAGTAATAAAACCTCAATCACCAAGTCATAAGCCTGATTTTTATAACCTAATTCCACAAGTTGTTGTAATAAAGTTTCTAATTCTCTTAAGGGTTCTTGTTCCCCTGTACTGTCTATTTCAAGTACAAGTAATTCACATAAATTCAAAATAGCAAAGACAGTTAAATCATAATCCTCAATATTTTCGTTCAAAATTTTTCTAAATAAATCATAAGCTTTCATTCGTTGATGTAATCGTGTCTCCTGTTTAATGACAAATGCTTCCGCTACTAGATATCGTTTAGTTGTTAGGGGGTTAGTAGCCAAATCATTGAGGCTGTTTAATTGGTTTAAATATTTCTGAACCTGTGCTGGAGAATCCATGTCACTACTGAGATGAATCAATTCAAATAATATCCTAGAGAGGTTTTCGATTCCTCCTTCTCTAATATCTTCTCTTAATTTCAAACATTCTGATAAATAATGATAAGCACGCTTGAGATCTCCTTTTCTATGATAAATTTTCCCCATCCAAAGTAATGGGGAAGAAGTCATTTGTGAATTAATTGGTATATGTCTAAACGCATCTAAACCTTGTTGAAATCGTTCTAAGGCATTGTCAAAATTATTTTTCCTTGCTTCTACTATTCCTAGAGTGAATAAAGGCCCTGATTCCATTATTTTAGTTTCAATCAATTCAGCAATTTTTAAACCTTCTAAAGCTGTTTTTTGAGCTGAATTTATATCCCCTAGCTGAACAAACGCCGTGCTTAGCCATCCGAGTCGTACAGCAATATGTGATTTTCCCCCCAGTTCTTTGGCTTGTTCGATACTTAACTCAATCATTTGAATTGCTTGATCTAAATATCCTATTTGTAATTGATGAAATCCTTTCGCAAAAGTTAAATTGCTTTCCCATAACTGGATTTGTGTGGAATCTGTGTTTTTCAAACGATCAAATGCTTCATCCCAATCATAAAGTTCCTTTTTAATTCGTTCAGATTGATTAAGCCAGATCAATGCCCAAATAGTGCTGGATCTTACTAATCCTTCTAAAAATGAATCTCCTATTTGAATAGTCTCTGAAAGAGCATTTTCCAATAAACTTAATGTTTTGACACCTTTGAAGAGCATGGTATACATTTCAGCTAAAATTATTTTTCCCGCTAACAATTGAACGCTCTCTAATTTTTCTATTTCTTCCTCAGCTTCCTCCATCTTCCATTGTTGAAGTAAAATTAAGATCTTTTTTTTAGCAATCGGATCTGTGATTTTATCAATCAATTTCATGGTTAATCATTCCCCATGAAAGAAACTCCAGGGATTACATTCTTCCTGAAGGCATAATTGGAAATATTGTTTTAACATTTTTAGTTATAAAATTCTTTCAGCAATTGTTTATTGAAAAACAATTCTAAGACTTGAAAATTATTCCTCGTTATTCCTGTTTAAGGTCAACCTTAATAAATATTTTTGTTTTTAATGGTTAAGTTTCTAAGTTGATTTTCTGTTCTTTAAATTCATCAGACAAGTTTCTTGGTTATTTGATTATTAGTACAGAAAATACAACTACTTTAATTAAATCTGTTAAAAATTTAGTATTTTTTTTTATTTCATTCGTTTAACAAGAAAACGAAAACCGTTAGAACCGCGTTCCTCGGAGACTAAGAGTTCCTGACCAGTAGCTATAGCCCAAGCAGGAATATCACGTAGACTACTCGGATCAGTGGTTAGAATTTCTAACACCTGACCCATTTTCAATGTCTTCAAAGTTTTCTTGGATTTTAAAATTGGTATAGGACAGCTGAACCCACGTGCATCAACAGTAAAGTGTATTTCATCTTTATATGCTTCATGCGAGGGGTAGGTTCCTGCTATTTCTGTTTCTTTTTTCTTCAAATGTCTTAGATTCACTTTTTTCTATTTTACTATCTTCAGATTTAATGGTTGGATAACCTTTTTTCTCCAATAACCAAATTCCTCCTTTTAAGCTCTTTACATCTTTAAATCCAGCTTTGTTCATTATTTCAACAGCTACCAATGACTTTCCCCCTCCCGGACATAGTGTTACTATTTCTTGTTCCTTAAATTCTTCTAGATCATCTAATTTTTCTGCTAATTTCATTATGGGTATTGGCTAGAATTAGGTATATGTCCAGTAGTTTTATATGCTCCATCTGCTCCATCATATTCCTTTCTGTCTCGAGTATCAATTATTAAAGGAGTTTGATTAGTATTTATGCGATCAAATAATTCATCAACTGTTATTTCTGGTGTACCCGGTAGATACCACCTTCTTTTAATGATTCTAAAAAAAAAGAGTTGATAAATTTTGAAACCATTCTGAGTTTGCTTATTTTCATTTAAATCACCAAAAAATTGATTGAGTTCCAATATTAAGATATTTTATAGGTTATTGGTTCTAATCCGTCAATATTTTTAAAATGCTTATCATTATTAGTTACAATATGTTTAATACCATTAGCTCTCATGTTCCCAGCTATTAATAAATCGCGGTCCCAATAATTGAGCCTTTTTGGCGTAATTGATATTGATTGATGTCATTTATTATAATTAAATTTTTTAATGTTATGACAAATATATTCATCATAAGCTTTGTCTTTATTTGAACAAGTCTAAAAGCAATTAATTGATTTTTTTTTACACTATCAAAAATCACTTAACCTAATTTAAGAATGAGTATTAGCAATGCCAAATTTTAGAAAAATTATAAATATTACATTATTACTGTTAATGGTTAGTTTTATAGTTGCTCCTATCAAAATAAAAGCAAATGATGGACTTAAATTCAACGTTAAGACTGGTGATACAAAAGTATACACGTTGACGTTACTAGAAGAAGGAAAAGAACAACAATTTACCGTAAAGGTAATTATCGAATCCTTTACTGCCAATGGGGTTAGGATGGATTATACAGGATATGATGCTCTTGAAAAGGATAAAGCCTGTTTTGAAGAAGACATATTTATATCTTGCTTTTTTAAATGGATCGAATTCAATCTTTCGACAGGGGCACAATCTGATAAAGATTACCAGCCACTCAAGGGTAAATTCTTAACTAGAACTGGTGATCAATCCGCTTGGACTGATCATAATTCAAATGATCCCGGTTACACCATAACGGATCTTGAAGTTAAGTTTACCTTTACGGCGTTCAATAGTAATACTAATATAAATATAACTGAAGAACGGATCTACGATTTACACACAGGGTGGTTAAAAAGTTCGAATGAGAACTATGAACATAAAGAATATAACGAAATCTCCAAATTTAGTTTTGTTCAAGAAGAAAATAACATAAGTAGCTCTACATCGAGCCATATAACATCCTCTGATAGAATTTCCACCACCCCCGGATGGGAGTATGGAATATTAATCTTCGCTTTGGTAAGTATTCTTTCTATGACAAAACGCAAACGGAATTGTTAGAAAATATACTTAAAAGACTTCTCTAATGTTTCTGTTAGAAAATAATAGTCCGTTGAATATATACGGAATATACTAACATAAGATTCAAGACTTTGTTTGATCTAAAATAATTTTCAACTGTCCTCGATGTCTTGGTTCGTGCCAATAACTGAAAGTCCATTCTATTACTGCTTCTACACCCGTAGTATATTCGTAATAATTTAAGTTTAAAGCAGCCATAAATTGGATTCTCTCGTTACCATCAATAAACAATACATGTGGAGGAGGAGGGACTTGATATGGGGGAGCTGGTCCTATTTGAGGTTTAATTTTAATTTGGTCTGTATTTATAATTTTTAAATTAAATATTTCAGGGGAGGGAAGAATAGGTACTTCGAGTAAAAAATTATTCGTGTTCTCCAACCAACCCATTAGAGTTAAATAAGACTTCTCCCTTTCAATCTCGTTATGAACGGTGAAGTTTAAACCATCTGGAGTATGAGGGATAGAATGGTTACCTTCGTCATCCCACCAAAATCCCCTATTCATTTTCCAAATATTTCCATACTTGGTGTCTTTACCAAAAATTTTATTGATCATTTGAATAAATCCTTTATTGAATGGTCCATAATCTTCTAAGAGATAAGATCCATTTGTTTTTTTCCAGTTGTGGTCGTTATTTTTTCCTTTATGATATAATAAAAATTTATCAATAATTCAGAAATAGTTACTAGTAAAAGAAACTATCAATAATGGAGATTAAATATGAAGAAGGTTGTAATATCTAATATTAATTTTCGTGATGAAGATCCTTTGGCAGCTTTAGTTAAGGGAGGATTATTAGAAAAATTAAATCAAGAGAGTATTTCTAATTCAACCAGGGAAATAATTTTAAAAAATGAAATTGATTAATAACATTCGTTAATTTAAGAATCCTTTATTACTGATACAAGAAAAAATTAAGGAGATAAGACTTCAGGAATATTTAAAGGAAGCACAGGGATTATGAAGGCAATCATTGCTTATTATGAATATTATTTTTCACTAGCAGAGCTGACCAAGGCCAAAGAAAATATTAATGATTTCTATGAACCAGATTATCAACAAATATCAATAAAAAAGAATGATGCAAGACAATTATATCGGGTGGCAGAGAAGATTCATTTTCTTCTGATCGTCCTATTGGTTTCACAGAAGTCTTACAATTAATTCTTAAATAATATTTTTTTAAAGGTAAACAAAGATAAATTACCGATATTTGTAGATCAAATGTCTTGTCAATTTATTTTGAGAACAATTGAGGATTAATACAGGTTGAATACAAATGTCTCAAGAAAATGAAAAGTTCATGAAAATAGCAATAGGACTAGCTCTAAAAGCGAGACAAAAGGATAATGAACCTTTTGGGGCGATTTTAGTTTATAACGGTGAAATTGTGATGAAAAATGAAAATGAGATTCACAGTCTCTTTGATCCAACAAGTCATGCAGAACTGGGGCTTATAAGTAAGTTTTGTCGGAAGAATAAAGTCATTGATTTAAGAGATTATGGATTGTATACTAGTTGTGAACCTTGTGCTATGTGTGCAGGGGCAATAATATGGTCCAACCTGGGTAAGGTCGTGTATAGTGTATCCAATGATCAATTATCTCAGATTTCGGGACAAACAATCGATTATTCAAGTGAAAACATATTTGTAATTGCCCGTCAAAGACCTGTTGTAATAAAAAATATCTTAAATTTGGAAGGATTGCGAGTTTTTGAGAACTACAAGTTTCATAGCTAAAAATTGATAATGAAAACTTTGAGAGCATGTCACTAATTCATTTTTACATTGTATTCTATGAGGAATAATCCAAAGGGAAAGTCTTTAAATCAGTCTACATCTATATATGTAGATGTTAGTAAACTAAAAGTGAATAAAAATGGCATCAAAAACAATATCTGTGACTGAAGAAGTCTATAATCTTCTCAAGAGGATGAAATTACCCAGAGAGAGCTTTGGGGAAACAATTGAAAGATTATGCAAAAATTTTTCTTCTGAAAATTTAATCGTTTGGTTTGATAAAGCAATAGGTTGGCAAGATTTGACTAGTGAAGAATTTAATGAGGTTAACGAAGCAATAAAAAACTTTCGGTCTGGTTTTAAACCTCAGATGGTTGAATAAGTATGATTTTAGCAGACAGTACATTTTTAATTGATTCCCTGAGAAAAAATTTAGAAGTTCGTGAATTCCTTAAGAAAAATACGTCTGAGATTTTTTTCACAACAGAGATAAACATTTTTGAGTTGTATTTAGGTCTATATTCAAGTAAAATTTTAGAAAAAAATCAAGAATTGTTTAGGAAACGAATTAAGGGTCTTGAGGAGTTAATACTTAAATTTCAAGTTCTAACATTCGGGAGGGGTGAAGCAATCCAAGCAGCAAAGATATTGGGAAACTTAAATAGATCAGGAAATCCAATAGAGTTTCGTGATGGTTTAATTGCGGGAATAGCTTTATTTAATGGAATTAATAAAATATTGACAAAAAATTTTGATCATTTTAATAGAATTCAAGGAATTGAAGTAAAAACCTACTGAACTATTGAAATCTGATAGCAAATGATAATTAATTCTCCCAAAAAGTGAAGAATTACAAGAAAAAGTGTTTGAAAATCGTAAATGGATTGATATGATTTCCAATAGCTCATGTATTAACCAATGAGTAGGAAAATAAGGAATAGGCTATATTCATATTCCGAGAAATGTTGTACCCAATTTCTTGACTATTAAAATGAGTTTAAGAGTAAATATCAAGAAAATGTTATTAGATTAGAATTGAATTGGAATTAAATGCATAATTACATATATTTTACATATTGCATCTTGACTTACATTGTCTTTAAAGAAATTAATAATGATTTCAAATGTTTTTATTAATTACATCAAAGTATTCAAAAATATTAAATGAAAGCGATGAATCCTTGAATATTATACCGAACAGGTTTTTTGGATGGTTGGGAAGAAAGAAAAAGTAAGCACGAGACCAATGAATTCAAATTATACCCGGATTGGTTTCACTTTCCTTTGTAGGCCACTTCCATGCATACCAAACAGTCAGTACATTAAACCCAAGACCAACAATTATTAAAAATTTATCATAAGCAGAAGGGTATGTAGGTAGTCCTATGAGATTAAATAGAAAAAAGAATATGGGAACGATGATGTTTGCCCAACGATTCACAGAATTAATTAACGTTAGGGACAAAAAGACCATAACAATTGGAATAACCATTAATATTGCCATTCCCAACCACATTTCCTGAGTTAATTGCTTACCTCCTATTTCTCCCGGTATAAAATCACCAGTAAAAATTCGAAGGACATCACCCAACAAATATGTTAACATTAGAGCTACCCATAATGCTGAAATTGTTGTCTTGACATCATCCATAATTCCATCACCTCATCGTGCGCTAGTTATGTTGTATTGTTATGACTAGATTTCCCTTTTTGTGCCCTTTTTCAACATAGCTATGAGCTTCGGTAATTTGTTCCAACGGATAACTACTATCTATGACCGCTTTTAGCTTTCCTTCCTCAATAAGCCCTTTGAGAAAAATTAAATCTTCAGCCTTTTCGCTTGCCATCCCACCTACTACTGTTATTGAAGACCAAAGGCCTCGAATAGTATGTGACAGTTTCATGACAGCTTCAAGATAGAATCCATTTTTCTTTAGCGATCTTTTAACATTTGAAAATGAAGTCTTACCTACTGTGTCATAAATAATGTCATATTTCTCACCGTTTTTGCTAAAATCCTCTTTAGTGTAATCAATTACCTTTTTAGCCCCCAGAGATTTCACTAATTCTAAATTCCTCGTGCTACAAACACCAGTAACTTCTGCTCCAAAAGACTTGGCAAGCTGGACCGCAGCTGTACCTAATGCTCCAGAAGCACCATAGATAAGGACTTTTTGACCGCTCTGAATATTTCCTTTTCTAAGAAAATGTAATGATGTATTTCCCCCAATAGGAACGGCAGCGGCTTCCTCATAGGTCATTTCGGCCGGTTTTATTGTCAGCATCTTTTCTTCAGGCAGACATATGTACTCGGCATAAGTACCACCTTTAACACCAGTTAATCCAAAAACTTGGTCACCTTTCCTAAATAATTTTACATCTTTGCCTACTGACTCAACTTCCCCGGCTAGCTCATGCCCTAGCATAGTTCTTTTCATTCTTGGTTTTCTGAGGCCAATTACTAATCGCATGGGGAGCCAGAACAAGAGACCAAAGTTGGCACTACGAAGTTTCACGTCCCCTGATGATACTGTTGTTGCAAATATTTTGATGAGTACTTCATTGTCTTTGGGAGTAGGTTTTTCTACCTCTTTTAACTCAAGAACATCCGGAGATCCGTATTTTGCGCATACAATCGCTTTCATTTTTTCTTTATTTTCCAAACTTTTCACCTAAATAAATTTCTTATCTAAACATTCTTGTTTAGATCCAATTCCAGGCATACCAAACCGTCAGTACATTAAACCCAAGACCGACAATTATCAAAAATTTATCATAAGCGGAAGGGTATGTAGGTAGTCCTGCGAGATTAAAAAGAAAGAAGAATATGGCAACGATGATATTTAACCCAGGATTCACAGGATAATCTAATATCAGGGACAAAAAAACCATAACAATTGGAATAACCATTAATATTGCCATTCCCAACCACATTCCCTGAGTCAATTGCTTGCCTCCTATTTCTCCAGGTTTAAAATCACCAGTAAATATTCGAAGGACATCACCCAACAAATAAGTTAACATTAGAGCTACCCATAAGAATGCAAGCATTATTTTAATATCGACCATAATTCTATCACCTATGTTTGTACTAAGTCCATTTCATGTTTTTTTCCATTTCTGACTCGAAATTTATTTGTCTTAATTAAAATAGCAATCGGTACAAAAATCTCATTTAAGGGAAACAAAAATAATTAAAACAATTAAAAGAGAAAAAATTATGGAAAACGACGAATTTGTAAGGTATTTAATTCTACATTCAAATATCCCCGGAAAAAAAATGACACACATGATCATTGAGGAGCATGTTGCTTTTTTAAAATCACTTGATGCGAAGGAACAGTTAGTTCTCGCGGGTCCGTATGTTTGATCGAGAAGGTGGTCTGATGATAATAAAAGCTACTTCAGTAGAGGAAGCGAAAGAAATTGCCGAATCAGATCCATTTACGCTACATGGAGTGCAAGCTTATACACTAAAACCAATGATGCTATCAAACAAAGAGAATAACTATTTATCTCCACCTTAAAATGTCTTTATCAAAATATCCTTCTCGATCTTGGTCAGCTAATTGCTTTCTATTATAGTAATAAGTGAGATACTCATCTTTCAAATAATTCTTCCATGACGCATGAGGTTCTACAATAAATTTACCTTGGATAATAAAATCAAACTTTGTCTTACATTTATGTTGAGCAGGGACTAACATTCAACAATTTTTATTTAATTTTTTTTATTTTCTTCCTTTTCCTCATTAGTAGGATCATTGGTATTGCTAACAAGAAGAATATACCCAGAAATCCACTAGATGAGGGAATAGGCTCGGATGAGGTGATTGTTGTCGTTACAATAGAGGTTGTAATGATTGTTGTTGCAGGAGTCGTCTCTGATGGTTCTACTACATTGACAGTAACAAATACAGTATCAGTTGTGAACAATCCTACTAGATCATAAACGACAATAGTATAATTATACAATCCTGGTGGGAGCCCATCTACATTAACAATAATTGGAGCACCAGTTACCCATGAAAAACTGCTAATAACAGTGTTATTAACAATTATCAAATAATAATTGGGGAATTTATCTGTAGCTTGCCAATTTATCACATTGAAAATAGAATTTTCCTCATAACTGATGTCTGCTGGGCTACTTATTTGCGGTGAATTAACATCTAATGGAATTGAATCCGGATCAATCGCTCCAGCAAATCCCGGGATCACATACAAACTTCCAAGAACATTATCACTATACAGATTCCGGAACCAAACATTTTCTCCTGTGGAATCATCCAAGGCATCTGATACTATGTTAGCAATTATTGTATTCGATGTTATAGTGTTCTGTGTGCTGTCTGCCTGTACTGATATCCCCCATTTATTATTTGATAATGTATTTGTATTGATATTATTTTCTATAGATCCATTTAGAAGAAAACCATTTTCAGAATTCAAATCGGCCGTATTGTTGAATAAAGTGTTATTTTGACTAGTTTCCGTGAGATAAAATCCGCTTTCTTCATTAGAAATTGCATAATTGCTGTTAAAGGTATTTTCTATCCCTGTAATTAGAAATCCATGCATTCCGTTGTTTTGAGCATAGTTTTCCCACATTTGACCCTGAATAATACCTACCACAAATCCGTTTCCTAAATTATTGCTTGCATTATTTCCAGTTGCTTTTGTGTAAAAACTATTGCCTCCAAGGAAATTAAAACCATGTTGGGTATTATTAAATGCCATATTATCTATAAAGATATTATTATCATGGTTATTAATCAGATCGAAGCCATTTTGACTATTATTTTCTGCAATATTCCTTTTTAAGGTATTTCCATCAGCATCAACACGAAAACCAACTTGATTTTCATATGCTGAATTATTGTAAATCGTATGATTTTGCCCAGACAAAAGATAACCCCAAGTATTATCATTGGCAATATTATGATAAAAAGAGTTATTATAATTATTAAATAAAGAAAATCCAGTTCCACCATTGCTTGATGCAATATTGTAAGCAAAAGTGTTAAAATTAGCTGATCCCACTGCATAAAATCCAAAATTGGTGTTATTTATAGCATAATTATTTTGTATAGTATTATTACTGGGTCCCGCACTAAAATAGAAACCAATACTATTATTATTAGCTGTATTATTGTCTAAAATATTGTTATTACTACTTTGGAATAAATAAAACCCATAATTCGTATTATTGAAGGCTGAATTGTTATAAACTATATTCTGGTTAGCATTAATATGGAAATAAAGACCAATATCATTTGTATTGGCTGTATTGTTATTTAGGATATTATTCATACTATTACTACGAATATAAAATCCAAATCGGGTATTTTCTGCGATATTATTACTCAAATTATTGTAATTACTACCGCTGTTTAGATAAAATCCGTACCCACCGTTATTACTAGCATCATTATTGAGTAATTGGCCATTAGTCACATTATTAAGCTGGAAAACACCGGTACAACAATTTAGAGAACCATTAATCACGACATTACGAATAATAAAATGCATATCTGTATTAAAAATTGAGATACCCACTCCTCCGCTAGCATTTATGTAATAGTTTTCGAAAATGTAAGGATCAACACTAGTCCCAGAGCCAGTCCAATTCCCTGAAGAAGTATCAAAATTACCATTACCATCAACAGTGATGGGTGCATGGGAAGGTAAACTATGAAGAGAAACAATTTTTGTCTGAAAATCAGAAATCACTTGAACGACTAAATCCTGATTAGTTGTTTCACCCTCTAGCAGAACTGTTAGACCAATACCTGTTAAGACGATAGTAGTCATCAAGAAAGACAGAACTTTATATTTTTTCACAATAATAATATGAGAATTCATAAGGTTTCAAGACATAAATTCTGATTAAAAAAGATTGTCCAATAAGAAAAAATTCAAGCAAATACTAGACGGTAAGACGAACAAGGAATACTGGAGGAGGGGGAGGAGAAGGACGAGATAAACCTAGAGTATAAATTGATAAATAGGCCAACTTAATGAATCTCCAGTGAGAGCACCCAGAAGTAATGTAATAGGTAGGATAAACAAAATGTTTGAAATAAATAGCAAGTGTAAGGTAACGAAGGTTATTACTGTTATTATTCCTGCGATTGTTCTTAAAAGCACAAACTGAGTTGAATCAGTCACTTTATTACTCTACTTTCCTTATAATTTTCCAACATTATTTTTAAAAACGCAAAAATCATCGGATTCTCTTTGTAAATTATCTTACAGGAGCTTTTAACAGTTTTAAAACATTTACTGATATTGATTTAATCATATTAGTTATTATTGTTCCAGTTATTGTCTTTACTCCTTGGATAATTGTTCCTGATTTCCAAGAAAGCTCATATAAAATGTCCTCAGTAAAAGTACAACTATTTCTAGTATTTTTGGATTTCATTTCTTCTTTTATAAAATTTTTACGGATTGGAGAGTCAAATTCCCCATTTAACATGTTGATTAGACAGAAGTGAATTGATACTTTGAGGTAGATAAATCAACTTATTACCTGTCTATTTCTCAAAAAGATGTTTGAATTTCAAAGAGGACAATAATTAGTAACTTCTGGCCTTAATTCTATCTTTTTTATTATTTTAATACACTATGAAATGGGAAAATCACTATAATTATTTATAAATTAAATCCTTTGTGTGTTAGTTATGCAATAAGCGGATTTAAGTAAAAATTAAAGAAATAATTCAAGTCCTTGCACTTACAATTATAACAAACAGATTACATAATTTTTTAAATCAATTTGTTTCATACTATAGTAATGTATCTCAATTTGGAATTAATATGATAAGGATTTTTAATTATACAATTGAAAAAGATGAAGATAACTACTATGTGGCTGAAGTTCCAGAACTGCCAGGATGTCATACACAAGCAAAGTCTTTAGATGAAATTGAAAGACGTGTTAAGGAAGCTATTGAGCTTTACTTGGAAACTCGGTAAGAATTTACTGCATTAAGTAAATTTATTGGAGTTCAACAGGTTGAGGTAACCCTTGAATGACTTTAAGACCTTTACCATTCAGAAAAATAAAAAACGGTCAGTTGATCTGGGATATAAACCTGTTAGGCAACGTGGATCTCATGTTTTCTTTGAGAATTCTCATGGTAGAGGAACAGTTGTTCCAAACCATCCAGGAGAAGATATTGGAAGAGGCCTTCTTAGAAAAATAATAAAAGACTTAGAAATTGAACCAGATGAGTTTATGAAAGGGATTTAAGAAAAAAACAATAATTGCCATAATTCTTTTTAAAAATCGCTTAATTAAGCAATTAATCTTACAAAATATTTGAAAAAGGAGTTGAAAAAGTGTTAGAACAATTTTTTTCCAGTGGGTCTTATTCCAATTCCGTAATTGTGATAAGGATCTATTTCTTTATGTTGAATAATTTCTCTTAGATATTGATTTCTTTTTTTGATCTAAAGTCGTATTTAGGATTCGGTTCTAGTTTGATAAAACCTTCCGGGTTATTATCATAAATCAAAGATAAGATTTTCCCTTGAAATATTCCTCTAATTCCTTTCCGATTTTTGATATTAGAAATTTCCTTAAAACATTCTAAAATTTTATCACTAATATAGATATATCGATTTTCTTCTCCAAATCTTCGAATTTCTCCCGTGATTATGCTAAAATTTAATAATTCTCAATTGGGACTTAAATTAATAATTTCGAAAACTAAAATTTCAAATAATATCTCTTATAAAACTCAATTCTATCAACAGCGTCATTAATCAGCTTTTGTAACTTTTTAAGGTCGTTTTCAGTCAATTCAAAGGTATCATCTGAAAATTGATTGAATATATGTAGAATTGCTTTCTCACGATCATGAGAGATTCAGAAATCAAACATGAAAAAGGAAAGAAGCTGAATAATTATAATAAGATTAGTTTCAGTTCACTTTCTCCCACGTTCGCTAGGGGATGATCTACGAAAAAAATAATAGCCATCCATTTAAGCTTATTTCAAAAAGCAAAATTAACGGGCCCCCGAGGTTTCACAAGGCTTTAAAGTTAGTTTTTTTAATAATAAAGAAGAGAAAGAAAACATTATTTCCTTTATCAAAAAGTATATTACAATATGAAATAATATAAAATTATGGGGAAAAAAATTAAAGTATTTTGTGCTCATTGTAATAGACTAATAGGATCAGTAGCATTTTTCATAGGAAATAAGACAATAAAATGTAAATTTTGCTCAGAAAAATCAGAGATAGTCATTGATGATTATGGATATAGTAATATTAAGAAAGTTGAGAGGAAAAATTACTGGACATCCATTCTTAGACGGAGCTCAACCATAAACAAAAATTTCCATTTTTATGCGAATAATCGGAACCTTTAGAATTTAAGAAAATTGAATAATCCTAAAATACTTAGAAAAACTGTTAATTTCCAGGGTTTCCGTTCTAGTAAATATAAAACTGTAAACAGATATGATTACATGAAATATAGAAAAGATTGTTATAACAGTTAAACATAGCTATTCGAATTCTGTTTCTTTTCTAATTCTGCAATCCTAATTTCTAACTTTTTTAATTTCTCTTTTTCGTTTATTAAAAGATACGTATCAATATTTATTCTTCTTACATTAGAATAATAAAATTTGATTGAACTAACTACGATAAGTAAGACTAGTGCATATTCACTTGTTGGTAAGATATTTAATGGTCCTTTTGGATTTCCTAATATCCCTACTGTAGTAGTGAAATAAAGAATTAATAAGGAAACTTGTATAATTGGTAACATAAAAAGTTTGACCACGTGAGTTTCGTATTTTTCCATTTTTTGTTTCCACCTTTATAGTTCATTTAATTTAGTAAGCTATAATAAAAATAAACAATGATTTAGCAAATTCCCGTTTAAATTTAAATAAATATCCTAAATTCCAGAGATAACTTTCGATATTTGATTGGTCATATTAATAATATTATGATTTATAAAGAAGAGTTTCCACAACATAATCATTGACAAAAGGTGGATAATCCCCAGAGTTAAATAAAAAGAGAGCTGTTAATGATTGATATTTTTGTCTTATTTTACGTTTATGTTCTAAAAAATATTGATAATCAATAATGCAACACTTTTCGATATTGTAAGCAATCTTAATCCTCCTCTCCGTTATCTAAGACAAGAAAATACCTTTTGAAGCTTCTAACAATAGTAGGAAAGACATAAACCAAAGAAATGATAATAATGAAAAAAATAAAACTTAAAATCAAACCAGAAGCAATGGCAAGTGTAGATAAGAAGGAAAAATTTATTGTCAAAAATAGCAACACAGTACAAATAAAAGATTTTGTGTACACTTTCCCCTGGTGGTCTCGTTCTTTATCCTTCTGGTTCCCCTTCTTCTAAGAATCTTAATAATAATTATCTTGGAGATTCAATTTCTTTTGATCGTCCTATTGGTTTCACAGAAGTCTTACAAGTAATTCTTAAATAATATTTTTTTAAAGGTAAACAAAGATAAATTCGATCCGATATTTGTAGATCAAATACCATGTCGATTTATTTTGAGGACAATTGAGGATTAATACAGGTTGAATACAAATGTCTAAAGAAAATGAAAAATTCATGGAAATAGCAATAGAACTAGCTCTAAAAGCGAGACAAAAGGATAATGAACCTTTTGGGGCGATTTTAGTTTATAACGGTGAAATTGTGATGAAAAATGAAAATGAGATTCACAGTCTCTTTGATCCAACAAGTCATGCAGAACTGGGGCTTATAAGTAAGTTTTGTCGGAAGAATAAAGTCACTGATTTAAGAGATTATGGATTGTTTACAAGTTGTGAACCTTGTGCTATGTGTGCAAGGGCAATAATATGGTCCAAACTGGGTAAGGTCGTGTATAGTGTATCCAATGATCAATTATCTCAGATTTCGGGACAAACAATCGATTATTCAAGTGAAAACATATTTGTAAATGCCCGTCAAAGACCTGTTGTTATAAAAAATATCTTAAATTTGGAAGGCTTGAGAGTTTTTGAGGACTACAAGTTTAAAAGCTAAAATTCTTTACAATTTATAAGAATTCAAGTATATTTTGGATTTTTATTGAGGTAAATTTTCTTCTAAACCTTTTAAACCCTAGTTAGTACCAGTGGATTGTGTGCTCAGGATATCAATATTTTTACTCTTTCATACATTAAAATAGCAATATTTAACATTGAAATTTATAAAACTCTCCAGTCAATAATACCTTTTGTTATCTAATAGGATCAGATAACTCCATTAAAAATAACCCCGTACCTCGTGATGGACAAGTCGGATCATTACATTTTACTTCTAATTCTTTAACATTAACTGATTTGAAAATTTCTAATGCCAGATTTTCCAACTCTTCAAACTTAAAACCATCATGGGCGTGTTCAGGCGATGGGACCATTCCTGAGGTATCACTGTGAATTGCATCTACAATTACCGCTTTTCCATTCTTCTCTAAGATCTCTGCTATTCCCTTCAGGACCTTTGAAGTGGATTGGACATGATGAAGTGCTAATGAACTTATTATTCTATCAACTTTTGTTGGTATTTTCAATTTTCTTATGTTATTATTAACTTCTAAACTTCTAGTTATTTGTTCCATATCTCCGATAACAAGGTGAATTTTTGGAATTTTTTCTAAATCATTCGTTATTTTCATTAGGAGCAATTCAAGCATTTTTGGGGTCGCATCAAAGCATAATATTTCACTTAAAGACGATTCTTTTAGAATAGGTAACAAAAAAGTACCTGTTCCGACACCTAAATCAATTAAAGAATTTTTGGGATTTAATTGTATTGATTTATTTATTTCACTAATTAAAATCCGCATGCCTTCTTTCCCAAAGTAATTTTCGACTATTTGGTCTCTTTTGGGACCTTCTTTATTGGTGAAATGTTCTACATTTTGAGTAAATAGTAGTTGATTATTAATCCCTAATTGTGAAAGAATCAATTTTGTATCCTCTTGAGAAAAAATATTTGAGTCGTTGGTAGTCACAATAAAAATTTTTTTCTCAATCTTAAAAAAATATCTGTGATGCTTATGCATTAACTGATGAAAAATGAATTGATCTAAATAATGTTCGATAAAGCTTATTTTACTTAGGATATGATCTCCGAATAATGCAATGACCATGTTTCTAAATAGCATCAGTTTTAATAACATCACTAACAAAGTATTACTCAATCATGTTTTGAAACAAGATCCCTAATATATGGAATTGAATAAATGATCAATATTCCCCTTAGTAAATTTTTTTCTTTTAGGATTCAAATAATCAACCTAATATTTTAACAAATTTAAACCATAGACTTTTAACTACACGTATCCATATCAAAATGTTAACATTCCTCGTTTTATTAAAATTCACAACCCATTTTAAGGTTGATTTAAATTCAGAATTGCTTATACGTTTCATTTTCAAAATAATCATATTAATTGGGATTTCATATGGAAAAAGATCAAAAACTAAAAGCAGAAAAGCCTCCTTATCACAAACTTGAATCAAATGAAAATTATACCCCTTCTTATACTGGTCTTAAATCAAATGAAAATTTTACCCCGTTTTATGATGGTCTTAAATCAAATGAAAATTTTATCCCATCTTATGATGGTCTTAAATCAAAAAAGTTTATTCCTTCTTACGACAGCCTTAAAGCAGATAATAAATTCAAACCTACCTATGGCCGTCCTCGGAGATCAATATTGACCTTACTCTTTCGTCATTACAAAACATTGTTAATCTTAGTCGTCTTGATGGTTATTGTTTACCTCCTCACAACTTTTCTCTAATAGTTTTGAGGAAATTAGTTATCGTTTTCTCGGGTGCTTTCAATAAATATGTGTCCAATAATGAAGACCGATTTTGAATATCTATTTGAATTTTTGAGGTTTATTGTCTATCAACAATTCTATAGAGACCCAGATATTATAGTTAACAGGACAAAATCCCAAAAAATAACTATTCCAAATTCCTCTAACGTGATATCAGCATTTTTAACTAAATGCAAGCCTCCTTTACAGTATTGGGACTCTGATCGTCCAAAATTTTATCATCTTTTTCGTGAAATTTTAAAAATAGATATTCAGCCGGTTCTGGATTATTTTCAATCACAATTCAATATTAATGTTTTATCAGAGAATGTAGACAGCTTGGATCCCAAAGAAATGGTGTCATTGGTTTTATCGAAAATTTATGGACAATTTTATGAGAAAAATATTAATGAAATTTATAATTCAATCGCTCAGAAGGAATGGAAAAGAGAAGAACGATTTGGTTTATTAGTAAATGAATATTCACTTTTGGTAAACATTCTATATTTACAAGAGTTAGCAGTTTTTACAGGAGTTAACCTTAAGATGAGTATTTTAATAAGGAAGTTGTTAAACGCATTCCAATCGTTAGACAGAGAAAAATTTCTTTTAATTCAATATAACCATTAGTAAATGAGATTTTTAAATCTAAAACTATAAAAGAAAATATCTAAATACCCTTTAATCTATGATTCGACAAACAAGTTTAGGAACAAAAAATGAAAATCAATTGTTTCAAAAGAAGTTTTTTTTATTGAAAAATAATAAATATCATTTATCGCTTTAAATCGGGAACTCATCGAGCTAGATTAGTTTCGAAGAAAAATTAAAGATTTAGAATTTCAAAGATACATTTCAGAAGCTCTAATAGATTATAACAGTCAAATGTCAATATAGCCAAAACGACACTAATCTTGTCTAGAGATTCCACCCTCTTGAGTATAGTGAGACTTCTCCACTAAATTTAAACATTTCAGGAAGAAAAAAAGACGGTTGGTCATTATTTCCAAGTAAAATCATAGACCAAGAACCTCATTAATTATTTTATCAATTATATTGATGACAAACCTGATCCCCTGATTTTCCGTAGACCTCATATTGATTTGCAGTAAAGATTAACTGAGTTTTTTCTCACTGAGTTACAAAAATCTCTAATGAATTTAAGGAATACCTTTATAAAATACTTAATCATAATTATCCTTCTGATTTTAAAGAAATTCCAATGAAAAAAATAAATATTATCTAAATTAAGGGATTTAGAAGAAAAAAAAATTTGTGATAAAAAATGGATGAAAAAGAGTTAGACTTTGGGAATCTGGTTTGTTAGGTGAGCATTTTGAGTAACACTTTGATAAAAGAAAAAATAAGTTTCAAATTTGCAATTAATACATTGATACTATTAGGGATATTTGTAATTGTGTATCAATTCCTTATATTAATTGGAATAATACCTTACGATGCTGTTTTTGGGGGTTGCTTAGAAAACCAAACCCAGATGGTTCAACAGGATTCTTTAGCAATCATTATTAACGTGTTGATATTATTAGTGATATCCATTAAGGGCTCATTGATAAATATTAAAATCCCCAGTCAGATAATTACTATTTCCTTGCTCTTATTTATTATTATATTTGTTATCAACACTGTAACGAATTTATTAGCTAAAAACATTTTGGAAACCCTTATTTTCACCCCCATCACAATAATTGAGGCAATCTAAATTTATCCTCGTAATATATCATAAAAAATTTAAAACAAGAGTATGGTTACAATGAATAGGAAAATCAAGATGTTATTGATCATAGGAATGTTGGTGGGCATGAGCTTGTTTACTGCTCCTCAAACAAAGATATTATCGATTTTAGAAGTGCTTTCTTGATTTTTATTGATTAAAATTAATGACTAATTAACGTATTAGAGGAAAAAGAAATGAAAAAACAAGCTATTAGTATAGGTTTTTTGATCTGTTTCTTAATAATTGCCCCTTTTAACCAAATGCAAATGGGATACAAACCAGCTGAAGAAAACGGAACTGATTTTGAATATGTATTAGATAATTTATCTTGGAATGACAATAAAATTGAAAATTATTTAATGGAT
This sequence comes from Candidatus Heimdallarchaeota archaeon LC_3, assembly GCA_001940645.1. The sequence continues at coordinate 32,615 of MDVS01000141.1, forward strand.
TCAAAAGAGGAAAATAGCCCAGATTTGGAGATTGATGTTTTTAATATGGATCAAGAAGATTCTTCAGCAAATACAGCGACCATGACACCATTGGAGACTGAAAAGACAAATTCTATTGCAATAGGAGGATCTACAACAGGTTTCATATCAAGTTGGAATACAGCTCATCCTGGTTCTAGTACAAGCACCCAGGTCAGATTACCTTTAAATAATGGTGGTACTTATAATTTCAACGTAACTTGGGGTGATGGATCTAATAGTACTATAAAAACTTGGGATCAAGCAGAAACTACTCATACATATGCATCATCTGGTATTTATACAGTAAATATTACAGGTGAATTAATTGGTTGGAGATTTGCTAATGGAGGTGATAGACAGAAAATAGTTGAAATTTCTAATTGGGGAGATCTTAGATTAGGAAATTTAGGAGACTATTTTCAAGGAAGTGGGAATTTAGTTCTTACTGCAACTGATGCTTTAGATTTAAATGGCACAACATCGTTGGCTAATTCGTTTATGTCGTGTTATAAACTAGGTAACACAGGGAACATGAATCTCTGGAATACATCATCTATCACTACAATGTCCAAAATGTTTCGTGATGCATGGGATTTCAATCAGTCCATTGGTAACTGGGATGTCTCCAGTGTTACTAACATGTATGAAATGTTTACTGTTGCTCAGGCTTTTAATCAGCCTATAGGAAGTTGGAATGTGTCCTCAGTTACAAATATGGATCATATGTTTTGGAATGCTCGAGCTTTCAATCAGCCAGTAGATAGCTGGGATGTATCCAAAATTACAAATATGTACAGAATGTTTAGGGGTAGTTTTGCCTTTAATCAACCAATAGGTAACTGGGATATGTCTTCTGTTATTACTACGGAAGAAATGTTTTATGAAGCCAGAGCATTCGATCAGCCAATTGGTAACTGGAACGTATCATCTGTCATCAATATGGCTAGCATGTTCCGGACTTCATTTGTTTTCAACCAATCCTTAGATAACTGGGATGTATCCTCTGTTACCAATATGAATAGCATGTTTATGGATTCTAGAGCATTCAACACCTCCATAGGTAACTGGAATGTATCTTCTGTCACTAATATGATGAATATGTTTAATAATAATTGGGTTTTCAATCAGCCCATTGGTAACTGGAATCTATCCTCTGGTGTCAATGTTGTTAGTATGTTTTATAATTCCTGGGATTTTAACCAGCCCTTAAATAGTTGGAACGTATCCTCTGTCACCAATATGATGAACATGTTTTATTGGGCTACTGCTTTCAACCAATCCTTAGATAGCTGGGATGTATCTTCTGTTACTAATATGGCTGGGATGTTTAGGTATACTACTTTTTTTAATCAATCTTTGGATACTTGGGATGTATCTTCTGTCACCGATATGTCTAATATGTTTAGAGGAGCTAATATTTTTAATCAACTTCTTGGGAATTGGAATGTTTCTTCTGTAACTAATATGGCTTATATGTTTTATGGGGCTGCTGCTTTCAATCAACCTCTTGGAAGCTGGAATGTTTCTTCTGTGACCAATATGGTTAATATGTTCTACAGTGGTTCTGCTTTTAATCAACCTATTAGTAGCTGGGATGTGTCTAATGTCCAATACATGTCTGGTATGTTCAATGGTGCTTCTGCTTTCAATCAACCCATTGGAAACTGGAATGTATCTTCAGTCTTAGATATGAATAGCATGTTTTCTGGTGCTACTTCTTTCAATCAACCTATTGAAACTTGGGATGTTTCATCAATAACTATTCTTATTCGTATGTTTTCTGGTGCTACTTCTTTCAATCAACCTATCGGAAACTGGAATGTGTCTTCTGTAACTAATATGGCTTATATGTTTTACAATGCAACTTCTTTCAATCAAACTATCGGAAGTTGGAATGTACTTTCTGTGACATCTATGTCTTATTTGCTTTATAATGCTACTTCTTTTAGCCATCCAATAGGTGATTGGAATGTTTCATTTGTCGCTGATATGACTTCCATGCTTTCTGGTGTCACTTTATCTCCGAAGTATTATGATCAAATACTTCAGAATTGGGCATTATTACCATTACGCTCAGGTACAAATTTCGACGCAGGATTTTCACAATACACTGCAAGTGCTTCAACAGCAAGAAGTTACATTATTTCAACTTTTGGGTGGACAATTACTGATGGTGGTTCAATAGGAGCTCCTACAGCTCCTCAATCCTTACTTATTGGATCTGGAGATGGTTATGTTATTTTATCTTGGTCAGTTCCCTTATCTGATGGCAATTCGACAATTATTGGCTACAATATTTATCGATCAACAACCAGCGGTTCCGGATATACGTTAGTTGACACGGTTTCAGGGACGGGTTTGACTTTCAATGATACTACTGTTACAAATGGACAGAAATATTATTACGTTGTCAAAGCAGAAAATTCTGTAGGAGAAGGTCCAGCGTCAAGCAAAGTCAATGCTACACCTACAATGACAGTGCCACCATCGTCATCATCAACACCATCAACGATCCCTAGCACTTCTTCAAGTTCAGTACCAATTGAATCCACCCCTGGATTTGAGTTACTACTGATCTTAACCAGCATTTTCACCATATTAGTTTCACGAAGAAGAAGATAAAATATATTAAAACAAATAATTTCCAAATAAGTTAGTTCAAATTTTGGAGTTAGATCATTGCGTTTCTTTTTTTCTCTATCTCTTTGATATTGCATTATGTCAAAGTTTGCTATTTCATGAGATAGATTAGCTGCAATTGATAATCCAACGAACAATCCAATCATAGTAAAAGAAAGAGTCATGAGATTGGCTCCTAGTGTCAATACACCACTTCCTAGTGCTGCTCCTCCTAATGTCCAGTATTTGTTAAGATTATAGAAGAATTTTCTTAATGTAAGGTATCCTAGTGTTGTGGAAGAGGTAATAATTAACCCAAAAGCTAATAATTTTTCTTCATTGGTAACTGGATTAACATGATCGACATAATTTGGAATCTCTCTCATTAATACCAGAGGAATTATTACATACAAACTATATCGCAATGTGGGTAGTTGTCGAATAATTTGTTGAACTAATGAATCACCTGGTCTTTCTCGATAATTTTTAGTTGTTAGAGTCATTTTGTTTTCACCAATCTAGTATACAACTCAACTTTAAATAATAGAAACGATTTTTCGAAAATATTTTCTTTCTTTATTATATAAAGTAGACTTGGTATTACTATCAGGTGATATGTTATGGCTCAAACTGCCGAAAAATTATCTGATTATTATCAACATGTATGTACATACTTCTCAATAACTCAAAAAGAGATAGAAAATTTAGCTACTGAAATTAAAGAAGATTTGGTCAAATATTTAGGACCACTAAAAAGACCATTTAAGACTGTGGAACAATTTAAGATCTATAAATCGACCGAAGAACAAGATATTATTGTTAAAATATTAGGAATAAGCCCGTTACAATCCTATACTTCTAAAAAAGGTAAAGGATATTAGCATCGAAGAAGAAATGGTAGACAACGAGGGTATTCCAGAAGAACCCTATGATCCCTTAGACAACTTTTGAGGAATAATTGTGAAACGACACATTATATTGATTACAGTATTATTACTCATAACATCAATTCCAGGTCTGGTTTATTTACATCTTTCTGGTCTAGATGTCTTAGACAGATTAAAAAACTTATTTCAAAATTGTAAACAGTTCCATTTTATTTTTAATAAAAATAAATCAGAAATACAAGTAAATTTAGAAAATTTTCAAAGTTTATCAAATGCTGAAAGATTAAGACAAACTGGAAACGAATTAAAAGATATTTTTAATAATACTGATGATATGTTGTTTAAAAAGTTTGAATTGATATTAAATGACTATTTTAATATAATTAAACGATTTACTCTTATAGATTCTGAAGAAAGAAGAAATAATAATAGATCTAAAAAAAATGAGGAAAATTATTTGTTATCTGACCGGGCCAAGATATCTCTCACGAAGATCAGTTTTTCCAACCTTTGGATCTCCTAATAAAACAACAACCATCAAAAGTGTGATTTTTCATTCCTCTTATTTTCTGTTTAGATTAAATCCCTTTCTGCATTTTAAAATTTGGGAAATTATTTTTTTTAATAAATTTGACATATATAAGTCATTACCTTGATATTATCCTAGTTGACTACTAATAGATAAAATTGTTTCGCATTTGGGACACAAAAATGCAGCTGCGGCTTTTACATGGATTTTTTCGAATTTGGTGTTATTTGTGGATTCGGCAAAATATTTCCCTTCAAGTATTTTAACTCTATCAATTGAATTTTGACATATCTTAATCTATCTTAAAAACCAAATGGATATTTATTCATTCAGACAGACTATTATGACAGATACACTTCTATTATTTTTCTAATTTTCCTAAAATACAAGAGAAGTAAACTCACATTTTATGTTTTATTTCAAATATCCTTATTCATCAACAATCAGAGGTATCGCAACTTTCCTTCATTAGCCCAATAAAATTTAATACGCCAGAAAAGGTTTGGTATTACAACTCGACTTTACAAATCACTTTTAAGATAGTAAATGATTCGCACATCCCACGTAAAAAATTTGGATTCATTTTTAGTTCCTAATTCTAAATTTATGAAATAATCGGAATCAGGGTCCTTTGGTACTCTAATAGTCACTGAAATGTATCCTTTTTTCATAACGTTGGACTCTGAGGTAAATGGCCCATAAGTTATTTAAATCAGTAAAAAACAGTTTGGAGTAAATTTTTCTTTCAAAAAATTACTTTCCAAAAAGTAATGAAACATAAATAAAATAAGATCTACATTATATCAATGGACTATAAAAAAATCTATAAAAATTTATTCAAGAATGGATTGTGTATTACAATTACTTATAGGTATTTAGAGCAGGAATCAGAAAATGAATTTCAACATGAAACTTGGATATACGTGACCAATAACAGATGAGAATATGAATATACATTTAAATACCAAAATATCTAAATATCATTTGGGTTTAATTTTATCATCATTGATGGTATTAACTGGAATAATCGTATTATATTTCTTACCGCATACTATAATTGTAACTAAAGAAGAACACCAAAGTACCGTAAAAACAAATATGAAGATAACTGTATTCTCTTCGCCAATAATAATTGATAATAATACTGATTTTGCCATTCAGGCTGTATCAAATGGTTGGTCCGGCGATGGATCCACTGGTAACCCCTATATCCTTGAAAATTTAGAAGTTACATCCTTAACCACCGGTACACATGCTATCAGTATCCAGAACACTAATGTCTATTTTATTGCCAGGAATAATACTTTGTCTACGACAGAATCATTTAGTTCTGGTATGTATCTTAACAATGTCCATAATGGGATTATTCGCAACAACATGGCTAATTCTAATTCTGATTATGGATTCTATCTTGAATCATCCAGTAACAATAGCTTCTTTAATAACAAGGCTGATTCTAATACTAATCATGGGTTCTATCTCCGGGATTCCAGTAATAATACCTTGAACAATAATACTGCCAATAACAATAATGACATAGGTTTCTATATACGGGATTCCAGTAATAATACTTTGAACAATAATACTGCTAATTATAATTATAATGGGTTTTATTTATGGCCTTCCAGTATAAACAATTCCTTGAGTTATAATACTGCTAATAACAATAATAATTATGGTTTTACAGTATCCTCTTCCAGCTTAAATAATGTCTTGAGCTATAATACAGCCAATTATAATTTATTTTCTGGCTTCTATCTGGTTTCTTTAAGCTCCAATAATATGTTGAGCCAAAACACGGCCAATTATAATTATCGTGGCTTTTATCTGTCGGCTACCAGTACTAATAATACTTTGAATAATAACACCGCAATTTCTAATACGCAATATGGGTTGTATCTGACTACTTTCAGTAGTAATAACAATCTGAGTTTTAATTATATTGGGAATAATAGCCTTTATGGGATCTTTATTGACAGTGGTTCAGCTAATACTAGAATTACTAACAATACCTTTGTCAATAATAATAATGCCTCGACTCAAGCTTTGAGTTATGAAGGGAATACGATTTTTTCATTTAACTTCTGGTCCGATCACATTTCACCCGATACTGACAGTAATGGGATCGTTGATACTGCGTATGTGATAGAAGGGACTTGCACCTGTCAAGATATTACTCCCGTGACCACACCTTATCACAAAATTCCTGATACCACTGCTCCAACAATTACTATTATCAGTCCAGTAGCTACCACTTATGACACGAATTCTGTTACAATAATTTATACCATTTCAGAGGATGTCACTATAACCGTTTATGTTGATGATATCATTACAGCAGTTACAAATTCCAGTTTGCTTGAAGGCTTGTCTGATGGTATTCACAGTTTGACAATTAAGGCAGTTGATAACGCTGGAAATGTGGCTTCTTCAGAAGTCATCTTTACCATTAAGACATTATCTTCAGGTACCTTCACTTCTTCCAATAGCAATTCCAGTTCTAGTTCTACATCATCAACGAAAAATACACAATTCACAAATACAAGCCCCAGTTTTACTGTTACAACACTGGTACTTCTAGGAATTATCTTAATTCCTGTAATTAGGTATAAAAGAAGAAAGCATTAGACCAGATAAAGAAGGAATTTTTAAAAAAAAACTCGTGAATGAAGGAAAGATACGTTTTTATGGCTGGAGTACTGATGATGCAGACAGAGCAAAAGAATTTGCGAAAAGTAAACATTGTACTACAATCCAGTATGTTTTATCAATTTTTAGGATTAACAGTACTATGACTAGGCTCTGTGAAGAAAATGATTTAGCGGGAATTATTTGTAGTCCTTTTTTAAGTAGGACTTTAACTGGCAAATACAACAAAGAAACCAAACGTAATCCAGATCACATGTTGGGGAAAAGGAACTTTAATACTCAGCGATATGTCCGAATGTTTCATGTATTGGATCAGATAAAAGACAGGCTTGCTTTGGAAGAACGTATTCTTGTCCAAGGAATTCTTGGTTATATTTGGAAAAAGGATAAAAGATCTATCCCTATCCCTGGTACAAAAACTGTGAATCAGATGACTGAAAACGCAAAATCTCGTTAATTCGGCCCAATTACTATGAAATTGATGGATCAAATTGATTCGTTAGTCTCTGATTTGCAAGATGATTTCTCCCCAGAGAATTTTGATTAAATTGGGGTTTAGAAAAATCAATTAGCATTCAGGAATCCTCTTCAAAACAGACTTTCGAATCAACTGTCTAGATAAGGTATAGGGTTATTTCTTAGAATTATTTCTTGAGAGTGTCTCATTTTCAGCATGATTTGGGGCTGTTCTTTGATCTGGTTACGACTTAAATCTATATAGCTAAGATTTCGCATTTTCAAAAGACACTGAGTTTTTTGATTTTCTGGGGAAAAATTCATCAAGCAGTCTATATCTGTTGTGTCCCCGAATTGTCTTTATGCCCCTAGTCCAGAAATGCTAATATCGGGTGTGAGAGTCTTAGATTGATTAATATTAATTTCAGATTAATTTAAGCGTATTTCAATGAGAAAAGATAGACACAGGAAAAAGCTTAAAATATGAAACGAGATAATGGAATAAATGAAAAAAGTGTATTTGATAAATTTCGTTGTAATTGCTATTTTTATTTTAAGTTCTATACTTAATCCCGTTGAAAGTAAAATTATTAACCCATCCAACAAAAAAACACAGATAAATACAACACTTAATAATTTTGAAAATAATATAGTGTGGCAAGATGATCTAGGTGATGCAATTAGCAATGGCTCTGTGTTAGAAGGACCTAATGCCAATGTTTCTGCTGTTTTAAACGATTCGTACAACAACACAGAACTAACATTATCTAATGGAACTATACATAATTTTACTAAATATTTTATATCGAATGCATCTTCATATAAAAATTATTCAATCATTTTTGATGTAAATACTGATTATTACATTTATTTAAATTGGAATTACTCAAAGTATATTATAGACATTTATATTTTTGATGAGAATAATATTGAGATCTATGGATGTAACAGTAATAAATATACTTGTTTATCATCTCGGGAGCATTTTTTTGGAAATGCTACTAGGTTTTATTTTGAAAAGGACTTCTCTTTAATCACAAAAACTTCTCTTTATACTGTTCAAGTTAGGTTTAATGCTTCTCTCGTCATTAATAGTTCAATAATATATTCTAATTTAGTAATTTCAAATTACGAAGAATATTACAAGAAAAACTCATCTAATAGTAATAAAATATCACTAAATACTGCACTAGCTGATAAGAATGGATTAGTAAATCTAACATTGAAAGCAACAAAATCTAATGATACTATTCTTACTGCAAGTATAATAATAAATGTTATTAACTATTTTCCACCTATTATTGAAGAGATTTTTATTAATAAAAGTAAATATATTAATAAAGTTGAACTCAAAAGAACAGACATAATCAATCTTACATGGAAAATAGAAGATAAAAATAAAGATGAAGTTTTAATATCAAACTTGTATTATTATTATTATGGGTATAATAGTTGGTTTGTCTTTGACACCTTCAGAGATTTCTTCCTCACCTCTTCTATTGTTCAATTCACAGACTCATTGAAATTTCCTTCGGATACTGATTTATTGATTAAACTTGTGGTTAGTGATTCTTTCAATTACCAAACTGAAAAAATAATAAAATTCTTTATTGAAGGAGAAAATAATACAGGTTCTGAGAACTCCTCTGATAGAACCTCCCTTGATAATAGTAAAATAGACACTACGGCGATTCCCAACTTTAATTTCTTAACAGTGCTTATTTTGTCTTTTTTGCTCGTTTTTATTAGAAGAAAATATAATAACTAACAATTCTGTGAATTATCGTATTAATTCAGAAATTTTAATTCTATTTGTTAGTTTCGCTGGAATATATGAACCTATTATTGCTGAAAATACTCCTAAGCTAAGTAATATTAGAATGATATCAAAAGGTATTATGAAAAGTTTAGCTACATAGTGTGATGGTAGTAAGAGATTTAAGTAATTTCCACCGATTAACCCGATTACGATTCCTAAGAGACTACTTATAATTATGATAAAAACCGCTTCTAGCATAAATAACAGAATTGTATTTGCATCTGAGAAACCAAATGACTTAATTATACCTATTTCTTTCCTTTTATCTAAAATACGTATATAAAACACAAGAAAATATCCAATTAAAATTAAAATCAAAGAAAAAAAGAAATTTAAATTAAGAATGGATTGAATTGTTTCAAATTCCAAAGAATTCCTTGTAGTCTGTAAATACTCCATAGGTATGGAAAATTTATCAATTTGCCAAAAAGTATAATTACTCTTATAGGAATGAATAAGATCAATTGACTCATAACTTACCTTCTTGTTAACTATAAAACCACTTGTCGGATTATCAATTCCGAAAGAGGATTTTAAATTGATATTTGGAGCAATAATGAATCCTGTTTCTTTACTAGATATCCCTGGAGGGACCACACGCATAACCCCAGCTAATTTCCCATGACCTTTATAAATTCCGTTTTTACCCGTTGTAAAGTATAACGTGGAATCAAGTTTTAGATCTTTTTCTAAAAATGTCTTTTCATCGACTAGAATCGGTATTCTCTTTCCTTCTGGGTCTTTGAGAAATTCTTCATATTCAGTTTTGAATCTAGAAAGAATTTTATCAGTTGGTTCATTTACAAAGAAGGAATTTCCAATGTTTTCCGTATAGACAGTTTCAAAAAATGTTGAGACATTAATAAACAGGATTTTTACGATTGGGAAACGTTTCCACAAAAAATTTAGATATAGAGTTCGAACTGAATCTGGATACTCCGGATAAGATTGATCATGCAAAAAATATGCATCTGTCATAAAATATTGTGTGAATGTTTCTATCCGTTCGTCTTGGTCTAATAAATTTCTAATAGAGTCAAATTGATTGTCACCAATAGTCTGATAATTCTTTTTCACTTGCAGATGTAAATCTCCACCATTTGAAACATAGGAATTGCGTTCATTTTCTACATTAAAGCTATTTATTACACCAAGAGATGTTATACCATAAGAGATTGTTAATGTAAGTACTACAAATGCTATAGATGTTTGTTTTATCCGACATTTCATTTCTCTGGATATAAGAAACCACTGAGGGCTGTTTTTACCTATTTTTAGTCGTGTTTCAAGATAGTCAGGAATAAATTTTAGAAGAATAGATATTGCTTTCACAAAACCGATAAAAACTAATCCTAATCCTAGCAACACGTAAATAATAACTAAATTTGATGAAATTAAGTCCTCAGGTAAACTAGTAATTCCTATTAAAATTATTACTCCAGAAAATCCTAAAATAAAAAAATCTCTAACCGATTTTTTAATAGTAATCATTTCTTCCCGTGTGATTAAATTCATTGGTTCTATTTCAGTTTGATGCATTTCCTCAACAGATAAGTTAATTATTTGTTGAATAGGACGGATAGATCCCAGAAAAATAAACAAAAAGCTCAGAACAAAAAGAAAAATTATTGTAGTAGGATGAACAATAAATTGATCTGGAAGAACTCCTTTTTCCAACCAAAATTGAAGAAAAACGCTTGCAGAACCGATAAGCAAGGATATCGAGCTTGCAATCAGGGATAAAAAAATCGATTCAGCTATTAAAAACAGAAAAATTTGTTGGTTGTCTACTCCTCGACTTTTTAAATTACTAATCTCGATTCTACGTGATCGGTACACATATTTAAAGGAAAAATCAGCAAAATACCAACCAATTAATAAAATTGGTATTGATAGGATAATCACCCCGATTCGAACTGTTGAGGTCCAATAAGTGTATTCATGAAGGATTTCCTTTAATGGATAATGAAGTGTTACGGGATCTATGGGAGATCCTAAATAAGTAACAATTTTATCTGTTAAATAATCAATGTTGTTCAAAAAATCAGCAGGATTTATCCAATCTATAGCAGAATTCTTAAAATGGACAAAAACTATTTTATTAAAAACAAATTGTAGTGGGGCAGATAAATCACCTCTAAAGTCTACACCAAGAAATACTGGTTGATAGGATAATTCATCAAAAAAAGAAGGAATAGTAAAATCGTTTTCCTCTATCAAAATTGCTCCTAATGAATCAATCATAATAATTTCTCCACTTTTTTCTATCATGAAAAATAAAAAAGGACTTGAATCAGATATAATACCAGAAATGGTGAGTGTTGTTGACCAATTAGTTAATTTTGATTCAGGAAACATATCCGGAAATCCAGGTTTTGTACTACGCAACCAATCGAAAAGAGAAAACTTGGTTCCGATAGAAGCATTGATTAAGAATCTATCGGCATAGGTTCGAGAAATAACTACGTTAGTGCCAGAAATATTAAAAATTCCCTCCTCAAGAATCATATTTTTTTCATATCTCCTAAAATATCCTTCAGACATACTAATAACTGGAGAAACAGAAACAAAAGGATAATATTTGCTATTATTAACCCATTCTGGTATTTCTTGTTGGCTCATACCGGCAGCATGCCACCTATGAACAATATTATAATCTTCGATCCAAGAAAATTCATTTTCTTTTCTCGATTCAATAAAATTAATAATCTGTTCATCAGGTAAATCATGTTGATTGATCACGTAGTCTGAAACACGATCTGAGCCTTTTAGATATGTTGTTACTACTTTAAGAGCAGTATTGTCTATATTTGTGGAAACTCCTGCAATTAATGACAGAGAAATGATTGTTCCAGTTAATAAAATTAAGATTCGTTGCTTATTTTGAATGAATTTTTTAAAGACCAACATATAAAAGAAAATATTAATGTGAATTGATCTAAAAATGGATTCTATTAAGTGTAATATTGCTGAGCCTATATTAATAATTTTTAAATAACCGCTTTTTAATAGGGAAATGGTATATGACATATTTGTTAATTTCAAAAATATTCTAAGACTGATAACCCCCAAAATTATTAAAAACAGACTTATTAAGATATTAATTAATGTCATATAATGAAAAATATCAACATTGTACAAAAGTACCTCGAAGGATCTATTAATGAAAATAAAAGCTGCTATAGCACCAATAAATATTAATTCGATTATCGATAATAAAATTACATAATTATCAAATGCTTTCAGCAAAGTCAGCAAAAAAACTACTATTGAAAATAAAATCATTGCTGAATTTACCAGTATTACTGGTTGAAATATAGGATAATTGTAGGAAAAAGGTATTTTTATACCAGGTAATAATAATTCTACAGATAACTCGGTAAATGGTTGACTAACAAAAACTGCTAATAATATTAGAATTTCAAGGAAAAAAATTTGATTGAGAAAATGAATAAAATCAAGATAGGATTTTTTTTGGCCTAACTCTATTAAAACAACATCAATTTCTGGATTTCTTATATAAATCCACCATTCGCTGATCATCAACCATCCTAGTAGTATTGTCATTAGCAAGCTTAAATCTTTTAAAAGAGCAGTTATTTCGATATAGGGATATAATTCTTTTATAAATTCTTGATCTTTCAAAACTGTATTAATCGTTAATGACCGTTCTTCTGAAATAAATTGAATTCGGGGATTAGATAGAATTTTCTGTAATATTAAATCTCTATCAGCGAAATCAGAGGTTCTTAACATCCAAAATGTAGTTTGATTGAGGTTTCGAATTATTTCTACTTCTTCTGGATTCCTCTCCAGAAATTCTGAATTGGCAAGTTCTAAATCCACAATTCCAAAGGCCCTGAGACTTAACTTTTCTTCAAAAAAATTAGGGGGAAAATATTTGACTAAACCAATTATAGTTAGGTTATAAGTTCTTAATATACGTTGATTATAATTTGTTAACGTCACATTCTCCCCAATGTCTTTTTCTAAAAGATCAGCATAATTTTTTTCAAGAATAATAAACGAACGAGGGTTATCACCGACTTTAGACAATAGTTCTTTTGCTGATCCTCCGATAAACCAGCTATCCTGAATTAAGAAATTATCCTGTAAATATTGGGAAGTATTGAAGATGATTAAATCGATATTAGTTTGGTATAAAGGAGGTAGAAAATGGTCTGAATTTACAATCACTCTTAGTATAGAATTAATTTTCGAATTCAAAGGAAGTTGTTCATTTAATGATATAATTCTGTCCGGATTTTTTCCGTCCAGTCCAAATGAGTTGACGTACGTTGGATCAAGGCCTATTTTGATGTCACCCCCTACTTGATAATATGCATCATTTATAGAAGAGTTTACCATTGTAAAGTAAAGTGAGCTTTGCCACAGCGAAAAAAGCAAGAATATAAACAATATTGAAAACATTAATTGAGGTGATGTTTTATACGATGAGTGAAGAATTTTTTGTAGTGATCTCAGCTTTGATCCTTGAGGCAAAAGAAATAAGCTTAGCCAATATATAATTAGTAGCCCAACAATAATAGTGATGCTATTTATAAACGAAATAATTTTTGTGTCCAAAAAATACTCATAAATAAAATATAAAAGCAGAATTACTAATAAAAATCTACTCAAAGGTAAAAAATTTTCATAAAAATATTTTTTAAATCTCTCAAAAGATGAATTGGCATTAACATTAATATTTTTTGAATAATGGCTAACTATTATATCTATTACAACATAAAAAAACCTATCAATTGATAAAATCAAAACAAGTAATATACCTAGACTGAAAACAATTACAAAAAGATTCCTAGAATGGCTAAATTGGTAAAAGATTAATTCTCTAATAAGAACTACACAAGTTATCGAAATAAATCCGAAAACGGTCAGATTAAATAATTTGCTTTTTTTTTGAGATTGAATACTATAAGATTCGTATATTTGCTTTAATTTTTGAATATCTTTTATTAAAAGGATAACACTAACTAAATATAATAAAAAACCAACTAAAAATACCAAAGGAAGAAAAAAAATAACATCAGTTAGGTAATCAAAACTAAAAATCTGATTGAATATATATTCTTGATAAAAAGTAGTCGATTTGTAAGAATCACGATTGTTTAATAATAATAATCCTAAAATAAAACCTGAAAATATTCCTAATATTGCAAAAATTCCGGTTTTTATAATTATGGGATTCCAAAACGTGGAAATTTTTAATCCACGCTGATATATTGCTAGATATTTTTCTTTATAGCTGTTCGAAAGCATTTTCACAGATTTTATTGTTAATAAAGTCCATAGAAGGAGAATAGGAATGAAAGTAAGGAGAAACAATTCTCCTTTAAAATGGACATTTGAGATTTCATCAGTGAAAAAGTCCTGAATCCAAAAAAATACATTATTTATATTTTGGAAGGTCCCAATAAAGCTGAATGAAATAAGAATTGAGCTGATAAAGAAGGTTAAGAAATAATACCCAAAAGAAATATATTCTGAAGATTTATGTGGGATTTTTGAACCAAATAAGATTTTCCTTGAAAAGATCTTAATCAAATCCTAATAATAATCTAATTTCTCCCGAATAATAATCTTATTTCGACCGAAATATGATGTTAATATTGTTGAATATTCATTTTATTCATTTTTATTCTTATTTAGATTAGTCTATTTTCTTCTTCATAATAGTTGAGATTTCAATTTACAGAATTTCCTGAAAAATGAGACTCGTCTACACAAAAATTAATATATAATCATACCCCATTAATTCATTGACATTGAAATCATTCAAAAAAGAACTATATTTAATTATCATCTTATTTTTAGCAGTTTCTATTAAAAACAATACATTAGCAATTAAAACAGATGATTCTAAAGAATTAACTCTCTCATTAATAAATTTAAATCATGTAGAAGATTATTCTAACACAAATATTAGGTAAAAAAGTACAACGAGAAAGTTGTTATCAATATAATATCAATTGAAGCCACTTTTTGATTTCGATCAAAATCGTTTCTACTATTTTCTTCGTTATGACTGTGTTTTTTACTATTTTCTTTACTTAATAACCAATATATTATGAAAACTAGAATTAAACTTGAATCAAATGAAAATTTTACCCCGTCTTATGATGGTCTTAAATCAAATGAAAATTTTACCCCATCCTATGATGGTCTTAAATCAAAAAAGTTTATTCCTTCTTACGACAGCCTTAAAGCAGATAATAAATTCAAACCTACCTATGGCCGTCCTCGGAGATCAATATTGACCTTACCCTTTCGTCATTACAAAACATTGTTAATCTTAGTCGTCTTGATAGTTATTGTTTACATCATCACAACTTTTCTCTAATAGTTTTGAGGAAATTAGTTATTGTTTTCTCGGGTGCTTTCAATAAATATGTGTCCAATAATGAAGACCGATTTTGAATATCTATTTGAATTTTTGAGGTTTATTGTCTATCAACAATTCTATAGAGACCCAGATATTATAGTTAACAGGACAAAATCCCAAAAAATAACTATTCCAAATTCCTCTAACGTGATATCAGCATTTTTAACTAAATGCAAGCCTCCTTTACAGTATTGGGACTCTGATCGTCCAAAATTTTATCATCTTTTTCGTGAAATTTTAAAAATAGATATTCAGCCGGTTCTGGATTATTTTCAATCACAATTCAATATTAATGTTTTATCAGAGAATGTAGACAGCTTAGATCCCAAAGAAATGGTGTCATTGGTTTTATCGAAAATTTATGGACAATTTTATGAGAAAAAAATTAATGAAATTTATAATTCAATCGCTCAGAAGGAATGGAAAAGAGAAGAACGATTTGGTTTATTAGTAAATGAATATTCACTTTTGGTAAACATTCTATATTTACAAGAGTTAGCAGTTTTTACAGGAGTTCACCTTAAGATGAGTATTTTAATAAGAAAGTTGTTAAACGCGTTCCAATCGTTAGACAGAGAAAAATTTCTTTTAATTCAATATAACCAAAAGTAAATGGGATTTTTAAATCTAAAACTAAAAAATTACATATCTAAATACCCTTTAATCTATGATTCAACAAACAAGTTAGGAACAAAAAATGAAAATCAATTGTTTCAAAAGTAGTTTGTTTTATTGAAAAATAATAATGGAATTGGATGATTTTTGAAGCTTTCTCAATATAAAATGTTAAAAATAAAAAGCAATCAACCTATAACAATTGAAATACCTTCAGAATATGTAGATTCAAGTAAAACATCAGTCGAAGGACAGTATGCCCTATTATTATTTATCTATAATAACTTAGAGACAATTATAGAATGCAACTTTCAGTAGGTTTACCTACTTTGTTCAACGAAGTAAGGTTAATCCATCGAACCATCTCCAATAAAATCGATCGCATCTTTACTATGTAATATCTGAGTAACTTGTTTAGCTGTCGATAAATATTCGGGGCATCCTTAAGTTACATAGGGTGGCAAACTTATTAAGATATATACTAATCTAATGTAAATTATTAATAAATGAGGAGAATGAAGGTCGATAAAAATGGAGATAAAACAAGAAATTCCAATTAAATCTTTTGTAGTTGTAGTATATGTTTGTCGAATAGAAAATAATAAATCAAAATACCTCATAATCTTACGAAACACCCCCTATTTAAAAAATACTTGGCAAATGGTTTCGGGGAAAATTGAAAAAAGTGAAAAAGGATGGGAATCAGCATTAAGAGAGTTAAAAGAAGAAACAAACTTGGTTCCTGACTTATTTTATTCTGCAGATAGGTTAGAGCAGTTTTATGAAGTTTCAAAAAATTGTATTCAAATTAATCCAATTTTTTTAGCTATTATTAAATCTAATCAAGAAGTTATACTCTCAAATGAACATAAAGATTTTAAATGGATAACTAAAGAAGAAGCTCATAAATATTTAAAATTCAATCATCAAATTGAAACGATCGATTATTTGGAGGAAAATTTTGTTTCAAATAAGCCTTTTGAATTTTTAGAAATCAAAATATAGCTTAGATGAGAGGTCATTAGCACCAGAAGGTGTTTTTCTCTAAGCTGGAAAAATTCTTATTTTCTATTGGCATTGATTACCAATTAGCTACTGTTTTCGCTTTTTGTAAATAAAAACAAACAGGAAAATAGCTGCCTTCTTTCATTACAATTATACGAGTTTTTCTTGACCAGATCCATTCTTGGTTTTTTCTTGCTCAAGAGTTAAAGCAGTCTCATAGTCAGGGGCCTGATATTTCAGCACTAACTGATATTCTTCGAGTGTCGAAGCTCCTACAGCTTTGGCCTCAAGGTACAACTCATAATCGTCAAAATTACCATCCTGAAT
>MDVS01000142.1 GCA_001940645.1 Candidatus Heimdallarchaeota archaeon LC_3
ATATCGTACCTACCAATATGGATATCTTATTTTTCGTTAATTTTGGATACATAAAATCCATAAAAAGCGTAGATGCCAACGCGAAAAAACCAAAAATCCCAATTATCATGTTGAAGAATTTTTGGTCAACAATCAATGATTGATTAAAAGGTACTGGTAATATAGCCATACCAAAGGGGATAACTAATCCAAACAATATACCAATAGCTCCTAAGAGTAGTGATATATAAGTTATATACAAAGCTATCTCTTGTATATTCATTTTTTTCACGTATTCCCAAGAATGAAATAGTTGTAAATTACCAGATCTTACATATACTAGTACTACACCAAAAAATAGCGCTAGAAAATAAATGAATAAACCGATAGATAAAGGAGAGGAGCCGAATGTGTGTACTGACTCAATAATTCCGGAACGAGTAATCAATGTTGCAAAAATAACGGTTAAAAACGGTAAAATAGCAAAATTATCTTTATCATAATTTGTTGCTTTCTCTTTATTACCGGGAGAATTATGGAAATAAATTGTTGCAAAAATCCATGGAACAAGAGAGCTTGTTTCAACAGGATCCCATGCCCAAAATCCACCCCAACCTAATGTCACATATGCCCAATAACCACCTAAAGCTAATCCAATAGTTATAATAAACCATGCTAACACCATGGTAAATCTTCGTAAAGGTATAATTTCTGTAGTTGTGTGATACTCAGGTTCTCCTAAACTATAACGGGAAATTGATATTGCGAAAGGGATGAGAAAAAGAGCATAAGAAAGCAAAACGATTGGAGGATGAATTACATTCCAATATGTATTGAGTACTGGACTTAATCCTAAGCCGTCTACCGGAATAGATGTAAATTGGGAGTTTGCTGTTAATACATCAATATATGGGTTGTTTATGAGCGTTAAGAGTAATAAGGCTATAGAATTTAAGCTAATTACGATAAACATTCTTTGGTAAAGGGGATTTTCAATATGCTTTCTAAAAAGAATTCTTAAAATTAAATTAATAGAGAATACATACATTGCCCAGATAAAATAGGATCCAGCTTGACCTGACCAAGTGGAAGCTAATCGAAAAAATATATCCATATTTGAAGAAGCGTGTTTATATACATAATCATAAGAAAAATCCAGAAATATAAAACTACCTAGAAAAATCAGATATGATGAAATAATAAGTAAACTTGATATTGTTAATGTAATTGTAAGATAATTTTTTATATTTTCGTAACGATTTTTCAATATTATAAGTATTAAATCTATAATAAGAGTAATAATACCGGCTAATAAAAGAATAAATCCAAAATCCATTCCTAATTCTCCATATGTTATGATTTTAATAGTAATTGGTTATTAATTTCATGTATTTTAATGGAAGGTTATACCAATTTGTTTGAATTAATTGCATTAAATTATTACGATTAAAATTAAGAGATTTAGTTATTTT
Organism: Candidatus Heimdallarchaeota archaeon LC_3; assembly: GCA_001940645.1. The sequence goes on from MDVS01000142.1 coordinate 1,452, forward strand.
ATTAAGACCTATAAGTATCAAATTAAATCAAAAGGATCAAATTTTCTATCGCATTTACTAAAAAAATAGAATTTTTGTGAAATTTTCCAGTTGAAAGTACAAATTCCCCTTTTTAAATGAAGAAATATTATTTTAACAAAAGCAAACCATTCTTTAAGGTAAACCTACTACAAACTTTTTACACATATAAATGAATTTACCTTTTATAGTGAGGAAATAATTTTAATATGATTTATTTAAAATTAATAAAAAATAGCTAAAATCTCCAATTATTTTGTCACATTAATCTAAAGGGGATATAAGAATCATCCAAGTTAAATTTATTGACCAAATATCTTTTAAGAAGTTATTTATTCTATACAAAATTGAAATATTTTTTCTTGTTTAAAAAATCCGCGTTTTTGGTTTACCTAACTAAATATGAGACTCATAGGATTACCTAATACATAAATAAGCATAATTCAAAAATAATAACAATTTATGAGTTAGTTTTATCTTACAAGCCAAAAGCAAGATTTTGGTTACATTGTGTAATCATACGAAAATTTGAACAATATTTGCACAAAATAAGAAAGGTTATTTTTTGGTCTATCGATGATTACAAAATTAAAATCTATTGTAATTATCAAAGAAAATTTAGTGTATTGAGATATACTCACTTATCTATTTAAATTTTAATATGTTGACTAAAATGCGTAAAAATTCAATTAAATTGTTTGCAAAAAACTCACGAATTGAAACAATTTGTGTAAATTTTTGATAAGCAAAAAAAAAGGAGAAAAAAAAATTGAAACATTTTAAATTAGCAATAACACTGTTTGGTGCTTTGTTCATTGTTGGACTATTAGGACTAAATATGTATAGCTCGACTTCATTACCAGGGTTTTCTGGTGGTAAAGGTTGTTATGCTTGTCACAATGATCCCCTTTATGTTTATGATTATGGGACAAATAATTTACCTGCATGGAATCATACAAAACAATGGCCGGACACAAGTGCTTTTGGTGCAAATGGTAATTACGCTACTAACTATGTTCCTGTAATACCTGCAACATCAGGTTCTGATCTTGCAACAGAATTAGGATTCGTAAAAATGATCTTTGCATCTAATGACAGCCATATTTCCATTTTAGTAAGAGTTGATTTCGATCCTTTTGTTAACACTTCAGATAAATTTGCAATCTTTTTCAATATCGACTCAACAAATTTCAGTGTCGGTATGTTTCAAGATGGTGGAATGAAAATGCAAAATGGTAACGCTGATATGTGGATCTGGAAAGGTACTGATATAGCCCCTAACTCAACTGTAACTGGATTGGCCCAAGATCAGTATATTGATACAGTCCATTATAACGATGATGATGAGAATGGACTAAGCAGTAAGGATGATGTTTATGTAGATGTAGCCCATGGAGCAGTTGGACATGGTGGACATATGGGTTACTATCTCCAATTTACTCGTGCAAGAATCACTGCTGATACTACTCAAGATGTTCAATTTGGTGATGGAGCATTTATTCCCTACGGTATAGCATATTGGAATGGAACTGCATCAGTAAACCATCATTCATCATTTGATAAAGCCCTTGTTATGGGACCATCGATTGAACAAACTGTCCAACTCAATCCATATGTGACTGTGACTCAAACTGAAGCTGCACAGACTGTTACTGAAACTGAAACTATTTTGGATGAAGACACCATAACAATTACAACTGGAACTGCCAGTGCTTTTACAGCAGTATTAGTTATTGCAACTATTATTGCTATTCCAGTTATCTTTAAGATGAGAAGAAAATAAAAAAAAAGCATCTTAATCTATTCTTAATTTCACATTTTTTCTTTTCTATTAATTTTATCTCAAAATTACTTCATACACTTTTTCTATTGATTTATCTGCAAATAATCCAAAATAACTCACTGAAATGATTATTTCCACTTCTATAGATGAATTAAAAGAAAATGGGTCAATGAAAATTAGTAATGAATTTATTGTTTTTATTCCATTAAAACCATAGATAAAATTGATTTTTGAATAATTTGCAATATTCTTATCAAAATTCTCATAATTTTCATTTTTATATTGGCTTGTAAGAGTAATGCTTTTAACAGAACTAAAAATACTCTTAGACATCACCTTAAGTTTAACATTATAGAAAAACACTTGTTTTCCATGAATATCATATGGTTCCCCTGCACTATGAGTTCTAGTGATATTAATGTTATTTGGAAATTCATATCCTTGATGAGTCAATAACTCAATATTATTAGGACTAGTAATATGATAGAAAATATTAACCGAAAGAAGAGAAACGATTATTATTGAAATTAATAATATCGTAATTACATAGGCTTTTGATATAAAAACACTTCCTTTTGATAATTTCAGAGATAAATCAAATGGTTCTAGTTTTTTAAGTGCCGTTTTAATGTGTTTGTGATCCTTTAATTCTTTTCTTTGCAAAAATATTAATAAAACCACTAGACCTAATAGAATTATAACAAATAATCCAACAGGATGGAATATTGAATTCAATAAGCCTCCTAATAAAGGAACAGAGATTATTACAGTTCCTATTATATTCTCTTCTGGTATCCAACCTAAATTTAGAATTTGTTCTTCAGGAAAAATACTTGTATCGGGATTATAATCTTGTAGATCAGTAAATATATTGTTATCTCCTTTGGTTCCAAAATACAACCCGCTTTCATTAGTTTTTTCTGCAACAATTCTATGAAGGAATAAATCTCCTGATTTTGGAGATTTAAACAGTGTTATATCACCAATTTTGGGGTTTTTATCTTCTAAGATTAGTAAATCTCCTTTAAAAAAATTATAATCCCCATTTTTTGTTAAATAACCCTCGTGTGTTGGCTCCATTGAAATTGTAGAAACAGCACTTATAGTAAAAGGTCCAAATATTATAAGAACTCCTGTTAATGTAACGATTGAGAGTATAATAATACTGAATACTAAATCTGAATTTATTCTGGACATGAATAAACCTGAACAGTTGGATACAAAAAATTAAAGAAAAAAATCACTGGTTTTCTTAATTTAAAATAATTTTATTAGAATACTTAATGAAAATAAATTTTATCACAACAACATTAGAATATTAATTTGTTGCTTAAATGGATATTTAATACTTTTTTAAAATGTAAAACCAAGACTTTACTTATGCCCCATTGCTAAAAATTTCATTTAGGAACTACGATAAATGAAAAATAAATTTTTTTTTCTAATATTTTTTTTTGTTTTTTCTTCATTCTTACCTTTTAATCAAATTGAAAGCTATTCATCCAATAACGATTTCGTTGTGAATTCTAAAAATAAGATAGTTACTAATAATGAAGTTGAAAATGGAACACTAATTTATAACTCGATTATTAATTATGCGGATCTTTTAATTGAGTATGCAAATAAATCAACCAATGGGTGGAGTTGGAAGAGAGTATTCAATTTTAATGATAATTATGGTTTCGCTGGATTATCTCAATTTTATCCAGGATATTATTTTGGTGCTGCTGGTACTGGTGATTTATTTATAAGAATCTACGAATTAACCAAGAATAATTCCTATTTAACAGTCGCCCAAAAGGCATCAGACTTCATTTTTAGTCAATCTTTTGAATTAATGCCTGATTATCCTATTGATAACACATCTTATATTCATTGGACACGTGCAATTGATTCTTCGACGATTTACACAGGATTGAAATATGGATATGCCGGAATTTCCAAATTCCTTCTCAATTTGTATCAAAACACAAACAATGTTTCTTATCTCAATCTAGCAGAAAGATCTTTAGATTCATTGATATACTATGGTAGAACAGATTCTTCAGGTAGAGATTACTGGGGCTATAATATTTGGTCTAAATCTGGATTAACTGGATATACATATGGTACAGCAGGAATAGGAGAAATATTTCTTGATGCTTACAAAATCACAGGAAAACAGACTTATTTAAACATAGCGATTAGTTCTGTAGATTGGATTATGAATTTAACTAGAAAATATGAAACTGGTTCTAATCAATTGTTTGTTGTAAATGCTTCAGCAACTAGAGGATGGGATAAAAATATTTCTGGATTATACACTGGTTCAGCAGGAGTAGGAAATTATTATTTGAAATTATATCAAGCTACTCAAAACGAAAGTTATTTAAATTATTCCCTAGCTATTAGCCGGTGGTTGAGTGCAGTGATGGATGATGGATTTTGGCATTACGGTGCAGTTGATTTTTTGACTGAAATAGACATAGAACAGGGTTATTTCTATGGATTATCTGCTGGTTCAGCAGGAATAGGTATCTATTTCCTAAATTTGTTTAAGGTTACTAATGATACTAGTCTTCTCTATCCTGTAAATAGAATTTATAATGCTCTGTCTAGTAATGCAAAATCTGATGATAATGGTGTTTATTGGACAGCTCAAAAAAATGGTTATTGGAATAATAGAATCTATACTGGTATAGGTTTTGGAATAGCAGGTATTGGAAAGTTTTTTGCATCTATTTTAGACAATTTTGGTGATTATGAAAATACCACGGTCTCTAAATTGTTCGGTATAAATAATTATTTTAAGAGTCTTACCAATACAACTACTGGACTAATTCCTCATGTTATCCCGTATGAAAATGGAATTGTTCAATATCGCTCTGATTTTTTTGATGGATTAACTGGAATTGTTGATTTTTATATCGATACTTTTTATGCATTGAACAAATCTGAACCTATTTATATACCTACAATATTAGAAAGTGCCTCTACTATTCAAACCACTGATATCATATTTACTTCAACTAACGAAACCGTACCTACAAGTAATTTTGTTTTTATTAGCCCATTTTTCATTTTTTTCATGACTTCTGTATTAATTCTAACAGTTCATAATAGAAGAAGAAAAAATACACAATAACAGCTAAGAAAAAATGATTATGTTTTTTTAATAAAAACTACTAATTTCAAAATTTCAGTTATATTATTCATTGTTATACTCACTTGAATTTTTAAGATTCAAAATATCTACAATATTGTTTCTTTTCATTAAAACATTTTTCTTGAGCTCAAAATTATGGAATCACAAATTGGTCTCAGTTTTGTTGGATTAGCTTCTAATGGACTAATTCCTTTAATCAGTACTATATTACCATTTATAAAATCACGTAATGATGTAGAATCGTTTCTATTACAATTTTCTATTCCTTTAGGAATGATGCTAGGACAAGGGGATAATTATTTTACTCATAAACTATACGGTGGTTTTCCAGTTACTAATAATCCAAACTGGATAGCATTCACTTATCCATTTTTTATTTTAGATGAAACTATCAAATCTCCTCGCGGACATCAGAATATGTATACATTTGCTATTCTTTTTCTTCCCCAAAAATTTGAGATTATTAATAAAGGAAATGTAGAGTCGATGTTTCAGACCTTCATTAAAAAATTATCAAATATCGATGAGTTACTCCAACATAAAACTATTAATAAACTCTTAAAGAAATTTTCAGACTACTTCGAAAAAGAGATTAGTGAAATTTCAGCTCCACAGAATTTTTACTCTGTTAAAAGTAAAATTCAATTACCAGAAGAATCAAAAAATGAAATTGAAAATGAATCTAAAATTCCTAACAAAATTGCTTTACCTTTATTGTTACACTCAGTTTTTCATGGGTATGAAAAGTCTACCTTGGAAGTGCTAGGAAATTTAGAATCTACTGTGGATTATAAATCAGAAATTGCCACATTAGAGATTTTAGAGCAATTCAAATTTTTTGATCGAATTGATTATCCTGTCACAACCATTCAACAAGCACTGGATTTAGCATGTCAACATTTATCTGAAATAGGAGAAACTGTAAACATCAAACCTGTCTCTGAAAATAAATTAGAAATAGACATTACCTGCCAACTTGCAAAGGACGTTCATCCATTCTTAGATGTGGATAAATGTTTATGGATGAGGTATATTGCTTCGATTCTACGAAAAGTTTTGCCTAAAGATAAGGAAATATTGGTGCATTCGTCAGAATATGATCCCGATGGATCGAAATCGATTATTGAAATAGTATCTAAGCGCATCTATAAGAAAATAAAAGATTAAGATATATTTTAAAGAAATTATTAAATTAAACTTAATGTGATGTAAAAATTGAGTAATTCTCAACAAGATTTGGTATATAGAAATTTAGAATTGCTAGGATTAACTTCACAGGAAATTCAAATCCTCACGTTGCTCTTGTCTGAGCCAAAATCCTTTTCAACTCTTGATTTGGAAAAATTAACCGAATTACCTAAACATCAGATATATAGGGCACTAAAACGGCTTATCCATGATAATTATATTGAAGAATTAAGTAATACCATTCCAAAGAAATATTTTACAAGTCATTCTACAATTGAAAAAAATATTTTATTTTTTGAAGAAAAATCTTATCAGGAAAAGAAAAGTCTTTCACTTTCAAATCAAGATGATTTATATAATTTATTTATGGATCAAGAACAGAAACGGGCATACATTTTACTGCTTAAAGAAGCCATGTCTCGAAATGAACTTTGCGAAACATTACAATTTTCTTATGAAAAGGTTCGTAATATAACACAAAAACTTGAAACAAAGAAGCATATTACGAGCTATAAAAAGGGAAAAATTATTTTATATAGAAGTAATTCAATAGAAGAAATAATTAATCAACGTATTGGCGTCATAGAAAAGGCACTTGAAGAAAAAAAGAAATTTATTAATAATATTTTAAATTTTACTTCGGAATTCAAAGAAACTGATAAAAAAGCACTTTCAGAAACCAAAATAGATGATTATCAAATTGTGTCTAAGGTACTAAATAAACTAAACATACAGGAAACAATTTACTCTTCTTTATTCATTGCAGTTGATTTTTCTGAATTTTGGAGTAATATATTATTTGAAGAACTATCCACTGCAATAAAATTGGCTAATAAAGGTTATAAAATTCATTGGGTAGTTTCAAATGATTTTATTTCTTTACTCAATAATTTAGACATCGATAATATAAGATCAATAATAGAATTACATCCAAATTTTTCTATCAAGATATACAATAAATTGATTGAACGAATTATTATTTTTAATTCTTCAGAATTTTATCATTTTTCTTTTTCTTCTTCATTTTTGGAAACAGCTATTTATCATAATGATCCTCAAATAACTAGTCTAAAAATTCAGGAATTCAATCAAGCATGGGAAAATTCCTATGATATCAGACCTCTTATTATTGAATCTCTCGAAAACCAAGACTTAATCGATTTTATCAATCCTGATCAACAAATAGAATCAATTTTAACTTATAATATAGCTTTAATGGGTGATAAAGGTGTAGGAAAAACATCATTAGTTGAAAGATTCTTAACGGGGAAATTCACAACAAATTTACGCGTTACTCTTGGGATTAAAGTAGATGATTTATTAGTTAAATTACCTGACAGATTACATCAACCGGCTTCTGATGTGCGTTTGTTAGTATATGATTTTTGTGGACAAGAAACGTTTCACAGTTCTTATGGATCACAAATGAATGGAAAACATGCATTTGGGCTTGTATTTGCGTTAAACGATAAAAAAAGTTTTGAGAATCTAGACTATTGGATGAAATTTATAACCAATCAAAATCGTGAAGATCCATTTTTTATCCTAATTGGAACAAAGAAAGATCTAGAAGATCGCTCGATAGATCAGAACGATATATGGGATTTTCGAAAAAAATATCGGTTAGAAAATTATTTCGAAATCTCAGCGGTCGATGGAACAAATGTATTAAAGTTATTCGAAACCATAGCTGAGTTATTCAACCAATTGATAAAAAAAAATGAGGAAATAAAGAAAGAATAATAATTTTCAAATTATCTTCTTCTTACACTCTTTTTTTGTGTTTCTTTAATTGGAGATTTTCGGTTTTCAAGTAACTTTGATAAATTATCCAATTCTTTTGCTTTTTTTCTTTCAGCATTTTTGATAGCTGATTGAGTTATAACTTGGGATGAAGATTTGCTTTGAAAATAAAAATAAATTCCAATAATTGTAACTACACCTAAACCTATGACTGCAATAAGAAGGGGATCAAGGAAGAACCCACCACTTGAAGGATAAGATGGTGCCTGAGTCAATGGTCCATCTCCTTCGGGAGTATTTCCAGAAACCAAATAGGTATAGTCATTCCATTGGGAAAACGTATGAGACAACCAGACTGTGTTGGTAAATCCTTTTCCTTCTAGGTAAGCATTTATCCTACTTGCTTCATGCCCATTTCCGCAATTGCAATATAATCCAATTGGGGTACTTTTTATTTCTGTTACTCCTTCTGTTGCAAGTATACTATCTGTGGCATCTCTTTTTACTTCATCAGTACCGCCATAATTTATTAAATATGCACCTTTGATATGTGCTTCATTATAAACTTCTGGCCATCTTATATCTATTATCACAGCTGAATCACCGTTTTCATCAATAAACTGCTTGAAACCATGTTCTATTACAGGTGTTGCAAGAGTTTGAGTTGAACTTAGACTCAAAAAAGCAAACAATGAAAGCACTAAGAAAAAATTGTTATATTTTTTCATAAAAAACCCTTTAAAATCTATTAATAAAGTATTGAAGTATACCTTAAAATATTTTTACCTGTAAAATTTTTTTAATCTAGATATAATAATTTTAATATAAGCTAAGGTAAATAGTAAATTTATTCCAATTGAAGAAAAAAACAATCCTTATTTTAAAAAAATCATATAAATACACCTTGATCATTGTTCTAAGATATGTGAAAGATTTTCAGTTTTGTTTTAGAGGAATGTTCGATACCCCATAGTGGAATAATGGATGAAGATAAGCTAGAACATGAAAACACATATCTATTAAGATCGAAACTTCATACCTGGTGTGGAATCAGTAGAATAAATCAAAAAAAATACTCTGCAGGAACGGCTGCTATTTATGGTGCGTTAGTAGCAAGGATACAATGGTTTGCTTTTTTTCCTCAAAGAGTTAAGCAATACAATATAATATTAGATGAGGATTTGCATAATGATCATATTTTCTTCTCTGTTATCAATAATATTAAAGAATTAAATGAAATTGGTTTTGATTTCAAAAGCTTTCCTTCGATTATGGAGTTAGGTTTAGATAAAGATTTATGCGATGATGATTTTAACGTGAACGATACCATAAATCAAATTACACAATTAATGATAAAAATTGGAGTTATGCTGTTTAATTTTGATGAATTACCAACGAAAAACCCTGATTTATTCTAAATAGATATATTAATTAATTCCTGAATAAAATATATTTTTAATAATTAATCATGATAAATAATTGATACCATTGGAGAAGTTTTTCTGAAAAAATATAGTAATAAAGAAATAAAAGAACTTAGAAGAATTAGTAATAAGACTTTAATTAATTTGGATCTCATTGATAAAGAATGGAGTTTAATTGATGGGATTGATGAGCTTACAAAAAAGAATATAGAAATTGATACATTACATAACAATTCTCTCATATTATCAATCAAACAGATTCTTTGGAATGAAATTGAACTAAATGATATAGAATGGATCGAGTATATGGTCTATATCATTTGTATGTTGTATAAAAAAGAATTAATTTTGAAACAGGAATTCGTTGTAATTTTAAGTAAATTATTAACAAAAGATTACATTAGCCTCAATGATCTTCCATTGATTAATTATATCATTTCAAAACCTACAAGCAAAGATAAAAAAATATCAATAGAAAATTGGTTACATCTTTTAATTAAGTTTTCAAGCAATATTACCTCAGATACTATTTCTTTAAAGTCAGCAATTGATTTCTACAAAGAATATTATTCTGATTCTATTGAAAATATTTGGAATCATTATATTACTTGTGTTGAGTCGATTAATGGCTATCCTGAGTATATAGAAGATACGTTAAATAACACTGATGACTCTGAATTAATTGCTGTTTTACCTTGGGTAAAAATAACACAAAAAAGGTTTATTATAGATCATTTATTAAAAAAATTTGTTAAAGATTTACCTAATCCAATTACTGAAGAAAATTTTAATCAGAATGCATCAGAAAGTAATATTTTCAAAGAATTTCCTTCTTCATTCCATGTATTGGAATCTAGAATTAATGATATTCCCGTAGAAGCAATAAAACCAGAAATTTTTAATAATGTACCTCAAGAACTAATTAAAGACATTGCACCCAAATTTGCTTATTCTGTTTCAAATCCTGAAACTGACCCGAAAATCCGCATTTTTTTTCCTGGAGGAGAAGGAATAGGACATAGTGCTATACTAATCAAGAGTAAATTTGGACTATTACTTTTTGATTTTGGAATGAGCGTTGTAAATAATGTTGTTCCTCAATATTTTCCTTTAATTGACAGAGTTGATGCTTTGTTTTTATCTCATGCCCATTTGGATCACTCAGGTGCTGTTCCGCTTTTATTAAGGGAAAACAGAACTTTACCAGTATTGGGAACCTCTGCTACAAAACATTTATGCTCCATGCTTTGGCATGATTCATCCAATTTGATAAGTAATAAATTTATCTCAAAAAATAGTAAAAAATTAAAAAAAGATAGTATTCTTCATCAAATAGCTAATCCTTTCAATGTCGATAATGCTTTAAATAATTTTCAAGAAATTAGAAGTAAGGTTCCAGTAAAAATACTTCCACATACAGAAGTAACATCTTTTGAAGCATCTCACTTATTCGGATCCGTGGGTTTTGAAATAAATATTGCGGGTAAACGATTATTTTATACAGGTGATTTTAATTTGGATGGGTCTGCTATTTTTCCAAAAGTAGAATTTCCGTATTCCGATGCTGATTCAGTCATTTTTGATGGAACTTATTATGGTAGAAATCAGGAAGATGATCTGAATATCTCAGTAGGTTCAACTCTTAAAGAAATTTTGGCTAGATCAAAGAGAATACTAATACCAGCATTTTCCATGGGAAGGAGTCAAGAAATGCTATATAATCTCTATAAAATACAAGCACAAAACGATTGGAAAATATTTGCTACTGGAATGGGTTCAAAAGTAGCTACGATGATGAAATTAAATCATTCGAATATAAAACTCGCATCGTCAGTTACAGAAGATCAGTTTACAGAGAAAACAATAGTAATAGCTGGACAGGGAATGCTTCAAGCTGGATTATCTCGAAAATTATTTGAGTATTCAAAAGAAGATCCAAATACAGGAGTAATTATTTGTGGATATCAAGCCCCGGGAACTATGGGTTATAATCTATTAGATAAGAGCCCTTATTTAACAAATAAATATCAACAAGAAGTACATAAAATCATTGTATCAGGACATACTAATGGTCGTCAATTAGATACGTTCATTGATAATATTTCTGGTAAGAAAATAATGGTTCATGCTCCAGAAGGCTCCTATGATGAAAAAAAGCGAAATAATGTCCTTACGCCTGCAAATCAAGAGTCCAATTCGCTCTGAAAAAAAGGAAAAAATATTAAACCAATATATACTATTGAGGATTATATGCCAATTTTTGATACTAAATTACAAGAGTTTAAAGTTTTTATTCTTATAATTCGATTAGTGATAGGATTTGTCTGGTTTGGTACAGTTCTTAGAAGAATAGCAATTCCTAACTTTCAACAGAGAATAACTTCAATGGCAGAAGGAGGAACTTTCGTCCCTCAAGTTTTAATGGATGTTTTAGTTGAAAATTGGTCTGTAATATTTCTCATTGTTTTATCAATAGAAATATTATCATCGTTTTCTTTATTGTCAGGTACGTTGGCACGTGGTGGGGCTTTACTAGCAACAATCAATGGATTTGCAATAGGATTATCTGGAATAGGATTAGGACTAGTAGATCTATTAATTCCTTGGTTTATTGCATTTTTATCTTTAATACTACTTTTATTTACTCATCCAGGATTATATAAAGGAATTGATACCAAACTAGAACAAAAAGACCTTCCAAAATTCCTAAAAATTTGGATTTAAATTGCTTTAAGAATAAATTTTTGGTTCGTTTTTCAATGGATGTACATGTAAAAATAACTTCTGAAGAGTACGCGGGATTATTAGCATTTATTAGTGAGGAATTAGTTGAAAAAAAACAGAAAAAAGTTATCGAAAGTTTTTTTACCTTTCGTTATAAGACTAAATTTGATTCTAATACTGAGCACGTTCTTATAAGTGTAAAAGGGTATGATGAAAATTTCAGAAAAGATTTTATACAAAAAATTGAAAAATTAATTAAAAATGGTGTGATTCTTGGGTTAGAGAAGCGAGGATGGAATTTTGATCATTATGTTTTTGGAGAAAAAGGGGTTGAATTAGCAAAAGATATATTTAGTCTAGGAACTGAATTTGCAATAGCAATGAGAGAAAAATTTGGAAAATTATTAGATCCTCAGAATGAATACCCAGAAGAAGTAATGCAAAGATTTATTTCACCTGGAGCATGGTTATTAATGACAAGTTTTTTTAATACAGCAGGTTATTCTCCAATACAAGAAATAAATGCTTATATCACTGCGTTACAATCACTGTTAAGATTTATGCCAGAGAAAGAAGCCGATAAAGTAAGAAATATGCTTAGATTAACATTAGATATGATGTGATTTGCTCATCGAAAATTCATAATTTAAATTATAATATTTCCTTAATTTCATCATTAGTATTAACATTTCCCTCTTTTAATACTTTAGCAAACATACCTCTTCTTCCCATTAATGTTTTCATAAATTGATTTACCTTTTCATTGCCAATATAAGAAAGATGACTAAGATTAGAGCAAGGTCTACACATTTCAGTTATTTCTATTACAACTTCTTTTCCTAATTGAATTTTTTTTCCAGTAGTAAACTTTTCATAATCAATATTCTGAGTAGTGATGTTTTCTCCCAAATCCCCGGGTTTGATAGTCCAACCTTCAGAGTTCAATTCTTCAATCAGTTCAATTGGAAAAACTAATACTGGTCGATTATTTATTTCGGTTTCGGATAGCGACATCCGGTAATTGTTAAAATCGCTTCCAACACTTTTTTTAGAAAAATAAGCTGATTGAATAGGTAATTTTGGTAATCCAACCTCATTTGATGTTTTAGATTTAATGTTAATTTGAAATATTTTTCCTGGCATAATTTTAATCTCTTTCAACTAATTTAAATATTTTATTTTCATTAAAAAAGATGATACTAACTTAAATAAAATATATAAACGAATTGAATGATAATTATACTTAAATTTAATAACGAAAATGATTTCCATTTTTCAGAAATTCTTGTGGCAATAATTGGAGAATGCACAATATTAGAATCTTGATATCTATTTAGCATTAAGAGTTGAAATTGTTTCATTGCTAAAACAGGATTATTTTCCTTTTGAAGATAGGTATCAAATTGAGTTAAATCACTGTAATTAGGTATAATTATCACAGGGAGATCTAAATCAAATTTTTCAGCTAAAATTTTTCGCTTTTTGTAATAAGAATAAAAACCGTTTCCATTCCAAATACCATGGGGTTCAATAATTGCAATTCCCTTGATAATAAAATCAAACTTAGTTTTCAATTTATGCTGTGATGGAACAATAATAGATTTTTGATGAAAGTATTTTTCAAGAATTAAACATGTTTCTTTTTCAAAATTAGAATCATGATATCTATGTTCTAAATTGTTACAAAGTTTTGGGTTTCCAAATCGTTTTTTGAATTTATTTTTTATAAATAAATGAAATTTCAACCATCTAATAATTCTTTTGACAAATTTCAAGGAAAAAACCATTTAAATTCAAATCGAAAATAATTAAAAAAATCGATTAATACATGAATCATGTTTTTAGTAATACGATAAAAGTTTTAAGAGAGATTTAAGATGTTTAAGAATTTTTTAGTTGAAAAATCATATTACATAGCTAAAGTAATAATAAACCGTCCTGAAAAACGTAATGCAATGAATAAAGATCTGTTTATTGAATTGAAAAGAGTTTTTCATGAGTTAAATGAAGATCCTGAAGTAAGAGTTATCATTCTAACTGGTACTAAAATTGGAGACAAAGAATTTTTCTCCGCTGGTATAGATATTAACGAATTAGCACAATTTGGAGGAGACATTGGATTAACAGAGATTAGGCATTATTCAAAGCAACTTCAAGAGGGAATATCAGCAGTAGAAATGACAGAAAAACCTGTGATAGCTTTGTTAAATGGTTATTGTTTTGGATCAGGATTTGAACTAGCCTTAGCATGTGATTTTCGAGTTGCTTCTTCAAAAACGCAAGTGGGTCTGTTAGAAACTAGTATTGGATTGATACCGGACCTTGGAGGGATTACACGAATTGTTAAAACACTAGGAACTAGTATAGCCAAAAAAGTTATATTAACATCAGATAAATTTAATGCTGAAGAAAGTTTACAATTAGGATTGGTTGATTGGGTATATGAACCAACAGAAGTAGAAGATAAAGCTTTTGAATTAGCAAATAAGTTATTACGAAATGCACCTCTAGCTCTTGGGGTTGCTAAGCGTACTATCGATCAAGTTTACGGACAAACACAGGAAACAGGCTTGTTAATTGAACAATTAGCTCAATTAGAATTACTTAAAACAGAAGACACACGTGAAGCATTTTTGGCAAAGTTGGAAGGAAGAGAACCAGATTTCAAAGGAAAATAACATTAAAAAACTTATACTTACGTGAACTAGGTTATTAATTTGGTTAATATACATTCCATACAAGGAATAAATCGTACAGTCTTTTTATTAGGGCTTGTATCACTTTTTACTGATATATCAAGTGAGATGATTGTTCCATTAATACCTCTTTTTCTAGGAACCTTAGGGGTGAAGGTTGCCATTATAGGATTGATTGAAGGATTGGCAGAGGGAACAGCAAATATTTTCAAAGGAATATCAGGATTTCTCTCAGATAAAGTAGAAAGGAAAAAAAAATTATTAGTATTAGGATATGGATTTTCTTCAATTTCAAAACCGGTGATAGCTTTTGCAGCAACATGGCAAATAGTTTTGCTGGCAAGATTTGGAGATAGAATAGGTAAAGGAGTGAGAACATCTCCAAGAGATCATTTAATATCATTATCAGTGGATGAGGAATACCAAGGCAAAGCTTTTGGCTTTCATAGAGCAATGGATACAACTGGAGCTATTTTTGGAGCATTCATGGCTTTAACAGTTTTAGTAGTCTTTGCAAATAATCCTGATGTATTTAGAATAGCTTTTTTGTTTTCATTTATTCCCGCAATTATCGCTGTAGGAATAATATTTTTCTTAAAGGAAAAACCAAAATCAAAAAATAAACAGAAACTAGAAAAAATAATAATCCCATTACCAAAAGAATTCAAAATATTTATGGTAGTTATTGGTACATTTGCATTTGTTCAAGTTAGTATAGCCTTTCTTATATTACGTTCAGTAGCAATCTTTGATCTCTTTAATCCGGACTGGTGGCCAATATCAGGAAACTTAAAGGGTGAAATTTTTGCAATATTTGGATTTTTAATTTTCAATATTGTTTATGCTATTTTTTCTACTAGTTTAGGAGGATTGTCTGACAGAATTGGAAGAATACCTGTTATTGTATTTGGGCTGCTTTTATTAAGTTCTGTATTACTATTATTTGCTATTATCCCTATTATAGGAATACCAGAATTAGTGTTTATAGGGATGATATTATTTGGGTTATATGTTGCTTCTACTGAAGGTATATTAAAAGCATTTGTTGCAGATATTACTAAAGGCGATTTGAGAAATATTAGAGGTAAAGCTTATGGCTGGTATAATCTTACCATTGGTCTAATTGTCCTTTTTTCCTCGATTTTATTTGGTTTATCTTGGGATTTTTTGGGTAGTTCTGAAACTTTCTTTATTTATGCTATACTTGTAATAATTCCAATAATAGGATTTTTAACAATAAAATACAAAGTATATTCATAGTTAAATAAATTTTTGTAAAATTAAATTTAAAAAGGAATTCTTATCAAACTTCAAAACCATCACCAATAACAAAATTGAAGTAATTGAAGATTTCACAAAAAAATTTTATTCAAAAAGTTATTTGTTAAATAGAATATTGAATGATTTTTTTATCAAGTTTCTTTTTTTCTTTTTTTAATATAAATTAATGTAAATATTCCCAAAATAAACATTAGGATAACTAGGGATCCACCAGAATTCGTGGTTTTTTCTATAACGATTTCTATTTCTGATACCTTTAGGATACTATAAACTCTTATTTGATCTTCTTCGTCCACATGGATCTTTATCCAGTCATTTTCATTAATTTCATTAGAAGAAATAAATGTACTGAGTCCATAAGATGAACTAATAAGCCTCCAGTTATCTAATCCATTACTACTTGCATAAATATTAGTTCGATATAATTTCTCATTAATAGAGCGATCATCAACTAAGATTAAATCCCAAGATAGTCGTAATTGATCTGAGCTATCATAGAATCCTTCTATATTTTTAATTATCGGTAATGAATCTAATCCAGGCATAGGAGAGGAGGCAAGAAAGTATGCGGATTCATAAATTACTTCTGATCTACGAAGGATTTCATTAGCATTTGGATTAAAAAAATCCCAAATCCCTTTGCCATTTCGTAATGATGATGAATTTCCATAGGTTTCTAGAGTAAATGCAAAAATGTTAGCAAATCCGTAGGTCCAATCACCCCAATCTCCATTAACCTTATATCCTGCAAAATCATCCCAGTTAGGATAACCAGTAATATGTTTCAATCCACTGTCAGCAATTCTATTTTGATGATGTAAATCGTTATCAGGGCCAAGCGTATGACCCCAAGAAGTAATTACTGCTTCAATACCACTATGCAAACTTAAAGCATAATTAATTTCAGTTCTATGGCTTAAAGTCCAATCACGTAATGCTTGTGTTTCTGGTTCAGAGAAAGGATAAGGTCCCCTATATAATTCGCTGTTGTTATCTGGAGAACTTCCCGAACCAATATAACTAAAATTATAATTGCGATTCAAATCCGCACCACCTGGATATTCGGTTACTCCTCCTTCTAATGTCCAATGACCATTTGCATAATATTCCTCAATAAACCCATCATTATTAAGATCTTTAATATTTACAAGGTTATTAGTGGCATTTCTGTCAAAATCATCATCGTATTCACATAAATTTTTTCTTTGCCAAGGATTAATATAAAGGACATCGAGAGCATCTGGATTTAAGGTAGGTAAGATAAAAATTTCAGTATCTCGGAGTAATGAGCGAATTGAAGGAGGACGATTTTCACCATGGTAATACATAAACGGACTGCTTGTACCAAACTCATCAATACGATTGTTATTAGTGATATAATCCGAAATAAACCTGTCAATGGTATACAAAGAATTCATCACAGTGATTGCTTCTCTCCCATGATGCTGACCTATCATAATAAACCCGTGTTTATTAATCCTGACTGATTCTTCTGTTAGTCGTACCATCCATAGATCCTTCCCGAAACAAGATTGTCCAATACTGTAAAGATCCACTATCTCTGGAAAAGTGTTATTCAATTCAATTAGTTTATTTGTTAATTCTGAGTAATTATAATATGGTCCCAAATCTGCTCCCCAAACGACTGAATCATCCCCCTCAACATAACCTGGAGCATCCTGTAGAGTTTCCCACAAAAATTCATACTCAGTCGAATAAACATTTGGATTTTTATTGTTACTTACAAGAATAACAGAACTAAAAACCGTGGTGATCATTAAAAAAAATAAAATGCTATTTAAAAGTTTTTTCAAGAAAATTATCACCGAAATACTATAATGAATTTTTTTTATTCTTCAAATAATAAAAAAGCTTTCCTTCTATAAACTTGTAAAAAAATTTCAAATTATTTGGGAATGTAATTTTCAAAATTCTCTATTGAAAACTGTTTTTTACCCAATTATTTTCGTTTATATCCACAATTTTGACAAAAAACATCTTTAGGGAGCATTTGGGTTCCACAACTAGAACACGTACCAAGAACTTCAGTAACAGTTGATCTTGATGTCCCTGTAGCTGTTTGAGTATATGATGAAGACTTATTTCTATAATAATTATTGTTATAGTTATTACTGTAATACCCAGTTCTTCTAGATGATCTGCTATCACTTAACATGCATCCTAAGCACATTAGAAAGCAACATAATGAATCTAGATCAGAATGTCTTCTATATCCCATCCCTGGTGATCGATTCATATATCTACGACCGGAATAGTTTGGTCTATGTCCAAAAGGTCGACTCATTCCCATACTTGATCTTGGAAAACCGCCACGTCTCAATAACTTCAATCCTTGTTAAATTTTTTATTTAATGTGTATATGAATGATTATTAATATTAGTGCTTATAATAATTATACCTATCGGTTGAGAACTGGAATGATAGAAACATTAAATTGGTATGAATCTCAATCACGGGAAAAACCTGATTTTTCCACAGAAGATTATATATACAATTCAAATAAAAGTAAATGGGAAAAAATGTCTAATCAGTCAGAATTATTTTTTTTGATTTTTCGATCACTTCCAGTGATTTCATGATATTCGTTTTTCACTAATTTTGTTCTTTCAAATCGATGATATATTCTCACGGTGATAAAATAAAAATTTTTATTTAAATCGTAATTACCAATCTGATCAAGGAAAATATGTGAAGTATAACCAAGAAAAACAAAAACGAGTAACAAATTAAAGTTAAATGTAATTATTACAACTAAAAATATCAAAACATATTCCCATGAATGAAATATTAGAATCATTCTATTTGAATCTAAGAAATGTGTTGAATCATAGAATTCTTTTAATTGAAAGGCTTTTTTCAACCCAGAAGTATGAATAAATTCAAAATAGTGATCGAAATCAGGAAATGAACCAAAGATAGTTGAAAGATATAGTACGAGAGGGTCATTAGATATTAAATAACCAATTATTCCAATAATCAGGGATACGATCAAATGCTTATGTGGTTCCAAATTTTATACCTAATTCCTTCATTTTTTGGGTGTACTGTTTATAACCAGCTCTACACATCATTTCAACACATTTTGGATTACGCATGACTTGACCTTTTGAGTATTCATATTTTTCTAAATTTAATCTAATTAAATAGCCAAAATTTTTTGTAGGTACCTCTTCTGTAAGTATTTTGGTTGCTTCAGTAACCATCATAGCTCCGATAATGCTAGTAAATGTTGATATTGCAGGAAATTTTGGTAATATCTCAATAAAAAATTCATCACAACTTCGTTTTACCTCATCATTAATGATTTCTTGATAATAACTTTCAAGCCATAAACACGTCAAACAAGCAGTAACACTTGGAATGAGTACTTCACATTCAACAAATGATTTACCCATTGCTCCATTAACAACAGGGATTTCTTTTTCCATAGAAACTAGCCATGCATTAATAAAATATCTAGCATAATCATTATCAACCCCAATAATGATAAGATCAACATTCCACACTTCTTCAGGTGCTTCTTGGATTTTAACTGGATAAGTGTTGATGATTAGATTACTAGAGATTTCTTTTACTCTTTTTTTAACAGCATCAACCTTTTTGGTTTTATTGTGATCTGATTCTCTAAAAAAAACACATCGATTAATATTGGATTTGTTCACTAAGTCATGATCAACCAAATTTATTTCTTTGATTCCTAATAGAGCTAAATTTTTAACAACTTCATTTCCTATAGCTCCAGCTCCTATGATTAAGATTTTGGATAATTGTAACTGGTTGAATTTATCCCCATAGAATCTTTTTGTTCTATCATGGGAATCTTCATCAAAATAATTGAGTTTAACAGAATCTAGTTTATTCTTCTTTTTTTTTGTCAGTATTTTTAATTCCTTTAAGTCTACATGAGTTACAAATTAATTCGATAATCATATCTTTAAATTTTTTGCATTATACTACTTTGGAAACTAATCTTCATTAAGTATTTCATTCATGTAGATTGAAAAATGTAATCAAACTTCATATTTATCTAAATTTATTGAAATATCATGAATTCTTTATAACGAATATAGATAACATTTCCTTAGGAAAAACGGTTTCAAACCGGAATTATAATCAAAAATAGTCTTTTAGTGAATATTTTTTCTTTTTTCTTTCTATATCCTTTATATCTTCCACATTAGGAGGATTAAAAATTGGATCTTCTTTTTCTGATAAATTATTCCCAATATTTTGACTTTGATCTTTTTCTAGATTTGTTTCAACAGGGACTTCTCCGATAATTTCATCAGTTTTAATTTGTTTATATCCTTCAAAATCTTTACTTATAGGAGAATATTCTATCCATGGAATTTGTACTAGCTCTAATTTGTTCTTTATTATTTGTAATTGAAAAACTTTGAAAAAAGGAGTTTCTGGAACAGGATCAATTAAAATAAAGACATTGTTTTCATTATTATAAGGAAAAACTAGAAAAGTTGAATAATCAGTATTACTAAAATGCGGTTCGACTCCAAACGGATGACTATGAAACAATCCCACATTATATGGTCCCTCACGTTCTGATCCATATTTCTCATCTAAAAGCATATTATATTCGGTTATACCTTTTTCCGTAAACTTTGCTCCAATGTGAGAAGCATCTACTTCACCTGTAACCCAATCGGTGATTTTAGTATATCTAATCTGAGAATTTAGTTCAGAAAGACAGTAATGCCATCCAATTAATACACCTAGCGCCTCAATTGGTACCTCTTCCTTACAGTATTCAACTAACTGATCTACAACTCTTTTGAGAATATATACTGGATAAACTGGTTTATTATCGTTTGTATATTGAATGAAGTCCAAAATAATCACCCAGAAATAATACAAATTTAATATCTACTAAATTATTTAACCTAATTAATTTAAAACTTTACATTTAAACATTCATTAATTGTGGAAAGAACAGTGGTGTTAGATGGATCTAATTCAAGAACGTGTTAATCAACTATTAGACCTTTTTAATAATCGAGCTCCAATAGCAAAGACTTTTGGTATGATATTATCATATAAAAATGTTGAGAATGAAATTAATTTAGAAGCCAGAATAGATTTACCATATAATTCCTCATTAGATCATGCATTAGGGGGAATACATGGAGGAGTATATTCTACAATGATTGATAATGCAGCATGGTTTGTTAGTGCAGCAATTTCTCCATTATCAACTTGGGTTGCCACATCTGATTTATCAATTCGATTATTAGAACCTGTTAGTGAATCTCACATGTTTTCCCTAGGAAAAGTCATTAAGAGAGGTAGAAGATTAATTGTTGCAAAAGCTGATTTGTTTGAAGAATCTGGAAAGCTAGTAGGAACAGGAACCGGATCCTTTATAGTACTAGGAACTAATTCTAAATTTTAATAAGGAAAAATCACTGGAAATAATCAGTTAAAGGTTTTTGTTGAGTTGATTTCCCTTTGAAATTGCTGAATCTAACTCCCAATAAACGGAATTTTGAATTTGATTTTTTTAAAAATTCTTCAAACATTTCGAAAATTGATTCAAAAATTAATTCTTCATCGATATCAGTAAGATAACGAACAAAACTTTTACTTCTAGTAAATGTTTTAAAATTAGATAAGCGAACCTTGATGGATAACGTCTGAAATGGTTTTATATTATCTTTTAATAAACTAATAGCTAATTTCTTTAGTATATTTTTTAATTCTTCTGGATCTGAAATATCTTCACCAAAAGTTCTTTCTGTAGATGTTGATTGGGATTTATAACCCTCTGAACTTAAAGAATTAGATGTTAATCCATGTGCTAAATCCCAAACGTATTGTAATAGAACACTTGATCTCCAATGAATACGCGGATATTTAGTTATTTGGCCAATTGTTGATAAACCTTTTTTCTGTAACCTAGGAAATGTTTTCTTACCTATCCCAGGTATTTTTCTTAAATGCATATCATTAAATCGATCTGGTAATTCTTCTGGATATATTATTGTTATTCCTTTTGGTTTTTGCATATCTGATGCGATTTTTGCTAATGTTCTCGTAGGTGCGGCTCCAAGACTCACACTTAAACCTGTTTCAGATATTACATTATCTTGGATTTTCCTAAGAAAATTTGTAGGATCCGTTTCTTCTACAATATCTGTTATATCTATATAAGCTTCATCAATCGAGGCCTGAACAAATTTTGAACTCCAAGACTTAATGATATCCATAACCTCTTTGCTAGCTTTTCCATAATTTTTAAAACCTGAACTTAAGTAAATACCTTCAGGACATAATTCATAGGCTTTAGATGTCGGCATAGCGGAACGAACACCAAATTTTCTGGCTTCATAATTAGCAGTTAGTACTACTCCTCTCTTATACTTCTTCGGATCGGGAGCCACAATTATTGGTTTTCCTTTATGTTCTGGATGTAATCTTTCTTCCACAGAAGCATAAAAGGCATCGAGATCTATATGAACGATCCATTTTTTTTCTGGTTCTTGGATTGTATGAGAAAAAATATCATGTTTAGGAGAATTCAATTAACATCAAATTTCATACTTAAAAGATAGACTAATTTTTGCTATATTATTTATTTATTATATCAATTGAACTCTGTTATAAAATATTATTTATGGTTTACTGTCTTTAAGATCAGAAATTAGGACTAATGCTTCACCATTTAATATTATATCTTTATTAGAATTAAAACATGATGTTTTTAAGTTTATAAGTTGTTTTTCGGGGCGAATTCGGATTACTTCCACGATCGAAGTTAGTTCTTGGTCAATATAAAATGGTTTAATGAAATTTATGTTAAATTTTAACCAATTAGTTCCTTTCCCAGGTAATCGTGTACCTAATTGCTCTGAAATTACTCCTCCAATCAAACAACCTGGAACAAGGTAGTT
>MDVS01000143.1 GCA_001940645.1 Candidatus Heimdallarchaeota archaeon LC_3
CTTAAAGTATTGAATTATAGCAAGAAACAATGGCACAGAGTTAAAAGATCATATAAGTTTCTTTATCGATTTAGAATCTGCTGGACTAATATGATGATTATGAATGCTGCAAAATTCGGCTTTTTCTATGCTATGATTGAATATCAAGATAAACATCCAGACATTGAGCTTATCAAAAATTATATTCATTTGGACTTGGCATTCAAAAATCATAGAGTGGCAATTGTATGCGTCCCTTATGGAAATGTATCGGAATTATTAAAAAACTTTGATTTCATACAGCTTACTGAATGGAAATGGAATTTTAATTTTCATGAATTCTCACATGATAAAAATGATACCTTTAATGGATGGGGAAACTACAAAGGACCCGATCTTTTATCGAAATCTACTAGAATTGATGAATATGTCCATTGGGATTTAGAAACTTCATACAAAGATGAATTCTCACTGAATGAAATCGAAATATTAAAGAATCTGTCTAAGAGCAATACTTTAAGTCTTAGATCTCTTGATTTACTCTCTGATAAACAAAGTTCAGGAGGAATAAGACATCATTTAGCAAATTTTGCAGAAAATGGAATCTTTCAATTATATCCCCACGTAGCTCATTTAGGATTAAAGGATATTATATTCGTTAAAATTTATTGTAAAGATATGGAATTCTATAAGAGCCTTCAACACAATTTTCTTTCTTTTCCCGAATCACACATTTTTACAAATGATAAAGAAAATCTTATAATAGGGTATTTTCATCTTCCAAGTAATTTAACAAATATAGTTACCGATCAATTGAATTTATTAACTCTATTACTTGGTAATAACATAGAATTAGAATATGAACTCCTACCAAAAGATAAAATGTTAAGAAAATTTATTGAACTTTCTAAATTCAATTTCGCAGTTCGACATGGATCAGCATTTACGGTCGACTAACGCTTATGTCCGATAAAAAAATCAAACTATTTTTTAAAATCCGTAATAATTATTTCCCAATGTTTTTGTTCTTCATTATAGGAAGTACTCACTGCAACATCAAGCAAAGATTCAATGCTACTCTCTACAATATCCATTCTTTCGGTATCATCTTTATCAAAAAATAAGATAATTAAATCTCCCCGACTTTCTCCACCGAACATAAGAACTATCGCTTGAAGAATTCGAAATTTTTCTTTTTTAGTATAATATATCGTTGGTTTTTTTAATAATTCGAAATCTTTTCCTAAATATTCTTTTAGTCTTTCATCAAACATTTGCCATATCCAGCTTAATAAGTTAGATTCGAGAATTTCTACTTAATAAATTCATGGAAAAGTTATTATACTCATTGTGTTTTTATTAATTTCATGATAAAAGCTAAAATTACTAAAAATGGAATGATTAATATTCCTGCAGAATTACGTAAAAAATTGGATATAAAGGCCGGTGATAGTGTCAGTTTTATTGAAACTCCTGATGGTATTATGATTGTTCCCATCAAGAATATTTTAGATTTGACTAATCCAAAAGAATATGATTTAGCAATGGAAACAATTAAAGAAATTCGCAATGACCGTGAGAACGAATACTGGGGTTAAGGGATAAGGGCTTATTGTGGATATTGTTTGGGATACTGGTGCTATTACCCTTTTTTTTGCTGATCACGCTCAAGCCAAGGATTATATGAAAAAAATCAGCCAAAATCAAATAACTGGCTACGTTCCGAGGTTAATTCTTGCAGAATTTTACTATAAAACTACAGAAAAGTTGGGAAAAGAAATAGCCCAAATAAGAATTGTTGCATTAAGAAATTCTAAATTAATTGAAGAAGTTATGGAGGAGGATGATATTTTCTCAATAGGATCCATAAAATTAAGTAATAATAATCTTTCATTGGCTGATTGTACCCTAGGGAGTGTAGCGATGAAAAGAAAAGCCACAATACTCACTACTGAATCAGGATTTGATAAGGTGAAAGCAATCCATTCAATTAAATTGGATTATTGATTACGCTTGGTATTGCTTGTAACTAAAGCAGTGTCTAAATTTTTAGCAGTATTAAAATTGTCTTTTACCAAATAGAAATAGGAAAGTCCCAATAGTAATACAAAGAAAAAGTTGATTATAAGGGCCATTGGTTCAGTATTTTCAAATTTATCAACATTTCCTATGTCATCAACATTCATATTTAATACCTACCAGTTTTCTTTTTCGGTAAACAATTATCAATTCAATTTCAAATTCATTGAATGCATTCAATGAAAAGAACTCTTAGATTTCGTTAATATAATTTTAGATAGTAAAGATGAAAAGGTTGACAATATAAAATGAATTAGAAAAAATTTCACTACTGATTGACCTTAGGAAATATATGTAAGTTAGTTTCTAAAGAAAATGTTTATTTCTGGGAGGCTAATTTAATGTCGTTTTCTTTAACTGTTTTTCTTCCAGAATGACGGGCTATCTCTACTGCAAATTTTGCAATATTCTTACCCCAGTCAGTTAATACTTCATTCATTTTTTCTACAGCATCAGCTGATACTCTTTGTGCGCCGGCTTGACGAATTAGTTTTTCAATACGTGCGTTTGCAAAGTTTCCTGCCATTTTTTTCATTTCCATTATCTATTTGTAGCAGATCTCTCAAATATAATATTCAGTTATTTTGACACGGTTCTTTTCAAACTCAAATTCTTAATTATAAATTCAAAAAGGTTTTGAGTGAACTACTGGTTTAGAAATTTTTATTTTATTTAAAAATGTTTGGATTTCAAACTCGTGTTGAAGAAATTGATATTTTGTTGGTTTTTTTTAAGAATTAACTAAATTTTTAATTTAACAATTAATGGTTTCTCAGTGAAAACGTTTTTCTGAATATTAAATCTAGATATTTTGAGTGAACTAATAATTTTAATTGTTCTTTCTACCATAATAGGATCAACAGCAATATCAATAGTTTTCAGGAAGAATCAAATTGATACACGTAAAGGACTACTTGAATTGATTTAATTTTTAGTTTTTGGGAAGCTGAGCTAGTGTTATGCATGACTCCGGTTCTTGATGATAATTATTGTTTAAAACCAAGACTTGACATAAATATTCAGTGATTTTGTTGATTCCTCACCTTTTGATCAAGTAACTGGGGATTATCTTTTTTATGAGCCTGAAATTGTTGATGTTATCGACCTGGACCCTAATCAAGAAACTCAAATTACTGTTGAATGTTCAAAATTGAGTTTTCCTATCAATTTGTACAATTTGTACAATTTGTACAAAATCCATTTTGAAATTACAATTTATTATTCTATAATTACGTCTGGCCTCTTTAATAATGTTATAACTCCTTCATCATCCCCAATAATTATCTCGTTGTTTTGTGCTTGTAATGCGCGTATTACAGTATCTCCAATATCCAATCTAGTATTATTTTTCTCGTTTTCTTTAGAAAACCAACTAATATAAGTCGGATACGCGTATACAATCCACTTATCTGATATTTGACCAATTGGTGCAAATACTTCTCTTTCAATATTTTGATACTTGTTAATTATATTTCCGTTCTTATTTTCTAACCTAATTAGTGGTCCATTGTAAAGTGTTACCCATAAATCTCCTCCACTATATGTAATAGAATGACTTATTGATTCTTCTAATAGGTTTATTCTCTAGACTAAATCACCTTTTAAATTAAATTTGTAAATCTCTCTATAATTATTTAGACATATACAAGCGTCAGTCCACAACAAATGACGTATACTTTCATTATTAAATTGATATTTACAGATAAACTTTCCATCATTCGATTTTAAAATGGTTAATTCTCCATTTTTATTACCAATTATTATACGATTTTTGGGAGTTAATGTTAAACCCTTTGTGATCCCATTTTCTCTATATGTCCATTTGATTGAGTGCTCAGATCCCTTCCAATCCCAGCATTCAATCCCTAAGTCTGGTTTATTTATAAAAAACAATTTTTTCTTGAAATCATCGACTCCAAATGAAACTTTACTAGTTGAGACACTTTTTTCTATGCTAATTACATCTTTTTCTATCAAAAATGTCCCAAATTCATATAAACCGCAATAAAACCCGTACGATTTATTGACTCCTATATTTAATATATATTCTGCTTTTGTTTTGATAGATTTATCAACATAAAGAAGATCGAAAGTAACTTCGTGAACTATTGAATTTCCTTTTTTTAATAAAAAACACTTTTTTTCTTCTCCTGATTTCAAAACTTCAACTTTGTCACATTCTTCTTTATATAAACATTTTCTGAGCAATTTTTTCGTATTCAGATCATTAACTTTGAGATATTGTTTATAAAATCTAACACTCAAATTTAAATCATGTATAGCTATTTTTAAAATAAGATTTTTTGAAATAATGTCTAAAATCACGTATTCCCCACAAATCCAAATACTATCATCAAATAATTATCAGTAATTATATTCTCTTTGGTCAGAAAGAATTCTATTTTCACATAGAGAGAAATTGTTAGAATTTAATTCTTTTGTAAAAATTTTTATTTCCGATATTTAGGTGATTAACTAATTTACCTTTCTTTTTTTGTGATTTTTTTACGAGAGGAACACTTTTTCCTCAATGAATTAAGATTCCCTGATACTCAGAAAATTTGTTAATAAATCAATAAAGTCTTTCAAATTCTTAAAATACAGGATTAAAAGGTGTGTTTAATAAAGCACAATTCAGAAATACAAGATATTTTTCCATTCACATCGACTAGAAAAAATAGAAAGAATCGAATCTTATAAAGAATATGCAAGCAAATCATCTGGAGAAGGATAAAAATGGATTTAGGACTAAAAAATAAGCATGTATTAGTTACAGGTGCATCTGGAGGTATTGGAAATGAAATAACAAATTTTTTTCTTTCTGAAGGAGCAAATGTTACCGCACACTTTTTCACGAACAAAAAAACTTTAGAAACTCTACTTAAAGAGCATCCTTCAACTTTTAGTATGTTTTCCGCGGATTTACGTATTGAAATAGAAGTAAAAAATTTATTTATTCATGCGAACAAACAGTTTGGCAGAGTAGATTCTCTTGTGGCTAATGCTGGAGTTTGGCCGGAAAATGAGACCCCTATTCATAATATGTCTTTTAATCAATGGGAAAATACACTTAAAACAAATTTGTCTAATGTTTTTCTTTGCATAAAATATTTTTGTCGCAATTTAGTCCAATATCCAGGAAATTATGGATCTATCATAGTCATAGGCTCCTCAGCAGGTGTTTTTGGGGAAGCAGGTCATGTAGATTATTCTAGTTCTAAAGCTGCATTGAAAGGATTAATGCTTACAGTAAAAAACGAGATCGTACATTTAGCACCAAAGGGACGAATTAATTTAGTCAATCCCGGGTGGACAATAACCCCTATGGTGAAAGATTCCTTAAAAGATAAATCTATTGTTAAGAGAGTCCTTCAGACTATCCCAATGCGAAAAGTAGCGACGACTCAAGATATTGCAAATGTGGTAGTCTTTTTGACTTCAGATAAAGCCTCGGGACATATAAGTGGACAAATTATAACAGTAGCTGGGGGAATGGAAGGACGGATGTTATTTGAAAAAAAAGACATAGAAATTTGATATTACTAAATTGAATATATATTGTGTCTTTTTGAAGATGTCACTTGGTCTAAAGTTCAGTCTTTTCCCCAAATTGACTACAAAACACACCTGTGACCTCAATTACTGAATTACATTGAATGCACGATTCTTTTATTGAATCTGGTTCAGTTAGTGTTTCTATATTTCCAATTTGTAATTCTTCTAATAATTGATCAGATACGCATTTCTTACACTAGAGTAAATATGGGTCGAAATTCCTTTCAATAAGCTCATCCTTCAAATCTAACACAGTAGATAACATTCTTCTATTATTCTTCCTTCTTCACTAATTTATTCCATTCAGAATCATCAAGTTTTTCCCTCCACTTTTTTGCAAGAAATTCATCTAATTTTTCCTCAGCACCATTTAAACCTTGCGATTTAGCTGTAGTCAACAGTAATAATTTCTTAATTTCTTACTACTTCTTTCTTTATCTGATTGAGTGTGTCAACCACAATAGCAATAATAAATAATATTGCGATAAATATTAGCAATCCAACTATTTCGAGAATATAATTACCTTGCATAATTTTACTCAATTCCAAGAAAAACATAACTTAATTTAATCAATGCTCCATATCAGGTTCATTCAATACTTCAGGGAACATTTTAGTTATGTCTTGACCAAAGTTTTGGAGAATATTTAAATATTTAGAAGAATAATTTTCGTTAAAATATTGCTTTCTCAGTCTTTTTTCTTCTTTGAACGTCAACATTAGAAGAATGTCAACTGGTATTACAATTTAATGCCCCGAATTATATCATAACCTGTGAAATGCAGGAGGGACGGTTTACAGAATATGAGCAGTATCTACAAGCAAAAGTAGTCGGAGAATCAACACTGGACGAATATCGACTCGTGCTAAAATACCGTGTTCCCGATTTTGAAACTGCTTACTCAACAGAAATAGGGGAATTTCCATTGTATGAATTATATGAGCTTGCTAAGAAACAGGGAATAGTAAATTTTGAAGATTACCTCAATAGGAAATTTTTTTCCTGAAAGAGGATCTCAGATCATGAGGAATACAACGATTTCTTGAATTTATCCTTTACCAATTTTGTAATCCAAAACTATTTCTTATTTTAAATAAAAGAAAGAAAAAAGAAAATTCTTATGGTTCAAGTATTATTTAGGGGATTACAACTTGTTTACTGAGCATACTGGCTTATCTTTTCTTAGATCTTTACCTCTTGATCCCGCTCGTCTTTCAATTGAAATAAGTCATTATCACCAATCTACTAAAAAAGTTAGGATCATCTACTGGTGGGTTATGTGAACCGATTTATTGTGCTTTATTGTGAGTGTATGGTTATTTTGACCTTATTGCTACCCATTGACTCACTGGTTTTTTAAGATTGAGTGATTGGTCAATTTTTTCGTCAACGGACTTGATATTCATGAGATTGATTTCCAGTTTATAATCTATACTAGGATTTTATTCCGAAATTTATGCACTACAAATTTTAATTCACGATGTTTGAGTAATTAAATAATTTGCCTTTCTTTTTTTGCGAATTTTTTGCGAGAGTGACACTTTCCCCTCAATATATAGGGTAAAGAAAATTCTGTATTTGTCCGATTTTAAAATTTTTCGGCTGGGAGAATAATAACCATCAATTATTCAAACTTAAAAATATTTAAATAGTATCAAAGGCGAAATTGATATAGTTTATTTGCTTTGACTTCAGGAATAGAAAGAATTGAAAAAAATTCTCATGGTGAATATCATTTTAATTATTTTAGGTTTTACGTTCATTCAACCAGTAATCGCATGTTCATGGATATACGATTCTTCTAAAATTCATATATCTGATATCAAGGCATCTAATGATCCTAATATTTATTTAATTTCAGTAGATTCCTCAAAAAGCTATGAACGAAAGGTTGCTTTTAATATATTGACAAAAGAAATGACAAAACCAAATAATTATATGGAAATTAATAATTCAATAAAAGAGAATTTCAATATTGTTGATTATTACTCTGAAATTCGTGAAAACACATTTAATCAGACTATATGGAATGTAACACATAAAGACGGTAGTAATATATTTGAGAAAACAATTGATGTCACTAAATCTACTTTCATAATTTTTTTCAGAAGTGATCGTTTAAATATGGCATATTTAATACTTTCAATTAATGATGAATTGAAAAATCCAAAATTTTTATTATTCATGAGTAAATTAGACAACAAATCTAATGTATTCCAGGGAACGTTTCTTCAAGGAGAGTTTAGTATAGATAGAAATGATTTCTTAGTAAATGAAGAGGAAAATTTATTACAACATCCCCCACTTTCATTGCTTTGTTTAGAACAAGAATTTTATTCATTCAATAAATCTGGGTTATTTCAGGAGTATGTGACTGATTCGGTTGCTACTTACAATATTCTTGATCAGAGAGTGAATAGATTTGTCAGTTTGTCTTATGATGGTTTGATGGAGATACAAGAATATTCTCCTTACAATTAAACATCATATTCAATCGATGTTCAACAAATAAGCGATTTTTATGGTTTTTCTCTGAGTTTTTCTTTTGATTTAATTTTTAATTTTGGGATAATCTTTTTCTTCATGATTATGATTTTTAAGAAAAAAAGATAAAGTAAGATTATCTTGTTTTTTTGTTTTATTATTTGAAAATAAGACTGTCTTGGAATATTTAGATCCCCTAACAGAATGGCGTTTGAATAATTCTTTGTCACGTTATAAATAACATGAGTTTGATTTGTTTAATAAAACAATAATTAAAGGAAAAGTAGATAGAATTAATGAATTTTTGAAAAAAAGATCTAAACAAAGCCAATATTACGATCAGAAGAAACTAAATTCAATTCTTCGTATAATTACAAAAGAACCGATGCTATTATTCCTGGTGACTCTTTTATAAATAATAATAATTGTAAGAATTAAGAATTAGAATTATCTCTGTTTACGTGAAAAGTAGACAAGACATCTCACAATTATTAAAGTCAGAATAACGGTAGAAAATGTAATTGATTGAGCTGTAATTGTAGATTGTGTAGTAGATGTGGGGGTTTCATAATCAACTGTGATATTATTAATCTGAGTGCTAGTTCCGTTATTACTCAGAATACCATCAGCTGGAACAATCACTACGACTGCTGCTGAGTCAGCAGAAAGCTGAAAAGAAGTGAGACCTGTTACATTAGTAACCAAGAATGTTTCAGTAGTTGTTTCAAAAAGACTACTCATTTCTGGACCAACATCAATTTCGACCGTTTTGGAAGTTGCATAGGGGTTGTAGTAAAGATAAGTAGGATATGCCTCCTTATGATAGTAATCAGTGATTAAGCAATCCAACTGCAATATTTTCTCAATGTTTGTTGGGGAAATGATGCCTCCAAAGATACCAACATGAGAGGATCCATAGAGAGCTAAATTAGTAGGGCCTGCTTGATTAAGATAACGATCTCGGTTTACATCTCCTGTTGCAAGAGGACTGATTCCACCCCAGGATTTACGAAGTGCTTCATATCCCACGCTATAATTCATGTCATAAAGCTCTATCCAGTCTTCACTGTCTTGATGATCTGAATCTAACCCATTCCCATAGAATAATCGGGCTGCATTTGCGGCATTTAATACATATTTGCCGATGGCTCGAGCATAACGGTCATCGTATCTCACAATGGGAACTAAAGCCCCTACATTTTCAAAAGTGCCCATTGCAAAGGCATATCCTGAACCGTCAGTTATACTTCCGTGTAAACCATGAACATCATAACCACCCCAATTATCAGCAATTACACCCCAACCAGAACGAGCTTCTGCGGGACCAAAAGCCCAGTTAATTATTTTACTAATATCATACGTCGTTCCAACTTCTGCATTTATACGGGCGGCGATATACGCACCATATGGCAATAAAATTTCATAAAGAGGGTTGAAATCTAGTTCATCTAAGAATTGTAAGCCCCATTCTGCAGCAACCAGATATTTCGGATCTTGATACTTTAAATATGCCATGTACTCTAACCATGAGATAGCTGCAGCTGCATCTGGTTCTCTCCATTTAGCATTATATATTGGTTTCATTGTATTGAAACTATATGCAGTATAATCGAAATTGGGAACAATCCAGGGATCTGTACTGCCACCCATCCCCACTGAAGCTTCATACCATCTATCCGCCACTGAATGAAATTCATTTTGAAAATCACCTGTATCTGGATAGAATGAAGCTAATTGATAAAATAAAATGTTAGGGAATAGCTCATACCAGAAAGTGTTCCCTGCATTAGTATGGCGATTGTTAAGATAGACATCTTGACCTGTATCATTATTAAACCAATTTTCACTCATTTTAACCCAATTATAACCACTTTGATTACTTTTATCAATACCCACTAAAGTCGCACTTACAACTGCAGCTAAACCGTTGATGGCTTCATCTGAAACTACAGTTCCGACATAGGAAGGCATTTTAAACGTATCCTGATCAATATTCCAACGATTGCTATCCAAACTGATCAAGGGAAGAAATTCCCCAGTTTTATTGAAGTCAAAGAAAATTGCATCATAATCTCGAGTGACTTGTTTCCAATCTCGCATAAGGAATGGTTCAGGTAAATTAGGCATGATGTTGACTCGAGAAATTTCCCCAGGTTCTACTGAAATATCTTGAGTTTTAGCATCCGTAATTATTACTGTCTGAAATACCGCAAAACTAAAGAAAATCATAATCACTAAAGAAAAAGCTGATATTTGTTTAAATTTCCCTACAAAAAGATTGAATCTTAGTAAATTAGACACTGCAATTCACTCATTAGATCATTAAATATAAATGTATAAACATTTTCATTTAAATTTATTCAATTTCTACATTATAGAGTGAATCGGTATTAAGCAATAGTTTATTTAATTAAAAATTAGCTTGAATACCTTTATTTCAATTTGTAATCCATTTTTTGATAGTTATCAATTAGAAAACAGGCTTCTCCGGATCTTCTCCAATGGAAAATTAGATCGTTATTCATCAACTCCCCTCAAAATATGACAGCTAAAACTATAGATAAAGTGCAAAAATTACATGCTATGGTTCCACGACTGGTGAAAGATCCTATATTAGAATCAGATATAAATAAATCGTTTAATAAGAGTATTGACTATTTATTTAAGGCTCTTCCAAGAAAAAGAGGATTTTTAATTTTTTGCTGTGAAGATAGTAAAAAGTCTGATATTATTTTCAACAAAGCTTTAGGATTGAACTATTTTTGTTTTCCTGTTCGCAATGTTTCTGATATTGAAGGGATTGTTTCTAACTGGAGTGAAGAATCTCCTTACAACATTCTGTATATCGCACATACGATTTCAGAAGAAGAATTAGAAAAAATAGGAAAATTTTCGACTCCAAACAAACCATCTTACCTTTATTTAGAAATCACTCCAAAATATGTAATGGATTATAAATTGAAATATGAAACTATAGTGATTAATAAAATGAAGTCTCCAAGCTAGATGAATAACAAACAACTGACATTCACTTCATTTCTGGTGTTCAATTTTTGAAAGTATTCAAAAATTATTAGCAATACTGTATTTATTTCAAATATCTCTTGTATAGTTGTTTGAACCATGGTATAAACTCCTAAAATAACATACACTAGATAAATTGTCTCTTTTTCTTGTAACAATGGTCTGATTTTCTGGGGTTTCATTGGTGTCTTAAGAAACGATATTAATGCGGCTGATATTTACCACAAAATATTAATAACCTTCTTATTCTATCAATTAAATATCAATTTATGTGGGGTAATAGAATTATTGTAATAGCTATAGCATAATATCTCAATAATATTTTGTTATAAATTTTGAAAAAATATGATATTAATTCGTGGTACATCCAATTTTCCTAAAAATGGATAGTCTAGAAATGGATATAGAAGAATTAATCGAACAAGCTCAAATTGCTAAATCAAAATCTTATTCACCTTATTCTAAATTTAAGGTAGGAACAGCCTTACTCACGAAAACAGGAATTGTTATACCAGGTTGTAACATTGAAAATACCTCCTTTTCAACCACTATATGTGCTGAGAGATGTGCAATCTTTAAAGCGGTATCAGAAGGTCATACAGAGTTTGAAAAACTAGTAATGGTAACTGATGCCGAAAAACTTACAACACCATGTGGTAGTTGTTTACAGGTATTAAATGAATTTTGTAATGAAGATTTTCAGATTATATTAGCTAACAACACAACTCATAAACAGTATTCATTTAAGGATTTACTACCTTTACCCTTTAATCTATGATTTTTCGTCTTTTGTATTTTTTTATCATTTCTCCAAATAACATACGTAATTACGTTTTAACGATCCATCAATTTAGTTGAACTAAGAGACTTCTTACTCTTAGTTTCCATATTAGTGGGTCCTGTGAATCGATTTTTTGTTCATTTTTTTGTGTTTTAACCAACAAAATAGAAACATTTAAAAGGTAGCGAGTATCTATTTATCCTTGATAGAGATTGTCAATTTCTGTAAAATTAGATAAAATTGGTAAAGAAAAGTTAGAAAAATTGTTAGCTAAATTGCGTTTAGAAGCAGAAATCAAAATGGATCAATACAAATTGCTACGAACCTTAATTAGTTTTGGAGAGGAGAACTATAATGTATTAATCTCATATATCAAGGGTGTTACTTTTACTGAAGAAGAAATAAAAGAAATTCATAAAAGATTAATACAAGATGGTACTTTTTATTATTCGAATAAGTCTGATGATGAATTAATTTATGGTGAATGAATGATTATCTTTGATTCAGGACCCATATTAGCTTATATAAATCCAAAAGATCCAAATCATGAAATAGCACTTAAAATTTTTACTGATTCCCTACAAGGTAATTATGGGAAAATGATAATATCAAGCTATATTGTAGATGAGGTTTTAACACTTTCAAGAGCTAGGACAAAAAGTTGCAAATATGGTAAAGCGATTTTAGAATTATTGGAACTAGAAAAGGACAAAAAGAAAGTTTTTCTGGAAATATTTTTAGATAAAGATATGATTCAGGAAACTAAAATCCAATATGAAAAATTCTGTGAAAAAGGACTAAGCTTTACAGACTGTTCACTACTAGCTCTTATAAAAATCTTTGAAATAGAATATTTAGTAAGTTTTGCTAAAGAATTTGATGGATTAGTATCAAAGATTCCTTAAAATCAACTAAAATCATAATTTCTTCACTTAATTGGCTCAAAAAATTTTTCTAAAGGAATGTTGATGTCTATCAACAGTTCCCAAACGTAGCACTTTTAGGATTAAAGGATATCATTTTTGTAAATATTAAATGTGAAGACAAAGATTATTTCCAGAATATTATTCATAATCTAATATCTATTAATGAATTAGCCATTCCCTTTAATACAACTCCAGGTTTAGCTTGATAATGAATACAAAAAATTAATACTAAAAGAAATTAATCCAAGTAGTATTATCTATAAAAAATGGAAGAAAAAGGGATTAGCTCATTTAATATCTGCTAAATTAGCAGTTGTATAATCTAATATATTTTGCATCTCAAAAAATTTCAATTAATATTAACCGTTAACTTTAAATATATACAATGTACAAACTGTCATATGAAGATTGATGCATCTGCTTTAATTTATTTGGCAAAAATTGATTTTTTAGCTCAAGTAACTGATAAATATCAGCCTATCAAAATAACCCAGTCAATTTATGACGAAGTAGTTACACAAGGGAAAAAAAAGGGATTTTCAGATGCTTTTATCATTGATAATTTCATAGATAAGGGAAAAATAACAATTGAAAAAGACGATGCTGAATTCCCTAGCAACTTAGCTAATTTAGATGTCGGTGAAATATCAGCTATCGTTTCAGTCTTGAAAACAAAAGAATTATTAATTATTGATGATATAAAAGCACGTAATCGAGCAAAAGATTTAGAAGTAGATTTTCTTGGAACGGATGGTCTTCTTTTAGATTCATTTATATCAAATTATATAGATTATGATTTTTTCGAAAAAAAAATCTATTTCTTAGCTAATTTATTATTATTAAAATCTTCTAAAGTTATGAAATTGTTAAAACAAGCAAAAAATTTAAAAAAAAGGAAAAAGGAGTAATATTCTTGGCAAAAAATTTAAATATTAGATTGGACGATGATTTACTTACAGATTTGGATTTAATTAGTAAATGGGATGAAATTGATAGAACAAGTGTCATTCGTCAACTTTTACGAAGGGCAATTACTTTAAAAAAATTAGATTATGGAGTAAGATTATATCAAGAAGGCAAGGCAAGCATTGGAAAAACAGCAGAGATCGCTGGAGTTTCCCTTTGGGAATTACATGATCATTTACGGAATTTGGGAATACAACACAGCTCTGATGAGATCGATCTTCAAAATGATATTGAAATAATAAGGAAAAAACACAATATCAAAATTTAGTTGAAAAGATCGAAAATTCATATTTGTCAATTTGTGAACACATATTATTTGGTAAAAGGATTCTTTATCTAATTTTTTGTAATGTGTAATAATTTCTTATATAATACAATTTTTATATCAACAATTTTAGTTAGGTCAATTATGCGCTTAATTGCGCTAAATTTAATTTAATTGCTAGTAAGTTAATGTTATCTTTTTAATGATCTGAATTTTGGAAATTAATTTTGCATTAAACCGGTTGATAAAAGATCTGTTAATATTAAAGAAGGAGATTTTCCATTACATTCTTAATAAAGATTGTTTTATGTAAATTATGAACATAATATATTCTATATAAAGCCCACAGATATTATTTAAAAAAGTAATTTGAACCAAAATCTATTCACCCTCCTTCAACGTATGTTAAGGATAGATATAGTGTAGAGATAAAGCCAGTTGCAATGAATTTATCCTCAGAAGATATTGAAATTCTTAAATTCTATAAGTTTCTCAATGAAAAGAATTCATTATTGGAACACAAGAATTTACATATCGGTAGAGTCGAAAGATTCATCCCAAGAAAGTTACCAGTAAAACAGCTAGAGTCAAAAATTTAATCAACATAGCATTTCAAAAAAATATCCTGTTATATTATCCACGAATAAATTATCTTAATTTACTAGTAAAACGCTTGTTAAGAATAAAAACACATCTGATATCTGAGATAGAGGAAGAAAATATTTCAAATCTATTGAAACAATTTCCTTATAGTGTTCATTTCTTAGGCGAAAAAGAAAATCTCTATTTTACCAAAGCTAAAACAGAACCAAATTATCAACAAATTTCTCTCTTTCTGATACCATCATTAGTAAAAATTCTGTTTCAGTAAAAGTTTAGGTTCTTTTCTATGCATCTTGCAAGAAATCAACAAACATGCTGAATTTCTTAAATTCTATTACTTTTTGAATTCTCTAACAGCTTCTCTTATTGCTGATACTAAGACCCGATGATCTGGAATATCCTCGCAATAGTTATACCTATAAGTAAGACGGACGATCCCTGATTGGTCTATCACAAATTCTCCTGGTAGCAGCCAAGGATTATCTACTAACGGACGATTGTCCTTTCTTCTTTATTCTGCTATTTTAATACCTGCTTGGTAATCACGATCCAAAAATTCTTCTGGGGCGTCAAAAAGTATTTGTGATGGTTTTCCTTCTACTAATCCATAGGCTTTATACGCTTCATATTTTGGATCACATAATATTGGAACTGGAGGTAATTTATATTTTTCAGCAAAGGCTTTTGCTCGCTCAGGTTCTCCTTGTCCAATTATAATCACATTTGCTCCCTTATTTACATATTCATCGTATTCACTCTGCAATCTTTTACTACGATCAACACCACAACCACATCCATAATGACAAAAAAAAATTATTAAAAGGGGTCGATCTTTCCAAAAATCACTTAGGTTAACAAAATTTCCTGATGAATCCAGTAAGGTAAAATTCTTAGCACTGTCCCCTACTTGAAGTGGTGTCTTTGTCCAGCGTAATCGAGTAGGCCCTTCTTTCTAGCCTTCTATCCACTCCTTCTCAGCATCTTTTATTTGCTCTTTTAATTTAGAATTCAAAATTAAAATCTTCTTCCGAATGTTGAATTTGATCTAGGTGTTCTGGTTTTATTCTAGAAATCGATCTAGTTTCAAGTTTAGGCATACCTGCTTCATTCCGATTAAATGTTTAAAAACATTCCTGATTAAATTTATAATTTTTCCTGTTCTTCATCCGAAAGACTTATAAAAAGGATGGGAACGAGATCCTACAAGATATCTTATTGTTGCTATCGTGATTGGGGTTGTTTTTTTCCTCTTGAATTTAATATCAATACTTTCTGTAGAACTGGATCTTCTTGTTGTGGTTCAATTCTACTCATAAATCCAATTTTTTTTTTGTTGAGTTAAATTACCGAAACTTTAAAATTTCTCTAGTATTATTCTTCTTGCTGGATCTACTGGATCATTTGGAGCAGGTGGAGAAGATATGTGGTTGGTCAAAACTGATAGTACAGGTGTTGAGCAATGGAATAAGACCTATGGTGGATTAGAATTTGAGGGAGCACATGCTGTTATTGAAACAACTGATGGTGGATATCTTCTTGCTGGATCTACTGAATCATTTGGAGCAGGTGGAGAAGATATGTGGCTGGTCAAAACCGATAGTACTGGTGTTGAGCAATGGAACAAAACTTATGGTAAAAATGGAAGTGAGGGAGCTACTTCCGTGATTAAAACGTCTGATGGTGGATATCTCCTTGTAGGTGTTACTATATCTTTTGGAGAGGGTAAAGGAGATTTCTGGTTGGTCAAAACTGATAGTACTGGTATTGAACAATGGAACCAAACCTATGGTGGATTAGAACCTGAACTAGCTAATTCAGTACTTGAGACAAGTGATGGAGGCTATGTTCTCCTAGGCATTACGAGTTCCTTTAGAGAAGATAATATTGATATATGGCTTATCAAAATGGATAGTTCTGGTATTGAACAATGGAACCAGACCTATGGTGGATCAGAATTTGATGTAGCTTATTCTGTGATTAAAACGGTCGATTGTGGTTATCTTCTTGCAGGCAGGACTAACTCCTTTGAGGAGGGTAATACCGATATGTGGCTCATCAAGACTAATAGTACTGGTGTTGAGGAATGGACCCAGACCTATGGAGGATCAGAATGTGACTTAACTTATTCTGTAATTGAGACAACCGATGGTAGTTATCTCCTTACTGGATTTACTGGATCTTTTGGAATGGGTAGCAATGATATATGGTTGATAAAAGTAACCATTCCGTTTATTAAACCTGTTAACGGACAAACATCGGGATTTATCTTTATTTCTTTCTTCAGCGCAATAATCATTTTTTCAATAAGACAGAAACGAAAAATAGAATAAAAATTTCAAATTTCTAAGTTATACTATGGTTATTTTATGTCTTTTTAGTATATATTATATAATTTTAGCTTATTATACGAATTAATGTATATTTATAGTAGTTTATCTTAAATTAAGATATATTAAAAGAATAATTGCAGAGCTTAATCATTGGGGATTACATGCTCACTCAGTATCAGCTTTTATTATCATTATATTGGCCATTCAACAATTTTTAGATTAGCGATATTTTCAAAATGCTTTACATTGCTTGTAACTAAAGCAGTGTCTAAATTTTTAGCAGTAGCAGCTATATACAAATCATGAAGATCAATTGTTTTACCAACTAGTTGTAAATCTACTCCTATAGTAGATGCTTCAATTGCAATAGTGGTATCTATGTCAACTATAATAAATGGAGATATAAACTCGCTGAATTCAGCAAAATAATTACTTTTTTTCTTTTTCTTTAACGCTGTTAGATATACTCCCCACCATAGTTCGAATATCGTAACTGAACTTATATGAAGATCTGATTCTTCTTGCAAAGCATCAACACTATCAGAATGAGCTTCTGAATTTCTGTCCAGATCAATTAATACTGTTGTATCAAGGATTTTCATTTGAGATACGATCCAGAGTCCTTAAACTTGCTTTACGAATGTCATCTAAAGTAATATCAGAATCAATTAATTTCTTGCCTATTACTTCTGATAATTTCTTTTTTTTTCCTAATAAACGCAATATTGTTTCACTAAAGCTTTCATTTAGACGTTTTTCTTGGGAAAGTTTCTTGTAAGCGTTTTCACTAAGAGAAATATTTTTTGCCATATTACCTATATGGGTATGGTTACCTATATATATATCTTTCTTTTGCAAAGAAAGGTTAGAAAACTTTACTAAAAAAAATTGGAAAAATTAATT
Source organism: Candidatus Heimdallarchaeota archaeon LC_3 (assembly GCA_001940645.1). Next base: position 17,897 of record MDVS01000143.1, read on the forward strand.
AACACATGTAACCTAAAAATATTATTTCTATGATTTTTAATCAGAATTTATAAGACAAGAATTATTTTGTATATGAAACTAGAATAGGGGGACTTAAAGTTACAATAGTTAAAATTCAAGATTAAATTAACAAAAATAAAATGGATACAGCATTAGAATATATCGAATCTCTTGATCAAGATGATTTTTTACTACAAATATTTCTTCATCCATTCCTATTCTTTCATCCTTTCCCGTGTTCATAGGTTGGTTTCTGATATATTATTTTGATACGTTTTCTTGTTTTTCCAGAAAGTTTATAATCCTATAGTAACTATAGTAACTATGGCAACTACATTACAGTTAAATAAAAAGACCAAAGAAGAATTATTAATAGTAAAAGCACGTTTAGAACAAGAAACAGGGAAAAAACATACTCTAGATGACGCAATTCGTTGGTTAATTGAGAAAGACCGTAGCCCAAATGTAGATGAACGACTCAAAAGCACAAATGAAAGTTTTGGAGTAATTAAAGATTTAGAAATAACATTAGATGATCTTACTTCCCTTCGAAAAGAAAGGAGTTCACGATTTGAAGACATTTAATCAAGCAGTCGGGCCTTTTGTCGCAATTGATACAGGTGTTTTGCTTGAATTCTTAACTGGAACAGAAATTGGAAAGAAAATAGACCTTTTAATCTTTAAAAACACCTTTATAATATCAATTTCAGTAACACCATTAACTTTGATAGAAATTTATTATTTGATAAGAAGAAAAAGTACAACTGACCGAACAAAAGCAATAATCAGAGATTTGAAGAGATTAGTAACAGAAATTCCAATTACAGAGTATCTAGAACTAATTGGAGAGATAAAAGCAGAAACAGCTCTTTCTTTAGCTGATTCAGCAATAATTGCTTTAGCTGAGTATAGAGAAATACCGGTCATTTTCAAAAAAGAACAGGAAATCGACAAAATATTGAAAAAAGCATTTTCTAGTCGATTTTTATCAAAAATTGTTTTTATTGATGATTTTATATGATAATATCCTAAGAATAATGTTTTATAATCAAAACATTACCAAAACATTATTCAAGAATGTCTCGTATATCTGGAACAAATTTTTGGACTTTGTATAATAACTGCAAGTAATTATCACCAACTTCTATAACTGGATTAATAATACCTATACTATTATTTTCTGTTGTTAAAATAATCATGATAAGGAACAAGAGTATGAAGTAAAGATTTTTAGGCAAATAGATTGTGGTAAAGAGATTCGTTTAGAAAATCTTATTCCTTCTTAACCTTATTAAATCTTATTTGTAAATTCTATATCGTTTTTACCTGTGCATTCCCTAGCATTTGTATTCGATTTTCCTCAGGACCAATGACATCAATCTTTCACACTTTTACTAGTCTCGAGACAGATAATAAAATTAACATTATAAAAATAGTAAGACGACTCTTCTCTAAAGATGATAGCTCCTAATTTCGCTTTATAAATAGAATCAAATAATTACAGATAGAAATTATGACTAATAGAAATTATTTTAAGAGAGAAATTAATATCCTTTTTTCCGTTAAAAATTTCAAATTAGGTTATTTAATGCTTAATTTAAAATTTGAAAAAGAATTTACTTTGGAGTAAAATAAGATGTCAAATAAAGAAGAATTATTGAAAAATTTTTTCGATGCAGCTGAAGCAAATGATTTCAGTAAAGTTAAATCAATGGTTACAGATTCATTTATGTTTTCTGGTCCTGTTCCTGAGCCACTAAATAAACAAGGATATATGGGCTTTTTAAAAGGGAATGCAGTCGCATTTAGCGAATTTAAGTATAATTACGAAAATTTTCAGGAATCAGGAGAAATGTGCAATTGTCGAGTTACTGTTTCAGGTAAACACACTGGAGAACTAACAGTTCCTGGGATGGATCCTATACCAGCAACTAATAAAAATTTTGTATTACCTAGTGAAACTGTTACCGCAACATTCGAAGGAGAAAAAATTTCTAAGCTAGAGGCTGATCCTCATCCTGAAGGAGGAATAAAAGGAATTATTAAACAATTAACTTCTTAAGATTTAGTTTTTAACAATTCTTTCTAATGGGATTCTCATGGTATTTGCAAATGAATCAGGTAGTACAATCATATTTGAAAGCAAACTTACAGTGTAAAGACAGCTGATACTTGGGTTGATCAGAATTAAAAAAACCCAAAATAGTAATTATAGTATTATTCATAATAAACCTTCGTTTAATGAAAAAATTTCAATTCTGGAATTTTTGGATAATAAATAAGAGATCATTCCAATATCCATAGATAGATTTTCCAAACTAAACTATTTTTTCTTATTTCCTTCCTTTTGTTATTAAATTCTTTTAATTTTTAATTTAATAACTTAAAATTGGAGATTTTGATTTTTCAAAATGTTTACAAATACTGTATCTGATACAGTATATTAGACAATATAGTATATTAATTAATACAGTATAATAGATGATACAATTTGATCAGTAATATCAAAGGTTATGACGTAACGGCCTTAATAGAATCTGAACCATACCGTAAATTTCTAGAAAACTTTGAAAGTGACTTATTGCGAGGAATAGGGAAGATAAGTATATTGAAAGTCATTAAAAACTACGGAAAAAAGGGAGTGTATGGATATCAACTTCTCAAGGATCTTAAAGTTTTAACTAATAATATGTTAATGATAAAAGAAGGAACGCTTTATCCTTTATTGAGAAATCTTGAAAAATGGGAATTTAAAGGAAGGAGTCTTTCCTTAATTCAATCCTATAAACGTGTTGAACACGATCGTCCTAGAAAGTATTATTTTCTCACAGAAGAAGGAGCAAAAATACTCTCTCACTTAGAAGGCTTCTTTTCTAAGCTATTAGAAGCAATTTCATCTCTTAACGATTTTCAAATCATATTAAATAAAGAAAAATATATTTTTTGTCAAAACTGTAAAAACAAAGTTGACAGTTCAGATAGTGATATTAATTTTTGTGATATATGCGGATTTAACCTTAAAAAAATGCACTTGGAGGACTAAAAATGTCAAAAGAATCAGAAAAAATGGTTGAAAAATTTCTGGAAGAAATTAAGAAAAATTTACCGGAATGGATTAAAGATAATGAAGAAAAAGTGGATGACATTATATTAGAAATACGTTCTCATATTTGGGATAGTGCATACGAGATTAGCGGATCTGATGATCCGGATAGTGTCAGCATTGAAAAAGCAATCACTAGAATCGGAAGTCCAAAAGAAATAGCAAAAAGCTACAAAACACGTGGAACTCCTAAATATTTTATTTCTGAGGAATTGTGGTCAACTTATAAAAAGATTATCTATGCTCTTATCGCTATAATATTCACATTAATCGTTATTGTTCAAATCATAATAGTTGAGCCAAATAATCTCTTACAAGCTATCATCAATAGTCTTATACTATCTTTAAACAGCATAACTATTTTTGTTGTTATTGTGACAATAATCTTCTTTTATTTGTCAGCTGAAGGATACTTCCCAGAAGATTTAGACTCAGAAGGTAAGATTCAAAGTGAAAGGGAAAAATTTGAATCTAAATACTATAAACCAGGAGAACTTCTTTTTAATGGCATAGCAGGTATAACTTTAGGTTTACTCTTAATAATCTTGCCTAAGGATATGATTGGATTATTTCGTGTTATTCTTAATTGGATTATTGAATTGTTAAATACTGGAACAGCCAATTATTCAGATTTTAATGTTTCTGGAGATTTAATAATTTGGATGACGGTAAGTGGTATTGTAACCATAATAACAGGTATTATCTATCTAATGAAAATTCAGACTAAAGATCCAGAATTTCATATAGGTATGAGTTTTTTCTATTTTTTAGCTGAAATAGCTAATTTAGCTTTAGTCGTTTACATATGGGTAAACATTGAACTTCTTCTAGAAGTTTTACCTCAATTATCTGAGAATATATTACTAATTCTTCTCGTTCTGGTTATTATAGGGATAGTTTTTGATTTATTCTCCACTGTTTCAAAAAGCATCAAATTATTTGATTTAAAAAACAATTCAGCATCATCTAATAACTAAATAAAAAAAATCAAAAAAAATTCAAATTGAAGGAAAAAAATAAAATGAAAGCAATAGTAAATGAAAAATTTGGTCCACCAGGCGTATTAAAAATTAAAGAAATTGAAAAACCAGAACCTCAAGATGATGAGGTTCTAATTAAGACCTATGCAACCTCTGTAAACACAATTGATATAGTTTATAGGAGTGGAGTTAAAGCAGTTTTCGGTTTAGCTCGTTTGGCAACTGGAATAAGAAAACCACGTAAAAAAATCCTAGGATTTGATTTCTCCGGGGAAAT
>MDVS01000144.1 GCA_001940645.1 Candidatus Heimdallarchaeota archaeon LC_3
GCATCATACATAGCCATTGGTATGCATGCAGATCCAGTATAACCCCATTTATCCATTATTGTATGAGTTTTTGTCATTGATTCTCCTAATATTCCCATAACTTCTTCAATAGATCTTAAATTCAGTTGCGTAAAAAAATAATAATCAATATCATCTTGAGATAATTTAGCTTTCTTTATAGTATCTTTAATTAACTTAGGCCATGTCTCTGCATTTAATTCTGAGGGGAACCGTTTTCGGAATGTTATTTTATGTTGATTTGTTTTGATAGCTTCTATTGTTAGAGGTTGAGCCGTTCCTCCTGCATAAATACCCAAATAATCGTGATATTGTCCATCAGCAATCAGCTTTGATGTTAAAAATCCTTTTTTTGATCTAGATGCTCTTATCAATATAGCAGCAGCTCCGTCAGCGAATAACGTTGCAGTGTAATGATCTTCCCAGTTAACATATTTAGTCATCCCGTAAGCACCAATAACAAGAACATTATTAATTTCAGAGTCAGTCTGAATAAATTTTGCCCCAGTTGCAAAAGAACTAACAAAGCCTGCACAAGCGCTGTTTATGTCAAAAGTACCTGCATTTTTAGCACCTATTTTATACTGAATAACAACAGAAGTAGCAGGTGAAATATAATCTGGAGTATCAGTACTTAAAATGATTAAATCAACATCACCTGCGGAAATTGAAGCATCATCAAGAGTTTTTATACATGCTTTGACAGCTAAATCTGATGTTGTTTCTTCGTCAGACATCACATGTCGTTTTTTAATCCCTACATTCTTAACTAACCAATCCGCTGTTCCAGGACGATTTAACTGTTTCTCTAGATCTTCATTAGTAATAATTTTTTCTGGAACATACATTCCTATTCCTGAAATGACAGCAGATCGATCCATTTAGCAGTTCTCATTTCAAAAAGTTTTTCATTTAAAATAAAAAATACTTTTATTATTGTTTATTAAGGAATTCTAATATAGCTTGATTGAATTCTTCAAAGTTCTCTATTGAAATCCAATGGGGACCACCTTCAATATAAAAAATCTCAGAATTAGAAATCTTTTGATTTAATAGTTTAGCATTTTCAGGAGGGACTAATTTATCTTTAGTACCTTGAATAATTAATGTTTGAGAAGTAATTTTATGTAAATCGTTTTCTAAATCAACATCTAGCGCAGCACGGAACTGATGAAGTCTTGAATAATCTGGAGCTTGGTGTTGTTCTCTCCAAATCAATGTTTGGTTAATCAGTTTTCTATTAGATTTTAAAAATTCCTCACTATGTCCAACGCTAAGCCTCATCTCCAATGCTTGTTCTTTAGATATGGTTTCAGTCTGTGAAGCAACCATTAGAGCTAAATCTTTCTTCTCCATCTGAATATAATTTTTTCCACCAAAGTGGCTTGTGGCAATGATTAAACTTATAGTTTTTTCTGGATAAGAAATGGCAAATTGTTGAGCAATAAAACCACCAAATGAAACCCCAAGAATATGTGCTTTAGGAACATTTAGTTCATTTAATAGAGCTAAAATATCATCTACCATCATTTTTATTGAATATGGCGAATCCGGTTTAGATGTACGGCCAATACCTCGATTATCGAAGACAATACATCGATATTTCTTAGAAAAATCTGGGATTTGACGAAACCACATCCAAGAATCTTGCCAGATGCCTTCGATCAAAACTAAAGGAGGAGCTTCATCTGGTCCATGAATTTCATAATAGATACGAATGGTTTTAATATATGGCAAATGAATAATCTCCAATTAATTACCTAAAAATTTTGTTAAATCATCAATAAACAAGTCAAAATTTACTAAAATATAAAGAACTAGGATTAAACTTATAAATCCAATCCACCAATAATCAGATTCTGTGATTCTTATTCTTCTAAGATGGTTGGCAATGTTTCTTGAGCGTACTTGAAGAGTTCCCACCACACCAAACGGGAAAAATAAAACAATTGAAATATATATAGCTCCTAAAAATACTGCCCACCATTCTCCTGTGATATGGATATCAAAGATCCTCAAATTTAAAAGATCAATTATTTCAGCTAAACGAAATTCCGATATTATTACTAATGCTGCTCCCATAAAAGGTCCAAATAAGGTGTTTAAGCCACCTACTATGCTGTAAATCATGGCATCGATAGTAATTCCGATACCAAGGGTTATTTCAGGATCGATTTGTCTATTCGTTGGAGCAAACAACGCACCGGCAAATGCTGCAATTCCTCCACTAATTGTCATTGTTATTATTTTGTACAAATAAGCATTATACCCTAAAGCTTTAGCTCGTTCTTCATTTTGTGATATAGCAGCGACTACACGACCAAAAGGAGATTGTACAAGCTTTTTAACGAATAAATATACTAATACACAACTTGTGAGAACAAAATAATAGTTCACTGGAATCCAAAAAATATTATCTTGGCTTGGAGCTTCCATCATACCCTGTAAGTTTGGAATTACTTCAATAACAAAAATCATTCCAATAATCAAAATGACTAACATAAAAATCATTATTTTAATTATTTTTTGATTAATTTGAAAAAAATTTGGTTGATAATTTTCGTGAAATGAGTATTTCGGATCCATTAATGGATCTGGAGATAATGAAACTATTCCAAACATTCCTCTTCGCTTAATAATATCATTTCCTATTACTAAGAGAAACAAAATCAAAATTATTGGAACAAGAATTAATGCAAATAGGAGATAGTAATCAAGAGAGGTAAACATGTTCGGGCTTTTTACTTGTAAACCTGTTTCTCCTCCTGAAAGATCAGGATTCTTATCAAAATAAGAGAAAAGAAGCATTGCAAATGCTAATGCTACAAATGCAAAGCTTGTTCCTTTCATCCTGCTCGTAGTCAATCCCATGATTAATCCAATAAAACATCCAACTAAAATTGCTATTATTATTCCAAAGAACCATAATGAAGATAAAAATATTGAAAAGGGGATTTGTACTATACCTAAGTTAATTATTACTTCCTTCGGTAAATTTAATGATTCTAAATAATCTAAAAAGAATGTAGCGGCATAAGCTCCGACTCCAAAGAGAGCAGCATGTCCAAAATTAAGTAATCCTCCTCTACCCAGTTGTAATTCAAAGGATAGGGTTAATAATCCAAAAATAAGAACTGTAGTAAGTAGGAATAAAAAACCTCTGATAGAAGAATTAGTATTTGTTGTTAATAAAGGTAAAAAGTAGAGGACAGCCATAATAGTGACAAAAGTCTTGTTATCATCAATTGTCTTATTGAAGTTTTTTAATTTATTTCTCACATTCATTATTAATCCTCTCAAAAAACAAAATTTTTACGCTTCTCCTGTCAATCCTCCAGGTTTAAATATTAAAACTAACGCCATTATTAGAAACGTAATAATTGATGATAAATCAGGTGAATAAATTTCAGTATATTTGAAGGCTAATCCAACAATAAGCGATCCGAAAAACGTTCCTTCAAATTTACCGTAATGTGCCCCCCCAACCACAACTATTACAAAAGCGTATAATAAATAGGTTGTAGCATTTGCTTGATTTGCTCCTAACCAAGGTACCAAAATAAATCCTGCTAAACCAGCTAAGGCAATTCCAGCCATAAATACTAGAGTAAGCATTCGCTTAACATTTGTTCCTAACGCTTCAACCATTTCTGAGTCTTCTATTGCAGCTTGAACTAATAATCCGATCCTTGTCCGGCTGAAAATTAGGTACATTATAATAGCAACAAAAAATCCTAAAAAAATTATGAATATTCTGTATACATCAAATCTTAGATTTTCTGTTATAGTTATGATACCAGACATAAAGAAAGATTGTGTTTGGCTACTAGGTACAATAAAATAAACATTAGAAGCTGGACCCCAAATAATATCGACTAATTTGATGATTATAAATGAAAATCCAACAGTTAGTAATATTTGACTCAGTGGTTGTCCATACAATTTTCGAATGGTTGTAATTTCTATTACTCCTCCTAAAGCTCCTAGAATTATCACTGTACTTATCATAGCAAGTACAAATGTTACTAAAGATAATAAAAATAAATTAGAATTAAAAATTTCTAGATTTAACAACAAATCCTCGAATAACAAATATAATTCAAATCCTAAAAATCCTCCTAACATGAAAAATGCTCCATGAGCAAAATTTATAACATCAGCTAGCCCAAAAATTAAATAGAAACCAGATACCATCAAAAAGAGGAGCATGCTAAATGCTAATCCATCGATTATTGCCCGACTTATCGTGCGACTGAATAAATCTAATTTAAAGTCGGTTACAAATAATGAGTAAATAATTGCAAGAATTCCAACGACTAGAACATAAATCAGAATTTTTCCATCAAAGAATCGAGATTTTTTGGTTATTTCTGTTGTCTCCATTTTATTATTCTCCTAAACTCTAACTCCAAGGAATTTTGTGATTAACTCAGTATTATCAATTAATTCATTCATTAAACCATGATAGGCTATTTTTCCATCATCCATAATATAATAGCTATCCCCAATACTAGTTGCTGCCTTGAAATTTTGTTCTACAAGAAGTATTGTGACTTGATCTTTTATTTGCTGAAGAATGTTCATAACAATTTTAACAAATTTTGGACTCAAACCTTCAGTTGGTTCGTCTATCAAAAGCAATTCATTGTCGTTAGATAATGCTCTTCCTATTGTTAACATTTGTTGTTGTCCTCCCGATAAAGATTTCGCTTTTTGATTCCGAAATTTACGTAAATCAGGGAAGAGATCATAAATATAATCAATACGCTCTTCTCTAGTTTTTTCGGATTTTCTCATAGCTACGATCAAATTTTGTTCAACTGTTAAAGTGCCAAAAATCCTTCTTGTATCTGGCACATAACCAATTCCTAGCTGTACGATTCGGTGAGCTGGCAAATGATGAATATATGAATCTTTATATGTAATAGTTCCAGTTTTTGGTGGATGAAGCCCAAGGATAGATTTCATTGTTGTTGATTTTCCTGCTCCATTTCTTCCTAAAAGAACAGTAACTTCTCCCTTCTTAACACCTAATGTAACTCCCTGAAGTATATAAAAAGAACCTATATATACTTCGATATTATTTACTTCAAGAAAATTCATTATCTAAACCTCCTAAATATGCTGAAAGGACTTCTTCATCATTTTGAATTGTTTTAGGACTTCCTTTTGCTAATAAAGAACCATTGGAAAACACAATAATCTCTTCAGAGATCTTCATTACCATATCCATTTTATGTTCTACAATAAGAATTGTTAATTTTTCTGCAAAAGATTGTTTTATACGCATAATGGCATCGTACATTTCAGGAATTTCTTCTACAGACATCCCCGCTGTTGGTTCATCCAGTAATAATAGTTTTGGACGACTCGCAATTGCCATAGATAATTCTAATTTCCTTTTTTCTGCATGAGGAAGTAATGATGATGGTATAAATAACTTTGAAGGATCTAGATTAACCAAATTTGCATAGTATAAGACATCTTCATGTATTTCTTCATAGGAGCCTGCTCTTCTTAGACTCTGAAATAAATTTGGTCTTTTCTTTGAATGGCTTTGAATAACTAAACGAATATTTTCAAATGTAGTTAAATTTGGAAAAATATTAGTTATCTGATAAGATCTGGAAATTCCTTTATGGGCTCTTTTATGAAGAGGGAGATTGGTTATCTCCTCATTCTCAAAAAATATTTGTCCAGTAGTAGATGGAAGTACTCCTGTTATTAAATTAAAAAAAGTTGTTTTTCCAGAACCATTTGGTCCGATAAGAGATTTCATGGATCCGCTTTCGATTTCCAATGAGACATTATTAACAGCAATTAATCCTCCAAAATGTTTAGATAAGTTTCTAGTTCTTAATATGAATCCTTCTGAGGTAACCATAAAATCTCCTTAGTTAAGCAATTTAAAAATGTTAAGAATGGTTAAATCTGTTCTATATAAATCTATTATTCATCAAAGTATGATTGAAAATTCTTTTTATCAAGAAAATTGAAATTATTAATTGATATAAAATTGGGGTTGAAAATATAGAAAAAATTAATAGAAAAGTTATTACCTTCTTCTTTTATAGGTTAAAAGCACAAGAGCGATAAGACCAAATCCAATAAATACTATTGGTCCGAATTCTACAGTCGTTGTTTCTATGGAAGTATCAACTTTTGTAGACCCAGCTTGTGTCGATACAAATGTTGTACCTTCTCCAGTTATAGTTATAGTTTTTGGAGGTATTCCCCCACATGGTACATATTCCGTTAAAATCGGTGGGGCTACAGAATCTGCTGGTAATGTCTCCACTAGTTCACCGATCAGTTGATTGTAAGTTTCTGACGATACTCTTGTATCATTCACGACCTTCGCTATATACATTTCTGCTAATCCCTGATGATCCTGCTCACGCATATATGTCGGTCCTTTTGGGGTTGTGATAGTGAGTCCTTCGAGATGGCAAATCATGGCACCTGCATTTAAATTTATTATTGTACTAGTTGCATTAACCACGAATTGTGCAGTACCAAAAGCACTAGCAGTGAATAATTCTGGAACACGATAGGTTTTACCAACGTGTGCGTTAGTGATAACATTTCTATCAATATGTGCTTGAACCATCCAATCATTGACAGGATTATTTGGTAATTCATACCCATATACAGCTAAACCAGTAGCATTAATATAAGTATCTGGAAAAGTTAATGTACTTTCAACATAAGTCATTGAAAAAACATCTATAACACCACTACTAACATTCATCAAAGTAGGAATACCAACTAAACCGAGATCTCTATATAGTTCAGCAAAGGATCCTGCCCAAACAATCATTAACATATCAACACCCACTCCAGCATCAACATCAGCAATTCGTTGTAAATACGGAGTTATATCAGAAGCTCCAAATCCACCAGCAGGAACATATTCTGTAGCAACAATCTTTCCACCTCTATCAATAATTTCTGATTGCATTGAAGCAATTCCAGCCCAACCAAAACTATAATCAGGAGCAATGAAAGCATAACTACGAGCATTCATTGTATCCCAAGTAAATTTTACACCTGCTTTTGCATCATGCCAGCTATTACGTGCAACTCGAAAGACATATTCATTGAAAATTGGATCTTCAGTAATACTCGAGGATGCAGCGGGAGTAACGAAATATAATTTTCCATAGGATTCAGCTACTGGAGCCATGGCTGTTGCAACAGTACTAGAAGTTGCACCAACAATAATATCAATATTGTCAGTTTCTATTGCGTTAGTTAGAGCTAGCAAAGCATCAGTAGATGATCCCTTAGTATCATAATAGAGTAATTCATATGGACGACCATCAGGAGTCTGATTAGTATTTCCAGTTGCATAAATCATACCTAATTCGAAACCTTGCTTTGTCCAAGGGCCATAAAGAGTCAATCCAGCTGTTTCAGGGGTGAAAATTCCTATTTTTATAGGATCTGCCTGTTCTGGTGCCGGAGCAGCAGGTGTAGCCCCGAAACTTAGAAAAGTCATCAGTGCTAAAAAAAATATTACTTCAATTTTAATTTTCTTCATGTTTATCACTTTACTTAATTTTAACATTTATCGATTCACTTGTATAGTTGAGAATACTGTTATTTGAGTATATCTTAAACCCATTTATGCCAAGAAATTCCCTAAATGCTTCAATTTTTTTTTAAAGTCAACAGATAAGATTTTATTTTGTTTAAAAAGATATTGCAGTATTTTTTTTGTAGGTTAGCCTAATAACGGAACTTATGTAGGTATAACTTACAGAATTAGATTTAATAAATGGAAAAGACTTATCATAACTAAATCAACAAATTATTAGTGACTGAAATGGAAAATTCTTGGACATGGGTTGGAAATTGGGCTGAAAAGCGAGCAGAATTATCACCCGAACGAGTAGCTTTAATTGATGACATCACCGGTATGAAATATACATACAATGAACTAAATAAACGTTCAGATAAACTTTGCAATGTTCTAAGAGAAAAAAAAATAAGTAAAGGGGATAGAATAACAGTTTTTTCTAAGAATAGAATTGAACTTATTGATTTGTTTTTAGCTACAAGTAAGATAGGAGTAATTCTTGTTCCGCTTAATTTCAGACTTGCAAATCCAGAAGTAGAATATCAAATCAATAAAACAACTCCAAAATTGTTAATATATGATACCTCTCTAAATAATCAAGTATTAGAGATAAAAAAAGAAATTTCAGTGAAAAATTTCATTGCGATGGGTGATAATCCTATTAATAATGATCGACAATTAAATAGTTTCATTACTGAAGCAGATGATAAATTCGAAAATAACCAAGATTTAAGTCTCGATGATCCTCATTTAATTCTATTTACAGGCGGAACAACAGGCTTACCTAAAGGAGCAGTATTGTCTCATCGTCTAATTTTTTGGAATTCCGTTAATACTATCACTTCCTGGGGAATCAGACCAGACGACATTCAACCATTAATGTTTCCATTATTCCATACTGGGGGATGGAATGTGTTGTTTGTGCCATTTTATCATATGGGTGGTACTAATATTTTAATGGGTGATTTTAATCCTGAAAGAACACTTGAAGTAATAGAAAAATTCAAATGCTCTTTAGTTATAGGAGTTCCAACAGTGTTTCAAATGATAGCAGAATCTGAAATGTTTTCTAAAGCAAATTTGAGTTCAGTTCGAGTTTTTATCAGTGGAGGAGCCCCCTGCCCATTAAGTATTATGGAAAAATATTGGAAAAGACAAAAAGAATTTAAAATGGGCTATGGACTTACAGAAGTAGGGCCTAATAACTTCTATTTACCAGAGAAAGATATCAAACGTAAGCCTTTGTCAGTTGGGTTCCCAGTTTTTCACTGTGATATGAAACTTGTTGATGATGAAAATAATACTGTTTCTCAAGGTAGTATCGGTGAACTATGTTTACGAGGTCCCCACATTTTTTCAGGATATTGGGATGATCTTGATGAAACAAATAAAACAATAGATTCAAACGGTTGGGTTCATACAGGAGATTTAGCAAAAAAAGATGAGGAAGGCTTTTATTATATAGTGGATAGGAAAAAAGATATGTATATTTCAGGAGGAGAAAATATTTTTCCTGTAGAAGTTGAAGAAGTCATTTATAAACATCCTGATATATTAGAAGTCGCAGTATTTGGTATACCAAACGAAAAATGGGGAGAAGTTGGTGTGGCTGCTATTGCGACAAAATCTGGGAATAAAATTTCGGATGATGAGCTGAAACAGCTTTTAGAAGATAAATTAGCGAGATATAAACATCCAAAATATTTTCAGTATTATAAAGAACTCCCCAAAAGTGCAGCAGGTAAAATTTTGCGAAGAGAAGTCAAAAAAAGTTTTAAAAATTCAGAATAATTAAATGAAGGCGATAAAGATGGAAATTGCTAAATATGAAGATATTCAAATTGGACAAAAAGCTGAATTAACCCATAATATTACCAGTGAAGATGTAGATCTTTTTGGAAAGCTAAGTGGTGATTACAATCCAGTACATTTCGATAATGAATGGGCAAAAAAAACTATTTTTGGGGAAAGAATTGCCCATGGTTTGCTCACAGGAGTTTATATTAGCACATTGTTGGCTAACAAACTTCCTGGACCCGGAACTGTCTATTTAAAACAAGAGTTTAAATTTAAATTACCAGTAAAGATAGGTGATACTATTAAGGCTGAAGTCGAAGTAAAAGAACTTCAAGCTGAAAAAAAGCGTATAGTGCTTCGAACTACTTGTACTAATCAAAATCAAGAAGTTGTATTAGATGGAGAAGCTACTGTTATGATTATGAGACTAAAAACTTAAAGATGTGGTTAAATGAGTCGGGTAAATGTTGGAATTGAAGCATTAGGGACATACATTCCTCAGGAAAGACATACTGCGAAATACATATCTGAAGAATCAGGAATTCCAGAGAAAGTATTAATCGAAAAATTTGGATTAAAAAGCAAATCAATACCCGGTCCTCATGACCATACAGTACAAATGGGAGTTAATGCTGCTAGTAAGGCTATTGTAAAAGCTGCAATTAATCCAGAAACAGATATAGATTTAATAATTTGGGCAGGTGAGGTACATGCGGAACATCCAATGCAAACTTATGCAATAAAAGTTCAAAAGGAACTAAATATTAAAAATGCTTGGGCTTTTGACATTAATCAACGCTGTGGTACCTTTATTGTTGGAATGATGATTGCTAAATCACTCATGACTACATCAAATTATAAACGAGCTCTAATTGTTAGTGGGTACAGGAACAGTGATTTGATCGATTATAAAAATCCACGCTCACGTTTTATGTATGCATTGGCCGCAAGTGGCTCAGCTATTCTTATGAGAGCTGATTATGATAAAAATTTGATTTTTGAGGCAGAAATTATAACTGATGGACGATTTGCCGATGATGTCTATGTGCCTGCTGGTGGAACGGTGATTCCAACCACTGAAGATACATTAAAAAAAGGACTCCAATTTTTAGATGTATCAGACCCAGAAGGATTGAAAAAACGATTAGATGAGGCATCTATGAAGAATTTTTTAAGAGTGGTTGATAATTCATTACAAAAAAGTGGTTTCTCAAGAAGCGATCTAGATTATTTAGCTTTATTACATATGAAACGAAGTGCATTCGAATTTGTAGCTAAAGAACTGGGGGTTGATCCTTACAAACAAGCTACTTACTTTGATGATTTAGGCCATATGGGGCAAAACGATAGTATTATTTCTTTACAGATGGGGTTGGAATCAGGGAAAATTAAAAAGGGAGATATTGTAGTGTTAACCGCTGCAGGTATAGGATGGGCTTGGAATGCAATAACCATAAAATGGGGCTAAACCTTTTTTTTAAAGAAACCCAATTATTTACTAAGTTTATCAATTCGATGCTGAAAATAAGTTTTCCATGATTCGGGTAAAGCTTCAACTTTAACAATTTTAATTAATGATTCTAAATCATTTTTGTCAAAGGCAAATAATCGTGTAATTTCTGATATTTTAACAGCATTTTCATCCTCTTTAATTAATTTTATTTCATCTAGATGAGCTGTCTCCCCCTCTTCGATGACCTTAAAGTAGATTCCTGCTCTTTTACTTTCTAAAAATCTTTTAATCATATCTAACCGTTGAAATCTAACTCCAAGCTTATAACAAGGTAGGCGGGGTTGAACAGCCATTAATTTTGCAGTGCCTATTTGAAAAATATCTCCAATATTCACATTGTTTTCATTCAATCCCAGAGTAGTAAGATTTTCTCCAAATGCGCCATATGGAAACTTGGTATTAGGTAATTCATTTTTCCAAAACATATAATATTCAGCAGAATACGCATACACAGCTTTATTAATACCCCCATGTACACTTAAATCTGCTTGTTGATCACCTTCAAGGTTTAATTTATTAATTTTAATCTTTCCCTTAATTGGTTCTTTAAATATAGCAGTTTCAACTTCATTATCTTGCCACATAACTTTACGAGGTAGACCAACATTGATCGATATTATTTTCATATATAATTGCTAGCTTATTTTATCTTATATGCTTTCCGTTACACTTAAAGATCTTTCTTGTAACTTGATACTATTTCTATTTATATAATCAATTTCATACCTTTTTCGTAAGCCAAATTAAAATTTAAACCCTATATTTTCGTTGTCATTATCTGACAACAAAACAATATATTTATAAGGCAAACCTACAATAACATAAATTAGCAGAGAAGTTGTCACAAAACGACAACTAAAGCGAAAGACGTGAAAAAAATGGCGGAAATAAAAACTGAAATAGAAATAAACAGTTCAGCAGAAAAAGTTTGGAAGGAATTAATGGCTTTTGAAAAATTTCCTGATTGGAATCCCTTTTTGAAATAAATTACAGTTCTTGATGAGCAACTTGAAGTAGGAAGTAAACTAAAGGCGAATATTGATGGAACAACTTTTAAACCAACAGTAACTAAATTAAATCCTAATAAGGAATTTCATTGGCAAGGACGTTTATTCCTTCCCAGAATATTTGATGGAAGACACATGTTCGAAATTGAAGAGATTAATGAAAATCAAATACGATTTGTGCACAAAGAACAATTCAAAGGAATTCTAGTATGGCCAATATTAAAATTAATAGGTAAAAAAACTCAAAATAGTTTCAATAGAATGAATAAAGCGTTAAAGGATCGAATTGAAGCTAATTAATGTTGGTATGGTGTTTTTATGAGTACAACAAAGCAAGCAATATTTTTACCACCGGTATTTCGATTTTTAATGGAACTTACAGCTTGGGGATATTTTATTATCCTTGCATTTACAGTTGATATCCTTTATATTTTAATATTTCTCCTTAGTATATTATTGTTAGGGTTATTTAACTTTCCAGGTGATAAAAAGAAAGAAGGTCCTGTCAACATTCCAGGTTGGACTAGAATACTCAATGAATTGTTTTCTGGAGGTTTATTGGGTATTATTGGTGCGTATTTATTGTTTCAAGAAGTTGGAGCCATATTACAATTCATTCTTATTCTTATTGTAATAATACTAGATAGAAAACGGTATGCATGGTTTTTGGGGATTTCTGATGTTGCACCAGATTATGTCACGGTATTGAGAGAAATGAAATAAAGGTATAGTCAAATGCCAGATGAATCACAGTTAAAAGATGTCATAGAAAATCTTGGTTTAACACTAGTACAAGGAAAAATCCTAATTGAATTAATGAAGATGGGAGGTGAAAGTACAGCTCCTGATCTTCATGAAAAATTAGGTAAAAATGAAATTAAGCGTACTACTATCTATTCTAGCTTAGAAAAATTAATTAATAATGGTTTAGTTGTCGAATCTGATCAAGAAGGAAAGCAAAAAGTTTATGGATTATCTCACACCTCTCCCGAATTATTAATTAAGGGTATTACAAAACCACGAGATGATGCAATAAAAATTTTTCAAGATCTCTTAAAAGAAGCCCGTAAAGATTCCAAACAAAATGGTTCATTAAATCCCTTAGCTTATTATTCCCTTAAAGGTCGAAAAAGACTCTTAGATCAAATTGAGTCCTTAATCATTGACAGTCAGAAATATATGCTTATTCATGCAAATGCAACAATGCTCGAGAGTATATTTGAGATAATGAAGATAAAAAAAGGAAATATTCCTGATATGCATATATTTGTTCAGATTACTTGGAATCCGAATCCAAATCTTGACATAAATTCGGTTTATAAGAAATATGTATATCTTTTAGGGGAGGATTACGTATCTTTACCACACGAGTTCTATAATGAGATTTTTGCTCTGTTTCTGCAAGAATTTCCAAAGGCAATGCCTCCAGAATACAAACAAAGCATGCTAGATCTTCAGAAAACTCACTTTATGCAATTGCTGACTGATGAAGGTTCAGTCCTAGGTGTACATTTTGGATCTAAAGAGGGTGGAGGACATTTTACACGTGATCCTTTCACAACACAAGCTCATTATATGATTTTCTTCCTCATCTTTGAAACTTCAAAGGAGAAGAAAGTTAATCGAGAAATTTTGAAAGAAATATTGATCGATAGAGTTAAGAGAAATTTCATTTTAACATTAGAAGTTTGAATGAAACTAATTAACTATTACTAATATTGAATAAATAAGTCGAATCAAATCTATAGGTCTGGCCCTTAATTAATATCCTTCCAATCTCTCCCACATTAAATATTTCCCTCTGTTTCTCTTTACTAATACTGATCCCATATTAGACCACTCTTCTTGTTTAACACTAACATTAGGATTAATATTTTCATCCATTAGCATAATCATTGTCTCATCAAGAGAATCTTCTATAGTGGTTTGGATTTTAGATGACTGATAAAAAGCCTTTTGTATTAATAGTCCAGTAACTGGTTTGATTTGCTTTTTCTTAGCAATTAACAATATTTCTTCCATTTTAATTTCTCCTAAATCCATATTATGAGTTTTTCGTCTGAAAGAAGATCCTGGACATATTATTGATCCGCTAATTGTTTTATATTCTTGAAATTCTTCAATACATTCTTTACAGATGATATAAGAACAGGTATTACATTGTTTCCATTCTTTCATAATAGCATTAGTCATGATGTTTAATTTTCCATCTGCAACACATCGTACTGCTATATCAGAAGGTTTTGTGTCTTCTTTATTCATATTTCTAAGCCTCAATACAATAATTCGTGAGCTTGCCTAAATTTTTGCTCTCTTGCTTCGTCTGTAAACTCTATCATCAATTCTACTGTTTTAAATAGTGGGATTCCCATTAATACAAAAGATTTTTTCATCAGGATTGGTTTTCCGGGAATGATGTTTGGGTTAATGATTTTAGTAAATAATTATTTGTCTCTTCATAAAAGTTAGAAATAAGTTTTTCTGTGACTATATTATCATCAATTATTCTTCCATCTTCCATTCTTAGCAATCTCATCCCCTTACGTAATAATGCGTAATCGTGACTAACAATAATAAATGTTTTATTTCTTTCTTTATTAAGTTTTATTAAAATTTCGATAATTTCTTGTGCCATTTTTGAATCCAGATCACCTGTTGGTTCATCTGCTAGTACGAGTTGTGGGTCGTTTGCTAGCGCTCTTGCAATTCCTACACGTTGCTTTTCTCCACCGGACAATTCATGGGGAAGGCTATTTATTCGGTGATTGAGATCTACTAGTTGAATTAATTTCTCACTTCTTTGTCTTCGGTTTATTGTACTAAATTTTCTAGCTATCATCATTGGTAGTTCAATATTTTCCTGAGCGGATAATCCATCATGTAGATTAAAAAATTGGAATATAAATCCAATATCATTTCTCCTCACTTCAGCTTTTTGATTATCAGACAACTTTTGTAAAGTTTTATTATTCAATATTGTTTGTCCTTCAGTAGTTTTTGTAAGACCAGCTATGACATTGAGCAAAGTAGTTTTTCCTGAACCAGAAGGACCCATCACTATAACAAATTCACCTTTCTTAATTTGAAGGCTTATGCTATTTAAAGCATATATTGGTTTGTCGCCAGATGGATAAATTTTTGTCACATTTTCTAATAACAAAATAATATTGTTTGACATACCAATCATTTCATAAAAATATTTAATCGTTTCTTGGAATTACTTCTAAAATTCCTTTATCCTTATCAAATCGTATTACTACATGATTTTGGATTTTGGCTTCTTTTCTCATTTCATCTGGTAACCGTAAATTACCTTGACGATCAACGTAGATAAGATGTTCTCGCTTACTAGGAGAAATAGATGAATCAATTGATGACTTAATTCTTCTATGTAAGCCATAAATTCTTCCATCTCTAATTTTGTAAGTTTTTTCTGTCATTAAAGCAAAACGTTCATCATGAGTAACAACAATGAATGTTACACCATAATTTTTGTTTAATTCTTTAAAATAATCAATAATTTTAAAGGTAGTTTCTGAATCAAGCTCCCCAGTGGGTTCATCAGCTAAAACAATTTTTGGGTTATTAGCTAAGGACACAGCAATGGAAACTCTTTGTGCTTCCCCACCAGAAAGTTGAGATAAATGATGACCTTGTCGATTGGCTAATCCGACAGCAGAAAGCAATTCGAGAGCTCTTTGTTTTCTCGGTTTGCGAGGTAATTTACCAACAATTCTCATCGGTAACATAACGTTTTCTAGGGCAGACAACGAAGGTAGTAAATTTTTTTCTGGAAATTGGTAAAGAAATCCAACGGTTTGTCGTCGATAATTAATTAAATCTTTATTTTTTAATTTATTGATGATTCCTGTTCCTTCAACAGAGATTGTTCCAGAAGAAGGTAATTCAATCCCACCAATTATTTTTATTAGAGTCGATTTACCCGATCCAGAAGGACCAATAATTGTAACTAATTCCGATTCATCAAAATTAAGGTCTATACCCCTTAAAGCAGGAACTTCCAGAATCTCGTTTTCTGGCTTATAAATCTTAATTACATCTTGTAATTCTACGAAAGTCATGTTATTTTATCCTTCTCCTGCAAATGAACTGCTTATATCCTGCCTACTAACTAGAAACGCTGGAATTAGTGCACCAAAAAATGCTAATACAAGAATAATAGAATACGAGCCTAAAATTAAATCAAGAGCAAAAATTGAAAAATATGGTGGAATCGATGGACCTAAAGTAATAAATAATCCGAACATTTCTGTTAATACAACCCCCATAATACTTCCGATAAAGAGTCCCGAAATAAGAAGAACGAGGGATTCAAGTAGAAAAAGGATAAAAAGTTGATAAATCTTTAGTCCTAACGCACGTTCGGTGTATAATTCTTTTTTTCTCTCAATCATTTGTAACCAGGCGAACATTAACAAGATCGTTGTGGCAATTAAAATCGAAATTACTATATTAAGATTGATTTGACCAACCTGAACTAAAAAGTCAGTACTAGATATATACGTTTGCATCCTATTGGATAACAGATCAATAGATAAACTAAAATTACCTTCTAACCAACTAGCAACCAAAGTCTGATTTATACCATCTTTAAAATTTAGATACACTCCAGATTTTTCAATATAAAAAACTGAGCTTACGAATGAAGAATTTCTAGCAGGAAACTGGTCAAAACTACTAATTCCGTAAAAGTTTTCTCCTTCATAATCCGAATATTTTTGAAAATAAAGTATTGGCCAGAATTCGAATGAGTCTTGTATTTTAAATTTAGTTGTATTAATTGGATCTGTAGAATAGAGGAATGTAAAATTATCTCTAACTTTTAAACCATGATATTCTAATGTTTTTTGTTGAATTAAGAGATTATAAGATGATGTATTCTCTCTTAGTAGATCCATATCCTTTTCTAACCCAGCTCTAGTAATTGGGTTAATAGGAAATATCGCTGCATCTAGAAAAGTTGTAGTATTTATTAAAATAATTGAACCAGTGCTTGAACCCAAAAAATTCAATTTAACAAATGGTGATATACCATCAAAATATTCGGAATAATTTTCTTCTAAGAATTGAATTAATGTTTCATTATAGTAATTATCAAGACCAAAACTGGAATAAGAATACACAGCGTCACTACCCACACCTTCAGCTCCGAGTATGTACGCTTCCCTATTATAGTTCCAAACTATCATAGAATAGGGTATTGATAAAAAACTTATTAAAAATGTAATCAGGATTGCTATAAGCATTACCGCCCTAGTGCTTGCTTGTTTATGTCGTATAACGTTTTTAATTGAAAGAGCTATTAATCCTCCATATTTTATCCATATTTTAGTACTTATCCTAGATAATACTTCTGGAAACATTCTACTGAAAAATAAAATTGCTCCAACTATTAATAACAATGGTGCTGGTAATCCTAATAAGATAAATGGCCCTAATTCGAACCATCTTTCAAAAATAGACAAATATAATATTGTGAAACCTACCAATCCAACGATTAAAAAGGTGTAATCGAGGTGATGCTTATACCAATAAGGTTCACTCTGTTCTGTTACATTTGCGGTTTCTGCGATAGTCATTTTAGATAATTTAATCATTCTTGATGAATTAATTATTAATCCGAAAAATAATCCGAACCAAAAGAGCATTGTTATAAGATTTGGTAGATCAACAACTATTGAGGTAATAGAATCACTATTAAAACTTAAAAAATAGTCTGTCCGAATTATCAGTAAACTCAATGGTGCTCCTAGTAACATAGAAAATATTACACTAATGAAAACTATTAAACTGAAATCTACTAACTGCATCAAAAATATTAGTGAATCTGTTGCTCCTCTTGTCTTATAAATACCAATCTGCTGCTTTATACTCCTATGAATTAGACCAAATGAATAATTTGCCACAAATAGTGCCACTAATATAATTGGACTTGCAAATAAAAGCAATCCAAATGTCATGGATTGAACAGCACTAATAGCCATTTCAAAAGCCCATTTGGATTCAAACTGTAAATTTAGATAATTTGTGGGAATATAGAGGTGAAGTTCAGCAATAATTGCATCACGTGTTCGATCACTAAATTTTTCAAGTTGCTTCAAATCTGCAATTGCGGTATTTGGATTAAAATTAGCGTAATTTAATCTAATTCCACCACTCAAGTAGAAATTTCTATATAATTGTGGTGAGCCAATTTCAAGTTTAATTCTATCACTAAATTCTTTTAGATTAGGTACAAATGCAAAAACATTTCCCCATGACCTATCACTTATTAGTGTTTCAACCGTGTTGGGATAAGAAGAATAAAATAATTGATCAATTGATGCAATTGCTGAAACATTTATTTCAACTTTATTATCAGCTAAATAATGAGTAATGTTTGCTGGGTTTTCAATATCGGTTGAAATTTTGAAATCATTTCTCGACTGTAAATTTAATATCATTAAATCTAAATTTTGAGTTGGAACTATTCCTATTCCACTGTTTTCAACAAGGTCTTCTAATTCGCTTTTAATTTCATCAGAAATCTCGTATACTACTACAGAAATATTTTCAGAATTATAAGTTTCTGGAATTAATTGCTTAAATGACGTATTTAATTCAATTCGATACGTTTCTGATTTTAAAAATAGATTAACGCTTTTTATTTTATCTTCTAGTTGAAAATGAGCAGCTTTTTCTGAAATCTTACTTTCCATCAATTGAAAAATTGTTGAAACATTAATATTTAATCCATTAAATCTTGCATCAATTATAAAATCATATCCTCTGAGGTTATAATCTGGGAAAGGATTATTTGGGTGTGGCATATAATAATATCCGTACCTATTTCGGTTATATTGTTCAAGAACATTTTGAAAAATGGCAGGATTATTTGTATCAGAGTAAATTATTGTTGAGGATACTATCCCTAATGCAAATATCAATCCTATACTAGAAATAATTATAGTCTTATATGAAGAGCGCAAATGTCCCCATAATATTCCTATATCAATCTTAAACATCTTAGATCAGGATATTTCCGTTTAGGTGAATATTTCTCTTTGAAAAAAATATTATTCTTTTTTCCTTTAAAAGAATATCTTAGGAGGATCCTAAAATACATTCAATGGATTTTAGGTAAATAGTTGATGAATATGTTATTGATATTTATGACACTACTGAACTGGTCAATGAAGATAATAATTGATTGATAAAAATTTAAACATCAAAATTTCAATTGCTGTAGATTTCTTCTTATTTCCTAATGTGATTCAATTCTTTTTTGAAAAATACTCCTTTTTAAGTAATAATTAGAACTATTTTTTCATTAAAGTAGCTACAAATAAATTAATACTATGAAAGAATCTGATATTAACTTGGAATGCTAAAATATGATCAAGAACATTACTAATGAAAATTCTTTAGTGTATTTGCCACTTTACTCAGTATTTGTCAAAATAAGACCTCAAACCTCTTACTAAACAACAAATAGGAAACAATATTAAATTTCAAAGACTTTGGTAAAGAAACGATTTTCACCCAAGAATTAGAAACACCCATTTTATTAAAAGAATCACGGAATGAACATTTTCTTAAAACAATAAATCATGAGCTTGCAAAGCAATTTGCTCCCTAGCTTCGTCTGTAAATTCAATCAAGGTTCTTGGACCAAAAGCCAAATATTTTCCTTCACGTTCTACATAGCCATTAGTTTGTAAGGATTGTATAAGCTTTCGAATACGATAATCTGTAAAAAATTCACGTTGAACAAGATAATTAACTAATACAGTATATTCGATCCTTTGCCGTTCCTGTTGATCACAAAGCATAATCATAGTGCCTAAAACAGCTAATTCTTCTTCTGATAGCTCGATCGGTGCTGAATAGAGAGATTTAATTGCACGCCATACTAATCCATTATAGTGGAACTCCACGACAGTGAGACCAAGTCCTAGGATATATTCATTAAATTCATCAATCAATGATTGAAAATTCTCTTCCTCTCCTAATACTTGTCGCAAAGATGGCTCATCTAAACCAATTAGTAAATTACCTTCTGTAGATTTTCTTCTATTTGTTAAAATTGCAATAAGTTGTGAATAAACTTCTTTTCTTGGAAGAATATCTGTAACAGAATCAGATTCATCCTCTGACATTTATTGACCTCGTGAATTTGTGAATTCTTTTCATTTCGACAAAAATTTTAATTTCATTTAAGTGGTTTGAATAGGTTATACATACCATAAATTATTGATTAATCAAGAATGTTGTTATCTTGGTAAGCAAGAAGGAATATGAAAATATAAATCTAACTATTCATCTTCCTTCACCTTTTAGAAACTTTTTTTACTCTTTTTTAAGAAGATTTTTAATCCACAGTTTACAATTTCCTTTGCACCATGAATGTGAGTATTTTCTGTTCTTTTGCAACTACTCCACTTAATTATATCTGAATTTTCACTGATAAGTTAAACTATTCCTTATGAGAATCGTTGTTGTAATCTATAAGTTGTGCACCAGTACTAGTATAGACAGAATTAATAAACTGGGTAAATATTTTTGTCTAGAGATTTAGCATTGTTGATATTGCTTAACTAATGCTCTTATAGTACCTCTAGTCGATATTCGTAATCCTTTCCACATAATAGATATCTCTTAGTTTGATACTAAACTGCACCAATGTCCCGATAAACCTCTAAGTGAATTTGGGTTATAAATGAATGAAAAGGTAATCTAATTAAGAAAATACTAATTCAAATAAAGAAAAACAATTCTAGATTAGTTATTTTAAATTATTATAACTCATTTTCTCCAATAGGGGACAGTTAGGGAAGATGGACCTTTCGTTTTTCTAGCAAGAAATCTAGGCATAATACCAACTGATTGAATGAAAATTAAGAATAACGCTAGAAGGTAGGGAATAGTTAGGAGAAAGTGGTACGATATCTCTGTACCCGCACCTATTAGGTTAGCTGATAGAGAAAACCCTATACCAAAAATTAAACTACCTACAATGGCCCTGTAAGGACTCCAACGAGCGAAAATAACAACAATGATAGCAATCCAACCACGTCCTGCAGTAATACTACTATCATAAAGTCCTATGAATCCCAATGTAATAGATGCACCAGCAAAACCAGCCATTATTCCCCCTAAGATAACACTTAGATGTCTAACTCGGTTAACGTTAATACCAGCGGCATCACACGCCTCTGGATTTTCTCCAACCCCTCTAACAGTGAGACCCCAGGTGGTTTTATATAGGATTGCTCCGAAAATGACAGCGAGGAAGAAGGAAAGATAGACAAATGCATTATGCTGAAAGAAAATCTCTCCAATGACTGGAATATCGCTTAGAATCGGGATATCGATTGCCTGAAGGGGTTTAACTGTTGGAACTGCTGTTGAATACGCTAAGGGGTTTTCGATCGTCTTTTTTCTGATGTTTTCGATCACCACACTATTCATAAAGTTCGCTATTCCATTTGCTAAAAAGAAAATTAGTAGTCCGCTTATCAATTGATTAACTCTCATTTTAACGGATGCAAAGCTATGAATCATTGCAATTAAAGCACCCGCACAAAGAGCTGCTATTGTTCCTAGCAAGTAATCCCCTGTTTCAAATGTCACCCACAAAGCGATGAAGGCAGTGAGAGTCATTATACCCTCGATTCCTAAGTTGATGACACCTGCACGCTCATCATAAACTTCTCCAATGGAAGCGAAGAGAATCGGAGTCGCCAGTACTACACCTCCCGCAATGATCGTTGTTAAAAGTTGAATTTCTATCATGTTAATTTCCTCACAGTAATCCATTTTTGAACTATCAGGACAGAAAGCACTAATACTGCCTGTAGAATTATAATCATGTCAACAGGAACTCCAACACTCCTCTGCATAGATTCTCCTCCTATTTGTAGGACTGCAAAAAAGAAGGAACTGAAGATTATACCAATAGGATGAAAATTTCCTAAAGCTGCTACAGCTATTCCTTGAAAACCAAAACCAGGAGAAAAACCCGCAGTTAAAAAATGATGAATTCCAAATACCTCCATCATCCCTGCTAATCCAGCTATTCCTCCACTTAGTAGTCCTGCTGCAATCACACTCTGAGTTACGTTGATACCACCATGTTTGGCAGCCCTTGGATTTTGTCCAACAGCTCTAATTCTATATCCAAGTGTTGTTTTAAAGAGAATAATATAGACAAGAAATGCTAATAGAATTACTAAGAATAATCCTACGTGAAGCCTCAGAACGGGATCTGGAAATATTTCAGGGAACCAAGTTGACTCTGGAAGGTTAGATGTTACTGGATTATTTGACCCTTCTTTTTTGAGTGGCCCAGAAGTGAGCCAAGCGATTATTAATATCGCAATGAAGTTCATGACAACCGTTGGAAATATCTCGTTGATTTCCAATTTGATCTTCATGAATAGTGGGAGTGCCAGCCATAATACACCTCCCATGAAACCTGCTGTCATTATAATTGGTATTGAGACGATACCAAATATTCCGCCTAACTGAGCACCTACCAAATATGCCATAAGTGCACCAATGTAAAGCTGCCCCTCGATCCCTATATTCAGAAATCTTGCTTTGAGGGCAATTGAGAAGGCCAGTGATGTCAGTAGTAGTGGAATGAATCGAATTAACGTTTCACTAGCTCTGAGGGGAGTACCAAAAGCACCGTCAGGTATTGATGCTAAACTGGCAATCGGATCATACCCTAACAGTAGAAGAACGACAGAGAAGACAAAAAATGCAACTAGCAATCCAATAGGATAAGATAAGTAATTTTCATATTTCTTATTCATTAAGAATCATCGACATCTTATGATCGTTTTATTATCCATATTTCTCAACAAATTCAATCAAAGCTCCCTTAAAACATTCCATTGGAGCATCAGCCCTACCACCTCCTATCATAGGGTGGCCACCCTCCTTATGAGCCATACCAGTATTGACAATAGGAAGAATTCCTGTTTCAACTACTTTTCTTATGTCAATCCCAACAGGAATGCCTACGAAGTCAAGATACGGGATCTGAAATAACGGATCCTCGGTTTGGGAGATTTCTTTCATCTGTTTAGTATGGTCAATAGCGTCTTTGAAATTCCTTCCAATGAATCTTGCGTGTCCAGGTGCTGCTGGTGCTGCAGTTGCACCAAATCCTCTTGCTTCTGAGATGGCGCTATCTCCAAGGTCTAATGTAGAGTCTTCCGGTCGATATCCAGGAAAGGTGAACCCAATTATCTTTCCCGCAGGTCCGGTGAACCATTTGCTTCCAAGTCCGCTAACTTGAATACCAAATTCTACTCCATTCCTAGCCATTGCTGTAACTATTGTACTGTGCTTGATGTCCTTAGCCGGGTCCATCATTGCCTTGCAGGATGCCATCATGAGGTTTCCTCCGTACCAACGTCCTTGATGGGAGTTGAAGTACTCTCCAACCTGAGCAAGGACATCTTTTGGGAAATCTGTCTTTACGATATATGGTAATAGACCACTCGCAAAGACATTTCTACAGGCATCTAATTTACCATGAAGCTCATCTCCCATCTGTATACCTGTGGCAAGTATCTCCTTTAAGTTTATTCCCCCTGCTTCATTGATAGTTGCCTTCAATACAGGTGCAAGTATATTTCGTACAAAATCAAGCTCATCAGTTGTCTCGTACTTATTACCGAAAGCTGTCAAACTTGTTTGTTGAAGACAGTGAGAAGTGTTATCATGAACCTTATTTTTAACCACAAGAACAGGCAGAGAGGCTGATGTAGCGCCGCACATTCCACTAACAGAATCGTGGTTGTGATTAGGTTCGATTATGACCTCTCGAGTTTCAGCAAGTCTTTCAGCTTTTTCAGTTGTGTCAGCTAAACCCTCATACCTTATCAAATTTGTAATTGCATACTTTTGCGTTCGACACATTCTCTCCCACTCAATCGGTGGACCTGCATGTGTGAACATATCACTTTTGAAACCCGGGACAACTTTACCAGCATAATCAATGTCAACGAGGTTACATTCAGCTGATAATATCCTTTTTACTGCTTCTTTATTTGCTTCTTCAATTTGAGATCCCATAGAACCTGTCATGATCAAATCACCTTTGTTCTGTCGATAATTTTTTTCTAGAGTTATATTATATACCTTATCTCTCATGCTATAAGCAACAAACTTTATAACAATAAATAAGAGTTTTATACTGTTGAAATACGTTCACCTACATTGGATCACGAATGAAATTAGTTTTACCTACTTTTATTTGTAATAGTACAAATCCAAGGGATAGAAAGTGTTTTCAAAGTATTTTGAATAAATATGAAGGATAGATCAAATATGAAAATGAAATGGTGTTACGCCATATTGATATCAATGCTCGTTATGACGGTTCCTGGTTCTTCCAGTGCAATAGTAAATAACGAAGGCCCATCTGGTGAGTCATCTCTCAAGATAATTTCTCCTGAGCAAACATTCAAGGCTGCCCTCATGGTGGGTGGTGATGAGACTGACCTAGGATTCTCTTATTTAGCAATACAAGGTATGAACCTTCTGAGAGATAAGTATGGTTGGGAAATAAGCATATCTCGCAAGGTACAGTTTCCCGATCAGTCTCGAATAGCTAGTGAACTAGCTAGTGAAAATGATGTGGTTTTCGCGGTTGGAGGTCAATTTATAGAAACATTGATATTTCCCCCTGTTGCTAATAATTTTAATGACACTTTCTTTGTACAGATACCTGGTATAGAGGTGAATGAATACTTCAATCCTATACCACATAATGTAGTAGGTCTTGATCCATCGTTTCAGACAATAGGACACTACCTAGCTGGAGTACTTGCAGGGCAGATGACTACGACCAATAGGTTGGGTGTAATTTTTGGAGAGTGGTTTCCCTACCTATCAATGGAGTTCTATGCTTTTAAAGCCGGTGTTGAAAGTGTTAATGATGACGCTTTGGTATTTACTAGAGTAGCTGGGAGTTGGGGTGATGCCTCACTTGGTAAACAGATTACACAAGCTCTTATAAACCAAAAAAATGTTGATATCATTGTCCAAGTAGCTGATACGACAGGAAGAGGAGTAATCGCTGCTGTTCAGGAAAACAATATTTCAGTAATCGGAACGGTCGGCGATCAAGCTACTTTAGCCCCTGATGTCACAATGACTAGCATTGGAATGGACACACCTCTATTAATGGAGATAGTTGCTCAGCGAATCGAAAACGGAACAGCAAAATCTGTTCTGGGTGGAACATCTTGGGATTTACCTATCGGTAACTTCCTATATCCATACCATGAGTATGATGATATAATCCCTCAAGCAGTGAAAGATAGCGTTGATCAAGCTAAAGCGGATATTGAGAGCGGTTTGATCGTGGTTCCCCGTACTGTCACAGATGATCCCCCAGCAGATCCTGATCCAACAAATTTAACTACTAAGGACACAAATACAGGTATACCAGGATTCCAATTTTTAGACATCATGGCGTTAACAACAGTGATCGGAATTTTTATTGTTATGCGACGACGCAGAAAATGATGGACTATCTACTTAGTTTTCCCCATCTTTTTTAAGAATCAAATGATTCCTAAATAAATATGGGAAATTTTTTATTCAATCTTGATTAGATGAGAGTACATGGCACAGACAATGACTCAGTTAAAGGCTGTTGTTTCGAGATTTTGGGGCAGCATAAAGTTATAGGTTACAGGGATTACATGAAAGATTTTAAAATTAATCAAGTAGAACCTGGTGAATCAATAGTAGAGATGCAGAACATCACGAAGAGATTTATGGGTGTGGTAGCAAATGATAATATTAATTTTAATCTGAAAGCGTGTGAAGTTCATGCTTTACTAGGAGAAAACGGTGCAGGTAAATCCACCTTGATGAACATTTTATACGGACTCTATCGATCTGATTCAGGCGAAATTCGAATTCAAGGAATACCTGTTACTCTTAGATCACCAAAAGACGCTATTAAGATTGGAATAGGAATGGTTCATCAACATTTCACGCTAATCCCTGCAATGACTGTTGCAGAGAATATTATTCTCGGAATGAAGTCTTCTAGAAAACCTCTCCTGAATCTTGCTCAAGCTGAGCAGCGAATCCTCAATCTCTCAAAAAGCTACAACTTAAAAGTTGATCCCAAGGCAAAGATAGAACAACTCCCTATGGGTACTCGCCAGCGTGTTGAGATAATAAAAGCTCTATACCGAGGTGCACGGATACTAATTCTCGATGAACCTACCTCAGTTCTCACTCCTTTGGAAGCTAATGATTTGTTTGTTACACTGAAATCTATGGTTAAAGATGAGATGACTGTTGTCATTATAACTCATAAGTTACCGGAAGTTTTTGCCATAAGCGACCGTGTTACAGTCCTCAGACGTGGTCGTTTTGTTGAGACAGTTGAGATCAAACAAACAACCCTAGAAGACCTTTCGATGAAAATGATTGGAAGATCGATTCATTCTGAACACGAGAAGGCTGGTTTCAAACCAGGTAAGGTTGTTCTCGACATTAAAGGTCTTAAAGCAATGAATGACAAGAATCAGGAAGCCCTCAAGGATATTTCTTTCTCAATTCGTGAGGGTGAGATATTGGGTGTTGCTGGGGTGGCAGGAAATGGTCAGAAGGAGCTCGCAGATGTACTAACAGGTATGAGACCATGTACAGCAGGTATGATTCGTTTTCGGGAGCAAGATGTAACTAATTACGCACCCAAGAAACTAATAAAACTAGGTATTGGTGACATACCAGAAGACCGAGAAGGTACAGGACTTTTGATGAACTTTTCTATCGCGGAGAATTTGATTCTGGAGTCCCATGCCGAGACCCCCTTCTCACATCGATGGTTCTTGCCATTTGGCAAACAGTTCTTCTTGAAAGAGGATGAAATCCAAAAGCATGCAGAACGAATAATAGAAGAATATGACATCAAAATACCAAGTGTGGATGTTCCTGCTAGAAATTTGTCAGGTGGAAACCTCCAACGGCTTCTATTAGCAAAAGTTCTTAGTAGAAATCCAAAATTGCTAATTGCTGCTCAACCTACGGCTGGTTTAGACGTAGGAGCAACAGAATTCATATCTAACAAATTATTGGAAGAAAGAAGGAAAAAAATGGCGATTTTACTGATTTCCGAAGACTTGGACGTTATTTTATCTCTGAGTGATCGCATTGCAGTTTTCTATGAGGGAAAAATTGTTGGAATTGTTCCTGTTGCTGATGCAGAGATCAGTGAGATCGGTCGTATGATGACTGGTGTTTCTTAGGGATATATTCATGAGAATCTTATTTGTATTATTCAGGACTGAGCTTAAATGAGGACCATCCTACAATGACTAATCCGAAACTAGCCCATTATTACTTGGATCATCATACTGGATCTTTATTTATAAATGCCCACTCAATAGGTTTATCAGCTGCTGACAGGATTCAAACAGGTATAATAGGTAAGATACATAGTATATTTCAGCGTGTTATAAACATCACTGTGCTTGAAAACCATCTAATTAGTTTGGTTGGAGAAGAGATAGGACATGGATCATTGAACATTCTTGTGAATTTTCCTACTCACATAAATCTAACAACTATGGGGATTAAGGTAGGTGATGTAGTAATACGAGTCGGTGAGTCGATAGTTGTCGGTCCCATTGTGATATCAACCGAGAGGACTAAAATTTGGAAGCCAAGAAAAAATTTCAAAGGAAATTTGCAACCTATCGAGACTATTATGTCGAGTTTAGAGGTATTGAGAAATGTAGCTCTTGCTTCTGATTATCTCAGTGGTCTTGGCGAATTAATTGCATTCACTTGCATAAACGGTCTCAAAGTCTCTAAAACTGAGAATTTGGGATCTGTTGCTCATATAGTGTTACCTCACATCTTAGAACTACTCAAAGCAATCAAATCTGGTCATTCTCATAATATAATACGAATTACCAGACATCTCATCGGGCTGGGTCCAGGATTAACTCCTGCTGCTGATGATATGCTTCTTGGGTTGATGATAAGTATGTTTTATATATCAGAAAACTTTACTGAAATTAGAATTGACACTAAGAAAATTAATATAGATATTGTGTCTCCCATCTCAGGACAGACTACAATAATAAGTGAAGAATTCTTAAGAGAGGCTTCAATTGGAAATGTAAATGAACCTATCGCATTACTTATGGAGAATTTGTTAACTTCAGAGAAGAATATTGAGAGTTCTGTTAGAAACGTCTTATCATTGGGTGGTACGTCGGGTGCTGATACTGTATTTGGAATCATCCTAGGGTCATATTTAATGCTAAGTAGTTATTTTTTTGTGAGGGAGGATTTTAAGAACTTTTGAAAAGATTTATTGACGGGATTTTAAATGACGGTTACAGTTATTGTTCGTAAAGATACTTATCGGGACTCTGTGATTTTAATGAGGCTCTCTAACACAATTGTTGAGCTCGACGGAGTGTTGCAAGCAGGTGTTGTGATGGCTACACCTACAAACAAAAAATTTCTTAGAGATTTGAACCTTCTGAACGAAAATGCCGAAAATGCGGGTCCAAACGATCTTGTGATAGCTCTAGAAACCACAAATGAAAAAATTATGACTAAATCGCTCTCTGAAGTTGATAGACTCCTAACAACTAGAGTACTAAAAGACGATAGTAAAATAGTCCCAAAGACACTTGATTCTGCTCTTCGAGAGATACCTGACGCAAATCTAGTTGTGATTTCAGTACCTGGGAGATTTGCTAAGAGAGAAGCGTTAAAATCTCTTAAAAAGGGACTCAATGTCTTCCTCTTCAGTAGTAACGTATCCCTTGAAGATGAATTAGAGCTTAAACAAATTGCAGTCGAAAAAGGTCTCTTGATCATGGGTCCTGATTGCGGGACTGCAATAGTCAATAATGTAGTTTTAGGGTTTGGGAATGTCGTCAATCAAGGGAATATTGGATTAGTGGCAGCAGCCGGTACAGGACTACAACAAGTATCCACTCTGATTCATAATGAGGGTTATGGTATATCCCAAGCAATTGGAACCGGTGGAAATGACCTTTCCAAAACTGTAGGAGGTGTCATGATGATTGAAGGAATTAAGCGTCTTGAACACGATGATGAGACTAAAGTTATCGTTCTTATTTCTAAGCTTCCTGATCAAGAAATTTGTGAAAAAGTCTTAAAAATCGTTCGTCACTCAAATAAACCAGTTGTTGTAAATTTTATTGGTGGTGACTTTAAAAATATCAAAGGTCAAAACTACATTGTCTCTACAACTTTAGAAGATGCAGCCACCGCAGCTTGTGCTCTTGTTCAAGGAAAGCAATCAAACATTCGATTATTCACTGCATCAAGAGACGAAATCCTTTCTACCACCCAATCAGAATGGTCTAGAATGTCTTCTAATCAGAAATTCGTACGGGGTCTTTATACTGGTGGAACACTTTCCTATGAAGCATTGGTTCTTCTAACACCTCTACTCGGAGATATGTTCTCCAATTCACCACTAAATCATCATCTGAAGCTTGAAGATTCAGCTAAAAGCAAGAACCATACTTGTGTTGACATGGGGGCGGAAGAATTTGTAATTGGAAGACTACACCCAATGATTGATTACACACTCCGAAATCAAAGAATTGTAAAAGAAGGAAATGACCCTGAGACCGCTGTTATTCTCTTGGATGTCGTTCTAGGATATGGATCTCATGATAATCCAGCAAATGAACTTATATCGCCAATCCAAGAATTACAAGCAAATACAAAACGTAACGGGAGATATTTACCTGTTATAGCCTCTATCGTGGGTACGGATCTTGATTATCAAGACCTTGACAAACAAAAAAAACTTTTAGAAGACCTAGGTGTTATAATTATGCCTACTAACGCACAAGCAGCTCGCTTGGCGGCATTAATCGCGACTAGAGGTACAATACAAGATAAGCTTTTTGAGGAGGTCTTTTAATGACTGAGAAAGATAAGTTGTTTAACAGAAAACTGAAGGTTATCAATATTGGGATTGAAATGTTTGCTGATGACTTAAAGAAACAGGATGTGGAAGTTATACATGTAAATTGGCAACCTCCTGCTGGAGGCGACCTTGATATCCTCAAATTACTCGAAAAACTTGAAGGAAGCTGACTTTGTTCTTGGAACAACAAATGTTGATGAATAATTAATTAAGAAATTCAATTTTATAAAAACCATCGCTAACTTAACGTTTATTATTTGCAGTTAATATTTTCATTTTAATGACATAAAGGGGGAAGAATTTTATTTTTTTTCATTTATCTAAGGATCAAATTTTTTTATTTCTATATTTTCTTTAGGTTTTGTTTGCAATTTTGTGTAACAATTCTTAAAGTATTAATTATTTTTAACATAATCTGTAGATAATATCTGTATTTACTTTATAATTCGATACTTCGATAGCTTTACAATTTGTTTCAAAATTCATTTTTTTATAGGTGGATCAATTTGACTAGTGGCAAATTATTTATTCAAAAAATTTCTTTAAATAATTTTATGGCACATCAGTCAACTTCTATTGATGTGGAAAAACCTATTTTATTAATTAGTGGAGCTAATGGAGCTGGAAAATCTCAAATTATTGAAGCTATTCAATTAGCGTTTGGAGAATTATCTTCTCGTGCAAGAAAACTAGGAATTGGTTCATTAATTCATCCAGATGCAGATCCAAAAAAAGCAGTAATTGAAATAACTGTTTCCAATCCAAAATACAATGGTCATAGAATTCTTGATATTGAAATCCCAGCACTTAAACCTATTTTAGAAAATCCAAAAATAACTTTTAGGACAACAATCTATCCCCAAAAAGTAATTCGGGCTATTGGATCTGATAAACTTTTTAGAGAAATTCGACAGCGAGATTTACGGAGAATGTTAACTCCTTTAGGTATTCGACCGAAAAACCAATTAACTTTCACAATTGCAGAAACAGTTGAAGTTTTCAGTCAAGAATCTCCATACAAAAAACTTCAAGTTCTTTTAGAGAACTTAGGTCAACTAGATCTAAAAGAACAAATTGTAATGAATGAAAAAATGTTACAAGAATCATTAAAAGAAACAACCAGACTTCAACAAAAACTACAAACAGAGAAGAGTAACTTAGAACTTTTTAGATCAATGTTTGAATATATTCAACAACGAAGTAAGCTCGAAGCGAGAGAGCAAGAAATCGTCCTAGAACGTAAGTGGATTGATGTTTATCAAAATGAGGATAAAAAAGATAAATTAGAAATTGACCTCGATGCGAATAAGGAAGCAAATGAAAAACTTTCTAAGGAAATAGAAAAGAATAATCAAAAAATAAAGGTTAATAGTTCTCTTAAAGAAAAAACAAAATTTCATGTTGAAAATTTAAAACTTGAAATAAAAAGTCTTGATAAAAACCGTGAAGATGATAAGGATAAGAGAAGCACACTAAAAGGGAGAATTACTGAACTTAAATCACTATCAGCTGATAAGAAAAAAGCTCATGAAGAAATGAGTTATGTAATTAAAAATAAAAATAATGTTAAAGAGTTTCAAAACCAATTATCTGATTTAGACAATGAATTATCAAATAATAAACAAAATATGGAAAAATTTAATTTAGATTTACAAAATTTAGACGAAGAACAGAAAAAAGAAGATGAAAGAATCTCTAAATATGAACAAGAAATTATTGAGCAATCGATCATTCTCAAACAAAAATTAGAAATGGAAGGACTATCTTCACACGTATTAGGCCCAATAATTGAGAAAATTCGTATCAAAGAAAACCAAGTTCAATGGAAAGACGCTATAAAACCATTAATTGGGGATTATTTATTTTCGTTCGTTGCTTTAAATTCTGAAGCTTTTAATAAGACAAAGATGTTGTACGATACTGTTTTTGTTGACAAAAAACCCGCATTTCATGTTTTCTTATTTTCAGCAAAAGAAAGAAAGAAGCATCAACTAGATAACAGAATTTACTCATTTGCTCCAGATTTATTAGAGGGTTCGCCAGAAATATTATTAACACTAAAAAATGTGATGAATAGCGGTGTAGCAGAGAAAAAGTCTGCAGCAATACTCGCTGAAGCAGCAAAAGAATTTCGTATATCGGTCTTAACTAGGGATACAAATGATTTTTACACTCCTGCTGGATCATTCACGAGACCGCCCAAACCAATTAAGAGTATATTGGGGGTAGAGTTACAGGAGCCAAAAAAACCAAAAGAAATTAGGATTCAAAGGAAGAATATTCAATCAAAAATAGCAGAATTACAACGAGATCAACAAAAACTTGTCAAATCTAGGGGAGAATTAAGATCAAAGATTAATCTCTTTTCAAGTAATGACCAACAATTGTTCAGTAAGAAGATAGAACTTGAGGAAGATATTGCGGAAATAAATTCCCAAGTAAAAAAATTTCAAGAAAATGAAAAAAGTCTAAATTCTAGTATAGATAATTCAGAAAAACAAATTAAAGATTACAGAAAAGAAATCAATCAAAAACAAGACACAATAAATGAGTTAGGGAGTGAAGTAAAGGTAATAGAAAATGAATTGAAAAATTTAGAAAAGAAAAAATTAGAGATAAATTCTAAGGTAAAAGAGCTAGCTGAAACAGTGAAACCTTTAATAGAAAATATTACAAATACTACTAAAGAGCTTTTATCATATGGTCCACGTCCAGAAGAAAGAAGAGAGAAAGAGACTGTAGTTAATGAGCTTACTGAAGTTAGGACTAAACTATCAATGATAAAAAACAAAAGTATTGGCATTGATAGACTTGAACACCAAGAAAATTTGGTACAAGAACTTCAAGAAACTTTTGATGACCGAAGAAAGCACTTAGAAAATCTTAGAGAAGATATTCAAAAGCGTAAAGATGATTGGGAGAAAATTATAAAACCTTTCTTTATCTTATTGAATGAAAAGCTACAAGAACTTTCTAAAGATATATTTTATCAAACTAGAGTATTCATAAACCCTGAAGATTTGGATAAAGCAGGTTTAGTTCTGCAAGCAGTAACTAAAGAAGAATGGAGAAATGATACAGCTCTGAGTAGCGGAGAAAAAGTTATGCTAATGGAATGTTTAATATTAGCATTACACGGACTATCAAATTCTCCTATACATGCTATTGATGAATTTACTCAACGATTAGATATGAAAAACAAAAACAAAGTATTCAAAATTGTGGAAAAACTAATGAATACTTTATCAGAGGAAAAAAATGAACCTACACAATTCATACTCATTACTCAAGATGCTTTCGGGATAGATATTGGCGACATTCAACACATTGTTTTCGCTCAAGCTAAACTCCTTTCAAATTCAGAAAAATAATTACTCTTTCCTGGTAAATTAAATGAATGAACAGTCATCAAACAAAGATAAGAAACCTAATTTTGAAGCAAATAAAGGAGAGAAATTAAAAGAACTAAAAGATTCTGATGTAAGGACTGCTATTGGAGGAAAATTGCTAGATTATAAAAAAAGGTTGAAATCAAAATCATCAGTTCTATATTCTGTTGATGAATCAGATATCCACAGGAAGGAAGTAGATGAAATCTATAATTCAATAAAGGAAATGCCAACACGATTATTAGATGGACGATTATACAATTTTTTTATTTTAATGCAAAAAAAACGTGATTTACTGTTTTTACAAGATAAAAGCTCCAGAGATGATCGTGTAAAGAGATTAGCTAGATTTATGTTTCGATTGAGTACTCCAGTATTATTTTTAAATCATAATCATCATATCGAAATTAATTATCCACTAAAAGTTGAATACACTAAGGTTAATCAATCTTT
The DNA here is from genome assembly GCA_001940645.1 of Candidatus Heimdallarchaeota archaeon LC_3. Next base: position 33,731 of record MDVS01000144.1, read on the forward strand.
AATAATTAATCGGAAAGATTTTGTTCAATCTACAGACGCTATTAATCCATTAATGACTCAAGAAGAATTAAAGCGAACCAGGCAGATTTTAAAAGCAAAACTCCTTAATAAAAAGACTTGGAGTGAAAGTGAATTAAATTCAGATTTGAATCATTCCGAAGCGGATTTATTATCACAAATATTATCTTCTGATGATGAATTAATTATGATTTATACTAATAAAAGGATCAATTTTTTTTCAGAATCTAATGGGAAATTAACTAATAAGTCATTAAAATCATTTGTTTTTATGTTTAAGCCAAATAAATAATCTTTTAATCTGATATTGTTAACCAATAAATGTGATAGCCTATATCAGGTAAAAAATTTGTAATCAGCCAAATATTTAAGAGTAAAATAAAAAGTTCTGGTTTAATAACGACAAAAGTAAGTAGTAAACCAATTAATATTGGTATTAAAATATTTAAAAAGACAAAAATAAATTGAATGTTCTCCCAACGATCAGATTGTGGTATTTCCCTTTTTAAACCTGAAAAACTTAAATGGATAATTTTTGCACGAATGTATGCTAAGAAAAAAAATAACAATACGACATACACTCCAGCTAAAAACCATGATATTAGGTCACTTGGAAAATTAATCATTGAAACCCAATAATCAAATGACTTATCATTTATTCCTAAAAATAAATTTAAAACTATTAATATGACTAAAAATACATAAAGTGGAAGCATACGAAAAGTAATTGACAGTCGTGAAACCATTTATTGTCCCATTCCGTTATAAATTATTTTAGGTTAATATACTTAGAAATAAATGTATCATTAAATAAAAGTTTTCAAGCGTTATTTCCAGCTTAAAATTGCGAATTCAGATCGGGAAAAAAACTGCTATTTTGAAAGTATTTTTTTTCTTGTGTTCTGGAGGTCTATTAATATTGGCTGTGAACATTGAAATTCTTCTAGCTTCGGCAGAATCAGAGTATAACGGCAATAATTTTGAAGCATCAATTGAATTATGTCAAGAAATTTTGAATGAAGAACCTCAACATCTTGATGCAGTCATTTTAATTGCAGATTGCTTGTTGAAATTAGAACTCTATGAAAAAGCTATAACTCTTTTTTTAAGGGTTTTAGAAAAGGATCCTAAAAGAAAAATAGTTCTTTTACATCTGGCAACTTCATATGCAAGACTTGGAGACAACCGTAGGGCTATTCATCGATTTAAAAAATATTTTGAGCTGTTTCCAGATGATTTAGAAGGATTGTTTACATTTGCTGAATACAAAGAAACAGTAAGGAGAAAAGAAGAAGCAGAAGAAATCCTAAAACAAATCCTTTCAATCGAACCGAACAACTTTGAAGCAAGAAAAAATTTGGGGAATTTATTCAAAAACGATAAAAAGGATCCAAATTATGAAAAAGCTCTAGAACATTATTTTTCTGCACTAAAAATTCGTGGTAATGATCCAGAAGTAAACTTAGCAATAGTACAATGTTATTATGGATTAAATCAACCAGAAAAAGGTCTGAAATTTATAGAGGATGAAATCGAAAAAAGAGGATTAGGATCACTTTCCACTTCCAAGGAATTGCGATTATTACATGCACGTGCACTCTATCAATTATATCGTCTTGATGAAGCCATACCAATACTAGAAGCAGCAGTATCAAGTCAACAAGACCTAGATACTAAGTTTCATCATTTCTTAGGGACAGTCTATTTCTTACTTGAAGATTATCAACAAGCAAGTAAAACATTCATGGCTGGACTTCAATTAGAACCAGAAAACAGAACTTTATACAAATGTTTAGTATTTAGTTATTGGAAACAACAACAATACTCTGTTGCTCTTCAATATTGCTCAATGTTCAAAACTTCAGCAAAAAAGGATATTGTTTTTAATGTCATGCGCGTTTATTTAACTGGATTATTAAATGATCAAACTCAACAAGGTGTAGCATTAAAAGAATTACTTAGATCTTATAAAGATGTTCCGAAGGTATGGTGGTTCCTAGGAAGATTCTTTGAAAGCTATAATCAGTTTGCTGAAGCACAAAAGGCATATATTAAAGCATTTGAGCTTGATCAGAGTGATTTCAAGATTTTAACATATTTATTGCACAATTTAGTAAGAACTAAAACAAATTTGGATACATTTCCTCAATATCAGAAAATAAGACAAATCATTGACGATAATCTCTCTCAAGAAGGAGAGACCTGGTTAAAGTTAAATCGACCATACAAACAAGAGGAAAGAGAGGAAATACGAGAAATTTGGACTGAACTCGTTGAAGCAAATCCAGAAGAAAAAATATTTTTATTTATTTTAGCATCATTAGAATTAAACGACTATAACTATTTTACATCAAAGCGATATCTTGATCAGTTGGATGCACTTCAACCAGAATTAACAGATACTCTGCTTCTAAGAGCATTAAATGCATATTATGAGGGAAGTAAAGCTCAAGGTACAAAAATATTAAGAAAATTAGCAAAAAAACATCCTGAAAGATATGAACTGACATATAATATGGCTATGTTGTCAGCAGAAAAACGAGATTATCATGATGCCACAACAAAATGGTTAGAACTCTACAAGATGGAACCTAGAAACCCTATTATTGCTCACCAGCTGATACAAGTCTATTTAATTACTCAAGAAGAAGAAAAAATGAGACACCAAACAATACGTAAAAAGAAATTGAATTCATTCTTTGAGGAAATTAATCCTCCTGATTACACATTTGTAACTGATATCATGACTGTGACGATTCCAATGTTGGATATCGATTTCTTATTTCCCTTACCTTTCGAAGATGAGAAATTCTTTTAAATTCCATAAACGATTTCATTTCTCAATAATAGTATTTTTGTTTTATTAAGTGATATTTATGTCTCCAAAAGCACGTTATATTGAAACTGTTTCAAAAAGAAAAGTTGGATTAGGAGAATTTCATTCAGAAACACATATGTTAGGGAATGGAAAAATTTTTAATTTTGAAGTTTACCATCTTCCTCCTTTTGCTACTATTATTCCGTATAATAAAATTTTAAAAAAATACTTAATGATTAGACAATATAGACCATCGTGGAGGAAAATTAGTTTAGAATTTCCAGCTGGTGTATCAGATCCAGGCGATAAATCACTACTCGGAACAGCTAAAAGAGAATTTGAAGAGGAGACAGGATATAAGGCTTTATCCATTGAAGAAATAGGGATATTCAATCATTCAGCACGAACTACACAAAAATTTGGGGTATATTTTACTGATAGTTTCACTAAAACTGAAATGAAATTGGATAAAGGAGAATTCATTGAGGAACAGTTATGGCTCACCGAAAAAGAAATAGAACAAGCAATTGATAACCAAGAAATGATTGATGGGAGCCATATAATGAGTTGGTATCGTTTTTTATCAAAAAAGTTAAATAGGAAAGAGATATTTATACTATAATATCGATAAGAGAAAGTTCAAGACCACCAAAATTAGTATTGCAATAATTAAACTTGATCCTGGTTTTTTTGTTATCCAAATCACTGGGATTGTTAGCAGAATTGCAAAAACTTCGGGCCTAATTAATAATTGTGCATCAACAAAAAATGCAAAAGGGATTACCAAAACAACTAATAGCGAACTTGGAACACTTTCTAGTCCTTTTTTTAAATAAATATCATTTTCTATAAATTTAGGAAGATAAAATAGGAATAATGCTCTTATTAAAAACGTGAATAATCCTATTACTACGAATACTGTTAGTAATTCATTTATCTGATAATCAGCTATTTCTAATCTCTCCTAATATTCAAAAGCTTTTGTTTTTCTTTTCGATGATCAAAAATATATGTTAGACTAACTGAATATACAATTCCGAATAATAATACAGTTATTATCAAATCACTGGATTGAATTAAAAATGCTAAAAGAAAAGAAATTAGGGATAACATAAGAATAAAAGCTCTTTCTTCTGGATTTTCACGCCAGTGAATTATTAAATATCCTAGAAATGTTGCTGAAAGTATAAAATTGGGTTCAAATATCAATAATTCATTTACATTTTTTGCAATAATATATCCAATTATTGTACTAACATTCCACATAAACCAGAGAGTAAATCCAGAACCAATAAGCACATCATCAAGATTATAATAATCATAAGAATTAGGTTTCTCATCAAGGGTCTTTTTAGTTAAACTAGTAATCAAAAAAGCCTCATCTGTTAACAAATAGGCCATGAGTAATTTCTTTAATCCTTTTGCACGAACAACGTTATTTAAATTTGCCCCATAAAGTAAGTGTCTCATATTTATTAGAACACCTGCCACAATAAGACTAATTAATGGTTCTCCTTCAATAATTAGAATTAGGACTAAAAATTGAGCTGATCCAGCAAAAATGATATAAGACATACTGGATACAACATATAGAGGTAAATCAGATAATGTACCACCAGTAAATCCAAATATTAAACCAAAACCTATAACAGAGGGCATTATTGGTAGAATATTTTTGAAACCTAAAAAAAGAGATTCTTTTTGGAGAGAAAAGATAATTTTTTGCACCTGTAGAGCATTTTAGATTAAATAAATTTGTTTAATGGATTTCCAAGTGAACTTGAGAAATTTGAAACTAAAATTATCAGGAAAAATATCTCTTAAAAAAAAATATGGTAGTAAAATTCTTTATTTTAGAAATTTATCAACATAAAAGTGAATTTTCTAATTTATCTTTCTAATATTTAAGAAAATAATATTAAATTAAATATATTATTCCAGTAAATTTAAATTTTCCATAGTCTAATTGCTGTATCTTCTTCATAAGACTTCTTACTGGATTTCATCCATTTAGTTAACCTATATTCCCGTAAATCCTTTGAATTTTATTAAAAAATATTTTTATTATACGAAATTTAAAAAAAAATGTAATAGCATATCCTGTGTATTGGATTAGACTAAGATTACTTCTATTAATTATATTGGTTCTAATTTTCAATGTTCACAAAAAGAAATTGTTAATACTAATACTTAGACTGTTATGGTTTTTTTCGATTTTTCTTTCTTTTCTGTCTTTTCCATGACTAATTCATTCTGTAGATCGAGAGGAATTCTTTGGATTCATTTAAAAGAATGTAAGGTTTTTAAAAAAATTTTTTCAGTTGAAATAAAATTTTAAGAACAGAAAAGGAAAAAAGTAAGAATAAAATACTCTTTTCTTATCCAATCCATGATCGAGCGGCAAATATCGACATCATAGTAAATATGACCATATAAGATACTAAAGGGAACAAAATTCTAAAAGAACGATTGGGGTCTTTAGTTCCAAATTTCTTTAATGTAATCTTGTATGCGGCAAAGATGGCATAGGCTAATCCCAGAAATAATATTCCTATTCTGAATAAGAATGTAAAATCTGGATGGAATAAGTTAGGAAAATCCACACCACGTGTCAGGGAAAATAACGGATTTAGAACATAAATGATAGCTATTGGAAAGGTAATAGGATTATTTAAGAATACTTCACCAGTCGTAGCATCATATATTCTGAAACCAAAGAATTCTCCCCCCAAAGGATCCATCAATACTTTAAGAGCAGACGGAGAATGGTCAAATAAACGAACTAACCAGAACGCTGCATGGGTTACTAAACCAATAGGTATAATTGCATAAGCAAATGTTGTAAACTGCTCCTTTACATTCACATTTTTTATATCACCGAATTTAATTGAAAACCAGGAGGCAACAAAGAATAATCCAATGGGGACAACGAATGCAGCAACTATAAACCAAAGAACTAAAATTATATATGTTGCAATAAAATCTGGAACTCCTAAAAGTTTTACAGTAGCAGGATATAATGGTTGAAGTGCACTAGATATTTCTGGAGCTCCAAATAATATTATTGCCATGGTAATACCTACAAGAACTGCAGCTAAAGAAGCTTCGTCAAAGGATTTCTTTTTCTTCAAGAATAAATCTAAACCAGGAGGACGAACAGCAATATTAATATTGTCGTTTCTACAGGATTTAAGACATTCAGAACACATGATACAGCCAATGTTATCTTCCATGATCATGGTAAACTCACCCATTGGGCAAGCGTATCCAGCAGACCATTCAAAGTCAACATTTCGATCAGGAGACATAGAAGAAACACCAAATTGTTCATTTCTTCCCTTAAGACAATCTTTAGTTTTACAGTTTGAACAAACGGCCATATCTTTATTACGTAATTCAACAGCACCAGTAGAACCATACATTCCGATGATACCAGCTAATGGACATACATACATACAGAAAGCACGTCGTTCATAAATCACACCCATCACTACACTTGTGGCTATAAGCAAAAAGATGAAAAAAGCTGTAAATAATGGATTAACGAACATTCCAATAGCAAAATCGAAGATCATTGTTCCTGCGAATAGAATTACTGTTATCCATAATGTTGAGAGTCGTTTTGGATAGCGTCTTTTTGGATCTTCAGTTTGGGCTAAAGGAGTTCCAATAAAAGCTTGAAATAAATAATCTTTAACTACGAATCCTAACACTGCTGAGATAACCATCCCTAAGAAAGTCATTGTTGCCCATAGGAAAGCGATAGCTTGACCAACTGGAAAGGAACCAGTCATAGCTGTTTCAAAAAATGCAGTTAAAGTATTACCGGGAGCTAATGTGAAATATTGTAGAGATGCAACAATAAAACCGAACGGATCTGCAAAGAAGACAGGAAAATCCGTGGGTATGGCACCCATTATAAATTGAATATCTTTTCCAAAAAATATTGTTCCAGTTGCCACAGCCACGACCATAGCACCAGCAATTGCAAAGATTGCCGCAGATGTATATCGTAGGAATAAAGACATTGCCGTCATGTGTTTGGGAACATGAGTTCTATGAGCCCATTCTCCTACAGTTCCAAGTGGACACATAGTACACCATAACCGACCAGCTAAGGGAAAAGTAAAGATCATTCCAACCCACCAGATATTCCAAGTTAGAAATGTAGCTCCATTAATGAATCCTGCATCAGCATAAGTTCCTGCTTCAGCACTAAACTGGGTATAACCACCATAACCAAACATTCCTACCACTATTATTAGGAGGAAAAACATAAAATTAGGTATTGTTAAAACGCTCTGAAACCATCGCTTTTTAATTAACCAATTACCTACTCGGTTATCTGTTAATGATATTCTTCTATGTGATTTGAATCTATCTTTTGAGATATTTTTATGATCGCTATACACAACCATGTAAGCCCATGTTAGTAAACCAACAATGATTGGAAAAAGCATTATTGTTAAAAATCCTTTAACAATTGAGTCTCCAGCCTTTAAAAATTCCAATTGTCCTCGCAATCCTAGCATTGTTAGGTATACTATCAATAATGTAACCAATACCAATGATATTGTTGCTGATTGCTTATTCAGGATCCTACTGATTTTTGGAAACCTTATCTCAGGTTCATCCAGTTTTCTTGTCTTTGATTTAAGCATATTAACCTTATCTTCCAATTAGTTTATTTAAAATTACTCGAAACAGTATATTTGGATCTTTATTTTTCTATTTCTTTGAAACCTAAGAGATTCCTAATTTTTGTAAATTGAATTAGGATATCCTACTTTCTCATCATTAAAGTATGAGGATATCTCTTAAAACACTTAGTTTACTTGTATTTTCTTATGTTAAACATTCTTTATTAATATATTGATCAGTAAAAATATTTACAAACTTTAATAAATCTGAGAGAGGAATTTTTATTTCAAATAATCTAAAGAAGTCTGATTATTAGCAAAAATATTAGCCCTACTACAACTTACGTTGATCAACATGGGGAATTTGCTTATTTTTAATAAGGGAGTGAGTTTGAGATTTTTGTTCTACGAAATTTGTAGTATATTAAAGGGTATTCATTTTTATTCAAAAAAAGTTATTTGAATCCCTGATAAATTGTAACAGATCCAAAAAATAAGGAATAATGCTTAATTTTTTTCCAATTACTTTCTCTCATTAATTTAACGAAATTTTTAGTGTTAGGAAAAGCCCTGATTGATTTAGATAAATAATTATATGCAAAATAGTTCGAACTAACTATTCGAGCTAATTTTGGACTTATAAACCTAAAATGAAATGTTATTAATTTATTTAAATATTTGTTCGTTGGATTAGTGGCTTCTACAACAATCAGACATCCTCCTTTTTTGGTTACACGATTAATTTCACTTAATGCTGTTCGAATATCTAAAACATTTCGAATTCCGTACGATATGGTGCATAAATCAAAAAAATTCGATTCAAAAGGTGATTTCGATATATCTCCCTCAATTAATTTCACATTTGAAAATAGTTTTTTCTTTTTTATTCTTCTAACTGCTATTTGTAGCATATTTTTTGATAAATCTAATCCATAAATGAAGGTATTTGGAAAATTCTTTTTAAGATAAATAATATTATCTCCCGTACCAGTTGCTAAATCCAGAATTATTTTTCTCTTATTAAAGGTTATTAGATTGCACATGAATTTTCTAGTATATCGGTGAGTCCCTCCAGTCATTATATCATTCATAAAGTCATAATTTTGTGCAATAGAATCGAACATTATTTTTATAGTATCTGGTGATTTATCCAAGTTCATAATTGAGCACTTAGTAACTTTTTTAGTTATTTTTGTATCTATTTTGTAGGTGAATGAGAATTTTGAATTATTAGTATCTTTCTGACATAAAAAAAGGAATTCTTAAAGAATTTAGTTAGAGAATATCTTTTTTATTGAATTTCGTTTTTAATTTTATTATTAAAAGTATTAAAACTATAATTTATTAATATTTAAGGCTAAAATGAATACCACTCTTTGTATTTATTTTTATAATTCTTTTATTAAAATTATTTTCTTATTCCTATATTAAAAATTAATTAAAGCGTAACAATATGAAAGTATTTTTACACAAAATTTATATCATCCAAATGGAAAATTTTTTGCAATGGATAATCAAATAAAAATTCTTGATTTATTTAACAAGTATAAACTATTATTCGAATTTTATTATGAACAAAAAGCTTTTATAATAGAAGACCAGAATACGGATCTGAATAATTATCTTGATTTATCGTTAAAGCTGAAGAAAAGCTTGGACAATATTGATTTTGGAAAAATTTCTTATAATAACAAATTATTATATCTTTTTATACAATATTTGATAAAAGAGATTGAAATTATAAACAATATCAATAATTCTGATAAATTTAATGTTTTTCAACCTCATACTTCTTTGAATGTAATTTTTTCTCAATCGTTAATTACCGATTTGTGTTGCAAAAAAATCTTCACATTATCTTATATTGAATTAGATACAATTTTTACAAAATATGAAAATTTTTCTAATAATATTGATTTATCTAAGTATAATTTTAATATATTTCAGCTAAAAAACATGCATTCATTTTTTAATAGTATTATTGAAGTTTTAATAGAAATAAATGATACAATTGGTGGTAATTTAACACCTGATGAAAATGAACTAATTTCAAAAAGAATAAAATTGATAACTAAGACAATAAATGTCTACAAAAAAGATTTACTAAGAAAATTAGTGAGTAATAGAAATTATTCGATTTCTTATGATTTGAAAATCATCGAAAATATATTAAAAATAAATGAATATAGATCTGAATTAGAATTCCATTTAGAAACTTTGGAACTCTTTAAAATCAATTGTTTTGACTCTTTAAATGCACTTAATGAATCAATTAATCCTGATAAATCAATAAAATACTTATATCAGGATTTAAATAGTAAAAAATTAATGTCTTTTGTGAATAAGAAAAAAACTATCGAATTTGAAATTTCTAAAATTCAAAATTGGCTTACAGAAAATCATTTCTTTCCTATTTGCGAATTTTATCCTATTATAATTCATAAGAAAGATCAAGGAGATATAGATTGGATTTATGACCCTGAAATAGAACTAATTTATAAGAATAATAAAATAATAGGTGCGAAAATTCTTTTAATGAATGAAATAGATCGAGAGAATAAGAAGGGTATACCGTTAGGAGAATGGGAGTTAAAAGAGTGGGTACGAAATAAATTGATTCCAGGAGAATTGTTTCTTTGCAAAATATTCCCCAAAACACAAAAAACAAATTATTTGTCAATTAAAAATTATTATGGTCAGCAACGATGGAATTTACTTTTTAAAATCATTTTACTTAAATATGATTATTACTCAGAACCTGAAGAGCATTTTCTGGCTATTTTCAGATTATATTATGATGTATTATTGGTAATAGGTGTTCTACATTTATATGAGGGAAAAAATTTTAGCAATATTTGTAAAAACATTCATGATTTAACAGGAATTGATCTTATTAATTGTTCATACGATCTCCTTAAAAAACAAGGTGGTTTTTCTTATAAATTAATAGAAATAATTGATTTTCTTCATTTATTACAAGTAGAAGACAAAATAGTAACTGATTTATTGCCTATACAAAGATTTTTTGATATTTTAGGTAAAAATCTAAATTTTCCATTTTATATATTAAAACAAATATATGAAAAATACTTCAAAATAAAAATTCATGAGGAAAATAAAGAAAAAATTTCTACAGTATTTCAGATTTAATTTTAATCTTATAATATCACTTTAGTCAGAAAAAATCCAATAATTAAAAGAAGTCCAACAGTAAAATGTATACCGATAGTCATAACATTACCAGGAATTAATTCATAAATCTTATCAAAGTTGGAACTTATGTGTTTTAATGCTTTAATTGCTAAGGGAAGAGTGATTAAGACAATCAGAGTTAAAATAGCACTTTCAAAAAAGATAAATGCTCCTGCTAATATCCAAATATAAGCCAAAACTGTTGTTGATTTATACAGTTGAAAAGCTCGTAGTTTCCCAAGTTTAACAACTAAAGTATTTTTACCAACTAACTTATCTGCATCATAATCTTGAAATTCGTTTATTATCAAAATGTTAGCAATTAACAATGCAACTGGGATTGACCAATAAAATGGGATAAGAAAATCTGTTGAACCAGATTGAATATACCAGCTGACTAGAACAAATATCGGACCAAATCCTATACCTACAGCAAATTCACCTAATCCACGATATCCTATTCGTAAAGGATCAGCAGTATAAAATAGACCAATAAATACACCAAATACTAATAAACCAAGAATAATCTGTCCACCGATCAAGAATTCTAGATAAAGCGCACCAATGGTACCAATAGCAAATAACAATAATGCAGAGATACCGACTTTTGTTGAAGACATTAACCCTGCCTGAATTAACCTAGAGCCGCCATTAAACGGAGTTGCATTTTTATTACTTTCATCATTACGGCTGGTATGATCAAAATAATCATTTAACATATTTGTTCCTCCTTGTATGGCCACTCCTGAGAGTAATGTTACAATTAAAGTGAAAAAATTAATTTCATTCAATAAACTCCAAGCAAGAATTGCTCCTATGAGAATTGGAATTATTGACGCAGTGAAGAATGGAGCTCTTACAGCTCTAAACCATAGTTTAGTTCTCATTTTTACTGATTCTATTAAGTTTCCAGCAAAGGAGCTTTGATTTTCTTTATATTCAATGTGTCTGAATTGTTCTTTATTATAAAAATCTATATATTTAATCTTTGTGGGAATAATCTTTACCCATCGGGCTACAGCGTCAAGACCATAAAAATCTGCAAAAGCACTGGAAGAGGATTTGTTAATTAGCGGTTTGATTTTGTTTTCAATTTCTTCCTTATCCTTTACAAAATATGCTTTACCTGTTACTTGAATTCCTTTTATTCCATTGCTTAAATTATCAGCAATTTGAAATTCAACTTTTTTGTTATAGTTAATTTGTTGAAGTTTAACAGTGGGAAAAAATGAAAAAAAGTAAATTTCAAATTCTCCTTCACGAGGTTCAGTATAACCATAAAAAACACTACTAACTGAAGGATTAGAATCAACGGCAGTAGCAAGAAACATTACTTTGTTTTCGTCAAGAATCCTTCTAATATTTGTCAAACTTTCTTGATCTTTAACAACAGTCATTTTATCACACAACTTATTAAAAAAAATGAATTAAATTTTCTTATTAATTCTAAGGTTTAAAACTAATAAGAACAAATTTTACTAATAAATCTAAGTTTACAGCGTATACAATGTGCATTTTGTAGACTAATTTGTAAATAAGAGATGCATAATTATTTGATTATGATAAAAATGTTAATTTAGCTTTTAAATGATGTTTTTGAACTGTTTGTAGCTTTTCTAAAAGTCCTAATCTCAAAAAGATGTCCCGCTTTTCTTGATTAACATCTACTATTTGTAAAAAGATTTCTTTCCCTAAATTTATAAATTCTCCTTGAAACTCTAGTCCATCTTCTCCTTCCATAAGAATGATTCCAGGATTACCTGCTAATCTTATTGTCGCGTAAGCATTTAAATCTTTGAGCAAAAAAACTATCTGTTTTCTATTGAAACCATACAATTCTGCTAGCAGTGGTTTATCTATTAGTTTGTTGATTTTTTTGACTTGAAGTTGGATAGCATAGTTATCAGATTTTATTTTGCTAAAACGTTCTAAAGCAGATTGGTATTGACATATTCCTATTAAATTGTCAATATATGAATCATTATTTATTGCTAGACGAGCAACGACAATATCAATGTATCTTCTCAAAGGGGAAGTCCAATGTGTATAAAAATGAGTTCCTAAAGATTCGTACCCGTAACAATTATGACTATAATATGCATTAGACAAATATCTCCTAAGTTCTTTAAAAATTAGTTGTTGCTCATTTTTTTGGCTAGCTTCACTAAGAATTTCATTTAATTCTACTAAAGGATTTTTATTAAGAAGATCTAATTTGTATCCATACAACTCTAGAGTTTGTGCTAAACTCACATAAGCATATGAAGGAATATGCTGGTTTCTGAATATTTTCTGACCAGGTAATCCTTGCATGTAAAATCCCATTAGTCTGTTAGCTAAAATCATAATTTCTGAAACGATTTGACTAGCTTGATCATTAGGAACAAAATCTATATCTAAGTTGAAACTTCCTCGTTCAATACGTTGATGTCTCAACTGATAAGTAAGTGATACTAATATCTGTAAATCCTCTAATAAATCTCCTTCATGTTCCATTAATTGTTCGTTTACCTGATCAAAATTAAATTGCTTTTTATTTCGTACGACTGATTTTTTAATCCAATAGTCTACTATCTCGCCTTCCAAGGTTATTTCAATTAACATAGTGACAGCTAAACGTTCTTTGTTCTCATCTAGACTTATTTTCTTGATCAATTGTTCAGGTATCATAGGAAAATATTCTCCTACATACATGCTTAATCCTCTAGTTCGGATAGTATCATCCAAAATTGAATTTCTGCCAATGAAATGATCTACATCTGCAATATGAACTCCTAATAAATATTCATCTTCTCTATCATCATGAGTTAAACGTTGTATGGAAATCAGATCATCAATAATTCTAGTTCCTGGAGAATCAATACTAAAAGAGTCCCATTCACACAAATTTAACCGTTTATCAATTTCTTTATCGATATCAAGATTAGCTACTTTGTCAATGATATCCATAACTTCCGAAGAAAAATCATTTGTTAACACATAAGATTCATTAAGTTTTGTAAGAATATCATGAACAGTTTCACCTTTTATTGCTTTGTTAGTTTTTATATAAGCTTCAATTATGTATTTTGTTCTCTCTTCTATGTTATCTAAAGCTTCCTGAATTATATCATCATCAATAGATGAAGAAGAACGCTTTAACACTCCTTCAAGATAGATTTGATTTTTCTCAGGGTAAATTTTTACTCTAATAACATCAACGTGCTCACGTAAATTATTCATGACTATATACTTTATTCTACTTACAGACAAATTAAATTGAAGAATTATAGGAACGAAATGTGTTTGACTAAAATGATCACAGAATTCTTCAACTTTATCTTCGTCAGTATAGTCATTTTCAACTACTAATGTAATTGTTTTGTCATTTGTTGTAATTTTAGGTTGTAATATCCACTCAGGAAGTTCTATTTTTAGGGAAGATATGAGTTCATCAGAATCCCTAGCACCTTGAAAAAAAATGTTGATATTCCAAATTTTTTGGATATTAATTTTTGTTTTATTTAGAAAGTCAGCAGAAAGAAGTAAGTTATAATATTTAATTAAAAAATACCCAGATCTATCGTACCAGTTAACTGATTTTATGTCTAAATCAATAGGTAATATTTTAAACAGTAGATCTATTAGATCTGGTTGATCTAAATTTTGATAATATGGAAAATCAACAAAATGATACTTTTTCTTTTTAATATCAAGAAAACTGATATCAAATTTGCTTAATCTCAAAAGAATTTTCTTCCATTGTTCTTCGGAAATACCAGTTATAGGATTTATACAATGTATTTCGATTTTCTTTTTATCGCTGTCAAATTTGATTTTTTTTACTTTTTTTGAAGCGAATTGTTCTTTCAGTATTCTTTCTTTCAAATAAATTGTAGGATTTTCTTCTATATTCGAAAAAACTACTTTGACTAGAAACTCTTTTTGTAAGGTTTCTTCTAAGCTATCAATGTTTATTTCTTTAGTAGCTTCTTCCGGATAAAGTATATTGAAAGACCTTTTGTTAGTGTTAAAATACACATAGGCATATTCTATTTCTGGAGCTAATTCCAATATCTTTTCTTTTAATGAAAGATCCATAGGCTGAGAATCAAAATTATTTTCTAAAATCAGGTTGAATTTAGATTTTTTAAGAATTTTTTCTTGAAGTTCTTTTTCTATTTCTATTGATAACGGAAATGTACTGTATGAAAGATTAAGATTAGAGCCATCTTGGGATAATTTAATTTCAAATTCCGTTAGATATTCTTTCAATAAGTTTTCTGCAATAGATAATTGAGGTTTAATGTCATAATTTTGTTGTATTTTAACTGAATATCCTATTTGGCTTTCTAATAGTATTTGTAGAAATTTAATTCTTTCTAAATCAGTAAAATCATTATTTACTTCAAGAATAATAGTAGAGTTATCAGTTTTACTCAAATTTTTAGGTAATATTATTTCTGGATCTTTTATCCATTTAGGAAGTAAATTTAATATATTATTTTCTAATTCTTGAGAATTAATATTAACAGATTCATCTTTATGGCTTTGAAATGATTCTGAATGAGTTATCAGATCAGAAAGTTCAGTTGAATTTGCTGATTTCAAATCAATTAAGGTGATAGTTATTTTAAATTCGTTTTTAACTTTTTTTAGCATATCTAATGTTAATTTTGGCAAATTAGGTTCATAAAAGCAATGTACTAATATTTTCTTGTTTTTAAGATCAATGTTTATTTTTTCGATATCATATCTTTGGGGAAACGCTTCAATTATTTTATCGATCAAATACTCATTAATGTTGCCATCAATAAATATAAATTTTGTAACTATATCCCAGTTAAATTGTTTAGATAGCTTTCGAGTTACCTTCAATAACTGATTTTTTCTGCTAATATGAGTTTGTCCCGAGAGAACAATTTTTTTTGGAAAATAAGCAACCTTGGTCACCTTAATATCTTTAAGTTGATTTATGACCTGTTTTGCTACTTGTTCTCGATTTAAAGGCATAGATATTACCTAAGCAATCATAGTAATAAAAGAATAATTGATGTTAGTAATTCATAAATTAGTTACAATCTAGAATTTCAAATCAAACTTTTCATTTAAACTTAAAAAGCAATAGAAGAAAATTATATTATAGATTATAAATTAATTAAAATTTAAAAATCTGCCTTTGTTTAGAAACATTATTTGCGTAATTCAGTGATAACATAAAGGAGTATGTGAAAAACTGTCTCCCTCAAGCGGAAGTTCTCAATGGCCACAAATTAAGTCAGAAATCAGTATTAAAGAATCAAAACATTTAGAAGACATAATAAACAAATATAAGATTAATCCAAACGATATTAGTGTAATAATTTCTGATAATAAGTTAAGTGGATTAGCTTTAAATGGATTCAGTCTTAAAGAATTTCCCAAACAAATTTTAGAACTGAACAATTTAAATAATTTAGAATTAAAAAATAATTTAATTAAAAAAATACCTTCTTTAGATAAATTGAATAATTTGAACGTTTTGTGGTTAGATAATAATCAGATAACAGAAATTCCTACAAATTTACCTTTAAAACTACAAGATTTAAATATTTCACATAATAAATTGACAAAACTAGACAATTTAAACCAATTAACTGATTTAAGGTACTTAGATTTAGATACAAATGATATTACTATTATAGAAAGTCTAGAATCATTAACAAAGCTAATGTATTTAGATTTGAGTTATAATAGAATTACTATTATTGCAGGATTGAGCAAACTATCTATTTTAAAGTATTTAGATTTATCGTCGAATGAAATATTAAAAATTGAAGGTTTGGAAAATTGTCCTGAGCTAATGGCAATATTTCTATCCAAAAATAAAATCAAGAAAATTTCTGGACTTGAAAACCAATCAATTCTACAAGAGCTAAAACTAGATTACAATAATTTGGAGAAAATCTCTGGACTTGATTCGTTATCTGAACTAACTAGGTTAGATTTAGATTATAATAAAATTAAATCGATTGAGGGACTAAAGCCTCTAGATAATATTCAAGAACTAGAATTAGAGTCAAATGAAATTAAATCTTTAGATATTCTTTTATCTTTTACTGGAATGCTTGGATTAACAAGATTAGACGCTGGAAATAATCTAATTGAGAAAATACCGGAACTGTCTAAGATGCAATTTCTCCAAAGCATTAATGTAGAAAACAACAAAATTAAGAAAATTGAAGGAATTTCTGGATTACGTATACTCCAAAAATTAAATTTATCTAATAATTTAATTGAAAAAATTGAAAATCTAAATAAACTTCCTGGATTAAATACCTTAGACATTAGTGGAAATAAAATAAGAAAAATTGAGGGATTAAATAATAATAAACTCAAATTTTTAGATCTTTCTAAAAATCAGATCAAAGAAATAAGAGGACTTAGTAATTTAGAGAACCTAATAGATTTAAGACTGGATAATAATTTAATTTCAAGAATAAAAAATTTGAAAAAATTATTATTTTTGTTAGATTTAAGATTACAAAATAACAAAATAAAATCGATGAAAGGGTTAAAAGGATTAAGAGATATCCAATATATATCGCTTAACATGAATTCAATTAAAACAGTAAATGGTCTGGATACCCAAAGAAGAATCCAGTCATTACTTTTAAAAAATAATAAAATTTATTCCGTATCGAACTTACATAAAAAAATTCCCTTAAGTACGATCAAGACTGTTGATTTAAGAGAAAATCCTTTAAACAAATTATCTATTGCTAAAATTAGTGATTGGAAAGATGATTATAATTCATTGACAATAATGATTTAAAATATTAATCCTAAAATTAAATTCAGGGATATAAAATAATGGTTAATTTCACATTTCATATGTTAATTCAAAAAGTGCTAGAACCTTGTGTTCAAGATATAAAGAAAGAATGGGAACAACTACCTCAGGTTTTTTCAGAATGTATTGGTGGGATGGATTTAACCATTGAAGTGGTAACAACGTTTCTCAATGAGGATTTAATAAATAAAATTTCTAACATACCTACATTTATTACTTCTAGTTATCCTGCAGATGAAAATATTAACACTTTCTTTTTGTTATTTGATTTTAAAAAAATATCTGGACCTCATCCATCATTAGAACATAGTATAGATGGGAACAGATTTTTTGCCGTTCCTATATGGGATTTAACTGAAGAAATGTCTAATAATTCTAATACGGTCAATATTGCTTTGATGAGAGAATATTTTACATTTATTACATCATTTTCGAAACATTCTGGGGAGTTTCCAACCGATCACGCTGGAGAATGTTTACGAACATATCCTGAACCGGTTTTACCAGAAGATACAAGACCAATGGATAGAATTAAAAGATTAACGGAAGCTAGATACAAAAATGTACCACTAAAATTATGTTCTACTTGCGTTAGTAGTCTTTGTGAATCATTTTTAAACTTTCTAAGTCAAACTAGTGACGCAGCTGAACAATTAACCTCAATTAAAGATAGTGAGGATAAATTCGATGAAGTAAAAAGTGTTTCTTCAACAAAATCCGAAAAACCCACAGAAGAATATGTTCCTTCTTATGTTTCTTACTCAAGTCAAATTCAAAAACAAAATATTTCATCAGAATCTGCATTTATGATAACTCCAGAACAAAAAGCACGAATAAATCGCATAATACTTGAATTAGGCATCAAAGAGCCTGTTACAGATGAATTTTATCTAGAAATTAGAGAGCGGTTTCTAAAGGGAAGACTTTCTGAACAGGCATATAGACAGCATGCAAAAAGGTTTTCAATGCAGAGATAAAGGATTAGAAAAGAGAATTATCTGAAATTTCATATAAATTTTTTCATTTTAGTTACGCTTATTACTACCATTTGAAGAATTTACCAATGAAGTAAAAATTCTACCCAATGTTCTTTCAAATGTCATTTTATTTCCATAAACGTATTTGTTTGTTTTATATTTTCTTTGTTTCACTTTTTTTCACCACTCTTCTATTCATCCTCTTAGGATTTATTAAATGGATATTCCGACTAATAAGAATTTTTATAGATTAATCATTATTATGATGAATAGTTATTTTTTAATATTAACTACTCTAGTTATGGTATAGATAAACCATTTCCTTTTATCTAACTCAATACAACCTATCAATAGATCTTCTCATATGAGGATGACTATACTACCACCAACAATCAATGCTATATCAGTGTTTCAAAAAATTTGCTTTGATTAATTTTTTTTTGGGACACACCTTATAATGGTAAGTTATTCAATCATCACAGTGTAAAACAGTAAAAGCAACCAAACCTAGAAGCTCCTTGGTTTTAACATTTAAGGATTCTTCTTTGTATGTTTTATTCTCAAGATTGAAGAATCGTTTTGTTACAATATTGCCTTGTTAGAAAATGGTTTTATTCATTTTTTCTCGATAGCATGGAATTCACTTAAGGAGGAAGAACGATTTCAGTCTTCAAATTTACCAAATTTTATGACAGAAGTAGTTAGTTTAAATTGAAGTCTTTAATGAAGTTCACATAATTTCTGTTGATATTATTTCAGTAAATTTTGTAATTAATTTATTTTTGTTCTTTCAAGTATTTTCGGTAGATTCCATGTTGTTAATCCAAGTAATAATCCATATATCAGATGTTGAGTTAATGATTGAATATTAAAATCTAATAACCAATAATCTAAATCAAATATAAAGGTTGATGCTTCTAAACCTAAACCTTCAAAGAACACACGAAAAATCACATTTGCTGCTATTACCCAGAGAAAAAATCCCCAAAATAAACTAGTTACAACAGTGATTGGCTGTGAAGAACCAAGTTGAGGTAAGAAAATTAACACTAAACCAAATAGAATTCCAAAAAGAATAGCAAAACCGATATGAGATAAAATACCTAATGTTACATCATCAAATTTTACAAAGAGATTTGACACTGAAAGAAAAAAATCAGTGTTGCCAGATTGTATTAATAAAAGAATACCAAAGGCTAATCCTCCTGCTATTCCGCCAATAACCCCACCTAAAAATATCAACTGAAATAAAGAGGGATTAACTACCTCGACTTCAGCATTTTTCTGATCTATATTCGACACTTTCACATAACACCTAACTCTATTAAATAATTCCAAATAACATAAAAAATATTATTATTTTGAATCTAACAATTTACTATCCTTAAAAAAAAATCATTTCATACAATTCTAAAATTAAGATAATTAAATCAGTGTAATTAGTTTAGGCATTAGAAAGAGATAGCTGGATTAAAAATTAAATTCTTATTGTACAACCGAGGTTTGAAAGAGGTTTTAAAAATAAAATATCTTTTGACGAGATATGATTTCGCTTTAGATCAAGATTGCGAAGATTTTTCAAATTAACCATAGATTCTGGAAGTGTATTTAAGTTATTATCATTTAAATACAATTCCTTCAAATTCGCTAGCTTTCCTATGCTCATAGGAAGAGAATCTAACCTATTCATATTTAACCAAATGGTTTCAAGGTTGATTAGAGATATGATAGAATTTGGGATTCTGCTAACTTTGTTTCTAAAAGCTTTAAGTTCTTTAAGTTCTTTTAAATCTCCAATACTTTGTGGTATGTTTTTTAATTCATTTTTTTGAATTGATAATTCAACCAATTTTGACATTTTACCAATTTCATATGGTAAGTGCTCAATTTTGTTATCTCCTAAGTACAAACCTCGTAATTCAGTTAATTTAGTAATTGTCTCAGGAATAGAGTGAAGATTATTAGATTGAAGAAATAAAACTCTTAGATCGGATAAGTGGGTTATTATTTCTGGAAATTCTAGAATATTTGAATTATATAGAGCTAGTCCAGTAATTCGATTTCGATCAATACGATACCCGACTGTACTATAATTGATATTTTGAATGTTAGGTATTTTTATCTTCATTATCGTTTCTATCTTAAAAATAATTTTTAAATCATTCATAGAGTCTAATTTTTCCTTTTTTTCCATTAAGATTGTTAAATTTCAGTTGACTTGTCGTAATTTAAATTGGATATCAAAATATTGATTATTTAGAATTTTAGGAAAAAATATAAATCTAATCATTTATCACATTCTTAATGTCTATCCCTCAAAAATCTGATAAAATTACTGATAAGGATTCTGTTTTTAATCCCAAAGAGTTCACCCAATTCAAAGAAAAACTAGGAATAAAACCAAAAATTAATGTACCGGAAATTCTTATTTTGTGCTACCAAAAGATTGTCCTTAGTTCGATAGTAAAAAATTATAAATTGAAAAAGATTCGCGGTTTCTTTGGGGATTTTTATCAATTTAGCAATCCTTATAATAAATTTTCAATTATTGGAAATTTTGGGATAGAAGGTCCAATAGTTGCGATGTTAATAGAAGAATTTTCCTATTTAGGGGTTTCCAAATTTATTTCTTTTGGAACAGCTGGATCATTACAGAAAAACTTAGCACATGGGTATGTGATTATTTGTGAAGGATCAATAAGGGATGAAGGAACCTCTTTTCACTATTTAGGGCCTGAAAAGTTCGTTTCATCATCAAAAATTCTGTTAGACACTTTAGTAAAAGCGATCTACTCTGTGTCCAACCGAATTGTAACTTAGATCCTGAATATTGGGAATTTTAGAACCTAATTTTTTTTCCAAATCCCTTAAGATTTTCAAATCACCATTCATTTTTGATCGTACCATCATTTTACAAATAGGATAAGAAATAAATTATAATCGGTTTTACTCCGTAATTTAATTCCCATCCATCATATTCAAATATTTTCTGAAAAATGATACCATTTTCAGTATTAAAATTTAATGGATGATTTAATAAAAATGGAAATTGGAAGTAAACTTCACTAAAAGAAGAATTTTGGGCAACAATAAATTTGATTTTGCTGTTTAGTAATTCCTCTAAGGGATTCTCTACTCGGAAAGCACTTGATGGAATCATTTGTGTTATGGATAATCCAGCATAATATGCAATGGTAGGAGAATCTATAAGGACTTTTTCATTCAAATAGCCTTCATGTATCATATAGCTTTCTAAGAATGATCCAGCAGATTTAGAGGGAGTTAGTATATAATCTTGACTTGAAATAACTGAGCTTTGAGAAAAAAAGCTAAAAATTATAAATAAAATAAGCAACAATTTAGAAATACTCTTCAGTCTGTTACTTATATTGAATTCTTTTAATTTTTTCGTTTTGAAGTAAAAATTAACCATTTTGAAGATATTTAGCCAACAGGGAAGTAAAAGAACAATAATTGAAAGATCTATTAAGACAAAGCGTGGATAATAAATTGGAATAAGTGAAAAAACAACTGCAGAGCTTATTCTAATAATCGTAATTGTTGTCATGATATTAATAAAAATAAATGATTTTGACCAGTTTTCGTTATCAGAGAATTTTTCAAATTGTATGTCATTTTTAATTAAAAAATAAATTAGATAAAATATTAAACAACCTGCTAGAGGTATTAAATATCCAATCCACGAAAAATATAAATCCAAAATTAAAAACAAATGCGGAAGATTTCCTGCAAAATAGCTTTCCCAATTAAGCGCTTTGGATTGATTCGCTATCCATTGTAAGTAATTTTCTGTGCCAAAAAAGTTCCAAAGACTCCAAATTATGATCCATTGGAGAAAAATTAATAAAGAATAAAAAATCAATAATTTATTTTTAACTTTTTTATGAAATAAAGCAATTCCAAAAAAAAAACTAAAACCGTAAATCCAAATTTCATATCTTGTAATTATACCAATAATCCAACCAAAGTAAATTAAGTAAAATTTTTCATTAATCCATCCCCAAATCATTATTAATATAGCGATTATTGCCAAATTTTCAGGCATGTTGAAATTACTAAAGATAACAAACCATGGGAATAGCATAATAAGTAATGCACTTGAGAAAGAAAAAAAGTAATTTTTTGTAATCTTGAAAACTATGTCAGACACTAAAAGCACAATAATTGAACCTAAAATTACATTTGCTAATTCAAGAATTTCGATCGTATTTATTCTAGTGATGAACAACAGAAATGATCCAAAGTAATGGAAGCCAGGTAACCAAAGATAGTGATTTGATTTGAAATCAGTATATATGAACGAATTTTCTAATGTTCCTAGACTAATGTAGAAATGATGATAAGAGTCGTCATAAAAATCCTGAAATCCAAACAAAGAGTATAAAGATATTATTAAAAACGAAAGAATAAATATTAACAATAAATAGAAATTGTAATGATAGAAATACTTTTCAAATTGGCTTTGATTAATCGGTATATAGTCTCTCATTCAAATTTCTTTCTTTTAAAATGTTTTAATTTCCTTTTAGGTTGTTTTGTATTATCTAAATTCTTTTAATTTCTTAACATTAAAAATTTATCAAAAAACATTAAGAATTCTCATTAAAATTCTGATAAAGGATTGAAGTGTAATTACATTGATAAAGATTGATAAAAGGATAATTTTTCTTATAACATTGCCTTTTTTTATTCTTTTTATATTTTTACTTCCAAAATTCTATCCGATAGAAATATCGGATCCTGAAAGAATTAGCCTATATTTATTAGACGATTATTCTTTATCTATTTATTCAGACTCATATCCATATAATGGAAAACTCTCAACAATTCAAAAAGGTTTGATTTTAGAAAATTCTTCATTTGAGTTAGTAGGTGAAGGAGTTGGGTTTGGAAATCCAATTTTGTTAATAAATGATACTCTAATATTGTCTAATAAATCAGAAATAACTAAAATAAGTCAGAATCATATTAAAAAAACTTTTTTTCTTAACGTCATAGATATAAGTACAGATTTTGTTGCTAAATATTTATTGATTGATGATTTTGGGACTATAATCATTAATTATATTAAAATTAATGATACATCAATAAAAATTAATATTGAACCTAATATAACAAAAACTGTTGATTATTTAATTATTGGAAATGAATTAAGTTCAAATTTTTCTATTTATAGAGATTCAGAGGGTTATTTTTTAAATTCAATTCCTATATGGAATGGAACCTTAGCAGAGAAAACCTGCTTTTCTGACACTAACATAGAATTTTGTGTTCATTCTGATCTTAAGGAAAAATATTTTGGACGCGAATTAAGAGGTTCTTACCTTGATTGGGCAGGAGTTAGTTTATTTCTTAATCAAATAATGAAATTTGAATTTCTAGTCACTTTTACTTTTTTTTAAATTTTTTCAATCAATTTTGTATTAAGACTTCCCTCCTTTGATTTCTTTGTTTAAATAGGAAATTTATCTCACTGATTTTGTGTTTAATTCCTAAATATGCAACCCAAAAAAATCCAAGCACAAAAATAGTGATATAAGGAATTACGATATACCTACCAGTCATTATGGTTAAATAAATTCCATAAAGACCAATAATCCCAAGAAAAACCTCAACTATTATATTGAAATTATTACTTGTTAGGTAACCGACTCTGTTAATGCCTTTTTTGGGGGTTCTTTTGAATTCCCCTTCTGATTTATACAACCCATTGAAAGCAGCTAACCCGGTATTATAAGATAATCCCGCACCCAGAATTGTTAAGAAAATTATAAGATAAAGTGTTTTTAATTTCGAATATCCTAATTCTAAAGCCGAAATTATGTACATAGATGGAGCAGCTATCGCCAACAGTGCAAATAATAATCCTATACTAAGTATAGCAAAAATTTGTTTTTCAATTAAGAAAATAGACGATAAAAATAAAGTGAACATAAAGAATTGGATGAAATATCCGAAATGATGAAAAGTAGATTCAATTTTTTGAGTAAGGTTAAAATTATCGGATTGCCACACATTATATAGATTTTTTCGGGAAGATTGTACAGATCCTATAGCCCATCGGTGCTGTTGCTGTTTGAAAGAGAAAATATCACTAGGGATTTCTCCTAGACACACAACATTTTGTAGATATTTAAAATCCCATCCTTTAATATGAGCTCTGTAAGAGAGATCAAGATCCTCAGCTAATATTCTTCCATCCCATCCTCCTGAATCTAGTATACATTCTTTCTTCCATATACCACACGTTCCATTGAAATTAATTACCTTAAAAGTTGATCTAACATTTTGTTCCACGATAAAATGTCCATCGATACCTAAAGCAACACATTTTGTCAACAAAGATTCGTTCGGGTTTTGATGCCCCCAACGTGTTTGAATACAACCTAGATTTTCATTCTTAATAAAATAAGGAACAGTTTCTTTTAAAAACTCCTTATTAGGCATAAAATCAGCATCAAAGATAGCAATGTATTCTCCATCAGCTGATATCAATCCATTATTTAAAGCCCCAGCTTTGTAATTAGTTCTGTGGGTTCTAACTACATGAGAAATATTAAATCCTTCGTCAGATAATTTTGCTACAATTTTTCTAACTAAAGATACAGTTTCGTCACTTGAATCGTCTAAAATTTGTAATTGCAATTTTTCTTTTGGATATTCTAGCTGAATTAGATTTGAAATAACATTTTCAATTACAAATTTTTCATTATAAATAGGAATCTGTATAGTTACTTTTGGGTAGTTGTTAATAATTGGTATTTTTTCTGATTTCCTGTATTCTTCTCTGTTTTTTTGATATATTCTTATTACAAAAAAATAATGGATTCCAAACAGAAATAACACAAATTGAGATGTAAGGAACAAAAATAACAGGATTATATCAATAATATTCATTAATCATCACTAATTACAAAGTTATATCTTGAAAAACTTCATATGGAAATTTTAATTGTGCAATTTTTTTATAGTGGGTCTTTGCAATTGTATTTTTTCTTCTCTTCCAATGAACGAAGTTGAATAGTAACCAAGAAAATTTATAGGCTAGTATTTCTAAAAATCTTTTTGAAAAATGATTGTTTCCTAAAATTTTTAATAATTTTCCAATTAAATTTAGTCTTTTTGCTTTAGGTAAACCACTTTTTTGTCTTCGATATAATTGGGGAAACATTTCCTTCAACCAAAAGCCATTTTTTTCTAAAATTTTGTCGAAATATTGGTCTGGATTATACAGAACTTTTGATAAAACTAATTCAAACCCCATACTCATATCTTGACGACTGAAGGGTAAAGATTGTGATTCCCACCAAACAACATTAACACAAATTAATTTTTCAACTGGAAGTCCCGTTCTTGCTGTTAATGTTGCACTTCTTTTTTTAAATATAATAGAGTATTTTATCCCAAGTAATATTGCTATTAACCAAGTTATGTATTTTGTTCCAGTTCTACAGAAAACATTGAAATCAATATCATCCTCAGATTGATATCCACCAGTTGCAAGAGATCCTGATAATAAAATACATTTCACAAAAGGACAGAACTGTAAAAATTCTTGAACGAATTGAATAGCAATTAGATTCGCCTTAGATTTACTAATACGATGATTAAGTTTTCTTTCTACGCTTTTTTTTATTAATGTCTCTTTCTTTTCTAAATTATCAGGAATTATTAAATTATTTCGAATTTTTAAATATGGAAGAGTTTTTAATAGTAGTTGTTCAGTAATTTTAACATTATTGTATCCAATAAGGTATTTATTAAGTTCCTTTAATGTTAACAAATAATCTCGGTTCAATGCTAGCATTATTGTTTCATTAATATTTTTTATTTCGGATGTTGAGAGTTTAGAGTTAATTAGCATGATAATCTGCCTTTAAATAACCTGTCAATTGTTTATCGGGAAAAAGTTTAATAGAAATTGCTTGAAAATTTTTAAACTATCTTTTCTAATTTCAAGTTTTGATTTACTTTCTTTGTGTCTTAAATAATAATTGATGGGTATTTCGATAATTGAATATTGAGATTTCGAAGCTCTAAGTAATATATCTAAGGCATATTCCATTCCAGTTGCATTGGATAAGTTAAAAAACCTTTTTTTCTTAAAAACCCGAAAACCTGATTGAGTATCTTGAATTGGTAGTTTGAAAAAAATTCTAACGAAAAGTGAAAGTAGTTTATTACCTATTAAATTGACACTACTAAATGAAGAATGATTTTTTTTAAATTTCAGTCTATTTCCAATAATGAGATCGTATTTTAAAGATAATTTTAACATGAAAGGTAATTTGGATAAGTCATACGTGTTATCTCCATCAAAAATTGCAATAAAATCGCCTTTTGAGTGATAAATTCCAGCTTGTAAAGCTCTCCCATAACCTTTTTTTTTTTCATAAATGATTCTTACTGGAAATTTCCTTGATTTCTTTAAAGTTTGATCAGTGCTTCCGTTATCAACAATGATTACCTCAATTTTTTCGTCATTTTTAATGATGTTAAATAAATTTCTTAAAGTTTCAACAATTGTAAATTCTTCATTAAGAACAGGAATGATAATTGAGTATAATATTTGTTTGTTGGTATTCATATTAAATTCTTTCCTATATTTTAACACTGAATTGGCATAGGGTCCACAGGGAGCTCATCCAATTCATCACCATCAATATGGTTTGATAACTTAGGGCCCGATAATCTGGATAAAAATTCAAGAGACTTCACAGTACATAAATAAGCTCCAGTATCCAATATTTTTGATAAAATATTTTTATGCTTTGTATGAAATCTGCTGGTATAATAATTTAGGTACAACCCTCTTATAGCCCATTTATAAAACTGATTTGAGTATTCAGATGTGAAAAGTAATTTGTTGTCTAATGATTGGTCCCATTGATTTTGATTTATTAATAACATATTATTGTCTACTAAATCTTGAAAAAATTTTGTTTTTGGTAGTGGATATGCGATACTAATTCCAAATTTATCTGGATTTAGCTCTCTTAGTATTTTCAATGTTTTTTTAATATCTTTGACTGTTTCTGGGGGGTATCCTAACATTAGAAACCATGATTGCATCAACTTTAATTTTTTCATAATTTTAGAAGATTTGTAGATATCAGAAACTCTTATTTGTTTGTTCATAGCATTTAATATTCGTTGTGAACCTGATTCTACACCATAGTAAATTAATTGGAGTCCAGCTTTTTTCATGACAGTTAGTAATTCACTATCTACTCTATCAACCCGTGTCAAGCATTCAAATGGGATCCTAACATCTCTTTCAATCATTGAACTAAAAAGGGCCATTGATCTTTTTCTATGAACTGTTAAGATATCATCAACAAATCTTAAAGCATCAACCTTATATTTATCTTTTAATTCAATAATCTCATCAATTACGTTATCAACAGAGCGATATCGATATTTCCTACCAAATGATAAATCCCTTGCACACCATGTACAAGAATAAGGACATCCTCGCGCGGTAATAATGCTTGAATAAAAAATTTTATGGTGTTTTTTCCATACTTCAGAATATTCAGAAATATTAAGCAAAGTCCTATCTGGAAAAGGGATAGAATCTAAATGTGTAATTAACGGTCTTGAATGAGTGATTATTGTTTGGTTATTAAATTTATAAGTGATACCAGCAATGTCGCTAATTTTCATTTCATTCTTACCTAAATAGTGATTAAAAACTTCAACAGCAGTCTCTTCACCTTCACTTAGTACTACGCAATTAACTCCTGCATCTAAAAATGATTTTGAATTCATAGTTGGCCCAGGACCACCAACAACTATAGGAATATCAAGAACATCCTTTATTGTTTTAATAAATTTAAGAGTTTTATTCTCTGTAATTGTATTTGTAGTAATGCCAACTAAGTCAGGTTTGAATGTTTCGAGCATTTTTAAAAACGCATTCAAACCTGGATTAAAGGTAGCATCGAACATTCTAATGTCATCATTTTGTAAACCATTTTCTTTTAAAGAAGAAGAAATATATAATATACCAAGGGGTGGATATGGTTTCATTTGTCTTCTTTCCCAAGGATCCTCTTCCAATGTATAAACACTTGATAATAATATTTTGGACTTCATAAAATAATTCTTTAATCCTTGGAATTCTTTATTGAATTAATTTTTAAACAGAAATACTTGAAGGTTTAGAAATGATAATATTGAAATTTATGGTTTAATTTAAAAATTTCCTCTAAATTACAAAATGTCATAAAAAATAATAGAGCAAATAATCATGGAGAATAATGAATTTTTAATTCGTGAGGCATTTAATTCGATTAGTTCAAATTATAGATATGAAAATGATAATTATTTTACTTTTTTGTTAAGGAGTCAAACTAGAAACTTAGTTTCAAAGTATACCTCTTCATATAAAGGACAAAAAAGGTGTTTAGAAATTGGTTCTGGAACAGGAGAAGACACTTTATGGTTTTTAGAAAACAATTGGGAAATTTTGAGTACAGATATTTCTCCTAAAATGTGTGATGAAATATCTAGCATTGTTAAAAAAAGATATAACAGAATCCCTTCAACTTTAAGAATTTTACCTTGGAGCACTGTTGATATTAAAAAAAACCTAGAATCATTAGACCAGTCATTTAATTTAATTTATTCATCAATGGGCGCTCTAAATTGTGATTTTAATTTAAAAAGCTTTTTTAATAGTGTTCACAAATCTCTCGCACAAGATGGATTAATTGTTATTAGTGTTATGAACCGTTTTAGTTTTTGGGTCATTTTAAGAAATATTATCAAAAAAAGAAAAATTCAACTTCCTAATTCTATTGAATTAGTTTCTGTTGGCTCATTCAAAGTTCCCACAATGTTTTATAATTTGGAAGACTTTAAGAGTATAATTCAAGATCATTTTCGAATAATTGAAATTTTTTCAAATCCATGTTTGCTGCTTCCACCAATTTTTTTCAAAAATGTAAAAAAATCGAAATTTCTAAAGTTATTATCAAAATTTGATTTCTTTTGTAAGTATACTAGACTTAAAAACTTTGGAGATCATATCATTGTAGTAGCAAGGAAAAAATAGGAGGAAGTTCTGGATGAATCTTAAAAATTCTATTTCAATTGAAAATAATAGATTAAATTATACCAAGTTAGGAATCATATTCATTACTTTATTATTTTTTATTTTCGGACTCCTTATTAGGTTGGAGTTTGGTCTGAATTTTGATATTAGTGGTGATACATACCACCGATGGTTTATTTCAGCATATACACTAGAAACAGGTAATTATGTAGATCAATTTGCAAATAGGATTGAAATATCGTGGTTACCAGGATTTGACATAATATCAATCATTTTTATTTTTATCTTTGGTAATAACAGTATTAACTATCTGAAAATCTTTAATATTGTATTAAATTTTTGTTCTATTTTGTTATTCATCTATTTTTACTCACACTACAACAACGTCCTTAAGTTTACCTCAATGAAGTCAATTGTATTCATATTTTTGTGGATGAATCCTTATTTCATTCTGATTTCAGTGTCTGCTTTACCAGAAATGTTAATGCTATTTCTCTTCTTATTAATTTTAACAGTTTTATATCAGAAAAACATAGAAAAACCTAATAATAAGATGGTTTTAAGTATTTCAATGTTAATATTGTTTTCTGGTCTTATCAAAATAGAACTATGGATCGGAATGTTATTATTAATAAGTTTTTTTGTTATCTTTCAAAAAAAAGATCCCAAATATTTGTCAAAACGAATATACTTACTTATAATTACCTTTTCAATTTTACTTGGAACAATTTGGTTCATGATCATAAAATTAAATCCATTGTTTCTTAAAGATATCGTCGAAATAACCTCAAAAGATCTTCAGGATACAGCGTTCTTACCATTTTCTTTTTCCATTGATAGATTATTTCAATATTTAGTTTATTTTTTTGTAGCAGTTCCTTATTTAGTGCTTGGGATCATAAATTTGTTCAATAAACCTCTTGATCGATTCAGTTCATGGTTTTCTATAGGCTTTCTATCGCTATTTACAGTTTTCATTTTATTTGGATTTGGTACACTAAGTTACAGATATTTTACTTTAGTGATTCCATTTTTAACTCTAGAATTCATTTTATTATCAGAAAATATCCTTAACAATGTGAAAAATTTCTTTTTTAAATTTACAGACTATGAACTACAACTTAGTAATATTCTAAAAGCTCTAACTGTAAGTTTAATGACGATAATTCTAATAGGTAGTTCTTTATCAACTATACACATTGCAGAAGACATTGCAGTATTAAATCAACCGGAAAAAAGAGCTGGAATTTTTTTGAAAACTTTGCCAGTTAACACCTCAAAGTTAATTTTAAGTGACTCTGTCAAATCTATTTATTATTCAGAAATAAACCCTAAATATTTTATTGGATCCATAGTATATTTCGACAAATTTGCTGGAATAACCAATAATTCAGTTATTCAAAACAGAATTAGACAAGAGATTCAATATCTAGTAATAGTAAATATGGTAAAATATTTTCCAATATTAGGATACTTTCCCGATCTTGGTAAAGGTTTGACAAATGAAAGTTTTGAACTGCTATTTACTGCTACTGATTGGGAAAACCAGTATGGGGGAGCAGATGTTTTTGTTTATAAAGTTTTATAATAAATTAAAATTGTTTTGTGGATTAAATGGAGTTAACTTCAAAATTCTGGATATTTAAGAAAAAACTGAGCTCTTCAGAAAATGAAGTTATTTTGCTAAAAAATCCAGATATCGTAGTTAATTCAGAAAAAATATACTCTGATGTAAGGAAATTTGAAGAAAGATTATTTTCAGATGATGTTACAAAGAACTTGCCAAAACTCAATCGTAATTCACCATATTATCAAGAATGGAAAATTAGAAATATCTTGCTAGACAATTTGATGGTTCAAATAAAGATAGCAGGAAATTCAAAAATTATTCTTGACGTGGGGTGTGGAACAGGATGGTTAGGAAATTTGATATCCAATAAATTGGGTAATTATGTAATAGGAATAGATACTAATTATAATGAACTTCTTCAAGGAAGAAGAATATTTTCTGAGAATAAGAAAATCGATTTTGTCTACGGAAATATTTTAAAAGAAAAAATCAAATCAAAATCTGTAGACATCATAATTTT
This sequence comes from Candidatus Heimdallarchaeota archaeon LC_3, assembly GCA_001940645.1. The sequence continues at coordinate 65,357 of MDVS01000144.1, forward strand.
TAACGCTTCTATTCAACATTTCAATAATTTTCATTTTATTATTGACAAATTAATAGAATCTCTAAAGAATAATGGAGAAATCTATATTTTAGATTCTATTTTTTATTTGAATAAGAATCTGAAATCTGCTAAAAATAACACCTTGAAATATTACTCAAAACTAGGGTTTCCTGAGATGATTGAACATTATTTTCATCACTCTCTGGAAGATTTGAAAAAATTTAGATATAAGATCATTTACAATCCGAATATTATATATCGCAAAGTTTTAAGGAAATTCTTACCTTTTATATTCTCTCCTTTTTATTTTGTTAAAATATTCAATTAATCATGAAATTTAGTAACTAGAAATGTTTTTTTTCTCAAAATTTCTTCTTTTTATAAAATAAAAAACTTCAAGGGTAAGTAAAAGATAAACAGGAACATATTCAAAGAGTATTATTAAAATATCATTGCAATTACAAC
>MDVS01000145.1 GCA_001940645.1 Candidatus Heimdallarchaeota archaeon LC_3
TTCTTCAGTTTGCTTTTTAATTTTCTCATCTTGTAATTTTCTAGTTGTGATATCTCTTATAATAGCAACAATCCAAGTTTTTAATTCATCATTCCGATATTTCTTAATTGGAGAAATGGAAAGCTCAAGATTAATTCTTGTTCCATCCTTATGTTTCCCAATCCATTCAGAAATTGTACCCATTGTTGGACTTTCTCCAGTTTTAAAAAAAATCTTCCAACCAACAATATATTTATCATACTGGTCTTCTGCCAGAAGAAATATACAAAGATTTATGGTATACTATAACCTCTGGGAATATTTGGAGAGGAGAAATCATAAATAAAACAAAAACTGGTAATTATTTCTGGGTTAATGTTTCAATAAATCCAGTTTTAACCAATGAGAAAACTTCTCATTATGTAGCCATATATGAAGTAATAACTGAAAGAAAATTAGCTGAAGAAGTTCTTATGGAATACAAAGAACAATTTAAAACTATTCTTCAAACAAATTTGGATGCAATTGCTATTTTTGATGAAGATGGTTCTTTGGTTCAAGGAAATACAGCATTAGAAAGAATTTTTGGCTATTCAATTAAGGAATTAACCGGAGTAAAAAATCTACCTCTCCTTCTTCTGGCAGAAGACCAGTATGATAAATATATTGTTGGTTGGAAGATTTTTTTTAAAACTGGAGAAAGTTCAACAATGGGTACAATTTCTGAATGGATTGGGAAACATAAGGATGGAACAAGAATTAATCTTGAGCTTTCCATTTCTCCAATTAAAAAATATCGGAATGATGAATTAAAAACTTGGATTGTTGCTATTATAAGAGATATCACAACTAGAAAATTACAAGATGAGAAAATTAAAAAGCAAACTGAAGAACTTAGTGAATTTGCTCATAATATGAGTCATGATTTACGAAGTCACTTACAAAATATACAATTACAAACATATTTATTAAAAGATGATCCAGAAAATTATGAAAAATTTAACGCCAAAATCGTAAAACAAACAAATAAAATTAACGAGTTATTAACTAGATCTGTTAAATTAGCTGAGGCTGGATTAATTATTCAAAAAGAAGATAAAATTAATTTAAAAGAAATTCTAGAAGATACGCTTGAAGTTACCATTCCTAAGGATATAAAAATAGATATTAATGAACCAGAAAAAATGAAAGAACTTACTATTAAATGTGATAAAGAAAAACTTATTCAGGTTTTCAAGAATATTTTTGAAAATACTGTAAAGCATAGTCAACCTAAAATTCTAACAATAAATTGGCAAAAGAATAGTGATTTAGTAATTACCATCAAAAATGATGGAAAAATTATTTCTGAAAATGTTATTAACCAGTTTAATAACAAAAAAGCACAAATAAACGGGGATACTAGAAATGGAATCGGCTTAACAATTATTAGAAAAATTATTGAAGCTCATGGATGGGAAATTCAACTAAGAAACGATCCAAATCCGACATATAAAATTATAGTTCCAGAAAATGATACAAATTAAACTATCGTAATCGGGTTTTTTTTCATAATACAATAACAAATTTTGAGTAAAGAGAAAATATTACTCAAGACGATTTTTTAAATAACATTTATTCAGCAATTATAAGGTGCCTATTTGTCTAGTAAAGAGTCTAATAAAGTAAATGTTAGTTTGATTACTTTAGTAAGTGCCACAGGCATAGGAGTATTCATGGGAGCATTAGATTCATCAATAGTTAATATTTCATTAAAAACAATAGAAGATTCGTTTAGAGTAGATCAATCTTCAGTGCAATGGGTTGTTCTTGCTTATCTTTTAACAATAATTTCTTTAATGACCGTTAGTGGAAATCTAGGTGATAGATTTAGCTCTAAAAAAGTGTTCCAATTAGGAATAGGACTATTTACACTTGGATCTTTGTTGTGTGGGTTATCCCCGACATTAGAAATTTTAGTAATTTCACGTATTTTTCAGGCTTTCGGCGCTTCAGGATTATTTGCTAATGGAATTGCCATTATTACGAGATTTACGGATAGGAAAAATAGAGGATTAGCAATAGGATTTAATTCTTTGATAGTTTCTGGAGCTTTAACAGTTGGACCAGCTGTAGGAGGAATATTAACACAATTCTTTGGATGGCAATCAATTTTTTTTATGAATATTCCTATAGGAATAGTAGGATTTGTATGGGTTCAAAAAGTAATACCATCTACACCTCCTCTAAATAATTATCCAAGTAATGAAACTTCTCAATATAAAATTGATATATTAGGTATTATTTTACTTCCTGTTACACTTTTTGCTTTAACTGCAGGATTTGCAGTATTAAATAACAAGAATACTTTGGAAATTTTACCCATAGCAATCTTATTATTTTTACTTAGTTTCATTGCTTTTATTGTACTGATATATGTTGAAAAGAGAGCGCCTAACCCAAATATTGATCTATCGCTATTTAAAAATAGAAGATTTACAGCAGGAATAATTTCAGCTATATTAGCTTTTACCGGGTTACAAATAATTTTATACCAAATGCCCTTTTTTCTCCAAGACAGAGAAACAATGAATTTAACCCAATCAGAAACAGGATTGATAATTATTGCAGTTCCTTTAGTTATGGCGATAGCTGGTCCTTTAGCAGGACGATTATCAGATAAATATGATGCCAAATATTTGTCCACAGGTGGAATTATAGGAATAGCTATGGTTTTATTAGTTTTCACCCTAGTGCTCTCAAAATCTATTGATATTTTTGTATTGATTTTGCTCATGCTCTTATTTGGATTAACAATAGGATTTTTTTCAGCACCAAACGGTAATTCAGTAATGTCAGCTTCCCCTAGAAATAAACTAGGATTAGCAGGTGGTATATTAGCATTATCTCGTAATATTGGCTTTACTCTAGGAATTGTTGTATCTACTGCTGTATTAACATTATTTACCAGATTTTTTAGCAATATTTATGGAACATCTTTATTTAATCCCGATGGAACACCTAGAATAGATCCAAATGTATATGTTTCTTCATTACAATGGATATTCATGTTATCTATTCCATTTTTGCTAACAGCAGCGTTGATATCATATTTGAGAGGATCGGAAGAAAGATCAATATCATAAACAATGTTATTAATAAATTAATATATTATTATTATTGCAATGAGAATTTACTGTAACATTAATATTGACTTACTTAATACAAAGCTAGATTATATTTTTGTCAGGAAATTATATACAAAATAATCCATGAAGCTGACACAACAAAAGTAATAATGAATTTTATTAATCACAAAAAATAGTATTACGATAGTTACTTAGTAAATTTTTCGTTTAATTCAAATTTAAAAATTGAATTTTTTCAAAATTATTATAAATAGCTAGATTATACAAACAATGAGTGATAAAAAATGAGTTTCAGGGAAATAGATACATATATCAGCTTAAGTAAGAGCGATGATAAGAAAGATAGGAGAAATGCAACTAATACTCTTCCCAATCTCGTAGAAGATTTAGACTCTTCATCCGAGTCTGTGGATAAAGCAGAAGGGGTGTTAAAAGTTCTAGAGAATCTAGAAAATGATCAAGATGCTAGAACAGCAAAAAATGCGAGAAATGGATCAGAAAAAGTTCGTAATCATATTGAAAGAATGAAAAGAACTGAAGAATCTGATTCAGGAACAACGAGAGCAAGTTCAAGCGTAGAAATAAGTTCAGCACTTTCATATGAGGTAAAAGAATCTGTTAGAGGAACAATAAGTTATGAGGGCGAACTGAAAGATATTGAAACGTCGGGATCTCTAGTAATAAGAAACTTAGGAAGTGTAGACCGCGTATTCGATATTAATTTTGCATTTGAAAAAGGATCAAGTGACTTAGAAGAGCAGTACCATATTAATGAAATTCAACCTGGTGAATCATGGAAAAAAGATTATTCGTATTCTTGGGAAGGGGGTGAATCATCACCACTCAACTTCCGTGAAACCATTGATACCTTTCCAGACACAGAAGAATCTTCTAATGTTTTGGTTTTTGGTCGTGTGATGCAAACATTACTCAAATATCATTTCGAGTCCAATAAAAATTTGGATAAGATAAAAATGACAAAAAACCTTCCTTCTGGCTTTTCTGATGTTACTATTCAATCAAGTTCAGCAGGAACACCATCTTTGACAGATGATACAATTGAATGGGATCTAACTAATGTTAAGGAAGGAGAAACAGGTGAATTAGTATTAACAGGGTCTTTTGATGTGAATAATCTTGAGGAAATATCAACTGGTAATGTAGAAGTTGTTTTTGACTCGTCAGATCAATTATTTTCATCTGCACAACTAAATGAAGAAGATGATAAACGTACTGGCTCAACAAGAAGTAATTATTATGTGGAATCAACAGAAAGGGAAGAACAACCAGATTATTGGGATTCAAAATTTTTCTATAACAATAAATCTGAATTTTCAATCAAAATTCTAGCTTTGAAAATCTATGATGATGATAACGAATACTACCAAATTTCAGAACCAATCATAATTGAATCTGGTTCGGAATGGGAAAGCGAGTCTTGGGAATCTTTTAGCGGGACTCAACCCACATTCGCAAAAGATGTACAAATTAGTATTGGCAGCGGTGTTTCTATTAATTCAGAAGCCTCATTAGCTTTAGAGGAAACAAAACTAGTTGTTGCCAATATTGAAGGAGATAAAAAGTATGTCGACGCCGATGGTGAAGAAATAACTGTTGTAAGATCTTTCAGAGAAACAGAAGTACCCGCTTACCTTTATATTAAAAATATAGGAGCAGTTGAGTATGATAAACTTGAAATCTTAGATACTGTTCCTGCCCATTTCTTACCAACTAATGAAGAATCGATATCAATAACATATATAGACCCTGATGGCAATGAAGAAGAACTAGTAGATCCACAATTTGAATTTAGTTATGAGCCTATGGATGACAACCCAGATGTTGAACATGTTGGGAAATTTCTAATAACAAAAAATTGTGCACCAGAAGGAGTATTCAAAATTAACTATTCCCCAAGGGCTGTTAAACCTCAACCAGACTTTGAATACGTATCAACAACTAAAATAGAAGCAACATTAGTTGAACAAGCCCCACCCTTAGAATTAGAGTTAGTTGACACTGCTCCTAAACTCACTGTAATTCATGAAAGAAGAAAACTATCTGTTGGTAAAACAGTACTTCCAGGTAGTTCTAAAGCTGAATATGAAATCATTCTACATTTTAAAAACCGTGGTAGTCATGATTTGAAAGATGTTGTTTTAAAAGATTTTATTCCTGATGACTTCAATAGATCAACTGAAGAAATCACTATTGAAAGTGATGGAGAAAAAAACTCTCTTGATTTAGAAGCAAGTGTTACTCCAGCAACTATTCAGGATGAAGCAGGTGATTTGTTGGAATGGATTTTTGAAGAAGTTAAAAAAGACAGTGAATTAGTAATAATATACACTATTAGTGGAAAAGATCCAGATGATGTATATCGTGCTTCAAGAGCTCAAATAACAGTAGCCTAGAAAAGTATGAAAATATTTTTTTCTTCATTTTATCTAAAATAGCAAGAAAACCATTTCCTTAAGGTGATGGATGAATTACTATCATTTTTTTTTAAAAAAATTCCTTTTCAATGAAGTGTGGGTAAATTTTTTAAAGAATTTAAGGAGAAAAATATTTGTCGGTTAACCTTCCGACCTAAATAAAAAACGGATGTTCTAAGATACGAACTGAACATTTGCACAATAAAAAGTGCTTGCTTGTAACTAACATACAAGTAGATCACTGATACGTTACCATTACTAATCCGATTGCTGATTAGAATGTTGTAAGAGGATCATATCATCCATTGTTACTGAAACAAACATGGTAACACTGAGATAACAAAAATAGCTCAAAAAAAATTTTCGGTTCAAGAGAAATCTGAGGAAATAGTGGTCGTGTGAATCGACCTGAACGAATAAGATTGGTTAGTTTCAAAAAACTAATACAATAGCAATCGTTTGAAACCACGTCATTCAAGTCGTGGTATTTCACTTATTTTCTATATTTAATATATCCTTATACTTTTTTTTTAAAATTTGAAAATAAAATTAATAAACTATCACTTTGTTCAACTCTTGTTCGTCTTCTCTAATGTTAGTTGAAGATAGGATGTATAAATAATTGGCAGAACTCCTTCAGCATGTATGTGCCTGGTGTAACCAGGTTCTTGTGAAAAAATCCATTTCTTGTGAAGAATGTACTCCAGATAACGAACATTACTGTACTCCAGATTGTTTGTTAGAACATACTTCAGCATCCCATTGAAAATAGCACTCTTTGGTTTTTTGATTATCAATCAGTTGTTAAAATCATCAAAAGGTTTGGATTTTAGTGTTATTTCCTATTTTTGAGTCTATAAAATATATTATATAGCATAAATTAATATAAATGAATACAAAAAATATTTTATTTTGGCTTGTTAAAAATGGAAGATAAGGAACATGAATTGCTAAAAGCAATGGGAAATTGTTATAATACATGTTTTAAAGATTTTAATGAATCATTACGGATGATTTCAGGATGGAGAGGTTACACTACTGATGAAGTAAAAGAGATCCTTCTTAAAATGAAAACAAGATATAAAATTGATCCCGAATATATAAGATTGCGTAAAAAGTTTCCTGAAGAATTTCCCGTCTAAAAATAAATTTGCTATTGTGTTTATCATGGTTCGATGTACTGTTTGTGATTTAAAATTCGCCAAAAATGATTTTGATAAACTAGCCAATCATTTTATTGAGCTATCTGAGCAATCTGAAACTCTCCATATTAGCTGGTTAAATAGAAATTTAACTAATAAAAAAGTCGATTCAGAAATATTATCTAATCTCTTCAAAAATCTATTTGATTATTCCTCTATAGGTTTAAATCATTGGATTAAAGCTAAGTTTATTGATAAGTTCTATGGTGAAAATTTACACCCATTTATAGAAAAATTACAACATCCATCAAGAACTACACTTCTAGGATATGTTTTAGAACACCAACATTTCTTAAAACAATGGGTGCGATCCTGTGCCTTTATTCTGGCTAAATCTAATAAAGTAGATGTCATTAATTATGAATGTGATAATATTCAATCGGAATGGGGAGGTCATAATAAATGTGGTCTTATCCCTCACTATGAGCTATTGATCCGCATGGGAGAATCTCAAGGATTAGATAGGGAAAAAATAATTAACACTCAGCCTTTGAAAGAAACCAAGAAAGCGATTGAATTTTGGGATAATGTAGCAACTAAATATCATTGGGTAGAAACGATGTTAGCCATGCATGGATTAGAACTTATAGCCAACAAAAACTTAAGAGAAGAAGGTGCTAGAAAGCATTATTTTAATCCTGAAATATTAGAATCAGACGAAATCACTAATGAAACAAAAGCTTTCTTGAAAGAGGGATATGAAGCTGATATTCACCATGCAGAAGAGGCAATAAAACTCGTTGAAAAATATTCTAAAGAATTTGATATTGTTGACGATGTTCAATCAACTTTTCTTAAATCAATCGAGATTTTTGACAATTATTTAATGAGTAGATTAAAACGAGCAGAAGAATATGAAAATAAATACTGAAGGATGCGCTTTATGTGATTCAACATGGGGAAATTATTGGAGAGAAATAGAAGATCAAAAATTATTCTTTTGCTGTCATATATGTGCTGATTTATTTGAAAATCTAATTGATCAAATAAAAAAGAAATTAGGATGTAATTTAATTGATGAAATTCAACTAGAAGGAAATTCGAAAAAAAGAAAAATATTTGTAACATTAAATTCAATGATCTATAGTGGTGAAGTATCAATTAGATTTGGAAAAATTGTTGAATTTAACCTAACCAAATAATGAAGAAATCTAATTATTTGACCTAAGAGGTTTTGGAGATCAAATATATAATTAAAGAGGATGAAAATTATATAATTGTAACAAAAAAGATTAAAAGATATCTAGCACCGTTTTTTGCTATTATAGGTATCATTTCTATTTCCATATTCTTTCTTGGGTATCAATCTATTTTCAATCAAGTTGATTCAGTCAATTTTTTTGGTATTACAGTACTTCTTTCAATTTTTACTAGTTTTATTGATTTATTTTTAGTTATTAGTGGGGGATTTCTAATGGGGTCAATTTACTTTTGCTGTTGGACAGAAGGATGGGAAATTAATAAGAAGAAAAATGGTAAACCTTCAGAAATACTTTTTTTTTGGGGATTTGCAAATTTGAAAAAAACTACTAAGTTCCTAACAGCTGAAATTGATTCTATTTATGTTCAGAAAATACCTCTTGATGAATTAGAAACATTTTTTATATACAAACTTCAGTTTCTCGCTAAGATTACAGAAGAAAAAGCATTTTTCCAAAAAACTTTGTTAATTGATTCTGATTATAATCAAATTCATTCATTAGGGCTAAAAACATTATCTTTACTACAAATTGAACTCAAATTACTCTATAAATAATGAAGAGAACTGGTTTTTCTTCTGAAAACGAAAGCTTTTAGAATTAGAGAAAAAAAACTTGACGAGTTCTTTAAATAAATCGTAGTGAATTAATTATGAGTACAACTTATGAAAAACCAGTTATTGAAACGAATCACTCTAATACACCTACTATTTTATTTTTAATAGTAGCCTTGCTTCTATATGGATGGGGATTCTTTTCCACAATTTTATTTTTTATAGATGCTAAAAATCAGCCTTTAATTGATGAAATTTCTGCAGGAATTACAATTACATTAGGATTATCAGTTGGATTAGCCCCCTTTATATTGTTATTCTTAATATTATTCATTCCCCTTATGATAGTATTGAGTTACTTACTTGTTAAGATGATAGCAAAATTTGCTCAAGAAGTGACTATTATTGTCTCCGTTTTATTCCCAATTATTCTTATCGGAGTTGGTATCTTAATTTTTACATTGTCAACTGAATCATTTATGATCGCCCTGATAATTGGGGGCATTGGTGCTATACTTCTTCTTATTGTTATCTGGAAATTCCAAAGTCTTAAACGAGCAGGGAAGTTTGTTGAATTCTCAGCTCAACTTGTCTTAGACGAGAAAGCTGTCTTGTGGATGCCTATATTACTAGGCCTTTTCACTATGTTTTCTGGATTCTTCCTTCTCTTTGGATTTGCTGAAATTAATTCACTTTTTATGGAATCCACACCCGAAGGTGACCAATTAAGCGCACCAGGTATGATATTGGCATTTTTATTTTCTTACTTTTATTTAATAATATATTTTGGAATATATTATTCATTGAATGCCGGAGTCATTTCCTATGCACTTGATTGGTATAGAGGACTAGATCCTGATATAAATTCGGCTGCTAAAGACGTACGTCAAATGTTACCAATTATATTAACCTTTGCCTTTGCTACAGCCACGATAAAAATGATTATGCAACTAGTAATGTCCGCAGGTAGACAATCCGGAACAAGAAGTGGTAGAGGTGGAAATCAAACGGCTTCCTTAGTATTTGTTGCAATATCAGGGTTTATCATTAGTATTATCGGAGCCATTTGGCAATTCATCAATTATTTCACGTTAGTAGCAATAATTGAAAATAAACAGGGATTGAAAGATTCTATAAAGGATTCTGCAAAAACACGATGGAATTCTTTCCTTGATGTATTAGTGGGCGATACTGGATTTGGCCTCGCTATGTTCATTTTCTTTGTGATTAATTCTTTGATTTGGTTTGTTGTAGGATTTGGATTAGGATTTATAATATTTCCAAATGGGGTAGCTGGGTTGAGTTGGACAGTTTTTGCTATTATTTTTGGAATTGTTTTCATTTTTCTTGGATCTTTTCCATATAATATTGTTACTGCACCCATGAGAATAGCCTTTACCTCATTTCTTTATGCTTATGCTAAAGATTCTCTTGAAGGATTTCAAAAACCTTCTAAACTACCTATGGAATTAACAAATGAATTCAAACAACTACAAAAAGCACGTGATAAGAGAAAAATGCGTGATCCCACCCAATATTTCTAAAATATTAAAATCTAGTTTAATTTCCTTTTTATTATAATAAATTTACATTTTAAAAGGTAAATTAAACGATTCATAATATTTTTGAGATTTTAATAATAATTTTCTTATCGCTTCTTTTTCATCAATTGTTTTTATAACAAATTCTCCCATAAATAATCTGCTATTTACAACATTTATCTCAGAAAGCATATTGTTTTTCAATTTTGTATCAGATATACTTTTTCTAAGTAAAAAATTGATAGTTGAGTTTTCTATATCTACAACAACAAGAGGATCGATCTCTTTCAAGTTACCAAATTCTAATAAAATATTCAGTTCCTTATTGTCTTTAAAACCATATAATAAAAATAATCGTTGATCTAAGGAGGGCATTTCAATTATTTTCCTTTCAACTGCCCTAGTCTTAGAATAATCAGTTTCCTTTAGTATATCAAAAAGTTTAATAAATTCTGTTACATCATTTAGATCAGATTCAAATTTGAATGTAGATATACATTCTTTAGTGATATCTTCTATATATTTAGAATTAGAAAATATTTGATTTCTTTTCTTAATATTATAAATGAACCATAAAATACATTCTCTGCCGAACGAAACTATTCTATCATCTTCTGAGCCGAAATCTGCCTGTAGATTAAAAGGGATGCACAATACTTCATGTGTTGGATTATAAGGAAGAGGAATGGGACCATGAATTTTCATATACCGTTTTGTACGTATTTCAGGACTACCTGTTCCCATAAGGATAATAGACATACCAAGGATGCTCAATTTTTGAGTTACTGTCTGATCATATGGACTTAAGTTAATAATAGGTATTGGCCCAAGATCAGAAAGGTAAGATAAGATCAATCCATCCAAGATTAAACCAACCAAGAGAAAAAAGTATTTGAAATGCTAAATTAAGGTGATTAGAGCCTGTAGAATATTACTTTGTCAAAACTTATCAATCTTTTGCAAATAGTTATTTAACTAATCAAGATTTTATTTACTCAATAACTACTGAAACGGAATCTGTCGCAAAAAGTTGTTTTTAAAAGCATTAATTTTAATCCCATTATTTAGTTCTTCTTCATTTTGATATGTTTTAATAAAATCTATTAAGAGTTGTTGGATTTTGTCATAGTTTTGATAGATATTATCTTTGTAATCAGAATCAATAATCATCCAGATCCCAAAGGATTCAAAATACTCATTTTCATTTACTTCCACATCAAAAGCAAAAGCCATGCCTAAAGCACAATATTCTGGAATGTCTGGGACTGGTATAGGCCCTATTAATCTGAAAAATTGTTCATCTTGCTTTTCCTCCTCAGATTCTCCTAAAGATCTGAGTGTTAAGCCTGTGATACCCAATTTCATAGAAACTTCCAAATCTATGATTGAATCATTATATACGGGGAAGGGTCCTCGATTTGACAGTTTAATTACTAGTATACCAATCGGTTTCAAATAAATTATACACCCTCTACTTACTTATTGCATTTTTAGGAAGATGTTATAAATTTTCTTAGCTGGATGGAAATTGAGATAGTTCCGTAATTACCTCAATATTAGAAGATTCTACAAATCTTGGATCTCCTGAAAGAAGATAGATAAATTTTTCTGATTTTACTTCAATACCATTTAAAATCATTGAAGCTAAAGTAGCATCGTTTGGATCGGATCCAATACAGATAACTAATAACTTTTTGCGTAACCCTTTACTTTTTGCTACCACATCATAAGTACCTAGCGAGTTGGGTAATTTAGTACTAAATTTGATATCCTTCCAACCTTTTTTTATTAATTCAGAAGCAATTTGATTACAGATTTCTGTATAATCTAACGTAGTCATCACAACTATTTATTTAATTTTATTTTTCTGTTTTATTGTAATAATTTTGTACTAGTTATTCTATTATATAAAAATATTTATAGAAAACAGATATTGTCATTATTTAAAGACTTTTGATTATAATAAAAAAGGTTTTTAAGAAATTTTAGTTGCCTTGAATTTTGGTGATAAATCTAAAACTTTTTTTAAGTTTACTACTCAATGTGTCATTTCTATTGGAGGTCATTTTAAATTTTTGAACAAAAATATCTTTATTTAATGTAAACTAACAATATTTTAGTAATGACTGGATAAAATTAAGCTAAAAAAGAAAAGGAGCTGGAGAAATATCAAGATTAAGCAATTTATCTTCTTCTAGGTCGTTTTGCTTTCTGTGGTGAATTAGAAGAAGGATTGCTTTTTACTACGTGTTTTAAATCCTCTAATTTTTGATCAACTTTTTTGTCGGATTTTTTTATCTCAACGGATGGATTAGAAACTTTTGGAGATTTTATTTTTCCAAATCCTATAGCTACAATTGTTAATCCGATTCCTAATACGAAAACAAGAACAAAAGGATCTTCCAGAAGTGTCGGTTGTACATTCCTAGCAAAACTTTCAGTTACAATGTTTTCTGGAGTTAATGCACTATTAATAGTCGATGCTATGTCATTTGCGGAAACCAATTGATACAACCATTGCTTTTGTAAATTAAGATTGGAATCTAAAACCCAAACTGTACCAGTACTTAATCCAACGTCTTTCGCGTAATTATCAGTATCAACTCCAAATAACCACGGATAACCTCCATCACTTTTAATCTTTGCATAACTTTCAATAGAATCTCCTGAACCTCCATAACTCAAAGATATAAAATGAACTTTTTCTTGAAATGATGGATAAATTTCTAGAATACTTCTTTGATTATTTTTGCAGATATCACACCACGTTGCTCCCCAATCAATAACTATAGGTTTTCCAACGAAATCAGAAATTTGAATTTCATTTCCTTCTACTGAAGTAAAAGAAAAATTCTCTATATTTAATGAAAGATTTCTATCCTTATTTGCTGTTCCAGCACTGATGTGAAAATTAGGTGTAAATGGATAAATAAATAAAAAAATACTTAGTAACATAAGAAAATATTGAAAATCTCTCTTCATCTTCTGAATCAATCCATTTTCCTTAATAAAAATGATTAAATTGTATAATTAACATATAATATTTTCATTCATCATATAAAAAAAGATTAAGTAAGATGTTGCTGACTTATATTATCAATAAATAAAATTACTCAAAAAATAATGGATTAAGAATATGCCGAATTATTAGAAGTTTTTACAACATAGGATGAATAAAAAATTCTCAAATAATGATTTTATGCTAAATTTTGTATTATTTGTGAATCAATAACTAATTGAAGACCTAAAAGAAATACAAATAATCCTGCAATTCTTGGTAAGTATTTGTAGACTAATCTGCTATAATGTGTAATAGTAGTTAATGATTGATCTTCTGATTTAAATGAATCTTGTAATAAAGGCACAATTACACCGATAACAAAAAATGGTAACCCAGAACCTATCGCAAAAGCGAATAATAATAAAACGGATGAAGTAAAACTTTGACTAGCAATAATTGTAAAAGCTGTTACAAATAAAATAATGGCGCAAGGAGATGCAATTATTGCAAATGCTGTACCAATTAAGTAGGAAGCTGCGTAGGGATTATTTACTTTTCTTATTATATTATGCACTGATGAACTGAGCTCATTTATTTTAGTAAATGATACAAACACATTCAATACTAACAAAATGCCAAAAATAGTTAGTATGATACCTTGTAAAAATAAGAATTGCAAGTAATGGTCAGAGAAAAATGACAGTACAGAACTAAATAGGAGTGCTACCAAAATAAATACCGTCATCAGTCCCAAGAAAACCAAAATGCTGGAAAGAATCCCTTTTGATAAATTTCTTTCCGATGAAGACAAAAATGCCAAATAAGATGGTAAAACTGGGAACATACACGGACTAAGGGCTGTTGCTAACCCTAAGTTGAACATTGTAAGAGTAATTGCTAAATCAAGCATAAAAATTTCCTAATACACTTTTAAGGTAATTAGAATTATTTTACATTGAAATGAATAAAAGATTAGGAAAGCATGAAATGACTTCGAAAGAGTAGAAAAAATTGGAAGTTACTTTTAATAACTCAAAATATAGCTGTTATGAGGTCGAATCAAGATGATTAATATTTTACAAGAATAATCTAACCTTTTGTATTACTTATCAAAAATCTGCAAACTTTATCACTATTTACTACTCTATGCGTAGTTTCTATTGGAGTCCCTAATAAATCTTCAAATAATTCTTTTTCAACTACACAAGCTGACCAATATTTCTGTGCAACATCGAAGATTGGACAGTTATATTCTAATAATTCAATATCTCCTTTTTCTGTTTTTGACATAGAGGCCATATATCCTTCTTTATCACGAAGTTTTGTTAAAATAGCTACTTTTTCATCTAAATTCTTATTTTTTAGTTTTTCTGAATATTCAGAATACAACTGTTTGCCTCTTTTACGAAGAGCAGATTCAACACCTTCTAAACCCATATTTTCTTCTATAAATTCAAGAGCAAAACAAGTCAGATTTGAATAAGCTCGGGGAAAAATATCAGAAGACTCATCAGACAGCTTGAATATATGTTTAGGTCTTCCAACTCCAGTTTTTTTTATTATCCGTTCAATAAATCCTTGTTCTTCTAAATCATTGATATGTTTTAACGCTCCCATTTTAGTTAAATTTAATTTTTCACTCAATGTTTTCAGATCTAATTCTCTATATTTCTTCAATATTTTTAATATCTCTCGTTTAGAAGATGAAAATGCTTTTAATAGGCCTGGTTCTTCTAAATTTTGGTCGGTATTGCTCATAAAATCAACTATTACTTTTTATTCTGAAAAATGATTATATATAATTTATAAACCGTACAATTTATAAATTAATTTATCAACCAATAAGTAGATAAAATATTTCGAGGTAGAAAAATGAATTCGATAATGACAGAATTAGAAACTTATCTAACAAATTATTGGAAAAACAAAAAAGTGCTGATCACCGGCGGCACAGCTGGATTAGGTAAATCATTAACTGAACAACTCCTAAAATTAGGTGCAGAGGTAGCCATAGTGGCAAGAAATAAATCTAATCTAAATGAATTAAAAGAAAAATATCCAAACTTAATCATCATTAGTGCTGATGTCTCTGAAGTCGATGACACACACAAAATTTCAGGTCAAACAATTGGTCAGCTTGAAGGAATAGATGTTTTAATTAATAATGCAAGCACTCTTGGTGTTACACCATTAAAACTTTTAATAGATACGCAATGCGAAACTCTAGAAAAAGTTATTGAAACTAATCTAATTGGACCTTTTAGATTAATCAAAGCTGTACTCCCTACTATGCTTCTTGAAAATAGTGGACTTATCATTAATATTTCAAGTGACGCTGCTAAAAGTTCCTATCCTCAGTGGGGAAGTTATTCTATTTCAAAAGCTGCTCTTGATCATTTAACAAGTGTTTGGCGAGAAGAACTAACAAATTCAGGAGTTCAAATCGTTAGTATTGATCCTAGTGATATGCATACTGCAATGCATTTAGCTGCTATTCCTGATGCTGATATTACTCAACTTTATGAACCAAAAGAGGTGGCAAAAGACCTATTACATTTCATAGCGAATAATCAATTCACACAATCCCGCTTTTCAGCAGACGAATGGAGGATTACGCTGTGACTGTAGTAACAAACAATCTTCCAATTGCAACTGCGAGTAGATTACAAAAATCTATAGATACTAAATTGATGGTGATAGATGAAAATCTAAATGTAATTCATGATAACTTAGAGGGTTTAATAGAATACATCAATGATGGTGATATTATTGTTGTTAATAACTCATCAACTCTTCCCTCTAGTTTTTCAGGATTCCACGATCCTACTCATGAGTCAATTGAACTTAGATTAGTACAATCACTTAATTATGAGATCACAGACGTTTCTAATTGGAAAGTAACAATATTTGGGGAGGGTGATTGGAGAACACCAACAGAAGAAAGAAAAAAACCTCCAAAAATAGAAATAGGAGATGTTTTACATTTTAAGAGTAATCTATCTGCTAAAGTTACCAGACTAGATGAGAACTTTCTATTAAATATTAAATTCATTGGAACAAACAATAAAATCTGGCAAAAATTATATGAAGCGGGAAAACCGACACAATATTCGTACTTAGAAGAAGATTTGCACTTATATGATCAACAAACGATTTTTTCTGGTCCTCCATTGTCATTGGAACCAAATTCTGCTTCATTTCAATTAACATGGGATATTATAAATAAGTTAAAAACCAAAGGTGCTAGAATTGTAGCAATTACTCATGCAATAAGTCTTTCAAGCACTGGAAATGAAGGAGAATTTGATTTTATATCACTACCTTTTCCTGAAAGATATTGGATAAGTCAAAAATCAGCTGAAGAAATAAATGAAGCAATAATTCATGGAAAACGTATTATCGCAATTGGTACAAGTGTTACGCGTGCGTTAGAAAGTGCTGCTGATGGTCAAGGCTTAATAAAGTATGGAAGTCGAATAACTGATTTAAAAATAACCAAAGAACATAAATTAAAAGTAATAAGTGGATTATTAACTGGAATGCATATACCAGAGGCAAGTCATATTAATCTTTTAGAAGCTTTCATCCCTAGAATTGAATTAGAATTAGCATATATGGAGGCTCAAAGTTTAAATTATCAATGGCATGAATATGGTGATGTTTCATTGATTTTCAAGCAAGTAGAAGAAGAAAACTAAAAATTTATTTGTTTGAAGATAATTTTAGATTTGAAAATGTTTTCTGATCCATAATTATATAGATAACGCTTGCCAACAACTGTCATCTGTTATTTGATAAAGATTGAAACATATAGAAACTATTATCAATTTCAATGGATAAAAATTTCAGTCGAGAATTTGATTTAAAAACACTTATTTAACAATCACAAGCAATTTCATTGTTAATGCCGTTAGTTATACATTTTTTAAGAGTATCTTGCTGAAAAAGCTTTTTTCCAGATTCAAATGCCTCTTCAAATTCAAAAATTGAGATTGAATCACTTTTAGGAATGTTTTCTCGGGAAGAATAGAAATTAATTGTCGGACAAAGATATTCAGCAGAAGATTTGCCATTTCTAGTGTTTAAACCATAAGATACAAAAGGAGGTTCTATATCTTGGGCAAAAGAAAATCCTGTTTCTGGATTCACATTAATCTCTATTCTTTCTCCTGTTTTATGATCCTGAGTAATTATTTTAGTCTTAGCATTAAATGTATAAGCTACTCCTAAAGCATCGATAGCACACATTGAATAGTCTCTTCCCACTCCTTCAATATCAACCATATACTTAGTTTTAAACGGAGAGATAGGATAAGCACCAATTAATTCATTTTTTTCATTAAATGAAAGTAGACTAGATTTTATTGCAATCTGAATGTAATCGAGTCTCTTAAATTTTTCAGTATATTTGAATTTAATTTCTTCAAAAGTCTTTCCTTCTACTAGTTTTTTAAGGACATCAAGATGCACTGCAAAAATTTTATCTACTGAATTTGCTAAATTTGTTTTTCTGCTTATTAAGTTAAAATCAACACTTTGAGACATTTTATCCACTTTTTATTTTTTATTATTCCTATTATATTATCGAATATTTATACAATCAAATTTTTCGACAATCAAAATTTTTGACAATCAATTTTATAAACTTATGGTTCCATAAGTGAAAGTGATAGAAATGAACACCAGCATAATAAGTGTAACTGATTCTGATCTAAAACAGGTTAAAAAATTACTAGAAATTTTAAGTAATTCAACAAGTGCGTATATATTTGTTGAGATACTCCGACATCCAGAAATTACTGCACATGAGCTAAAAAAACGATTAAAAATTAAAGGAAGTAAAATTTATTTTCATTTGAATCGATTAAAAGATACGAGAATTATCGAAGAAACTGGGAATATCGAGCAATTACCCAATCAACTTTCAAGAAATAAATTCTCAATCACAAAATGGCTAGAATCCCAAATAAAAGAAGGAATACTATGCAGTACAACTAGAAAACATTTGAGATATATTTATTTATTTCATTTACATTTAAGTAATGCAATTATTCAAAACCAGATAAAAAATTTAGATTCATTAACCGATGGTGAGTTTTTGCAATATACTAAAACCACCTTGGAAATGGCTCCAGATAATTTATTAATGTTCGTAGATTCAGAAGCAGCATCAATATTAAAAGAAAATATTAATAGTGGTTTAAATTTCTGTCGGTCGAAATATGCTAAAATGGATCTAATTGAGAGTTTGAAGAAATGTGAATATGGAGCTTTGACCGGAATTTACCATATTTAATACAGAGTTGTAACCCACTATGAGAATTGGGCATATTGAATTATTTGTAAAAGATCCCACGAAAGCAAGCAATTTTTATGTGGAAAAATTAGGATTCACATTAGAATCTGATCAAGGTGAATTTATTTGGATAAAATTAGATGAAATTGAGATTCTAATTCGACCAGGGAGCTCGATTTCACGTAATTCATACGAAAAAACTTCTATTGGTCTCGTTTTATATACAAATGATCTTAAAAAATCAGAAAAAGAGCTTAAACAGAAAGGTATCGAATTTGTTGGATTCGATCAATCTCAATCCTGTTTAACTTTTAAAGATCCTGATGGACATTGGTGGCAATTAGTCAATCCAAACCACAATAAATAAAGTGATCTATTTATTTTGAGGAAACATCTTAAAGAAGCTGTCAAATAATTTTTCAAACGCTTTATCAATATTTATTCCAGTTAATGCAGATGTTTCTAAAAAAGATATCGGAAACCCTTTCTCTCCTGAAATATTTTTAGCTAAGTCTTTTCCTTCCTCTGCTGTGATAAGTTCTTTTCTTTTAGCACGAAGATCAATTTTGTTTCCTAATAAGAGTATTGGCATTTTTCCTTGACCATTATACTTTAAGAATTCATCAATCCATAAAGGAATGTTAAAAAAACTATCTCTGTTTGTAATATCATATAAAACAAGAGCACCTTGCGCTCCAACGTAAAACGTACGTCTAATAGTCGCAAAGTTTGGTTGACCTGATAAATCCCATATTTGAAATTTAAGTGCGTTGTTCGCATAGAGCATTTGTTTTAAAGAAAAGTCAGCTCCTAATGTAGGAAGGTAATTAGTATCTAAAGTCTTACCAACATATTTCAGTCTTAATGTTGTTTTTCCTACGGCTGAATCGCCAAGAAGAACTAGTTTAATAAAAAATGGATCTAAATCTGTCTCGTTAACCATGTTCAAGATGCTCTTTGGGATTTCTTGTGTAATTATTTCAAAATTTGTTTTTGAATAAAATTGATAGATGTATTCTAATGAATATAAAACAATATTTTAATAATTGTGGAAAAAAATTTTTCCGTAATTCTAAGAAATTAATGTAAAATAGTTTTGGTCGAAATGGAAAATGAGAGACAAAATTACCCATTAAATTTGATTCCAATCCTTGATATTTTGAAAGATACAATAAAAATCTTTAATTCAACGATTTTTTTTGACAAAAACATCAAAATATCACCTAAATCAATAACGATTCTTAAAAAACAAATTAATTATGATGAATACGATAAAAAATATATTATATTAATAGGAAAAGGCATTTATGGATTAATAAAGTATTTAAATGAAAATTTAATTATAAATAATCATTTCACCATTATTGCTTTAGTTCCTGACAAAACAAAAATAGAAACTGATATTCATGAGGAAAAAATTCTAATTCAAGAGGGTAATCATCCCATTCCTAAAGAAAAATCAATCGAAAGTACAAAAAGAATCATTAATATCATTAAAAAATTAGACGAAAATGATTTGGTAATATTTTTTATAAGTGGAGGTTCTTCAAGCTTGTTTTGTTATCCTAACCCAATATATTCGAGAAATGAATTTTCACAAATTTGGGAAGATCTTCTTTATAGTAGTTTATCTATTCATGAAATCAATTATTTAAGAGGAAAAATAGATTTAGTTAAAAAAGGAGGCATTTTTTCATTTACAAAGTCTAAAATCATTAGTTTTTATTTATCAGATGTTGTAGGTGATAATCTTTCATCAATTGGATCGGGTCCAACAATAATTGATCATGAAATCCTAAACGAAAAGAATTTTATTAAAAATCTACCGAAATCAACAGTTTATTTGTATGAAAAGATCCAAAATTCCAAATTTGATTATAAGATTACAAAAAATCTCATATCAAATAATCTATTTCTATCTCAACTTGATTTTGCTAAAGAATTATCAAAAATTGCAGAAGTGGATGGATACAGAAGCAAGTTACATTTACCTGCATATATAGGGAGCTATAAAGAAGTTTGTTATGAGATCATAAGCTATTTTAAAAATAATTATGAAAATAATAATTCTAATAAAAAAATTTTAAATATTTGGTCTGGAGAACCTGTTGTGGAAGTATCAGAAAATGATTTAAATGGTATTGGAGGAAGAAATCAACATTTACTATTATTTTTATTTAAACTTTGGATTGAAAATGAATTACCATCTGGATTATTGATATCGTTTGCAACTGATGGTATTGATGGTAATTCTCCTTATGCAGGTGGTTGGATCAATACTCAAGAATCAAAAAAAGATTTGAATTCAATTAATAGATATTTAAATGAATTTAACTCATCTTCTTATCTGAGACCTGATAACTTTATTAAAACAGGTGTAACAGGAATCAATTTTGCAGATATAATAATTATTTACCTATTCTAGAATAAAAAAAAGGAAAAAATTTTTGGGGAAGGATTGTCTTTTTTTAATGATTATTTTGGTTGAAGTTACTTTTAAATCCCTGAATCTCAGATATTTCACATTTTTCGAAAAATATTTCTAAACTATCTATTAATTCAATTAAATCAGAAAAATTTTCTTTTAAACCAATATTTTTTCTGTATGAAGATGAATTATGAAAACCCCTAATCATGCCAGATAATATCTCTCTCACAAAATAAATACCTGAATAACTAAACCTTTCACAATTTATAAGATATGATCTAAGAATATTGAGGTAATCTTGTACAAAGATTTTATTTTGGAACCGAGAATCAAATACCCAAGGATATTTTCTTGCAGTTCTACCTATCATAACACCTTTGCTATTAGTATGTGTGAGAATATGTTCAGCATCGCTTAAAGAGTTTATATCTCCGTTTGCAATAACAGGATGATTACACAAATCGACTAATTGAGTAGTTATAGCATGATTTGCAGATTCTTTATAACTTTGGAAGGCTGTTCGTGGATGAATTGTGACCATAAGCAATTCAAATTGGTTAACCATTTCAGAAAATTTTTTGATATTCATTTGATTTTTGTATCCAGAACGAATTTTTATAGAAAAAGGAATATCAGGGCGTTTTTCACAAACTTCTTTTATTATACTTTCCAAAATAGGTAATTTCTCCTCAGTTAATAGTCTTGAGCCTGCACCTGGCAAACAAACCTTATTTACTGGACAGCCAACATTAAAGTCTAAAAAATCATATCCTAACAAATTTATATTCAATTTTTCCAAAAGCTTAGAGAAATAATCTTTTGAATGACCAAATACTTGTAATCCAACCGGTTTTTCGTCAATATTTGTTTTTAACAAGTGGTTAAGTTTTATTGAATCTTTTTCCCTAATAAGATTATAATATAATGATTGAACACTAATTAACTCTGTTACAACAACATCAGCACCCAAGGATCTACAAAGTAAACGAAAAGGTAAGTGAGTAACAGCAGCCATAGGTGCTAAAAAATGAGGACTATTTATGTTACCGAATACCTCATTGAACAATTTCATATATAAAACTCCTATGGATTATGAAAAAAGGGACTTAGAAATAATGTTACAATATTTTTCTGAAGATCTAGCTTATTGGAGTTAAGGGAATTTGGAATGAATGTTTTTTAACTTTTGTTAAGGATATTTCAACCAATTGTGATATATCAACCTTTTTTTCATCATCTTGTATTTTGAACAGATTTGCATGTGTTTCAGGATTTTTTGGTCCTAATCGATCACAGGACTCTGGACCACTTGAAATTTCGTAACAATCTAATTCTCTATTTATTTTGATTATGTCTTGCTTTTCAAACCAAATTAAAGGTCTCAATATTGGTATTTCAGTCAAGGAATCTGTTAAACATTTTAAATTATGCAATGTCTGAGAACTTACTTGACCTAAAGATTCTCCAGTTGCTAAGAAATCAATACCATTTGATAATGCGATTTTCGTAGCAATTCGATACATAAACCTTTTCATATGGATAAAATAATAACTTCTTCTACACTTCTCTGATATTTCCAGAAGCTGGTGTCCAATATTTATAATATAAACAGGATTAATTCCTATTTTCTCAGCTAATTGTAAAGCTTTAACCTCAGGTTGATTATCTGTGAAAGGTTCTTGAGAAAAATGCACTCCCTGAATATTGTAACCATTTTCTTTAAGTAAAAAACCACTAACTATAGAATCGTATCCACCAGATAGTAGTAACAATATAGAGGATTTCTTTTCCACGACTATTACTCCTTATATTTGAGAAATATTCTTTAAAGCAACAACTGATATTAAAATAGTTTTATAATTAATGAAAATATTGGTTTTAAGAATTATAACTAAACCTATTATGATACTTATCTTTGCAATCCCTAAAATCGAATAATAGGAAAATGGGTATAAAAAATATTATCATGATTAAAGATCTTATACCTTTAATTTTGTTCATTTTCTTTTCGAAAGAATTGTTTTCCAGAGTAATAATTCCAAAATTTTTAACTATCTTTTCATCAGAGTTAAAATTTTAAACCTTTAAGTTAAAGTTTTTACTCAAAAGAATCAAATTTAATCTTAAAAGATAAAAAGGTTTGAGGATTTCTTTTAATTACTACAAATCTGAAAAAAAACAATATATTATAACTTGTTATCGATTTTGGATAATGTTAAAAATTGTCTAGAGAAGAAATTATTGCCCTTAGTAAATATGCTGAAGATATGATTGAAAATTCATTAGAAAACCCTCAAATGGAAAAAAAGTTACTCAATCTTGCTGAAAGTCATCTGGAAACTTTATTAGAAGAGTGGAAAGTTGAATGTATTGATACAGAAACTGGTCTTATTCATAGTAGACTTGGAATAGTTAAATTAGCCAAAAAGGAATATGAAGAGGCAAAAAAATGTTTCTTGGATGCATTATCTAATTTAATTGTTAGAGGAGAGTATTGTCAAGATCGTGCATTATCTCATTGGCAGTTAGGAAAGACTTATCTTAAATTAGAAAACAAAAGCGAGGCAAAAGAGAATTTCATTCGAGCTATTCAAATTTATGATTCTTTAGCTATGTAAGAAAAATTGAATTTATTAGAATCAGATTTTGATCTTTTGGGACTTAAAATTGAGGATCATTTCCCTGCTAAAGAACTCAATGAAGATGGAATACCTATGAAAAGTCGTGAATGTGGAAATAACGAATTTAATCTAGTGGAGCATGTTGAAAATCGATGGACATATGAATGCAAAAAATGTCAATGTAGAAATGTTGTACTAAAAGAAATGATTCCATCGATTGAAGGGTAAAAAATTAACATTTGCTAAATTTGATCCAAATTTTCTCTCATTTCATTTAAATATCCCTTAAGGATATAATAAGAAGAAAGAAACTTATCTCCGTGTTTGGTAGTGACATAATAATTTGAATCTTCTTTGCTTGGAGCCACTAATCCCGCGCTTTGCAAAAGATCTAAAAATGTTCTAGCTCTGTCTGTCGAAATACCAGCACCGTAAGTAATTCTTGTTAATCTTACTCCATCAGGGTGATTATTGATAGTTTCTAGTATAGCGGCGTAAATATCAATCCGTGTTCGATTTTTCATATTTTATCTCTTAACTTCGATATCATTTCACTAAATTATAAATTTGGAGATAACCTGAAAATTGTAGGATTCTTAAACTTTTTTTGAATTCATATATAGTGTTGGATCTTGTTCTTAAATTTTTTAAAACTTTGACATAATAATTCCTCTGCTATACGTTGGTCATACTAATATTTATATACTCATTGCTTAGCTCTTTTAGTCATTATGACTGTTACTACTTATTTAGAAAAGCAAAATCAAAATCCCATTACTAAAATTCCATTAACAGAAAATTTAGTTCTTCAGCTCTCACATGAAGATTTAAACTGTCCTTTTTGTGATATTATACCTGTTGCTGTAACTACTTGGGGTTCGTATTGGACACGAGCAGGTGAAATCCGTCGTTATTATTGTTATCATTGTAAAAAAGCTTT
>MDVS01000146.1 GCA_001940645.1 Candidatus Heimdallarchaeota archaeon LC_3
CTTCAGAAGACTGCATTAAATGGTCTTGTTGTTGTCGTTCCCATTGTCGTGTTTGATCAGTTATCCAGAAGGTATCTCGTTGAGTCTTAAGAGTGATATCGGGTCCTACAAAACCAATGATGACCAATAGTCCTTCTTATCTTTTTAGCAAATATTTGGAAATAAGAAAATTCCCTATTCTAGCTGCAACTAGCTGTTAATCTATATTTTTTATGTAGAACCTCACGTAAGTGTTTTGCAGCAATTCTACATTGAAATTATTGCTCGCAGCATCACTACTGCTCAGTAATAATATACAAGTTTCTTATAAATAGGAAAGAACCCAAGAAGGTTTTTCTCAAACTAGCATTTTGAAACTATATTGAAAGTAAAGAACTAATTTTTTCCCCTTTTAGACGAAATCAATAATATCTTTAGCATTTTCAAGAAACATGAATTATTTTTAATTATCCCTGTGTGTAAATACAAGTTAAATAAAGAAAAAAGAAAAGAATAAAGATACCGTGTCTAGAGGTGATATGTTTTGTCAGATATATTTATTATAGGACCAGAATCACATATTGCTCATAGTCGTCCGATCTCAACAAACTACGGTCTACAATTCCAGATTAGCTCGGTATTACAAAACAATACCTTGATGTTTGTTGATTTTAAGTTTCTCAACACCGATAAAGATTTGATGTATCGGGTGACCATAGATCAAGCAAAATTAGTGCTTCAGAAACTAACAACAGTCCTAAACAAAACACAATTAATAAATCAAGTCCTTAATCAAC
Source organism: Candidatus Heimdallarchaeota archaeon LC_3 (assembly GCA_001940645.1). The sequence continues at coordinate 777 of MDVS01000146.1, forward strand.
CAACTCCTTCTCCTATGACGAAAAATTCTGAACCTACTGCTCCAACAGCATCATCCATTATCCAAGGTGCTTTAAATAATCCAGACTTTCAATTAGGTGGTCAAACAACTCCTTCAGAAGATATTAGACAAAACACTGTTCCTGGACTAAAAAGTACTTCTCAAGCCAATTTTTCTCAGGAACACTTGGATGTGTGTGTTCACGCCTTACAACAAGAAGATCAGGAACTAGAACGATCAGTTTTTGTCCCAACACAGTATCTGGAAGAAATATTACTAAGAGGATTCGATAAACAGAGTCTAATTACCACAGATATTAGGACTACACTGGAAAAGAACAAAATAAAGTATGATAAGAAGTATTTATCACGAGTATTGGCACGCTTAGTTGAGGACAAGAAAATTACCAAACAAGAACGGGTATCAAAACAGGGAAGAAATTATACGCTCTATAGTTTTGGGGATGTCAAGAAAAAGAATTCAATACAAGAAACATTAGAAGAAGTATTATTAGAATTTGAGGAAAAAATTTTTACCAAAGAGGATTACTTGTTAGTAGTGAAAGAGCGACAAGTCGATCAAGCGTATGCAGAACAGTATCTGGATGAAATGTGTCAAGAAGGGAATTTATTACAGCCGTTTGAGGGAAAATATAAAAATGTTTAGGAAAGTGATTTAATTGACTGAAAACATAAAAAAAGTGAAAACGATAAAGGATAAAGGCGAATTATTCCCTATTACCAACTTAGAAGAGTGTGTTAAAAGATTGAGACATAATTTGTCAGATTCAAAGTAAGTAGAAAGCTTAAATACGCGCTAAAACATCTTTATTATTTAAAATCCAAATCAGGCTCGAATTTTATTTGACTTGATAACCAAAAATCTTTTTACAATTCTGACAATACTCTAAAGAATCAAAAGAAATCTTATCGTGAGATGGACAATTCTTCATTTTAGAGACATGACGTATAAGACCTAGCTTATATTGAAAATAAATAAAAAGATAAACAAGAGGGAAGATCATACTTATTACAAACATAATAACATTTCCTTCATTAAAATCATTAGTGGAAATGGAGAACAAAATTAACAACATGAAAATGATGGCCGAAAGAATGCCAACAAAAGCAGCATAAGAGAGGATTACTGTTCCAGGAAGTGCAATTGCTATCTCCTTTTTATAATCAAAAAAACTAGGGTCTAATATCTCTTCATTAGCAATTTTGGAATAATAAATTTTCTTCGCCAATATAACTTTATCTATTGTAAGTTTATCCATTTTAACTTTATCCATGATAAAATACATCCAAATTCTCATTCTTTTTTCTGAATAATATTATCTACTATTTCTTTACAAAAATTCTTGTTCCATTTATTTGATTATGTAAAAAAATGAGTAAAAATTAATTGTAGAATGATTTCAGAAAAAGATGTTGAATTATTATTCTCCTGCTTACTTAAATCTAAATAAATCAATGAATTAATTATCAAAATGAGAATAATAATAGAAATTTGGATTTTGATGATTTTAGATTGTTCGATGAAGAATATCGAGAATTCAGTAGTAATACCTTTGTTCAATGAATATAATTCACTTTTTACCAAAAACAATGAGAATATTAATTTTATTTTGAATTTCTCAAACCTTATTTATGAGGATATAATATCCAAGAGACATATTTCCTTCCCCAATATTCCAATTCTTAAATTTATAAGGTCTGTTAAAAGAAATAATAGATAAGAGAAGAGGATTAATAAAGGAATTCGGATAGAAAATGGTCTTGACTATACAAAAAAGGGCTGATAAATTCTATGATTTGGGAATATAAACACCCATGCTTGTTCAGGCTGGATCCCCACCTTGTACGAATAATTGTCCAATTTTACTGGTATAAGTATTTCTTTTTCTTTTGATCAAATAAAAAAAGTGTTTCAAAAATCATTTAGAAAAGCTATTCTTTCTTTTTCTTAGAATTCACCCGACTTTGAATTTTGATTACGTTTCTATTAACTAAATCTCTCTTCTTATCCATAAAAATATGTCTCAAATGAAATTTTGTTCACTCTGTGGTGGGTTACAATTTTTGAATAGATTATTCAAAGAAATGTTAAAATACCTGCTATTCCGAGAATAGCTTCGTAAAGGACTAAAGGAATAACAATTTTGGATTTTTTCAGTTTTTTCTTATAATCGACCTTTTTTATAACTTCAACACTGTATTTGTTTATCAGATTGAGTCTTAAATGTTTCAAAGCATTGATAGGATCTTGGTAATTGTTGAAGAACATTATCATTTTTTTAAAATCTGTTATCGAGGATAAAACTAGAACAGGCAAATTCGATGTCCTTCGTTCTTTGAGAGCCAAATCTCTTCTTTTATAATAATAATTCATGTATTCATTGTTATTATTCCATTTCCAAGAAGCATGTGGTTCGATAATTATTCTTTCTTTGATAATAAAATCAAATTTTGTTTTGCACTTATGCTGGGACGGGACTAATATCTCCGATTGATCGAAATGTTTCGATAAAATGTTGCAACAGGAAATTTCAAATTGCGATAAGTGATAGGGATGATTAATATTTCGACATAGACCTGGTCTCCCATAATTCCATCTATGATGATTTTTTCTTTTGAAATTTTGATAAAAATTCCACCATCTTACAATCCGTTTTGGGTAGGTAAACACTTTTGTTAGCATTATTCTTACTTCCTATTGCTTAAAATAATGAGATTATTTAGTTCTCCCATATATTCAAATAAATTTCCGGTGATTTTGTCATTTGAATAATTTGTTGATGTTTCGTTATTTGTCATCTGTAAATTATGTGATTTTATTTGTAATTGGATTATTCTGTTTAGTATCATTGTTTCTTCCTTTGAAACAATCTTTAATAAAGGAGACATAGCCATAATTATCTTTTCCATATTTTTGTTCATCTTCTCTGGTCAAGCTCTTAATACAAGGACTATATTAAATTATACGGAACTGAAAATGAAATTTTTGAGCCTAGACTAGGCAGCTTAAGGCAATCGCCGCATTTCTGACCTTTCAAGTATCTTTACCGACCAGAGACTAGTTTCGAATTGTCTAGTAGAAACTGTTTTTCCTTCCTTTTCCTGATTCAAAACGTATTATCAGAGATCATTTTATGCCTTAATGTCGGGATAGTATCATATGATATGGCTAGCTGCTAGTAACAAGTAACCGAATACTACTCTTGAGTGTTAGTCTCTTCTTGAGCCTCATAGTGTTAATAGAAGTGTGTTGAACAACTACCCAAAACCGTTAGTTTAGTTATTACTTTGTTCAATAAAACCCTTACCAGTTCGTATCCGAAAAGTCATCTCGTAAAAGATTTTTTGATACCCGAATGGGGTAGTTTAGTTTCATTCTTGATGTTTTTTGTAATATTTACGAGAAAAAATTGATAATATTATCACAAATATTAATGGAAGAATAGGAAATTGTGTTGTTTTTTGATCAAATGGTCCTGGACGGTATATTCCATTTATAGTTCTTATATTTTCTTCTATTTGCGTTGTATATCCTGTATCTAATTTAATGGTAAATTTAAAGATTTTTAAAGAAATTCTATCATAAAGACCGTAATCTCCAAAAACATAACCAGTTGTATAGATTGAATGAATAAGAGTATCTGTAGTCTTGTTACTAATAGAACTTAAGGGATTGAATGTACCAAGCTTTGTCAAATATACTGACCAAATATATTCAGAAAACTCTTTAAAATTTTGAGGATTTATTGGTCTTTTAACAAAAATTCCTATCTCTTCAAAATTAAAAAATTGTGAACCATTGGGATCAAAATATTGGCAATTATGAATTCTGTGATTATCACTGTAAAAAAATTTTTCATCATCTAAAAGATTATATAGCAACGGTTTTTGATCAAAGAATTCTTCAAACAACGATTTTGCTTCCGAATTATTTTTTGCACAAATTTCTGACTTGTTTTCAAAATTAGTTCTGTTAAAATCATAATTTTGTATATAGTTAGCAGGTTGAATAATATGGTTGATTGATACATCCAGATCAGAAGAATAAAAACCTTCAGGACGGCTATAGTTAGAATAGACAGCTGATATGAGTTCATCATCTGTGAAATCAGTTTGATTTGTATCAAAAACTGGAATTGGATACTCGTCAGAACCAGAAACTAATTTTTCTGTTCCGATAGATGGATAAATTAGTACCATAACAAATAAAATTAGAAAACTCTTATTATCCAAGATCTTTCATCTAACTAGCTTTCAAATAATTAGTCATCATTTATATTAAATATTTAAATTTAATGACTTATGAATCAGTGAAGGACATTTTAATTTAGCTTTTGAGGCATTGAAATTATAGGTGATTTATTTTGTCTACGGAATTAAGTATTTTTGACAAATTGGATTGTAATTTAAAATTAGAAGAATAGGAAAACGATTATTTACAATCATTTGTAAATTTCTTGGAAGGACTCAATAAATTTAGAAAAATATCAGGGATCATTTGCTAAATGGTTGACAGATTACTACAATACTCCCGTTTTCTATAAATATGATATGGCCGCAGGATTAATACTCATTTATGAATCAGATCATAATTATTATCTCGTTAATTCCCATGAATCCAATGAATATTATGAATTTGGATATATCCCCAAAATACATTTAGGAAAATATTTCTTTTTTACAAAAATAATCTCAATATTTTTACAGATTAATTGTAATCAAAAGCTCTTTATATTTTCATTTTTTTGTATGAAATAAGAAATACTAAATAAACTGAAATATTATCTTGAATTAGTTTTTTTGTGATTAATTTGTAGAATGGCCGTTTCACCGAAAGAAATAGGGATTGAGTTTGTTACTCACCCAGGAAGGATTGGAGATCCTTGGTCTAACATAATATGCCATTCTTCATCAGTTAATCGGTCAGAAGCATCTTGATAAAATTCGTAGTAAGAATATGTTGATCCTACTGTTAATCTTAATTTTCCTTGATGATCTGATACAACAACCCATATTCTAAATGGATTTCCTGTTGCTACTTCTAATACAGAGTTAGAATTTGGATCTGTATATATATCTGCTACAATTGCCATTCTGCTGTCTTCTTCGCCGATGTATTTACTAAATTCATGATCATTGAAGTTTGCTAACATGCTGATTATGGCTCCTGCTTGGTCTATAAATTGTATATCCTCGTTTGTTAACGGAGAATTTTCTAATTCTTTGATACTGATTGCAACCAGCCGTTGAAAGATTTCTGCAATTTCTTCGAACCTTTCAGTCAGACTTTCTACCAATAATCCTCGTGATTCTAATCCCTCTTTCATCATAATCACTAGACTTGCTAATCGAGCATAAACTTCTGGATATGGCTCAACATATCCTTTTAATAATGGTGGAACACTTGTGATAGCACTGTAAGGTTGTATAATTTGTTGAATAATTTGTTGATGTTTCGTTATCTGTCATTTGTAAATTATGTGATTCTATTTGTAATTGGAATATTCTGTTTAGTATCATTGTTTCTTCCTCTGAAAAGATCTTTAATAAAGGAGACAAAATCATATAGAAAGAATATTTAGTATCAAGACTAATTGCGAGCTTCTTCAGGTAGAAGACCAAAATTTACAACAGATATTTCTGGAGAAATAACTCTAAATCCATTTTTCTAATCAATCATCTACTACAAATTTCGTAGAACGAGAATCTTTATAACATAAAGTTAGAGTTTAATTTAAGAATTATGAAAATTCTCATGTTTTTCTTATTCTTGATGTCTATCTTCCTTATCTATAATCCTCAATCACTAAAATCATATCAGGAGTCTGAATTCATACCATTTAATTTACAAGCTTGTGAAAATCAACTCCTAACATTATTTTTATCTGAAACTGATGAACAAATAACACTGGAGGTCCAATTAACACTAGTAAATAGTTCTTTCTATTTGAACTATTTTGAACCATTGGGTAACCAAAAATTCAATAAAAAATCAATAGAACTGAATTCCGGTGATTATTTCAATCGAACAATCATAACAAACAATGTTTATCTAATATTAGTAAATAATTCAAATTTTTTTGCTAATTACACAGCTGAGGGGTCTTATCGTGTCCATGATGACTTATACAAATATGACAGATCTTGGAAACCTTTTAATTTAACGATCTGTAAACCGACATCTATTAATATCTTTAAAACTGAAGGGGATGAGGTCAATAATATTTCTGTGGATCTAGAAATCGAAAGAATAAATAATGGAGTTTTAGAAATATATTTTCATTATCCTTTCTATGAGACAGTGAATAATCCCGGAATTTATCATTTTAATAACCTTACTCATCAGGTGAACTTAACTTTGAGATCGGAGAATTTTTCGCACGTTGTTGGATCGTATTTAGTTACTGACTTTGGTCGATTAATTAATACCAGTATGAACGGATTTTCGTGGTCATTTATGATTGGTACATCAATTGTAGTTTTATTTAAGAAAAAATTATTACGTTTCAATTGAACCTTAGTTTATCATCAAACAGATATTGAAATTGACATGAAAATTCCAATATCTCACTAACCTTTATGGGAGGGAAAACACTGTTACCATTTTTTTCTTAATTCCTAAGACTTAAAATAATGAGATTATTGAGTTCTCCCATATACTCAAATAAATTTTCTGTAATCATAGCATTAGAAAAATCTATCGAAGTTTTCGTGTTTTTTGATTGCAAATTACGTGATTCTATTTGTAATTGGAATATTCTATTTAATATCATAGTTTCTTCGTCTGTAGCGATCTTTAATAAAGGCGACATAGCCATTTTTACCATTTCTATAATTTTGTTGTTCTTCTCTGATCAAGCTCTTACCTCAGACACTATATTAAATTGGAGGTAATTGAAAGTGGCTCAGAACTCCCTTCTAATGTTATTAGGGATCAATTCGAACCATTTTAGGTTTTCAATCATATTTGAAGTCCTGAGAATAATTTCGAATCATCCCGTAGAAACATATTCTAGCTTCCCTAGAATATTCGAAAGAGAATTGTGGAGTTTAGATTGTTCTCTTCACAAGCATCATGATCGTTATGTCGGGATAGTAACCATGATTACAGCTAGCTGCTAGAACTGTTTCATGAAAAAGACTGATCAAAATAAAACACGTCCTAGTAGTCTTAAAACAAGGATAAAAAAGAAGTGAACTAAGTACTCAAAATCACCAGTTTGGGTATTACTTTGTTCAATAAAAATACCATTGAACCGTATCGTAAAAGTCATCTCGTAAAAGATTTTCCAATAATTCATTAGAGCAACGAATTCTATGTTCTCAATATTTAGTCGTTACTGATTCAAGGACACACTTTATTAAAAATAAAAACCCACAAGGATACGCGGGAGGAGTACGAAAAATACCTCAGAATTTTTACTTTCAATCGTGTGAAGATTAAAAAACCTAAATCGCATATAGTATATTAAACCAGTAACGTAGATAGGTAACAACACACCATGACACACGACTTCATATATAAAATCACTAATGATTATAAAGTAACATTAGAAGATCAGTTGGGACCAGAAAATGATATAATTTTCCCAAACATACTGATCCAGAAAGAGAAAGAATCAATAACATTCGATTTTTATTCTCACACAATTGAGTTAAGCAGATCTACGGGTTGTTTTGTCCATTTCAAGTTAAATAAACACGCCTTGGCATTAATAGTCAATGAAGATTTTGAGCACCTATCATTTATTGACGTCAACGAAAAAAGTGTTACCGGATTATTTCGTCCTGATGTCTCTGATGAGATTCAATATTATAACGAACAGGAATTTGCAGTAATTGATTATGGGAAAGTTGTGTTCACCATCAAAGATACCCTAATAACATATTATACCTCACCAGTAGATCCAGATATTGAGAACAATGATTTTTCCAAAAAAAAGGATAGATTACACGATCATTATTACTATCGAGTATTTAATAATCCTGGAATAAATCAAGGAGCATTATTACTCCAAAAAGGAGAGGAAGGATTCGAAAATAATTCCTTAACGATGTTTCTAAACAGAATATCAATGATTGATGTGAATAATAGGACATTACTACTCGAAGAAATGAAACGGGATCCAGAATTCAACAAAGCATTAACATTAATTAAAAATCAATACGAACAATATAAACAGGAAAATCATTACCCAGACGAAAATGATCAAGAAGAACAAGAAGAGAGAAAATTCTCAGATGAATATGATCTTTATTACACTGATAACAATTCTAACACAAGAAAAAATAATGATTCATTACCGGAGCTGAAATCATTAGAAGATTATAGAGTCAAGAATGATACAATAAGTATTATAAGTTCTATGAAAGAAAAAATAGATAACTATGTCACGTATCACTCTTTAGAGATTGGATCATCGCTGGAATTCCTTTTAAAAATCAGTTTCGTAATATTTTTCTTCATACTTGTATCTTCATTACTCTAAAATTTGGTTCACAGATTTGATACAAATAATCAAATATTGAATTTAGAAAATGAAGAGGAAATAGAAGAAATTCTTTCAAAATGGAATCGATAATGGTTTTCAAATACCCTTCATCATAGTATTGGGAATAAAAACCATCTTTATAGTTGTAAATATCCTTGAATTTTGTCGGTTTAAAGACTAAGTGATCTTTTTTCTTAGCATTCATGTTATACCAACAAACTTACAATCTGACGGTGTGTTCCAATTGACATATCCAAGAATAACTAATACCTATTGATATACTTATAGTTTATTTTATGATCGCGTATCACTAATAACGTATCACCAAATCATGTCGATATATTAATTATTAGTCCATATTGAAAAAATATTCAAACTAAAATCCTCTTATTTATTATTAAATTCCTCTTAAAATATCTTTAAGAGGATTAAATTATCAAACAAAATTTCATAAGAGGTATAAATAATATGATTTCAAATAAAGCAATAAGCGAATTAAACGAGATTATTCGTTCTAATAAAATGTATAGAGAATTATTGGAGTATTTAAAAATTAATCCTCAGATTCAATCAAGAAAAGGTCTATTCGTTGTTGACCATCTTGAACCATCTCCAGAATTCGTTATTATAGATATTTTTAATAAAAATGAGATGAAAAAGTTCAATGAGGAATTAAGTAAAGAATTTAAAATAGATTCAGGTGAATATAAAGATAGAGCTTTCAGTTTAGAACAAATACATAATCTAAGAACTAATATATTACTTTATTATGATAAAGAAGGTTTCAAAGAATTAAAACCAACTGAGGATAACAAAATTCAGTTACTACGAAAAAATAATTAATTATATCCAAAAATTCCCTATTGTAAGAGATTTAAATAATGGAAAAGATTGCGCTTGTTAATGTTGGTTCTAATGAAGATAATATCGGTCGTTCTCCTATCTTTGAAGACGGAACATTTGTATATTTACCAATTCCAGAAATTTTTGATGAAGAAAATTATGATGTCTCCTTTAGGTTTCCAAAATATTCTGATTTAGGACTTGAAGAATTTTCTGAAGTTGATGGTTATGTCCATTATGATCCAAATTTTGAAGATAAAACTTACGGTCATGTAAATCGTGGATTTGGATATGAAACAATTCTTTCATCTCTAACGGAAGGTGATATACTTTGTTTTTATGCAACTCTTTCTTTCAAAGGTCACAGTGAAAAAAAATTAGATTGGATACATCCTAAATGGGGAACGTACATAATTGGTCTTTTTGAAATAAAAGGAGTTTACACAAAAGAAGAATTTATAAATTTACCTTATGAAGAACGATTTCAATTTATATTTAATCCTCATTTTCTCAGAAAGGAGCATGGTGCAAATCTTTGGATAGCTGGGAAAAAGGACAAATTTGGATTATTAGATAAAGCTTTTCCATTACATAATTCTGAAAATAATCAGATTGGAAATGATTTTGTAAAAAATAATTTTAAAACATCAGGTGGAAAGCAAGCAGGGAATAAAAATTATTATAGACATGCAATGATTTGCCATGATAATTTAGATAAAGCTTTAGACCAAATTTTAGAAACTTAAAACCAATTGATTTCCAAATTAAAGTAAAAATTGAGCTCAAATATTAAAAAAAGAAAGAAACTCATTCAAATCAATTTCTTGATTTGTACCATATTCAATATCTGAAAAGGGAATTAAATTGCTTTATTATTTATTATTAAATTAGTTAAAATCGTCCTTAATGAATAGTTGTTAATATTGCTTGGGACTAATTTTCCTACTCTTTTTCTGATCCAAACTAGTTGTTGTCCTAATTTTTAATAATCTATTCAGGAATGTTTGTGTTTTCGCTGTCTTTTTTGATTTTTTCAATCGTTTTGATAGTTTAGCAAATTTTGTGGTAATCATCTTCGTCTCGGAAAGACTTGAGTGCTCTGATATAGTTTCCTTTGGAAGAGTTATTTTCTTCTTTCTCCACTCATATTCCGTTTTCTTCATTCCAGCCATTATTTCCTTTCCTTCGTCTAAAAAATCTTTATTTCTATTAAATACATTAATTAATTCCTTATTATTATTAATTACTTTATTTTTCTTTAGATAATGTATATTACATGGATTAAGATTACGTAATATTATTAATGCTCCTAGAAAAGGTGTCTTTGTGGAAAAAGTATGTGTGGATTCTCCATACAAGAAATGGTCTAATGATTGTATTGTTAGATGAATTGTTTCGACTGGACTCACACTGGTGTTATGGATAGAACATTTGTAATCATAACTCAGAGTGCTACAGGAATGGATATAAAGTTTGTTAGAAAACAATGCAAGGTCTTGTTGGATTGTTCTGATATAAATGTAGTGTAATAGTTTCCTTCTGATTTTTTTAGCACAATATAAGTCAATTTCTTTTCCTGATAGTGTCTTTGGAATTGGAATACCAATATATTTCCTAAAAGTAGTATTTATTGATCTGATTTCACAACTTAATTGGAATAATTCAGTTGATTGATAATAATGATAGATTTTATTAGTCAGGAATAGCTCTAACATCTTACCAAAACGATTATTATAAGAAATAAGAAATCCGTAAGTGAAATACTTATTGGTAAAATATTTCTTCCCTAATTGTTGTAATAATAGGTGTGAGGGTAATTGTTGTGATGAAATATAGTATCAGAAAATCCAAGAATATTTCTTCTGGTTTTAACGGTTGTTTCAGACTTCCAATAATAATATGGACTTTAGAAGCGATAGCTAGACTCTTAGAAGGATCAGTGAATAGGGGTAACTCTTCACCCTTTACAGGTTCATTGATGAATTGGATTGTTTCATAGAATAAGATATCCCAATTAAGGAGTTGTCGGGAATAGTTATCATACTTATTTTTGCACGAAAACAAAGTTTGGTCACCAATATTTGTTGCATACTCATTTTCCATGAAGAAATAACTATTTGGTTGGTGAGAAACTGTTGAAAAAACTTTTTTGAGACTCATATCAATCACATCATATTTACGAAATTAAACTAATTATTCTGTTTTCCCCTTTTTCGTTGATTAAATACTTTTCTTCCGATTATAAGGAAGCCGCTCATTGTTATGACCATAAGGACATTAAATCCTGTTGTCGCTGGGGATGGTAGATGAGCATAGTTCGGAGTAATAGTTATCATATACGAACAAGCTCCGATGTTTCCTGCAATATCTTTCATGGCTATTGTATAGTTATGGAGTCCTACCGGTAAGGTATCGACTCGTAACCAGAGAGTGGTATTAGCTTGCCAACCCCCCGTCTCAATTATTGAACCGTTCTTGTAGAGAAAGTATTTGTCTCCACCAGAACCAATCTCTGTAAAGTGAATGGGAATTCTGACATCACTTGTTTTTAAATATTGATACTCAAAATTTATCACACAAGAAGATTGTGAGAACGAGCTAGTAACAGAATTAACAGCATTAACAGTAAAGACGCTGATTACCATCACAAACATTAAAAAGATTTGTTTCTTAGTTTTCATAATATTTTTCATCCTATTTTTAATTACACAAAGTTTTTTTGACATATTTTCTTAAATCATTATTTTTTTTGATATAATTTGGGCATTTCTGACATTGACAGGATCCATACATATGACGACCAATAGTTTGTCCATCATAATACTTACAATCCCTTAAAATAAGATTATCAGTCGTAATCTTTCCTGCTAAATTGTCATCTATTGTGTCACTCAATAAATCTCCTCCTCCTCGTCTGTTAATATTGTCGCAAGCACTTGTTCACTTTGTCTTTGCCGTGATGTTTGCATTATCTGATCCTGCTGTTTTCGTCTCCATTGTCTTGTTTGATTAGTTATCCAGAACGTGTCTCGTTGTGTCTTGAGGGTGACATCTGGTCCAACAAATCCTATTATTGCTAATAATCCTAAATAATAGATCATCGTTGCTGATAATGCTATTCTCATCACATCAACATACCAATAGGGAGGAAAACCTAATGTATCATAGAAAGAGATCTGAAAAGAGGCTGATAAGACAAAGACCACTAATCCCCATAAGAAATACATGGGAGAAACAGTGGAGCTGGTCATCAAGGTATTGATGATAAAACGATAATCTTCCTGTGAAGGAAAGAGAAATAATATTGATCCAAACAAAAAGTATAGGTGGACTAATCCAAATATCTGGTTTGCTTGGACTAAGGGAGCAAGAAAGATTAGTATACTGGTGAAGAAAAAACCATATTTCGATGGTGCATAGATTAATCCCTTTGTTTCCTTTAACGTCAATTCTTCAGAGGGTAAAATAATAATTCCGGTGTTTTCTTTATCCCCGATCCCCATTCTAAATGTTGGTCGAACAAAAATTTTGGAACTAAGAAAGCGTTCATGTACAGGAATATTTTCAGCATCAACTAACGCAATTCGTTTCTTAACGGCTTTATTATTGATCTGTTTAGCTTTATGGATATGCGCCCACTGATGGAGTACATTAAAAGGCATGAACAGGGTGTTTGCTATTCGTCTGAGAAAGGGAAAGATACTGAAAATAATTTCAACAATGATTTTTAGAAATATTATGGTAAAAAATCCTGTTACAATATCTCCTAAGAGGTCTGATATGAATCCCGTATATATTCCTGATAATAATTGTGAAGCTTCAATAAGTAAGTCTGCCATAAATTATTTCTCCTCCTGACTAAATTCTTCCTGCATCACCGTAATAGGAGATTTATCAGGATAGACAACAAAAATAGTAAGACCTAATGATAGGACAGTCATTATTACAAATATTTTATTTTTTGCGAAGGACAAGACTTACACCAATGCTAATACTACATGGTGCTTTTATAATAAAGGAAGAAAATCAACAAAAATATTTTTTTCTTAGTAAGTTTTATATTTAGTAATTTTTAGTGAGTTCTTAGAATGTCTTTACAGGAATTGAATGACTTTTTTCAAAGAGGTGAGTTTGAAGAAGTAATAAAGAAATTGCCTCAATTATCAGAAAACGACTATATTGATGGACAATTTCTAAATACTGAAATTTTATATATAAAAGGTGATATTGAAGGGATTAACAAAATTGTAGAGGATCTTACTCCTCGAATTCATTCCTTAAAAGATAAATATTATGAAATTTATTTATCAATAATAGAATTAGAGCCTTTTTCAAAAATTTTTGAGAATTCAGAATTTGATCAAAGAAGAGACGAAATTGCCTATTTTTTCTCGTCCTTATCTGAAAATCAAATAAAAGATGTTCAATGGTCTAAACTATTTATTAATTACCAATTAAAATATAAGACACAACGAATGAATAAACAAGAAGAAATTTATTCGGAATTAGAAAAAGCTAATATCATTAGTAAAGAACTTAATATCCCATATTATTCGGGACTATGTCTACTCAGGATAGGACTTCATTTCTCAAAAAATTTTAATTTATCAAAAGCTTTAGACTATTTGGATAGAAGTAAAAAGATTTTTGAGTCTTTGAATAATAAATATTGGTTAAGCTTTCTATATGTATTTATTGGAGCTATATCAACAAATAAAGGAGATTATGGGGAAGCAGAATCAATAATTCAAAAAAGTGTTTCCATTTCAAAGAGTATAAATTTTAAATCTGGAATCAGTTTGGCATATCTCCATTTAGCAGGTTTGTACAATAGTCAAGGAGAATTACAAAAATCTATTGAATATGATTTAAAATCATTAGAAATTGCTGAATCAATGAATTACTTGGAGAGATTAGCTACCTTATACAATAATATGGGGATAAAATACCGTAAACTTGGAGAATTGGATAAAGCTTTCAATTATTTTAATAAAACAAAAGCCATGAAAATGGGGGATCCCCTATATTTGAAAGGTATATCAGATTTCCAAATAGGAGATACATATTTTGAGAAGGGAGAATTGGATAAAGCTCACTATCATCTACAACAAGCGTATATATTTTTTAAAAATAAAGAAGGTCCTTTCTCAATCCTATCAATTGAGCGATTAATTAATATTTCTCTTCTCCAAGGGAATGAAAAACATGCTAGGACCTTATTAGAAGAACTAAAGGAGAAAATATCTGATTATGAAGGAATCATTGGTCAAGGAGCTTATAAATTAAGTAAGGCTCGTATTCTTCTTGCAAGTAAACGACTTCGTGACAAAATGAAAGCAGAGGACATATTAAGAGAATTATACGATAATAGGGAAAAAAATCATCAGTATTATTCCTCTACTGCGATGTATCTCTTATGTGAAGTATTATTGGATGAATTAAGACTTTACAGTGAACAAGTAGTGTTAGAAGAGGTAAAACAACTCATAGAGGATATATATACTTATGCACAAAAACAGCATTCTTATTCTCAACTAATTAGTGCGTTAATTCTTAAAAGCAAATTTGCTATCTTAGAAGGGAAATTTGATCAGGTACCACAGATATTAAATCAAGCCTTACTAACGGCTAAAGAAAAAAAATTAGATGGGTTAGAAAAAAAAATAATTTTAGAAGAAGAATCTTTTAATAATCAATTGGAACAATGGAAGGGATTGATTACAGATAATGCTTCTCATTTTGAACGTATTGAAAAAATGAAATTAAAAAAATACATACAAGAAGCTAGAAAGTACATTCATTGATTAGATTACCATCAAAAATTAATGATTTTTCTTAGGAACTTTTTTCCATATATAAAGGTGGGTTTTACTTACTAATGAATAACTATGGCCACAATAAATCAACAAGGTTCAAAGAAATCTTTAGCAGATATGGGATTAGTCAGAGTAATAGATCTTAAAATTGTCTTAGAAGGAACTACATTTGAATTACTACCTTTAGCTGAAGATTCAGAAACATTATTAGGATTGGGGATCATTAAAAAATCACGAATGATCTTATATTTATCCAAAAATAGTAAAACAACTATTACTGACTTCATTGAGTGGTTAGATGATAATATTGAGAAATTGACTACTCCAATTTTCTTTTTTCAACCTGAATATGAGCTCCTCCAATCGTTTGATGAGAATATTATTGAAAGATATAACGAGAAATTTAAACTTATTAATGATTTAAAGACTAAGGAAGATATTTGGGGACATATTTCAAGTAAACATCACCAGCAACAAATATTCTATTCACCACAATTGGCTTACCAGTTTAGTCAGAGCAGTATCTTTGGAAAACAGATCCTAGAATTTGTAGAATTAATGTTACTAAATAAAATAGCACTAATAATAAATTTTACGACTACTCTGAGAATAGCTAACAGCATTACTTCCACTACCTGTTTGGAGGGAGAAAGTGCTGTTGGAATCAAAGAGGGGACAATTATTGATATCGAAACAACGGGAATAGATCCAGAAAAATCATTAATTATTTCTTACGGATTCCTCTATGAAAACAAATTTCAGATTCTCTTTAATCATGCTAATCTAAATACAGTATCCTTTAATCTTTTGATTCAAGAATTACAAGAAGGCCTAGTAACGCCGCCTTTCTATGCTTACAATATTGGGTTTGAAGGTAATTTCTTTTCAGGCACAGCATTCAAGGAATTAAAACCTTACAAAGATGGTTACATTGCCCGAAGAGCAGAAGTCTATTTACCTGATGATGACGATCCAGGTAAAGGAGCAAATATTCCGATCTGGTATAAGTTATTTTTATCTGGGGGTGATATAAAGAAACGAAAACTCTACCGAAGATTGATTTTACTTCATAATCGTGCCTGTCTTATTAATCAGGTAGCATTATTAGCGTTACAATATAATAGCGATCACCAAAAGACAGCTTGGACTAAATTCCAATTTCCAAAAGAGTTAACCTCGAAATACCGTCATACCATGAATGCTGAGAAAAAGAATCATTTAGTCTTTAAACCAACAAAATTCAAGGATATTTACAGCTATAAAGATGGTTTTTATTCTCAATATTATGATGAAGGGTATTTGTATAAGTTAGGATTACGTCCAGCTCCAGATCATTACCAGAAACTAATTTCCAGTAATAATGCATCTATTAGGATGTTCAAACATTCAGAAGCTCAGGGACCATCCACATTATCCTTGGATATTATAGAAATGGATCCACGAATACGTAATGGATTAGAAGAATCTGGAATAAAAGAATTATATGAATACCAATACCATGCTTACACCCAAATAACAACAGCAGTATCTTGTCTGATCACTGCTCCGACAGGTAATGGTAAAACTGAAGCATTTCTCTTACCTGTTTTACAACGGATTCTCTCCATTAAAGAAAATAACAGAAAAGTTGATCCTACGAATACTGATAGTAGTATTATGGTCATATTGTTTTATCCCACTAAAGCCTTGTCCAATGATCAGTTCCATAAAATAACGAAATGGACAAAACGACTTAAATTAACCGTTAAACAAATTGATGGAGATGTAGGAACACACCAGAGAAAAAAATTGTTGGAAAACCCTCCAGATATTTTGTTGACTACTCCAGACTGGTTGCACTACAATTTACATAAACAAGAGTGGCAACAAGCATTAGGAGATGTCGAAATTGTTATCTTAGATGAAGTCCATACCTATTCGGGAATATTGGGGACACATCTGTTTATGCTACTACAACGATTAACACGAATTATTGGGAAATATCAGATCATAGGAGCATCAGCAACTGTTGGAAATCCTAAAGAGTTCTTTAAACGATTAACAAATAGGGATATTGCAGTTATTTATTGTAAAGATAAGGTAGCAAAACGACCAGCTTTAGATATTTTACTAATCAGTCCCAAAATGGAGAAGGATAATGATTATAATGTCTCAGAATTGATTAAAGACCTGACTGGAAAAGAATTTGAGCATACGGTCTTAATATTTAGAAACTCACAACAAGGGACAGAATTTACTTATAGAAATCTGGTAAATTACTTGGGTAAAGAAGTTGATATTCATCGTGGTGGATTAACAAAGACTCATAGACAGGATGTGGAAAATAAATTACGGGATGGAATAACAAAAGCAGTAGTCTGTACTAGCAGTCTGGAATTAGGAATAGATGTAGGAGACATATCATGTATTATTACTCCGTTGGTCCCAATAAATAATTTATATCAACGGATTGGAAGAGCTGGAAGAAGAGACAGACCGGCATTAGCGATATTAGAGTTAAGCAACGATGTAATTAGTGAATATTATATTCGACATCCAAAAGAGTATTTTACCGATGTTACACCCATTACTTTTGAGACGAATAATAGAAGAATAATATTTGATCACTTACGGTTAGCAAAATATGAGAAACCGTTTGCAGATAACGAATTCAATGAATATGATGATATTCAGGAATTAATAACGAAAAAAGAGTCGCAGGAACAAAAAAAAGCTCAAGAAGAGGAGAAAAGACCAACAGCACCAGTATTTTCATTGCGAAGTGCTGGCCCGACACTGGAAATAACATTGAATAATAAGATTATTGCAACCAGAACATTTCCGTACGCATTTTGGGAATATTTTCCAGAAGCAATTCGCTATATTGCAGGAAATAGATTCAAAGTCAAAGAAGTACTGCAGACTAAACGATTTAATAGACCTCATTATATAGCAAGGGTAGAATATCTTAAAGGAGAAATGTTTACTGTTGTACGACCGATAAAAATTGATCATTATGATTTTATAGGAGATCCTGAACCCTTAAGCCGATTAAACAACACACAAATAGTCATTGGGAAAGGAAAAGTCACAACAATCCTAAAGGGAGCAGAATCAATGTATGGAAATTCGAACCAGAAAACAAAATTACACTTCAAACAATATTCCTACGTCCATAGGACACAAATTCTGGAAATAATATTTGATGAAGAGGTAACAGTAGAAGTATTACATACCCTCAGACATTTATTAAGAAGCACTATTCAGATGAAGTTAGGATTACAATCAGAATACTTTTTTCTACAGGACAGGAACATGAAAAATAAGTTGGTATTATATGATGCTTCGGAGGGAGGAAACGGAAGTATAATAACAGTAATGAAGCGAATAAAATATTTATTTGAAAGAATGCACCAGATTCTCCAATCTTGCGCTTGTATAAACTCTCAGGGTTGCCCAAAGTGAACCTTTGATCTAAAATGCAGGGATCTAAAGCTCGACCTTGATAAAGAAAATACCTTAAAATTTTTAGATACTCTTACTGAAAAGTAATTCTCTTATTGAGAAATGCTTATCCTTTATCCTTTTCCAGTATCCTTATTTATTAATAATCATAGATACCGTAACTCTTCTTTTGTCACCCCTTTTTTACAATAATGTTCTTGCCAGACCCTTTTTAGTTTTTCCTTTTCCTCACTCCAAGGGTTCTTCATTCCCTTAAGTAATACTTCTTCAATAAGACCCCATTTCTTTGCTTCTCTCTACGGGCCTATGGTCGCGACTAGTGAAATATCTCATGGAAAAGTCTTATCTGAACGAGATCTATTTTCGTCTGAAAAATTTTACAAAAAATTATCGCAAATGTATAATCCCTGGAAAAACATTACTAATTATTCGTTATCTATCCCAATTAAACACTCAATTTCAAATTCAATCGAGTTATTTATTCCTTGGATGAATACTCTAGCAGGAAAACTTTCTCCAGAAAATAGAAATATTAATGATGTTGAATCTCTTTTTAAAGACCTTACTCACCACTTGAAACAAAGAGAATTAGATAATTCTCATTCATCTTATGGATGGGATGGAATTATACTTGATTTTCAATTACGCTTAGGATCAAATCCTTTAACTCTTACAGCGGATTTGTTGGCTCCAAGAGAATATAATGATATTATGATAGGTCTTGGGTAAAATTAAAATATAATTTTTATGATTTTTCACTTTTTGTCTTCAAATTTTAGTCTTGATAGATCTCATTGCAATTGGGACGTTTAAATTAATTTTTAACTTAAGACGAATAATTCTGTGATGATATTTTTCATTTAAATGAAAAAGACCAGTTGAAATACTTGTTGGATCGGTTTCATTCTCAGAGACAATAACTATTTGTCGCTCTGGATAATAAATATATACTCTTCCATGAAAACGTTGAGGATATAGACTTGTATTTATACTTCTTCTTGCTCTTTTTCTAAATTGAAAATCACATCCATTTGGTTCTCCAATATACTTAAATGAATTAGTAGTCCCGTTTTTTAATAATTCAATAATAGCTATTGGCATGATAAATTCTGGAGAATGCATTAGTTCTGCTTTTTCTTTTAGTAAAAATATGATTAATTGATAAATAGTTACAATTTTCAAATTAAATAGCCTCTTTTCGAATGCTCTAAGATTAGATATATTGGTGGAAGGAACATTAAATACTTGTAACCGATTCTTGTATTCCATGACAATGACCTTCAAATTAAAGTAAAATTATTATAGTCTTATACTGATATGATTTATTATTAATTTAATCTCAAATTTGTATAATTACTTAAAAACTTTAATAGTGTTAAAGTAAATTTTATTATTTATTATAATTTTAAAGTTGAAATGAAAACATTTTAAAATTGAAAATAATTATTTATAATTAGAAATGGCGAATTAAAACTTTTGCCTAATGATGATTAATATTGAATTTCAATAATTTTTTTGCTGGAATGTCAGTTTCATCTGCATGGAACATGTTTGTCCTATTAATTCAACACAACCAAAAAGGAAATTTATTAACAAAATCTAATTTAGCTGAAAAAATTGACAAAGCTCCATCTCACCTAAATAAAATGATGAAAAACCTCTATGCGAATAAGATAATAGAATATCAATTCGATGACTCTATCAAAGGGACATCAAAGATAGGAATAAAATTTTCGCTATCAGAACTCTATGCAATTCTTATTCAGGAGATAACAAGTGATAAAGAGTTTACAGAAAATTCAAAATCAGAATTTGAAGAGTGGTATCGACTATTACCATTAAAATCTGATCAAATAGATGCTAATGAATTTGAATCATATGTAAACGACCCAATTATGTCCGAAATCTTCAAGAAAGCACCTCGAGCATTTTGTTCTTTAGTGATTTTTGTAGGAATTCTAAAATATGATTTTTCCCAAAATATACTAGACAATCCATCTCTGATAAACTCTTTTATAGCAATTATCATCAATTCTATCTTTGATTCAATTGAAGGAGCATCATTCATTGCACTTACATCTAAAATTAAATTATTAATAGGTCTAAAAACGAAGAAAAATCCCACAGAAAATATATTTTTTCAACAGGAAAGAGAAGTTCTAAGAGGTTTTATGATTGATAAAAATGCCTTGGTAGAGACTCAACAATTGGTCGAAATCTCTAAGGGCATTAAAGACCAATTTATCGAAGAAAATAAGGTCGAAATAAAAGAAGAAAATAACGGTTACAATAAATATTTTGACTATTTATACAGTATGATCGGTCTCTACAATTTTCGACAGTTCTTGAATGAGTACGACCTAGCAAACCAAGAATATCCTGAGGATATCAATCTGCCCTTAAACGTTTATGAAAAATTAAAGCGTTCTCATTCAAAAGATGAAATCACAAATGTTACGATTAAATTCAAATTTGAAAGTGGATTAATTAAAGAATTAAAAGGAAATCTTTTAGATTATGGATGGGAATAATTGAAATTGAAAATATTCAGCAATATTTATTTGCAAAAAAATTACTTAAATAAATCGTCGATTTCTTGCTTAACTGTCTAGTTACAAGTATTTCCTTTAGTATTTTTGGACAACAGTCTTAGATACACGTTATTTAACTTTTCTTTTTAAAAGTAATATGGAGTTGAGGAACAATCTTTTTACATTTTTCTGAATATCGAATGCCTTATTGAAGAATAAAGAAATCTTTCTGCATATTCATAAAGGGATTTATTCACCAATTCAATAGTTTTAGTGTCTTTGCATTTAAGAATCATACCCCTCTTTTCGTCTTTTATACTGTTTGCCCATGTAGAAATGGATTTTGTTGTACAAAGAAATATAGATATCTCTGGAGATATGGGGAAGACCCACCAAGATTTGATTTTTTGACCATCAGCCAAGAGATCTATAGTCAATTTTTTAAATGGAAAATACCATGAAAATCCAGCATCATTTGTAATATAAGGTATGTTTGTTTCATTAACTAGCACAATTGGTTGAATTATATTATAAATGCTTGCAGCTAAATCGTCTGCTTGATTGAGTTTGATTTTGCTTAAGATTTTGATTGACGTATAATATATTGAAGATAAATCAGCTCTTTTTTCTGGAATCGCACTATTTTGGTTCAGTGGATCAAAGTTGTATAAAACATATTTTGCCTTTTTGAATAAAGAACTTTGATATTCTTGAATCTCAGTCTCGGATCTCTTGTTCCAATAATTCAATTCCTTTAATCTTCTCCTATAAGATGGTGTACGATATACTTGATGAGCCAAGTATCTATAAAAGAAATTGTAATTTTCCATCACTTCTTGGTCATTAAATTTATTGCAGGTTATACAATGGTTATCAATTATTCTTGATAAAGCTTTATAACACTCTTGTTCAATTTCCGTTAAGGTGTCATCAGCTGATTCATCTAGAAATTTTCTTTCGACAGCTGCATCCTTTATGTTTCTTTTGAATATTCTATTATCTTTCTTATCATACACCCAGATTGTTTGATTGTCATATTTTCTATTTGGTGTATTGGTAAAATGAGAAAGAACTTTTTTTTGAATATAATGTTGGCGGTCTTTTTTCAAAAAATTCACTTTAATGCTTAATTATAGTAATAATCTAAATAATATACGAGTTGCTCTTCTGTTTTAGCAAAAAGAAACTTTTTAGCGTTTTCTACAATATTTTTGTTATGGACCTTAACTGGCTTACTACTAAGAGCATCTATATACCTTTTGCGTTTAGTTGCTATATCGAGATCACTTATCTTCATAAAAGCTATTGCATACATTGGATTAATATTTAAAACAGTTTCTGTTTTGAATACTTTATCGTTCATGATTAACGCTAGAGGAAATTTCTCTCCTACGACTCTGTCTCCTAATATAAATGCTTCTTCTGTGTTATTTCTTATAAGCATTTGGTAATTACGATCCAATATATTGAATAAATACTCCTTATACATTTCAGCACTATTTGTTTTTGTAATATCTAAATTTGTGAATAATTCTTGAGGCCATGGTGTTTGAGTAATAACACAATCCCTGATACATTTTATTTCATCTATTGAAAATGTTCTTCCTTCACGTCTGAAAAACAGATCTTGTAATTCTTTTAATAATGAAGGAGTTCTGAAATATTGAGTTAACCCATATTTTGCGACATTTAAATAATTTTTCTCTTCTCTAGTTAAAGATAGATATCTTTTTGATAGATTCGTCTTTGTAACATGATTAAATTTGCCAGTAAGTAGTATTTCTTCTGAAATATCAGCCATTAAAAAGTCAAGATCTGTTATTTTTTTATCTGCAAGGAAATTGAAATCATCTATTTCGTAAGCAACCGTATCAATGTTACGTAATTTAATCGAATTTTCTTCAAGATTTAGCGTCCATATTTTCATTTTTCGTTTAAATTTCTTCTTCTCTTTATCACTCCAGCTGTTTTTGTTCCGAAGATAATACTCCGCTTGTGGAGAAAAATTTCTTAATTGCCATCTAGAATTATAATGTTGTCTTCTTGGGGTTACTGTATTCATCATGAAAAGATCAAATTTGTAATAATTTAATTCCATATTTATTTATTCTTAAATGAACGTTTTGTATCTTATATTTCACTTTCAATCATCTCTCCCTGTGGCAGCATGGTCTTTTAACTTTCAAAGAAGTATCAATCTAGTGAATATGTCTTGGAAGCATTCTTGTTAGATTTATATCCTACCGAAAATGGAGTTATTTCCTATTGGACTACCAGAGATGGAAAGACTGTTCAAGGTCTTGTATCTGGTCTACGTGCTAAACTTTATCTGCGACCTCATTCTAATATCAATACCGAACTTCTCATTAGAAAATTAGAATCCCTCAGTCTTAATGGAGAATTTGATTGTATTGTTCGACTGACTCAAAAATTTCTTTCGCTGTACCATCCATATAAAAGTACTATTCTTGAACTACAAGTTCCCTTCGATAAATATAATTACATCTATAAATATATTATAAACGAAAAATTGCCCATAACCTTTTATAATACTGAATTAGCCATCCCTCAATTGTTTTATGTAGAGACTGGATTGTTTCCTTATTGTAAAGCTGAAATAACTATAAAAGAGGGAAAATTAGTCCATTATGAATTACAAGACAGTATTAATGATATAAATTATGAATTACCGCCAATAAGAGCCTTAGGATTAGCTTTTGAGTATGAATCCACTCTTCACCTTTCCACCCCGTTTCGTGCTACTTTTACTCCTATGGATCAAAATATTAATACTATCAATAAAAAAGAGTCATTCACGACTCAAGAATCCTTCACCCTTGATCGTCAAAATAGTGAATCCATGTTCATCCAAATGCTGATACAGGTTATTGATGAATATGATCCTGATGTCATCGTTACTTCTGGTGGTGATCGGGAACTAAAATTTATTGCAAAGAGAGCAACTCAGTTAGGATTAGGAGGATTATCCTTTAATCGGGATAAGAAAGTTTTCCCATTCTATCGAACAGCTAAAGGATCAAAAGAACGAGGCAATTCCTTCATATCTTATGGTGGACATTTCTATAAGGAGACCTCCTTTCATCTGTATGCTGGTCGTCATCATTTTGATATGCGTAATTCTTTTACGTGGTCTGATGGAGGATTCGCAGGGATTGTTGAGTTAGCACGATTATCCTGTATGACTCCCCAATCCTGCTGTCGAGGATCAATAGGAACCTTGCTTACTGGCATGCAAATCCTTGAAGCACTACAAACAGATATCTTAATACCTGGAAAAAAAGCAGGAGTGGAAAATTTCCGAACTGGGACTTCGTTGCTTAACGCTGATCGTGGAGGGTTTATTGTCTCTCCAAGAGTTGGATTACACTTCAACGTGCTGGAAGTAGATTTTTTATCCATGTTTCCTACTATCATGGTCAATTTTAATGTTAGTCCTGAAGCTATGAACTGTTATTGTTGTGCAGATGGCTCAGGACTACCAGTACCGAATACTGAATATTATACTTGTACGAAAAAGAAAGGATTGATCCCAAAAGTCTTAGAACAAATACTAAAAAGACGTATTTATTATAAGCAACGCAAAAATGAAGATCCCAAGTATGATCAGCTCCAAAAAACGCTTAAATGGATATTAGTTACGAGTTTCGGTTATTTAGGTTATAGGAACGCTCGTTGGGGTAGAATAGATGCCCACGAAACAATAAATGCTTATGCAAGGGAAAAAATACTAAATATAGTTGACTTAGCTGAAGAAAATAATCTGGAATGTATAGCAGGAATAGTCGATTCATTATGGATGAAATTTCAAGCTGAAAGCCCTATTGATGATTTCTTACCCGCATTCATGACCATGAAGGGAGCAGAAATAACAAACTTACCCATATCTGTTGAAGGCGTGTATAAATGGATAGTTTTTCTCCCACGACTAGACGAACCAGAAGTTGGAGTATTGAATCGTTATTATGGTGTTTATCAGGACGGTTCTATGAAAATACGGGGAATTGAGATCCGTAAACGTGATACTCCCCTATTTATCAAGGAAGCACAACAGAACGCGTTAGATAATTTAGCAGAAGCAGATACCCGATCAGATTTCAAATTTAAAATTAAATATTCATTACCGCGATTATATGATAAGTGGAAACAGAAATTAATAGATCAAGAAGTCCCGTTAGACCAATTAATTGTTACTAAAACTCTTAGTAAGAATCCTCAAGATTATCGGGCAAATAATCACTCAGCATTAGTAAGTAAACAACTGGTCAAAGCAGGAGTACACTTACAATCAGGAATGAAAGTACAATATTTGGTAACTGATCATACAAACGCCAAAGCACATGAGAGAGTAAGACCATTACAAAAAATTGATCCTAATGGTTATCAGGATGAGATAGATATCGAATGGTATGCAAAAAAGCTGGATGAAGCATATAAAAATATTATTCCACCAGAATATTATACCAGGAATCAAACAAAGTCAAAAAATAAATCGTTAGTATCTTTTGTGAGTTGAAAATCATGGATAAAGAATGGAAGACCATCTTTACAAATTCGAGTAATTCCGACGTAATCCCAATTTTTATAGAGGTTCAAGGAAATTGCCAATATTATGAACCCATCACCCATGGGTGTCAAGTGTATGGTTCCTGTCAGTGTCAAAACTGCCCAAATTATATAAAAAAGTAAAAAATAAGAGAAGTTGATAAATATGGCATTGTTAGTGGAAGATATGGAAGAAAAAAATTGGATTATTTGTGAATCATGCAAAAATTTATGTAAAAATCCTAATTATGATTACGATTTGAAAAGAGATGAATGTTGCTTGTGTGTGCAGACAGATGCACGATGTTCGTCTTGTTCGAATAGGAAATTAATAGAATATAAGAAAAGGACAAAAAAAGAATTAATGTATTTCTAGGAACGTTATTAAGATAGGTCATGAATAATGTAAATCTTGCTGAGTAAATGAATATTATTAAAGAAGATTCTAAAATGATACAATAACCATAGGAAATACATAAATTGATTCCTTATCAGCATAGAGAATAAATTTTATATGATTTCCTATAGAATACTGAAAATTATAATGAAGCACAATTCTATCTAGTTTTACACTTCCAGATTTGCTTGTTTGGTATCATGTATCTTATTTAAAGTAGTCAGGTACAATTCGAGAAAATAATTGGTTCAAATGCTTAGGATTTTGGTCTAAAATATGAAAATCAATCCTAATCTGTTCTCCTGAGCGTTGAAATAGGCTATTTTCTAAAATTTCTTTTGTTCTTTCCGATAAATGGTCTGATTTTTCCATTAATTTCATACTAATGAAACCTTCAGTTTTAGGGAGGAAAAATTGAATTATCCTTGGTTCTTTATTTGGTAGTTTTGTAATATTTATTCTATTTCCTTTAAATTCCCTGTAAACATGTTTATCTATGCTTATATCAGGTCGATAATCTTTTATTTTCGCACAGCATACAGCTAGAATTATCCTAAAATATAGTAGATTCTTTTTAGGAACACCTCTTTCTTGAAATATCTCCCAGTCATCGGCTGTTAAATTATCTTCTTGATCTAAATTTGTTTCAGGGAGGTTTTCTCGACGTTTAGGTATTTCATTTATTAGTTTAAATAGAAAATTGATTTTTGTTTCAAGGGAGTTGCTCTTTTGAGATTGAATATCTATAATCTTAGTATCCATTATTTTAGCAAAATCTTCAAATTTATGATTTAACATTTCTGCAAAATCATGTTTCATTTCAATCTTCAATTCCATATTTAATTGTTTCTGAATTTTGCTGAAACTAGCCCTAAACTCTTCGTATTGAGACCACTGGATGTTTCTCATATCGTTTAGATTTTCCGAGATACTTTCTTTTATAATATCATCTATCCCAATCCTATTTTGATCTAATTTTTCTTGAATTTTTTTAAAATAATTCTTCTGATCAGTTCTAATATCAAGAAAATCCTTCTGAATTTGTGTTGATAGTATCTCCCCTAATTCTTCAATCTTTTCAGTATCATAGCCTTCTAAAGCTAAAACTTCATCAAACATTTTTTTTAATTCTTCAAATTGAGATTTGATTATTTTATTGAAATCATCTAAATTTAAATTTGAAAGCTTTTTCTTAAATATTTCTTTGTTAAACAGTCTATTGGATATTTTGTTTGTGGTCTTTTTCCCTAAATTTAACGTAGGTGAATATAAGATTCCAATTAATATAGACAAAGTCATATAATAACACCAGAAGAAGAGTTTTTCTCTTAAATGACTATTGCTGAAAAATATTTATAATTGTCAATTATTTCCTTTTCTTGAATTTTATACTTAATCAAAATTTATCTTACGTCATAAGTTATAACTTTTTTTTATTAATACTTACGATTCATTGGAATTGATTCACAAAAATATATTCTTTCAAAAAATTTCTTTTCTTATTTAAAAGAAATTTGTATATTAGGTCATGACCAATAAAAATCAAAATAATAAAGAAAGTGACCAAGAAAGAGTCGTTTCCCAAGTTATCAAGATGGTTATACTTGGTGATGGTGCTGTAGGTAAAACTACTCTTATCAAAAACATACTTTTCAACTTTTCCTGACGAAAATGAATTCGCTAAGGGAATATTAGAAAATTTAGGTCTAATTTACTCAATAGGTTATAAATCAATATGAATTTAACTTTAGATATTATTTGTTATATTTTTTTTAAGTGCTTAATCTGGAATCGGTGGTAGGATGATCTTAGATTTGAACCAATTTCCATCATTTTATATACTTATTTCAAGGTCATACAATAATATCATCCTTCAATTCGGATATAGAGACCAAAGCAAATAAAATCAAAATCCATGATTTATGAGTTGTTGAAATAGCAGTGCCTGTTTCCTTTATTAAAGTTCCTTGGTTAGCTCTAAATTTTGCACCTGGTTGGGTTGATGCTTGGATTCCTGCACTAGGTAAAACTTATGTTCTGGCTTTTATTATAGCTTTAGTAGGAATTCATTTTGACCATAAAGTTACTAAAAGTTTGGATGTGGAGACCTCAAGGACCGCCTCCATCGTAATTTTCAATATTAAAGTCCAAGAAATAGAATATTCCTTTTTTTCTCTTTTTATTCTTTAAGCACAACCTGCTCCAATATTAAACTTTAGATTTTCCCAATTCTCACCACTGTAACTCTTTTCTATTAAATAACTTCCATATCGATCTATTTCTGTGATTTTATTCAAATTACCATGATTTTCAAAAGTACATTCTCCCTAATTCCTCAAAAGCTCGACCTGTTTATCAACTTGTCCTTAGATAATCCTAAATTAGGTAATAGAAATACTTAGTTTCGTTCTATTGCTACTACGTATCAAATAGTTATAGGAGCAATATTATTCCTTTATTTTTTAAAAATAGGTTTATATGTCTTTTTCCCAATATTATTAACAGGTATGACAATTTTCTTAGTATTTTATTTTGGGTATTAATGAGAAAGGTTAATTACCTGAAATAAACCAATCATGACACCTCATTAATATTACATCCTTAAATTCAAATATGAGATTTTCTTGAAATGATAGAAACAATATTCATAAAATATAATTTTGAAATAAACAGATTGAATCCTTTGTTGGTTAATGATATTCAGTTTTTAATATCTAATATTTCTGGAATGAGATCTTATTCTGACAAGATGGAAAATCATCGTTTCAAGTTTAGTGATCTTACTTTTGTAAATCATAAAAATCTTGATTATTTTCCAAAAGATTTAGAATTTGCTAAAGAAGAGCAGAAACCTGATGAATCGAATATAGAAGAACAATTCAAGAATTGGAGAAAAAACCTTATCGATAACATTGAAGAAATAAAAATCAAAATTGAAATAAGACTATTTAATAACTTAAAATTCAAAAATAACCGATGGAAAATTCTATTTCACCTTATTAGAGGTTATAATTCTGAAAAGTAATAAAAATACCTTCTTTTCAAAGCAGTGATGCACTCATCAATGCAGTTTGAAAATTTATCATATTGTTCTGGTCTGTTGAACTAAATGTGTAATGCACTAATTGAAGAAAAAAAAACAAATGGGTATGTGGGAAAGGCTTTTAAAAAAGCTACTGTTGAAGAATATTTAAAAAAAAGGAGGACTTTCAAAGATTTTCCACTTAGACATTATTCTCAAATAGCATTTAATTTTAAAAATATAATTGTTAAAGAACTACTATCACGCTTAAATATATCAGCAGAAAATACTACCATTACACTAATTGGTGGTTATACAGGACAATTTGCTAATTCTTTAAAAGATGTAGGAATGTGAGTAATTTTTACTGATCCGTTGGAAGAGTGGGTGGAAAATGCATCAGCTCAAGGTTTTGAATCATATAAATATTTTTTAAAATCATTGTTTTCTATTAGATTTTTTTCGCATATTTAATCTAAACAAAGTAATTAGTGTCATTATTATAAATGTGCTCTCTATTGGGGATGGACTTGTATGTATTTGATCTAATTCGAGAAACGAGACTAATTCTTCTCTGGTGAAATTTTTCGAGAATTCTTTATAACCATTATACTGGAATATTTCGATTTTATTCCAATTCGTTACAAGTATTTTATCCTTATAAACTCTATAGAAATTCTTTAGTGGAATATTTTCATAAAAATAGATGTGAGATTCATTGTATGATAGTAATTCCTCGCCAGTGTAATCAATTGTAAAGGGTAAGTTAATGCGGACTATTTTTAATGAATCAGAGATATAAATGTCGGTAT
>MDVS01000147.1 GCA_001940645.1 Candidatus Heimdallarchaeota archaeon LC_3
AAAGAAAAATTCAAAAGGTTAGTTCATTTATAAATTAATTCTTTTTTCTTTTAGATTATTTCATTCTCTTAATTTCCTTCTTAGTACTTTTCCTACCATCGTTTGGGGTAATTCATCTCGAACTTCAATAGATTTTGGAACTTTATAAGCCGCCAATTTTTTCGCACAGAATTTAATAAGTTCCTGTTCAGTAGCTTGTTCTCCGGGTTTAAATACAACAAAAGCCTTTACTTTTTCTCCAGAATGAGAGTCAGGTACACCTATAACTGCTGCATTAGCGATTTTAGTATGTTCAAATAGTATTTCTTCAACATCCCTGGGATAGACCTTATAACCCCCAACTATTATCATATCTTTCTTACGATCTGTTATGAAAAAAAATCCTTCTTCATCAAAGTGACCTATATCTCCAGTTCTGAAAAAACCATTACTATCAATCACTTCAGCTGTTTCTTCTGGTCTATTATAATATCCTTTCATAACTTGTGGACCTTT
Organism: Candidatus Heimdallarchaeota archaeon LC_3; assembly: GCA_001940645.1. The sequence goes on from MDVS01000147.1 coordinate 496, forward strand.
AATAGCAATTTCTCCAGTTTCTCCCACTCCTAATTCGTTTCCAGTGTCTAAATCAAACACCTTCATTTCTGTATTAGAAACTGGTAGACCAATCGAACCGAGTTTTTTTCCTTCTTTCAAAGGATTAACGGATGCTACCGGGCTTGTTTCCGTTAATCCATACCCTTCTACTACATTTCCACCTGATACTGCCTCAAAATCTACCATGACTTGTTTAGGAAGAGGTGCGGCTCCAGATGCACAAGCTTTGATTGAACTTAAGTCATAATCTTTTATTTTAGGATGATTAGTTAATGCACCATACAAAGTTGGAACAGCATGAAAATAAGTAGGTTTGAACTCATTAATTGCCTCTAGAATATCGGTAAATGGTGGATTTCCAGCCCTAGGATCTGGAATACAAATTACTTTTGCTCCATGATAAGCAGCAGATAATAAACATGTAGTTAATCCATAACTATGATACCACGGGAGTCCACCTAAATAACATTCATTTCCAAAGTCTACTTTTGGCCACATTACTTCTGTTAACTGCAATACATTAGCAACAAAATTCCTATGTGTAAGCATTGCTCCTTTAGGGGTCCCTGTAGTTCCACCAGTATAAAGTATTAGACCAAGTCCATTTTTTGTATCAATTGAAACTTTCGGTGCCTCTGCTGGATATTTCTTCATGATATCTGCAAATTTGTGATGGTCTTTTGCAATTGGTTCGGGTGATTTTGGTACTTTTCCAATTAAACCTCCAATAAATCCTTTTACAGGTGATAAAAAATCCTTAACACTACAAACAATAACATTATCAATTGGACTTATTTCGATAGCTTTCATAGCTGTTGGATGAAGCGTGGGATGATCCAAAACTACCAATGTTTTAGCACCACTATCATTTATTTGATGAGCTAGTTCTTTATCAGTATAGATGGGGTTACAGGTTATATTTACTGCTCCCGCTTTACAAACCCCAAAGAAAGCTATTGGGAAATGAGGTAAATTTGGCATAAACAGAGCTACTTTATCACCAAGTTTTACACCTAAGTCCTGTAATGCATTAGCAAATTTATTTGCCATATTATTTACCTCAGCAAAGGTAGTTCCTTTTCCTAAAAATACCATATAATCATTATCTGGAAATTTCCTAGCAGATTCTTCTAAAAAATGCTGCACTGGATAATCTGGTATTTCAATTTGGTCGGGCCAATATTTATATTTATTTTTTACAGCCATAATCTTCACCTTTAAATAAAATATATATTTGATGGATTAGAAGAAACAGATTTTTTCAATTAGCATTAAAATCTCATTCTCAATTTTGTGGTATATTTCGCTAGTAGAAATTTGAATATATTTAAAAATTGTCTAAGGTTTTTATATACTAAAAATATAGATTTTCTTTCAATTCTTCAATATCTCATAAAATAAGAATTTATTTTCTTCTTAAATTTTTTAATAACTTTATAAGTTTAAACCATTGTTATCCTGATGATCATTAGATTTATTAATTTAAAATTAGAAATCATTTCAAATTTATTTTATAAAACAAACTTGATTCATATTTTAACAAAAATTTTGATGAAATAATCCATATTTGTTCAATAAATAATTTTTCAATTGCTAAGTTTTTCATTTTTTCATTAATAAAAAGATCTAATTTTTTCTTAAGGTAGATAATATGGACTTAAATGAGAGAAAATCATTGGAAAAGATTATGAATTCTAACTCTCTCACTGTAAAAGGTTCTAATTCAGAGGATAATCCAAATCATTTGTATAAGTTCTTGAAAAACATAGTTGTTGACTTATTTAACAATGATAACAAACAAACTATCAAAAAATTTCTATCACAAGAATTTTCTTTAAATAGATATAATAAAGAAGATTTAGTTGATCTAATAAATGGTTTACAGAAAATAATTGATGCTGATGATGAAAATTTAAGATATTTTTCAATTTTTTTATTACATACCGATAAAGATATAAGAAATACTGCTCTTAACGCACTAAAATATATTATAAAACGAGGAGTTTCGTTTTCAGCAACAATTTTTGAAATTATTCTTTCTTCTCTATTGGTTGATGTTAAACAAGAAACTACTGAAAATTTTGCAATTTTTCTAGCTAAAAACGCAAATACACGGTTAATTGAATACTTAGTAGAGAATCTTTATTATGAAATTTATTTGAAGAAGGAGTTTCTTCGAAAAGAAAAAGATCGTGTTAAAAACTTAATGACTGATGATAAAGATCAGTATTTAAAAGAATGGGAGACTTTTGCACGATATCGCTTAATGTCGGGAGAAAAAATCACTAATCTTGTTGCTTCTGCTGATTGTGGAGAATACCAAGACGCCTTACTTGAAGGTAAAGGGTTAATATCTTTTCCTACTTGTATTAAAGCTTTATCTGAATATGGAACGAATTTATATTTACCTTCTCTATCAGGATTAATTCATCATGCTGATAATAAATTTCATAAAAATTGGTTAATGTTTTTATCTATCGTTCAAGGGAATGAACAATATTTTCCAGAATTGGTAAATGAAATTGAAAAAAATTCTGATTCTTCCTCCGGAAAATATATTCTTGAAAGTTTAAAAAGCAAATTAAATCAACAAATTAATTGAGAATCATACACTAATAAGAAGATGAATCTTAATTAACTTTTTATCAGATGTCAATTTTGTTAAATTCAACAAAAGCTCTGGTTAATTCTACAAAAGCTTTGTTGACATTATCACCGGTTTTTGCACTTGTTTCTACATAATTAACTTTAAACGGAGCATCTATTCTTCCCACTATCCTCATTCCATCATCATATTCTAGTGCATTATCGATTTCTTCTCTAAGATCGATCTTGTTTCCAATAATGACTAAAGGTATTTTACCTCTACCATTAAATTTCCAAAATTCGTCAACCCATTTATCTATGTTTTCTGCTGATTTTGGATTACTAACATCAAAACAAATAAGAGCTGCTTGACTTCCAGTGAAAAACCCTTTCCGTAAAGCATCAAATCTTGGTTGTCCAGCTAAATCCCATATTTGATATCTAAAGGGAACCCCGTTATAATCACCTTTTTTAATAGCAAAATCTGCTCCTAAAGTTTCTAGATAAGTTGTATTATAACCTAATCCCATGAACCTTCTTCTTAAAGATGTTTTTCCTACATAACCATCCCCTAAAAGAATAGTTTTTAAATTATAAGACAATCCGGGTGAATTTTCACTTATAGCCACAAATATTCAACCATTGTGTAATTTTTTAATAAATAATTATTTTTGTTTTATTTCAAAATATTTATTTTTTTATAAAAAATAGCTAGTAATTATGCTAAACTTTTTAGATTAAATTTCATTTCCTGAAAAATTTTATCATTTTATTATAACCTTTCTCACTTATTAAAGATTCTTAAAAAGGAAGTTGTAAACAAAATCCCAAAAAAAATATTGTTTTTTATTTATTATTAAAAAATTAATAATTCACTTATTGAGTTTAAGACCTTGAAATAAGGAAACGATGGAAATTGTTCAAATTCAATTTTACCAAAACCTGTTTTCACTAATAATCCCTCAATTCCTGCATTTTTTGCAAATTGGAGATCCGTAGAAACTCGATCACCAATCATTAAAATATTTTTGGGATTTAAATTCAATGAAGGGTCATTTAATAATAAATTAGCCATAAGAGGATCCGGTTTTCCACAAATTATCTCAGGAAAAATGTTTAATGCTCCAGATATTGCAGATATCATTGTTCCAGCTCCTGGAGAAATACCATCTTCAGAAGGATATGTGGGATCTGGATTTGTTCCTATAAATCGTGCTCCATTTATTATCGCTCTGATTGCAATAGTCAAAACTCTATTATTTACCGTTCGATCCATCCCAACAATTACGACATCTATCTCTTTGATTAAGTTATTTTCAACGTCATCATGATAAACATTGTACCCACCTAATCTTATTGAATCTACTAATCCGTCTTCTCCAACTACATAAACATTCAATATATCTGATTGATTTTCTAAATATTTCAAGGTTGCTAAACTTGAAATCATTATTTCATTTTCATCAACTGAAATACCATAATTTTCAAACTTTTTAAGATAATCGTTAACTGTCTTGGTACTATTGTTTGATATAAAAAAAGTTCCTTTATTATTTTCCTTTAAAAGTAAAATAACATCTTTTGCAAAAGGAATCAGTTTTTCTCCTTCCCATAAAACTCCATCACAATCTAAAAAAAAAGTATCAAAATTATCTATATATGGTTGTAGTCTCATTAACATATTTCCGTAAATTTTAAAGCTTTTGATGTGAATTTAAGTTAGAATAGGAAATTTGAAAAATTCAATCAATTTGACAATGGTAAAAAATGTTTGGATTTAATAATAATTTAGCTTTTATATATCGTCATAATATCGTTCAGAAGTTGAATAGCTTCTTTTTTTGGTCTTTGAAAAGCATTTCGTCCAACTATAGATCCAAATCCTCCACCTTGATGAATTTGCTTAATTTCCTCCAATAACATTTGATTATCGTCCTTCTTAGCTCCCCCTGAAAAAATGATAATTCTTTTTCCATCGAATGCAGATTTTACTACTAATTCTATTCTTTTTGAAAGAGTTGAAATATCTAAATTCTTGGTTTCAATTACTTTTTTGTTTTCAGGCTGTTCAATGATTTCTGTTGGGGGTTTTACTTTTACAATATTTGCACCCATTTGACAGGCTATTTGTGCAGCATAAGATGCAATATCAATTCCTGTTTCTCCTTCCTTTGAAATATTGCTTCCTCGTGGGTAACTCCAAACTACTACGGCTAATCCATTTTCTTTAGCCGCCAAAGTAAGCTGTTGAAGTTCTTCGAAATTCTGCTTTTTGTTAGCAGTACCTGGATAGATTGTATAACCAATTGCTCCGCACCCTAATTGCAAAGCATCTTCGATCGTTGAAGTGATTGAAGGAATAGGATCTTTTGTCTTGTATAGTGAATCATTATTATTAATTTTTAATATCATAGGTATTTGGCCAGGATACTCTGACGCAGCCATTTGAATGAACCCTAATGGTGCAGCATAGGCATTGCATCCGCTTTCAATCGCTAATTCGACATGGTATAAAGGATCATATCCTGAAGGATTAGGTCCAAAGGTTCTTATTGGACCATGTTCAAATCCTTGATCTACTGGTAAAATAACTACTTTCCCAGTTCCTGTTAACGTTCCATGATTTAAAATTCTAACAATGTTGGATCTTACACCAGCATTTTCATGCTTATAATTATTCAAAATCTCATTTATTCGATTTGACATTTTTTGGTCACCTTATTTGTTGTAAAATTATAAAATAACCAGATTTTAAAAAACTTCTTCAAAGTTTTCTCTAATTATCTATGAAAATTTGATTTCAAAAAAAATTATTCATTGACTCATTGTTATTATGACTTACTTAACTAGATATTTATGCTTAAAAACAATAATTTAATCATACTACATCGATTTACAAAGTAGGTAATCTTTTTGCAATCAGAATCAGTTTTAATCGGAACTAAACCTTTACACAGTTATATATTAGCAGCTTTTACAAAATTTAATGAAAATTTGTGTACTAAAGTTATATTAAAAGCAAGAGGAAGGGCTATTTCTCGTTGTGTAGATGTTGCTGAAATAATTACTAAAAAATATTTCAAAGATATTGTGGATATATCAGATATCAGAGTATCTACTGTAGCAATTAATGGAAATAATATATCTACAATAGAAATTGATTTAACAAGAATAAATCATAAATGACAATATACTACCAATTATTTCCTGGTTTTTAATATTTGATTTATTTTTTTATGTTTTTGATCTTTTATTACAGTACCTGGTAGAGTATTCTTTTCAATAACCGAGACAGGTTCTAAAACACCATTTGCCCCTATTTTTATATCAGGACCAATAATAACTCCTGCTTTATTGAAAATTGACCCTCTTATGTCCAAATACGTATCGTCAGGTAGCTCGTTAATAATAGTAACTCCAGATTTTATGGATGTATGATCTCCAACAATACTGTCACCGACAAAACTTAATCTCCCTATATTTGAATAAGGTTGAAAATGACTCCTTGTAATTTCCACACAATAGCCTATCGTACATCCTTCTTCAATAGAAGTATAATCTCTAATCAGGCTATTGGTCCCAATATATACGTTCTTACCTATATAAACAGGTCCTTTTATTACAGCTCCGTGTTCTATTTTTACCCCTGATTCTATAACAACTGGTCCTTCGATTTGAGCACTAGGAGATATATTAGCTAATTTTGATATTCTTGTTTCGAAATATTGAGAAAACAAAATTCTATTTGCAGTTATTAAGTCATACGGATTCCCTAAATCCATCCATAAGCTTTCTTCTGAAAATATAGAAGCATTTATTATTATTCCACTCCTAATTAACTCATTTATTGCCTTGTCAAAGCTATTCTTTGAATCTGATTTTATATGTTTAAAAAATGATTTAGGAAATATATAAGCTCCTGCTCCTATATAATTTCCAATATCTGTCTTATCTTCTCCAGGATGTTCAATAACTTCACTTACATAGCCAGTATTATCGAGTTGGATTACCCCAAAATCAGAAATTGAACTTTTTAATGTAATTGCTATTGCTCCATCTCCTCCACTTTTAAATGTCCTCATTAATTGTTTATAAAATCTTGATGGAGCGATAATATCACCATGTGCTAGAAAAAAGTGTGAATCCTTTATTTCATCTTTTACCGATAAAATTGCTCCCTCTACACCTGGACTCATTTGATTTATAATTGTGAATTTTAAATTTGAATCAATTTTTTTCAAGTATTTTACAATGGGTTCTCCTGAATCACTCACAACTACAATAATCTCTGTGATGCCGGTAGTTTGTAATCCATTAATTATGTGTTGAACAATTGGAATTCCTTGTAATATAATATTTGATTTTGGAGTCTTTGCAGAAATAGGCATCATTTCTTTTCCTTTTCCCCCACATAAAATAATTCCTTTCATAAAATTCATCCATATTGTGATTATTAATTATATTTAACTAATAAATATAAATGCAAATAAAATAATATGTAATTTAATCTCAGGTAAATAACCATAATAATATTATCATAGAGAATAATAATTACTCTAATTGTGATTACTACTAAAGTTTTGAACTCAAATTGGATATTTTATGAATAATCTTTGAGGGTTTGTTATTGGCGAAGGATAGAAAATTTTGGGCTGATAGATACGTCGAATTATTGCAGAAAAAGGTAGATCAAGAATTAATATTAAAAGATATTATTAAAGAAAAGGGTTACATTTGTTATGACGAAAAAACTCCATCTGGAACAATTCATATAGGGTCAGGGAGAGGGTGGGTTATCCATGATACTGTAGCAAGAGCATTACGTGATATAGGTTTAAATGGACGTTTTATTCTCTCTGCTGATGATTTTGATCCAATGGATGCACTGCCATTAATTAAATCTGATTTTTATAAGCAATACATGGGAATACCTTTTAAATATATTCCTTCACCAGTTGATGGATATGCTAGTTATGCGGATTACTATTTTGAAGAAGCAACCTCAAAATTTGATGAATATGGTATTGAAGCTGAATTGGAAAGTACTGGTAATCATTATATAAATGGAGATTTTAATAAAACAATTAAACTTGCTCTTGATAACGCTGATAAAATTCAAGAAATCTTCACACGATTCTATTCGAATACTGTTATGTCTAAGAAACTACCATTCAATCCTATTTGTGAAAAATGTAACAAAATTGGAACAACTATAGGGTACAAATGGAATAAAGAAGAAGAAAAGGTTTCCTATCGTTGTTCTCCTGACCTAGTGGAATGGGCTACTGGTTGTGGTCATGAAGGTATGATATCACCATATAACGGTAATGGAAAATTCCCATGGAAAGTTGAATGGGCAGCAAAATGGCCAACTATTGGAGTAGTTTTTGAAACAGCAGGAAAAGATCATTTTTCGGCAGGAGGGTCTAGAGATATATCAATAGCAATTGCTCGAGAGGTTTTTGATTTCCCCCCTCCTTTTCCATCATCTTATAAAAAAACTGAAAATGGTTACAAATACAAAGTTGGAGAAGCTTATGAATTTTTTACAATTGATGGAGCTAAAATGTCCACAAGTAAAGGATCCGGATTTTCCTTTGCTGAAATGGGAAATTTTGCTCCTGGACATATAATAAAATATCTTTTAGCGAGAAAAAGACCAAAATCTACAATTGAATTTGATCCTATAGATGGTCTGGGGGATGTTTATCGAGATTATGATAAAACTGAAAAAATGTATTATGAAGCTATTATGGATAAAAAGTTATTAGAAAATGATGTATATTTCAATGCACATAGGTTATTTCAATTATGTTATGTTGGAAAATTCTATGACGAATTACCACCTCAAATAGAATTCAAATTCGGTGTTATGCTTGTTCAAATAACAGATACGACTGAACAAGCAATTGAGAGATTAAAGGAGAAAGGTCATATTGATTCAGATGTTGGAGAAGATAAATTAGATAGGCTTAAATTACGTTTAAATTTTCTTAGAAAATGGGTTAAAGATTTAGCTCCTGAAGACAAAATTATTAAAATCTCTTCCGGGAAAATCAAAAATATTGGTGAAATGGATAAAAAATTTATCACTGATGTAATCACAACGATTAGGGAATCTAATAATGATGAAAATAAGTTAAGAGAGGGATTTAGGACTGTTTATTCTAATCATAATCTCTCTCCGAGTGATTTTCATTCCAAGATTTATAAATTTTTATTTAACAAGAATTCTGGTCCGAGGCTTGTTCCATATATTGTGTACACAGGAGAAAAGAAAATAATTGATAGATTTGAATTTTTAATCAAATAGTTCGTGTTTTATATCATTTAGAAAGTAATTTTTCTACTAAGGGAAGGTATTCATGATCTTTCAATATTTTAGCATGAGGTAACGAAAAAAATGTAACTTTATGCTCCGAAACTAGTGATAACTCAGAAAAATAATGTAGAACCTCTGTAATTTGAGCGTGATAGTCTTCAAAATTTCTTGTTGCATATAAAATTAAGAATTCTAAATCCTTTACTAAAAGAAGAATTGGTTTTAATGTCTCATCGACTTTTTTGATACCTTTCTGTCTCTGACTGATTGTAGTTCCCGAATGAAAAGATCCATGGAACAATATCATGAGTTTTATTCCTAATTTAGTTAGATTAGGAACAATTCTAGGTAAAATTAGTTGTTCTTCAAGATATTTCTTTTTTATTGTAGCAAGAGTATTTTTCGAAACATTAATTTCTTCAGCTAATGCTCTGTTAGATTTGTCTGGAAATTCTAAGAGTCCATTAAACACTTTTTTTTCTGTTTGTGACATTTTGAGGACATGTTGATCTTCCTCATATAACAAGGAATCATCTTCTATTTTTTTATCAGAATCTTCATCTGCTGGGTTCCCTATATTAAATAAATTGCTTATTAATGGTGCATAAGAAAAAAATCGTACAAATTGTGTTGTTTCAAATGGAAATACAAGATAACTTAATGCTGTTCGTAAGAAAATATTCTTTTCTGATCCAGTTTGAGCCAAAAGCTGATTATTTCGATCAAAATCTGTGAAATTTTTTGAAATTGAAAATAACATTACATTTTCTGCTTCCCCTAGAGCAAATACATCTTCTCTAAATAGTTTTAGTACTTCTTGAAGATATTCCAATCTTTCCTCTGAATTCAATCTTAAACTTAGTCTTGCTAGTGAAAGACTGAATAATTCTGCTCCTATTTTTGGAAAACCAGGTAATGCAATTCTGTTAAACAATTTCTGTTCTTCTAATCTACTTTTAATTGTTGAAAATGTAGATTTCCTCATTTCTAGAATTGAACATATTTCAGTGTCCTTTTTACTTGGGTAACGAAGTAATCCCACCAATACTTTCTTCTCATTAGGCGATAACTTTACAGTTTCATCTTTACCTTCATAATTTACTGACTCCAAGAACGAAGAAGAATCAAGATCAGACATTTTAATCTATAGGCTCATAATCAAATTATTTAATATTTTCTTGAATTAAATATAGCATTATACTTATTTTTTTCTAATAAATTCGTAAAAATATAAAATTTTCGCAAAGAATCAAATTAATTTTTCATCAAAAATTTTTCTCACTAATATTAGGTCGAAAAAGCCCGGATGAGGGATTTAATATGTTATTTGGATCTAAACTTTCTTTAATTTCTTTTAAAAGTTTAAATGACAATAAATTTTTTTCCAAATGTAGTGATTCTTTGAAAGCATTCCCTACTCCGTGATGATGTGATAATGTAGCTCCGTTTTTGTTAAAAATCTCTAAAATTGCCTTTCTAATTTTTTTAATTAACGGATTATCCCAATCATAGTCCTCTTCTGTTAAAAAGGTGAAATAAATAGCTGCACCCTCGTTATATATATGTGAAATATGAGACATAGCCACTAAACAATACTGTTTTAATTCAGATATTACTTTTTCATATATTATAGGTAGATTACTCCAAATAGTGGCTGTTTCTAATGTGTCAACTAATAATCCATGTTCCATAAAATTTGATCGGTAGAATGGGAACTGATAACGTTCTTTGTACCACGATTTAGCTGGACTCTCTCCAATAGATATACCTTGATTTGATTTGCATATCGCAGATATTTTGCTTTTTTGGACTTTATTTATTTCTTCAATGCCATCAAAAACTAAAACTAATAGACATTGATGATCAGTTATAAATCCTTTTCGTTTTAGATAGAAAGAAGTAGCTTCTTTAAAAATAGTTTCGATCATTCCTTCTTCTGTATTAGATGCTAATCTTAAAAATAGTTTCGTTTCTTCTTTATCTGATAATCTTATAACAGAAGGTTTCAATCCAAGTTGATAGAATTCCTTAATGGCATTAATTCCATCAAAAAATGTTTTAAATAGAAAAGAAGAAAAATTTAATTTCATTATTGGTCTAATTCTTAAATAAGCTTTTGAGATTATTCCTAAGGAGCCTTCTGACCCTATCATTAAATCGGTTATATTTGGACCCACAGCGGATTCAGGTACTAATAAATTTCTGTTTGTAATTGATCCTATTGGAGTAATTACCTCCATATCAAGTATTAAATTTTTTATATTTCCATACAGACTTGAAAATTGACCCGCTCCTTTCGCGGAAATTGCCCCTCCAATGCTAGTGAGGAGAAAACTTTGGGGACTATGTCCAAATTTATAGTTTCTTTCATTAAGCCATTTTTCTAAATCAGGAAGAATGATTCCACTTTCTACTAATGCAATGCTTGAATCTGGAAAGAATTCGAGAATTTTGTTCATTAATGACATGTTTATTGCTATATTTGTTTTATTTTTTAAAATCGGTTCGATAGCTTCAGTAACTGAAGTTCTTCCACCAGAGGGTATTACACATAAATCATTATCATTTGCTATTTTTAAAAATTCCTTCAAGGCTTCTACATTATTAGGAAAAACAACAGCATCTATTATATTTTTTACCTTTCCATTTCTTAATCTTAAAAGGTCCCAATATGACATCCCAAATGAAAACTTTATTCTTTCTACTTTATCAATACTAATTTTTAGATCTGGGATGTTTTTAATTTGTTTGAACAAATTATCTGAAATTTTTGACTCAGGAACCATTATAGGAAATTGAGATTTTTCTCTGTTAATATTTTCTTTCATTTTACGTTCCAAATTTGTGATAGAGAAGTAATCTTTAATAAATTCACTCATCTGATCAGTTAACCAAATTTTTTCACCTCCCCAGTGAAATAGCGAATTTAATTCTTCATAATTAATAATGTCTTTCTTCAAATCTAAACCCGATCATTCTTATTATGAATCAAGAAGTTTTCATAAATTATTAAGATTTTTAATTTTTCTCAGTAAGAAAAGAAGTACTTTTTAGTTAATTAGTTAAATTAAACATTAAATCATAATTTTTCAAAAGATAAATATTAAGGTTTGTGAGTTTGTGTCAAATTTAAGGGAAGTATTAAGAGATGCTGTAATTGTTTATAAACAAGCGAATTTTAGAGTTTTTACTTCGCTAGGGTTAGTAGTATCATTAATAATAATATTAATTTTTAGTTTGATTCATTTTTTTGGTTTTGAAATTGGCGGTGTTTCAGTCACTGGGGGATTATCAAATTTTTTATTTAATTTTACCCTAGCTTTTGGATCTGCTTTATTTACTAGTTCATTATTTTGGATGATTGGTAAAAATTATGGTCCAAAAATTGGAACTTTATTAGTTACCAATAAAATCTTAAAAATTGTTTTTACTAAAGGAGATTCTCATTATTTTGAAAAACTTGGTGTCTCAGAAAGAAAAATAAATCCAGGAATGGCTATTAATAAATTCATCAACCTTTTATTATCTTGGTTAGCTGTTTCTGCATTTCTTATTGGCAGTACAATACGCTTATTTGATTTTCCTGTTTCAGAATTCCTTATATCAAATGATAACTTGTTATATATTTTCTTGAGATATATATTTGTTTTAATAATTTCACCTGTTTTACTTCTGATAGTCATTCCAATTCCGTGGATGCTTACCGATACACAACTGAAAAGTTATTCTTCAAAATTAAGGTTGAATAATTTAGTGGGTCGCTTGGTTCAACAAAGAGTTGCCTCACTTTTTGCTATTGGTGGAGTAATTTCATTATTTTTAATTAGTCCATCAATTGAACTCCTATTAGCTTTGATTGGTTTTATCATTATATTTGTTGGTTTACCAGCCTCACTTGTTGCTTTTCTATATAATCTTTTATTTCAAATGGAATTTTATGATGAATTTATTAAAACTATTCCTGTACCCTATGGCTTAACACAAATCATTATGGAATCAAAATCGATAGAAGATGACTCAAAAGAAATTTCTAAGACGGAAGAGTCTGAAAAAGTAACTGAAGTTCAAGAAAAATCAGAAAAAGATTCTCAAGAAAATTCTGGTGAAAAGAAAAATGATGACCCTTCAATAGGACCTTCAAGTTAAAGCTATGTCTGTAAATCAGCTAAAATTTTGAGGATTTTCTATTTTTAATATATTTTTATAATGATTAATTATGATCTAAGTAATTACACAGAATATTGATTAATTTAGATGATTATAATAATAATCAATAAAAATAATTAATAAAATGGATTTAAGAGTTAACATGGAAAAAAAAAGTATATTTTTTATTATTTCAATTCTTCTTCTTTCAATTTCACAAATAGTTTATTCACTAGAAAAACCTAGCACGGGAAGTATTGAAAATTTTTTATCTGTTTTAAGTCCCTCAACTTCCCAAAACTCTCAGAAAATTATTTCTGATGAAATTTCTTTATCTGAAGATAAATTAGACCAAAAAATAAAAATCTACAAACAGGGAAATTTAGATTATACTATAAAGAATCTTTACAAAGTTAATGAGAACTTCAATATTAATGATACAAAACTTTTTTGGGCTCTTGATTTAAGAAAAGACTCAAATAATTATGCAGAAGCATATTATCAAATTAATGCTACTGTTGTCGCAATTTCTCAATATTCATATATATTTGTGGAAACAGCATCTGCTCCATTTTATTCAGGAGAAAATGGACAAGGAGAATCCATTGCATCATCCTTCGATCAAATTTATTTGAAAGAAGTTCTTTTTTTTGGCAATCCATCAGATGTAGATGAAAATGGGAAGATAATAATTTTGATTTTGAATATTTTAAATGATGGAAACAATGTTGCAGGTTTTTTTTCTCCCTTGAATTGGTTTCCAATTTCAGAAAACTCTGAGGAAATTGATTTTTATTCAAATTATGCTGATATGATTTATATTGAAAAGGATTTTGTTCTATCCTCTGGTTTAGCTACATTAGCACATGAATTTCAACATTTAATTCAATTTAATACAGACGATTCAGAGGATATATGGTTAGATGAGGGATTATCAATGTATGCTGAAAAATTAACCGGTCATGATGGTACTATCAATGATTATGTGAAAAATGTAGCCGAGGGATTTGGAAATAACATTGATTTGTCTTTAACGTATTGGGAATATTCCGAAATTGCTCACTATGGGGCATCCTATTTGTTCTTACTTTACTTATCGGATCGATTTGGTAAAAATATTATTAGCCAGATTAGTAGGGATATTAACAATCAAGGTATGGAGAGTATAGAAAAAAATCTGAAGAGTATAAATACTGGAATAAATATTTCTGATATATTCCAAGATTGGTCTATTTCTCTTGCAATAAATGATAAGCAATCCTCACCATATTTCTTTAATAATTATTCCTCACAAGTAAATATTCAATCTAATTGGAATTTAAATGAAGAGAATGAATATTTTGGACAAAAAGTTGATCATTGGGCAACAGATATTATTGATTTAAGTTCAACGCCAGAGGGAAGATACTGGATAACTTTTCGAGGAGAAATTTCGAAATGGGAAGATGAATTTGAACGGGAGTTTTCGCTAACTTTACTGCAATACGATTCGATGAATTCAAGTTGGTTAATCAGCAAATTAAGAAATTTTAACTCGATATTACTAGAAATGAATTCAAATTATACAACTACACTATTATTAATAAATTCTATAACAGGGACAAGCTCTGGGTATTATGAAGCAGAACTTCCGAAAACATGGTATTCAAATTATAATTTATATGGTCAAAAACAGATAACTAACCTTCCATTGATTACAGGAGAAGTAAAAGATTCGTTTACTAGCAGAATAATTATTCCCATGCCTAAAAACCTTAATGGAACAAATTGGTCAATACCATTGCTCACAGAAATCCTTCTTCAAGTTCATGATACTAAAACAGGAAACATAATTACTAGTTTTGATACTTTTAATTGGAATAATTCAGAGGAATATTTCTTTTTAGACCTTGGAAATTCTTTGTTTAGCGCAGGAGACTATTTTTTTTCAGCTAAATTAACAACACTAGGAGAAGAAATCACCCTTTTTTCTAAGGGATGGACAGAATTAGGTCAATTTATTTCAAATAATTCCATTTCTTCATCCAATGATTACAATGATACTTCTACTGTGGCCAGTTCAGCTTATGGATTTACTTTAATGTCTCTCTTTATTTTGTTATGTATAATTTATATGAAAAGAAAAAGAAAGTTCTAATTTTAACTTTAAGTGAACCAAGTTCTAATATTAATCTAATTCAATAATGAATTCGCAATATGAAAATCCTAATGAATGACAGGAAACTTCTTTTACTCTAATATCATCCTCTAATATTCTTTCTAATCTTCCTTGAATAAATCCTGCGGTAAAATTACAAAGAACTGCCTTTTCTCTATCAACTTCAAATAAAAGTTGTCCCTCCACTTCGAAGTTTAAACCTGCGCTGATTGCGGATTCATAGATCTTAATTCTAATTGTTTCTTCATCTTCAACTTCTAAGAAAGATTGACCATAAAGTCGTGTCAGGATTGTAGAAGGGTCATTTAGATATCCTAAAAGGGCTTTACATCCTACACCAAACTCTAATGGGCTTTCTAAGTTTGACTTTTTCATTATTCTTTCCATAATTTCGAAGTCTTTACCATGCTTTCCATAATGAATACCTGCATAATATAATAATGAAGAAAAGAAAGGATCTGAAAATTTAATTCCATTTAATGCTTGTTGTAAAACAGAAATATGCACATAATCCCCAGGATTCGGTCTTAATACAGTCCTCAACAAAGAACTTTGATACATATTCTTAGATATAACGTTAAGTGAATTCTGGAATCTAGCTTTTTCTTCTTTATTTAAGAATGGTCTTGTTTTTTCATGACTGAAATCCTTTTTTTTTCCAATTTCGATATCGAATTGACACAAATTATCACCTAAACCCCAACATTTACTTTCAACAACAGAAACATTCTCTTCTCCAATGGTTGTTTCGATTAACCCAGCAATTTCTCCTGCTATTAAATAACAAACCGGTTGACCTATTGGAGCCATTCTTGCTGAATATGCTGAATCATAGACCTGAATTGAAGCAATTTTTTTCTCATTCCTAGTGACTAACGATCGACTAGTTAAAAATAAGGGTAATCCATATGAATTTGCAGAATATAGTTCCTGTAAACCTTCTAATAAATCCCTGAATTTACTAGTAGAGTCAGTATGTTCTAAGATTCTAGGATTGGCTGTTAAAAAACGAAATTGAGTATTAGAATACTTTCCCATATTTACTCCTACATCATAAAGATATTGTCTGGATGCTGGATTAATTGCAAGAATACTTGTTACAATCGATTGTAATACCCCAATATGTACGTAATCTCCCAAAGAAGGTCTTGTAAGCTCTTGAATAGTCTCAAGAGTCATAGTTTTTTGAGATATTGTTAACATGTTATATTTTTGCCATCTACCCAGTTCTTCTTCTGAGGATTCGACTGAAGCTTCAATTAAGCTATTGAATAATTGGTTAAATATTGCATTATTTGCAAATATTCCTCCACCTGAATCTCCTTGATCAAAATTTAAAGCACTAATAGGATTTGATTCATCAATGGGTGGTGTTTCCGATTCAAAAGGTGATTGTCCCTGTGGTAAATCAAAAGTCCCAAATGGATTTCCCTGGTTTTCACCATTCATACCGGCTGCACTAGTAGAAAATGCTCCCAATTCTTCACTCAGAAGCTCTGCAGCCATTTGAGCAGTTAACACCATTTTATCATTAAACAATACAGCAGGAACGTTCCGAACATTATATTTCTCTGAAAGTTCAGGTTCTTCATCAGTGTCTATTAAAGTTAACGATACATTTGACATCGAAGATGTAGAAATGATAGTTCTTAAATTCCGTTCAATAACTTTACAAGGAGCACATGATACTGACTTAAATAATACAATCGAAACTCTGCCTATATTCTGCATTTTAAGGTCCTATATGATTGGTTTTCAAAATGAATTTAAATTTGAATAAATTATTAATCAAGTACAATTATTTATTTATTATTTATTTAATTTACCGATTGATTATTTTTTGGTATATTAATTCTTTCTAAATTGAACTTATATTAAATTCATTAATAATTTAAAATGATTGAATCGTCTAATTTCTTGCCCGAGTAGCTCAAAATTTTAAGCTTTGTTCTTAGATTGGCTAAGCACGGTAGAGCAAATGGCTGTTATTATTCAAAAACTTTAGATTTTTCTAATAAATCAATTAACAGACACCATTGGGTCGTGGGTTCAAATCCCTCCTCGGGCGTTAATTTATTTAGTTTCTCAATTAGGAAAATTTTTTTTTTTTTCATGTTCTAAAAAATAAGAGCTTTACACTTGAAATCAATAATCAATTCTAAATTTATTTTATCTCAATCATATAGATTTTACTTATTATACAACACGCATACTATGAATCTATCTAAATTATCCATCACTGGTATGCGGACAGTGTGAAGGATCGAAAATCATGAAAGGGAAGCTGTTTGTCTCGAAAAATTTGTTAACTCACGTCACTTTATAACTTTAGCTGCATGAACATGAGTATTAAGTCTATCATCACACCCAGAGCAATTAGCATAATCATGTGATTGCGAAGTGCGAGATATAGTACCCGAGAGATTTTTAGAACACCTTATGTGTTTTTCTTTACTGGTATTACGTGGATCGACAGGAATTAGTTTAATAAATCGTCTGGTATTATGTTCACTAACAAAGCATGCTTTTTCTACGAGATCAGGTTCATCAGGCATAGAAAGGGTAGTTTTTGCGAGCGCACCTCGTTTTCCCCTTACACTTATATGAAGATCTTCTATACAAAGAATAAAGGATTGTGATCGGACTAACATGGTGCTGATAGTATGACTGACCTCCCTGTGAAGTTCTTTGAGTAATCTAGCGCGACGAGCATACAGACGGGAAATTTCACAACGAAGTTTAATAAGCATCTTTTTCCTATTGAATCTTTTAGTAGTGTGAATAAAATCCTTAGCATTCTTACTATCTGGTTTTGTGTCTGGATTTGAGATGAGGTTCTTTAGATTTTCATACTTCGATTGATACTGAGATTTTCACCTTCATTCATTTTACGGTGGAACAAATAGCTGTTACTGCCTCCATTGTACAGAATTTATTTTAAAGTATCTTAACAGAAATTTTTAGTTCGAAGATTCAAATCCCTTTTAGGAATCACTTCCTTCTTATTAATTAGTACTAATTTTTTAATATTTTCTCTCTTATGTCTTTTTTTAATAAGATCGTTATATTAAGGAAAAAAAGCTGGGAAACCCAGCAAAAAATAGAAATTTAGAAAAGATATAGTTTTTTTTGTTTATTAATACCTTTTGTTTCGTCGGTATTGGGGATCGTTGGCTGTTTTTTTTCTTCGTTGCTGATTTTTAGGTTTTTTGGATGCATTATTCCTTGAAAAAAATGGTCTTTTCAATGAAAATTTTCGTTTAGTGTCGGATTTTGAATTTCCTGATGTTTTTATTTCACTTTTCTTAGGCTTTTCATCTTCGAATACTAATCTATCATCCTCACCCATATTCAATGAATTTTCTAAATCGGATTCCATCTTAAAATCCATTTCATTCTCGTTTGTTCTTATTTCACTCATTTTTGTTCTAAAATTTGCAAGAAGTTGTGAATTTTTTGATTTTTGTTTTTTAAAAGTCCTTTCTTTTGCAGCTTCTTCTTCTTCGAAGATTCCTGCTATATCTTCTCCAGCGTAACTTTTTTTTAATTTTTTGTCGTAGGACGTCATTTTATATCACGTTTTCGTTGTAAAGTCTTTATACCAAGTATTCTTGGTAGTATCCATCGATTTCCTTGGATAATTCCTTCCTTTCTCTATATTCCTTTAACAGGATATAAATGAAGCTTATGCGTTAGCAATTATTATTTTTATATATGCATTACACTAGGATACATTACTTATGGTTCATATTGAATTAGTTTTCTTTCATTTAGCTATTTTAACTATTTAAGCTAGATGATTTACAATAATAATCTAGACTCAAGAATAAATAAGTTTTTGTAAACTACCGAACAAATTTAATAATTAATTTCTTCGTCTATGAGATTCTTCTGAATATGTCGTTCAAGAAAAATAGTCAACAACATAGGGGTAAATTTCACAAGGAATCAAATGAGACGATAAAGCATATTTTTGATATGCTTGATTTAGAAATAAGCAAATTTCCTGATGAATCGTTTTCAAATTTAAAAACTGATATAGTTCTAACACCTAAAGCTTATTTAGGTATTTGTGTTCATGCAATCAAATATGCTGATCCACGTAAACAATCACAAAATTGGAGTGAAGTAATTGGTTTGCTCCTAGGGAAGATAAATGAAAGAAAAAATGTTTTTCCACAAGTTTTTATTCAGGATTGTTATCCAATTGGACATGGTACAGCTAGTTATGTTGAAGTTAGTGAATATGCTTTTTTACCAGAATTAATGAAAAAAAATATGGTTATTGTAGGATGGTATCATAGTCATCCAAGTTTTGGCCTTTTTATGAGTAATGAGGATTATAACACTCAATTACTTTATCAAAAACAATGGAAATATTCAGTTGGTTTAGTAGTGGATCCTACCTTAATTTCAAGTTTAAATTTTGGCATAGATGTCTTTCGTTTAGATCCTAACGATTTAGACCACTTTGAATTAACTACTTATTGCTTATCAGGAAATTTTAAACCTAGATCAATTAATAATTTACTTGAAATGGTTTGAACTTTAATAATAAATAATTTTTATTTCATAGGCATATTTTTACATAATGTGTAATAACTTGATTTTGGTATTGTATTGTGACTAGTTCAAATAACTCAAAAAAAATACTCATTACAGGGTCAACTGGACTGTTAGGATCTCATATATTGCGGTTGTTGCTTGAGCAGAGGCAATATACACCCGTAGCTATGGTCCGGACACTTTCACAAAAACAAGCTTGTGAAAATATTGGGATAGACGCTGTTATTGGAGATTTACAAAACTCTGCTTCATTAAAAGTTCTATCTGAAACCGATTTTTATGCAGTTATTAATTCAGCCGCAATTGCTGGAGACTGGATAGATAAACAACTAGCACAAGAGGTAAATGTTAAAGGTACAAAAGAACTGATTAAAAATCTCCCCCATGTTAAAATTTTTGTTCATATCTCGACAATAGGAGTATATGGTCACAAAGCTTATCATAATATAACAGAAGATAGGAAATATAGAAAATCTTCAACTTATGAGGATAGTAAAATTGATGCAGAGAAATATATAAGGCGTATAGTGGATAAACAGAAACAAACTAAATTTATTATTATTCGTCCACCAACCCTTTATGGCGAAAATGATAGACATTTCTTTCCACGACTATTAAAGTACATTAGACTAGGAAAATTCAAGTTTGTTGGTAAGGGAATAATTTTTTTTCCTTTAATCCATGCGGAAGATGCTGCAAGAGCAATATTATTGAGTTTGGAATCGAACTGCAATTCGGGTTCAGCTTTTCACATTTCCGGACCAGATACAACTATAAGAGACTTTATTCACATTTTGTCGAAGAAAATGAATCAAAAAACTATAAATAAAACATATCCTTACTATCCATTTTTATTTTTGTCATTTTTCTATGAACTTTTTGGAAAATTATCAGGAAAAGAACCTTATATATTCAGAAAGCGTGTTAGATATTTTGGAAGATCCAGACATGTCAATATTTCAAAAGCTAAGAATGAGCTTAAATTTGAACCAAAAATATCTCTTGAAGAGGGAATAGAAAGAACTTTGAAATTTTTTATTGAGGAAGAATCGATCAAAAATATCAAATTGAATATAAAAAGAATTGGACCTTATGTGATGGACATCCCGTACTATTTCGTTTTTATTTTGGAAAAAATATCTAATAGAATTTCAAATGAGAAATCTCTGATAAAAAACGATATTGTTTTCGATAAATCTACTTAATTTTAAAATATTGGACATTATAAACAAAATAATTGTTTCTTTAATATGTCTCAAATTAAATTTTCAACCGGATTTGGATCACATCGGAATTTTTCTCAAGCATTATCTGATATGAAAAATGAAGTTAATTCAATCATTTCAAACCCTGATGGACTCTTATTGGTCATTGGACCTTATTCTCTCACTAAACAAGAATTTCAAACAGAATTGGATTCATTAAGAGAGCATTTCAATAATTGTCCTATGATTGGAACTCAACAGCAAGCTGTTTTCACATTTAATGGTGACAAACCAAAATATGCCTTAAAAGGTGTTGCTTGTTTAGCATGGAAAGGAATAAAGTTTATTCCTAAGCGAATAAAAAATATCCGCTTAAATCCGAAAAAAAAAGGTAAAAAATTTAGAAAGGTAGCTAAGAATAGGAAAAAATCTGAATATCATTTATTTTTCCCCCCTGGGATATACTATCCTCCACCAATATTGAATCCATTGAGGGGAAAACCAGTATTAAATCCTTTATCAATTTATAACACACGAGCAGTACGTCATACAAAAATTTTTTATCCAATATTCAAACTTGTTAATAAAATGCAAAATATATTTAACATGGGAATTCCTTATACAAGTATTTGGGATTTTATAGAAAAATTTAGGAATAATGAGACTTATCACAATTTTTCTGGTGCTTTTGGGATTAATACTGATACTTTTAATCGGACATACCAATTCCATAACTGGAAGGTTACTGCAAATGATTTGATAATTGGATCATTTTCTAATTCTAAACTTAAATTTGGAACAGGTTTTGGTGTAGGAATAGATTCACAATCAGCTAAAAAATTAGAAATATCAAATAATTTATCTGGGGGAATTATTACTGCGTTCAATAATTCTCAAAAGATATCTAAACACATATTGGCCAATGAAACACTATTTAACCAATTAAGTATTGATTCAGATATTTGGAATAGAAATACTGAAGCTAACTTAGGATTAAGTGTTTTTCATCCCTATTTCATTCAACCAGAATCTTTAACTAAAAAAAACAATTCAAAAAATGTTCTAGATAATTTTCCTTCATTATATTTCTTAATGGCAAATAATAATATGAAATCAACAATGATTGCTGCACCCGATCAAGTGGTTGACCAAATACGTCAGAAGAAAGTTAGTGCATATTTAGGAATCCAATCTGCTAGGGATATAATTGCTTCAGTTAAAAATGCCGTTAATGGTGCTTTAATAAATGGAAATATAAATAATTTACACGCAGGGATTTTTATAGAATGTTCTAACAGAGCACAAGCATTAGAAGAACAATTTATTAGACTTTTAGATGAGAATATTCATTATGTAAATAAACCATTCTTAGGATTAGTAACTTCAGGTGAGATTGCACCAAGAACATTTCCAATTGTGTGTAGTTCTCTTGTTACGGTTCTTATCGGAGAATAATAAAAGAATAAAATAGAACTTTTTTTTTCATTTTAACCGTGGAGGCTAATTCTTTTTTATAATCATTATTTAAAATTTTATTATTAGAGAAATAGTTTTTAAAATTCTTTATAAAAAATTTTTTATTCTATTTAAACATAAAAGAAAAGCAAAGGAGTATTTTTTTTGTCTGAAATAAATTTAACAGGAATTTCTATTAAAAAAACTAATAACGGATTCAGTATTAATTTGACTGGAGATATTTATAGGAAAATAGGCGAAAAAGTTAATAACGGAGAATTAACCAAGCCATTCTATGGTGAATTAAAGAAATTTATCAGAGAAATAACAAAGTTAGCTTAAATTTTAGAATTTAATTCTGTATTAATCATGAAATTAAAATACTCACTTGTTTCATTAAGTAAAGAGTTTGATCCAATCCTTTTCAAAGGAATTATTGATATTGCTTATACTTTTTTTCACAAATACTTGAAAGATTCAGAGTATTTTTCATCGACAAAGACCATTGATGAGATTAATGAATTTCTCAGTAAATATCAAGGAACTTATCAGCCTGGGGGACAATCTGTAGTATTCACTTTAAAGTTTTACAATTTTGGGAGCCAATATCCTTCAATGTTAAAAATTTATGATAAAATTGCACCCCTGCAACTTATTAACCATATTTTATCAGTTGAATTTTTCAATGAGGAATTCTATAATGGAATTGAAATAAAAAACAAGATATATAAAATTACATTACCAAAAAATTTAGTAGTTTCCTCCTGCCCTGATATAAACTCCGCTCTCTTAATCCAAGAATTTTCAGAGGGACCAATTCCAGATTCTTTGGTACCCTTAAGTAGTATCTGTAAAGTAATAGGAAAAAGCGGTTACGTTATTGATTTTTTTTCAAAAAACTGGAGAATTTTAAAGAATTTAGATATACAGTCAATGAATCTAAGTTATATTGATATTTTATTTTCAAATAAGGTATTTGATATTAATCGAATGAATAAACTAAAAAAACAATTACTAAATACTTCAATAACAGTAACAGATGATATCTAGCTCATATTTATGTCTTTTCACAATAATCGAAGTTCGGGTTGAATAATAGTTGTTCAAACATCCGGGTAAGAGGAATGCGATACAGTATTTTCCTTCTGCATCCATAATTTTATTCACATTAGATAAAAAAACTAACGAACTGTTAATATATTTAGCGAAACGAAGAGATGATTTAAAATTTTTCCCGGGTTTATATTCTGGTATAGGGGGAAAAATCGAGAAATCTGATTATAAATTTGCTGAATTAATTAAAAACAACAGCGATTTTAGTGAATCACCAGATGAGATCAGTTATCTAATTTGTGCATGGAGAGAGCTCCTTGAAGAAGTAGGAATATTCTACTACAAAACTAATAACACCGAACTTGGAAATCGTGTACTAAACTATGCTATATCACAAAAAAGTATAGATATAAGCGTATTATTTGAAAAATTTCAATTGAATATACATAATATTCATTTTAATGATTTTATTAAGGCAGGTTTTAGATATACACCTGAATTTACTAATAAAATATTCACAACACGATTTTATTTGTTATATATTGATAATGAAAACTATTATCCCTTAATTAATGATTCTCATAATGAATTTACCACTGGATTATGGGCTAAACCTGAAGATTTATTTTTAAAATTTAAACAGAACAAATTTCAAACTTCTCCACCGATTTTAGGAGTGATTCGTGAACTTTTTAATTTTCCTAAATTAAAAAAAAGTGGTAATTCAATTTTACCATACAATGCAATTGAAGTCTTGAATACAAATGATGATCTTCCATTAGGACTTCAAGTGAGAATTGAACCTCATTCAGGTATACAAATAATCCCATTTAAAAGTTTAACAAGGCCACCGGCAACAACTACAAATTTTATAATAATTGGCAATGAAAAAAAAATAATTGTCGATCCAGGAACACACATACCTCAAGAGAAGAAACGTTTAGATTTAATAGTTAATTTGTTAAAAGCAGATGATTCGGAAGTAATGTTTCAGGTGATAACACATCATCACCAAGATCATTGGCAAGCAGCTACTTACATAAGGGATAAATATGATATTCCCATAGCTTTGCATCCACAATTTAATGATTATTTGGATGAAAGTGAAATTATCCCTATCGATCTAAAATTAAGTGATGAACAGAGAATCAATTTAGGAGTAGATAAATTTAATAAGATTAATTGGGATATTCGGGTAAAATTTTTGCCTGGACATACTAATGATCATCTTGTATTAATTGATGAAAGATTTCAGGCATTAATGGCTGGAGATTTAATAGCTGGAGTTGGTACGGTAATCATTGAAAATTTAGAACAATATTATAGCTCATTAAAATATTTGGATAAAGAAAATATAACAATGATTTTTCCCGGTCACGGACCTGTTATTACCAAGGGAAAGGAAGTTATAAAAAACTATATTCGACATAGAACTTTACGAGGTGAGCAAATCCTAGCAACAATAAATTCTGGTCAAGGAAAAACAATCAAGGAAATTACTCAAAAAGTGTATAAAGATATTCCAAACTCTTTTCTTATGATTGCTGAAAAACAAGTAAGGGTTTATATGAAATATTTTAAGGATAAGAATTGGGTAAAATTTAATCCGAATAATTCCAAATGGATTCAAACAAAAGAAAAAGTTCACTAAAAAAAAATCAGCAGAATCTCCACTATCAGAAACATTATCTTTTAAGATAGAAAAAAATTAACAAATATAACAGGGTTTTCTAGGAAACCTTTGTACATGATTTAATTCATGGAAATTAAACACCAGTACAAAGTAGAGGAATACTAATGGGTTTACAAGATACTTTAGCGAGTGGATTGAACAATATCTTAAACGCGGAACGTTTAGGAAAAAAGCAAGTGACAATAAAGCCAGCATCAAAAACATTATTAGCTACACTCCGAGTAGCTCAAGAAAACGGTCACCTTGGTGAATTTGAGTATATAGACGACGGTAAATCTGGATATATTGAAGTCCAATTACTTGGAAGAATCACCAAAATTGGTGTAATTAAGCCACGTTTTCCTGTGAAATCTAATGATTATGAAAAATGGGAAAAAAATTTTCTACCTGCCCGTGATTTTGGTTATTTAATTGTTAGTACATCTCTAGGGATTATGAATCACCGTGAAGCATTTGATAAACATACAGGTGGTCGTCTTTTAGCGTATGTATATTAATTAGTAAGTTGGTGAGTGTATGAAATATAATCAAATAATTGAAAGACGAAAGGTAGAAATTCCTGATGAAGTTACTGTTACTATTGAATCGGGAAAGAAAATTGTTGTTAAAGGAAAATTAGGTAAATTAGAAAAATCATTTCCGAGAGTTTCAACATATGTTGAAATTCAGAAAGAAGAAGGAAAAAAAGTTCTAGCAATTTGGGATTATTTTCCTAAGAAAAGACAAAAAGCTATGGTTGGAACAATTCAAGGATTAATAAATAATATGATAACTGGTGTTCAGAAAGGTTACAGCTATAAACTAAAGATAATTTATTCTCACTTTCCTATTACTGTAACAACTGCTAAAAATGGAGTTATAATCACAGGTCAATATGGAAATCGTGAGAAACGTTTCATCCCTATATATAAAGGTATTAAAACTACAGTGAAGGGTGAAGATCTAACATTAGAAGGAAATGACCTCGAAAAAGTTTCACAATCAGCAGCAAGAATTCAGGAAAGTACCAAATTACGTGGTAAATATTCTAAAGATCCTAGAATATTTCAAGATGGAATCTATATCTATGAATCAGGACCAAATGTATAGAAGTAATTAGAACTTATTCTAAATCATCATTTAGTCCTTAAGGGAAATTTTATTAAAATAATTTTTAATTTGAAAAAACTAACAAATAATTAAAAATCCTTTAAGGTGAAAAAAAAAAAGGTAAATAAAACACATAATGTTTATTAACCATCGCAGACATAAATACGCGTAAATTTTTAATGAAAAATAAAAATAAAGGGCCTGTAGCTCAGCCTGGTTTAGAGCGCTCGGCTCATAACCGATTGGTTCGGGGGATCGAAGCCTCCCAGGCCCACCACTTTTTCTATCTCATCATTTTTTTAAAAAAAAGGTAAATAAGATCAATTAGGTATTATAAATAGTATTTCAAGAGAATAATAAACTTAATTCTGTGCTTGAGATAGTTTTATCATCTAAAATGGCAAGAAGACCATTTCTTTCAGGTGATGGATGAAATACCATCATTTTTTTTAAATAATTCCTTTTCAATGATATGTGGTTAATTTTTTTAAAGAATTTAAAGAGAAAAATATTTGTCGGTTAGTCTTTCGACCTAAATAAAAAACGGATGCTCTAAGATACGAATTGAACATTTGCATGATAAAAAGTGCTTGCTTGTAACTAACATTCAAGTAGATCACTGATACGTTACCATTACTAATCCGATTGCTGATTAGAATGTTGTAAGAGGATCATATCACCCATTGTTACTGAAACAAACGTGGTAATGCTGAGAAAACAAAAGTAGCTCCCAATTATTTTTCTGTTCTAGAAAAATCTGAGGAATTGGTGGTCGTGTGATTCGACCTGAACGAATAAGATTGGGTAGTTTCAAAAAACTAATAAAATAGCCTTCGTTTGAAGCCACGTCCTTCAGATCGTGATAATTCACTTCTATTCGAAATTAATTGTCAATAAATATTAGTAATTTTTTTAATCTTCTCTTAATAAATCAAGAAGATTCATAAATATGGAAAATTTTGGTGTAAATATCTTAATTTTTTAGATATTTATTGATTTGTTCAAAAATTATTTCTTAATAATTATATTGTAGCTCAATATGTAATTTTAGTTGATTATTCTTGAAAGCAATATTGTTAATTCGTGTAGTGCCGACAAAAGAAAAAATTGTTGGAGAATTATTAAGAAAATTTGAAGAAGTTAGTGATTGCTGGGTTACATATGGGGAGTATGATGTTGTTGCTATAGTAGATGTCAATGATTCTAATGCAATAGCTAATTTTGTAACAAAAAAAGTTAGGCAAATGGATGGAGTTAATAAAACCTCAACGCTGCTATCTATTGATTAGAACTAATTGTGAGACATTAAATTTTTAGAGATTTTTTTTCCACAAATAATTAAAGCTTACAATTAATATAATAGCTATAAATCAAAAAAATTGAATTGAATCTCATTTCAATTAAAATAACACTCTTTTTGGATTATTGACAAAATAATGCTTGAACAGGCAATACAATTTCTAAAAACTATTTCAAACACAAAGAAAAGATACGGATTAGACGTTCTTGATTTATGTCAGATTGAAGGAAGAAAAGTTGCGTTTCATTCTACCTGTACTGATGGTATCGTATCCGCTACTATAATAAAATCAATCGAAAATGCTGAAATTTTTATACCGCTTGATTATTGGATTTTAAAACAGGAAATATTAAGAAAATATTTATCATTAATAAATTGGTATGCTTTAGTTGATTTAGAGCCATTTAATAAAAAGATCATTGAATTATTTGTTGATCACCATATATCTTCAATAGGAAAACCGATACAGAGTAAAAAAGTTCACATGGATATAGGGAAAGATGGTCCTTCAGCAGCGTATGTCCTTTTGAATACTTATAGTTTATTAAAAGAAATTCCCAGTCATCTAAAACAATTAGTAAATATTTCAAAAGTAACTGATACAGCATCTTATAACATAAGTGCACCTGTTGAACCTATTAATCAAAATGATAAAAAGTTAAATTTCGACAAACAAATATGGCTTCTTGAAGATGCTTGCAAAAGTTGTTTAAATGTTTCACAAAATATTGCTATGGTGGAGTTATTATCAGAAAAAGGATTTAATGGATTATTTTCATATGATATTATAAGAAGAGTTAATTATCATAGAAAAAAAAGAAAATATTATTTGAATTATGCTGAAAAAATTGAAAGAGAAGATTTAATGATCTTAATTAACCCTCCCGATGCAATGGCTCAAGATACAATAGTAAGTAAGCTTTTAGAAAATCCTAGAACGACTGTTACTTGCTCATTAATTGAAACCCAGTCTGGTGTAAAAATATCCTTACGGAGATCAAAAATAATTGAAAAGAAAAACCCTGAACTAACAGAAAGAATTAGGTTAGATAAATTAGCTGGATTAATGGAGGGTGGTGGTCATCCTGCCGCTGCAGGCGCTATATCAAATAATTTATTCAATGCCATACAAACTATTACTGATTGGTCTAAAAACTTCAATTTTGCAATTAAAAAAGTTAATGTCAGAGCAGAAATTAAACCGTTCAAATAACCTTTTTGTTTTCCTTCCCGCAACTCTAAAAATTGAATTAGAAATATTATCATTTAATTATACTGTTTAATATTAAAGAATAATTTATAAAGTTTTTATCAAAAAGAATATTAGGAATATTAAAATTAACTAAATAGTTATTAAACAAATTAAAGACTATCTTAGATATCAAAGGGATTTTATTGAAAATTTTAGATTATGAATATCCAGGGGATCGCAAATATCTTATCAACAGCACACCAACCCATATTTGGATATTGAAAGGGGAAAACGGAGATAAATATTTAATCGGGTTATCTGATTTCTTTCAAAAACAAATTGGGGAATTAGATAAAATTACTTTAAAGAAAAAAGATATAGATATCGATAAAGGAAAAACTATATGCCTAGTTCAAGCTAAAAATTACTCAGCTATATTAAAATCACCGTTTAATTTTAAAATCCTTGAAGTTAATTCAAAACTTGATAAGAAACCTAAAATGATCAATAAAGATCCCT
Source organism: Candidatus Heimdallarchaeota archaeon LC_3 (assembly GCA_001940645.1). Next base: position 29,801 of record MDVS01000147.1, read on the forward strand.
ATAATTCCTCTTGGATATATAAAATTGAAGTGAGCTCATCAGGAAGTATGATCAGTGAAAATTTAGTATCTGCTGAAGACCCAAAATTAAAGAAATTTCTTGAAGATGAAATAAAAAACAATGCTCTCATCGGTGATGATTGTTGCCCAGATTTTATTGGAAAATCTGGTGTAGTCAGAAGAAAAAAGAAAAGGAAGGATAAAGAAGATAACGATAAAAATAAAGAAGATAACGATAAAGATAAAGAAAATGAAAATGAAAAACCTAAAGAGTCATAAAATTAATCTCAATGAGACAATAAAGAAAAAAAACTAGTTTGATATCTGATATAAATTATTAATTTTTTTAATATTGAATTTTTTAATTTAATATTCTTATCTTTTCAAACATAATAGAAGAAGATTTTTTTTCAATATCTATATCTATAAATCAATCATAAAAAATTATTTAGAGCCCATTTATTGGATTGATTTTCTTATGTCAAAAATTAAAGTTGCCATTGCTGGTTTTGGAAACTGCGCTTCATCTCTTGTCCAAGGATTAACATATTATAAGGATGCTGATCCTTCAGAAATTGTTTCTGGTCTTATGCATGTAAAATTCGGAGATTATCATATTTCTGATTTGGAAATTGTAGGGGCCTTTGATATCAATACCAAAAAAATTGGTAAAGATATAGGAGAAGCTATATATGAACCTACTAATAATACTACTATTTTTTGTAAAGATTTACCAAAGAGATTAGGAGCAGAAGTAGTAGCGGGACCTATTAGTGATGGTGTTGCAGATCACATGCGTAATTCATTTTTCACTTATGATGAAGCAACTACGAAAGCTGTCAACATTGCAGATACTCTTAAAGGATGGAATACTGATGTTTTAGTAAATTTTTTACCTGTAGGCTCAGAAAAAGCTACTAGAATCTATGCACAAGGATGTGTTGATTCAAAAGTTGCATTTGCTAATGGTATTCCAACATTTATTGTTTCAGATCCTCAAGGGGAATGGCCAAAGAAATTTCAAGACGCTGGAGTACCATGTGCTGGAGATGACATAAAAAGTCAATTAGGTGCAACGATTCTGCACAGAACTCTAGCTAGATTAGCACAAGATAGAGGTATAGAACTTGAAAAAACTTATCAATTAAATGTTGGAGGAAATACTGATTTCGAGAATATGAAATTTGAAGAGAGATTGGAAACAAAAAGAATTTCTAAAACCTCTGCCGTTACTTCTTTATTAAACAAAAATGTTCCTACTAGAATTGGTCCCTCAGATTATGTTCCTTTTCTTAAAGATAATAAAATTTGTTATCTTTACTTTACTGGTCGTAACTTTGGTGATAATCCAATATCAGTAGAGCTGAAACTTTCAGTAGAGGATTCTCCAAACTCAGCTGGGGTAATGATTGATGTTATTAGATCATTAAAACTAGCTATAGATAGAAATATTAGTGGAGCATTACCAAGTGTCTCTAGTTATTTCTTTAAGCATCCTCCTAAACAAATCCCTGATTCTGAAGCACATAAGCTTGTAGAAAATTTTATTAAGGGAAAAGTTACCAATTAAACTTGAAATTAATAAAGAACGATTTTCTTTAAACATAGAAAATGAAGTCCATTTAATTTTCCCTTTTTTTGTTAGTTTGAAAATTATTGAAGATGATTTAGGTCATATACAAAAATCAATTTACAGAAATATTAGTGGAACGTTATTGTTTAGACCAGCTAAATGTATTTTGCGTGAATTTGTGTTTAGATCAAATTCAAATATAAACGCAATAAAAAATGTCCAGAATGTCACAGTGAACTGATAAATACAAATGTGTATAAAATTGAACATAAAAAATAAATAATCAATTTAAAATTATTCTTATTTTTTGTAATAAATATGTTAGATCGGAAGCTTGGAGTAAAGATTTCAAATAAATTACTTAGTAATGTTACTAAAAAACAAATAAAGCTAGAAATTGGACGGTATATAGAAGAAGATCCCCTGATTGACAATATTTTAAAAATATGGATTATTAACGCTAATGAACGTCAAATATATGAACGGTCTGTTGAACTAGATGAATATCCTGGTATATCTGTACAATTAACCTTGGTTCCCCCAAAATTTTTTTCAGACGTGATCAGAGGAGAAATTAATGTTCCCTTTTGGCAAGTAGCTACTGTAGTACGATCTCTAAATTTAGCTCATCCTGTTTATGATCCAAATTTTTTTATTGAACAGCATATGGATGCAGTAAAAAACATTAAATGGTCTGATGAACTAATTGAGGAAAAAAAGCAAGTTACAGAGTTACTTTTACAAAAAGCTGAAAAATATGGGTTTGATGAAGATATGCTTGCTGATGGATTTATGTGGGCTATAAAAGCTGCTGAAGAAGCAATTTGCATTCCCCTCATGAAAAAAGGATTATTTGGACTATCCTCTCCAATTTTGTTATTAGATACATTAAGACAAGAAACAGATTTATATAATTTTTATTTACAATTACTTGGTGT
>MDVS01000148.1 GCA_001940645.1 Candidatus Heimdallarchaeota archaeon LC_3
GTTAGTGACAGTATTGATATTTCTAATCCTGTTGTAGTGAATAGATGACTACCTATTAATCCTAAATCAATTACGCCTAGTGAACTTATCAATGCTAAATATTGAATGACTACTATTGTTAAAAATAAATTTACTTTCAGAAATAATATTGAAAGAAAAGAATCAACATAAGTGTATATAGGGTCTGATCTTGCATCCTTTCGAGTATCTAACGATTGTTCAGGATTTATAAGATCATACATTTCGTTTTTTACTTCATTAAACTCATCAATTTTACCAGTAAATAGTGGCTGTATTGCATCTATTCCTTTAGTAGTTAGTCGATATGATCGTTCTTCTGTTTGCTCTACTAAGCCAAATTGCATTAATATATTCAAATGATGATACAATGTACCAGTTTTCATTTTCAGATCATTCTTAAAGTGAGTAACTGTTCCTTCCCGTTCATAAAACAAATCAAGAAGAATATTTCTTCGTTTTGGGTGAGCTAAGGTTGTGAATATTAATACTAAACGTCAATGTTAGTGACAGTATTGATATTTCTAATCCTGTTGTAGTGAATAGATGACTACCTATTAATCCTAAATCAATTACGCCTAGTGAACTTATCAATGCTAAATATTGAATGACTACTATTGTTAAAAATAAATTTACTTTCAGAAATAATATTGAAAGAAAAGAATCAACATAAGTGTATATAGGGTCTGATCTTGCATCCTTTCGAGTATCTAACGATTGTTCAGGATTTATAAGATCATACATTTCGTTTTTTACTTCATTAAACTCATCAATTTTACCAGTAAATAGTGGCTGTATTGCATCTATTCCTTTAGTAGTTAGTCGATATGATCGTTCTTCTGTTTGCTCTACTAAGCCAAATTGCATTAATATATTCAAATGATGATACAATGTACCAGTTTTCATTTTCAGATCATTCTTAAAGTGAGTAACTGTTCCTTCCCGTTCATAAAACAAATCAAGAAGAATATTTCTTCGTTTTGGGTGAGCTAAGGTTGTGAATATCTCGTCCATGTTTTCAATCCCACTTAAATTTTAGATCAGTTTGCGTTTTTCTACTAGTATAACGATCCCAACCATTAGCATTCCTGTGATTGAGCCAATTACTAGTAAATTACTTGCATCAAGAGAAGGAAGTTTGAATAAAGCTTCTAAAATCTGACCAATTTTGTTTATTCTGTAAACAGGATCATGATTAATTACTCCACCTGACCAGTTAGGATAGGATATGCGATAATTAAATTTTTCCTGTTCTGGTATATTTTGATCTGGTATGCCAGGTAAATCAATATCTGGAAAGTACCATTCTCTAATATTATCTAAATAGTCATCAAATATTACCCATTGAAGGCTTTGAGCATGTAAAAATGAATCAACAGGTGCTATTACTGTTTTCACAGGTATAGAAACGGGATTATCATCTAAGGTGTACGATTCATCTAATTCAGCTTCGAATAATACGGCTTCATTTGAAGTTATTTTAATACCTGATATTCCATCATCGGTAGATGTTTCGACGCGTTCTACAGATTCTGTTGATCTAATTATAGATGAATAGAGTATTGATAACCCTAAACCGCTTAATTCAATAGTTCCTGTTTTAATTTCGTTGTCAAATTCATCAAACTCGAATGTGTAGGCGTTCCAAAGTCCTATATCATATTTCATAGATAATTCAGTGTAATTGTTGGTTTCCACTACTGTATAGCTAATATTGAAAGAATCAATTATTACTTTCTTCATTTCGAATTGTAAAAAGTCTGATGGTGAAGTTTCAGAACTATCACTAATGATTAAGGGAGATGCGATCGTAGTAGTTGTAGTTCCAGGTGGTACTGATGACAAAGGTTCACTCCCACCTTCTTCTAAAAATCCATCTATATCAAAATAACTAGATGACCATTCATAGATAACGTTATCAGAGGTAGTTTTATTCGTTATTTCATCAAAGGTAAATCCTTGTGTTGCATTGAGTTGCACAAAATATTTTATTTCTTCATGCGAATCAATATACCCGTTACCATTTCCATCTTCGAAAATCTCAAAACCGACAATAGTATTGCTAAAGAAAAATTCTGAATCATTAATCTTCAATGATTCAGCAAAATAAGGATGAAAAGGGGCAATTCCCCCATAATCAGGTTCTAGGGTAGTGACAGCAGTATTGTCATCATAAATAGATTTATACACTATTTTTCCAACCACCTCATCGTTATATTTTAACTCTAAAATACCCGATTCATAAACCTGAGTAATATTAGATACCGATCCAGTTACATGAGTTGGAATTATTAAAAATATTACAATAATTACCAATCCATACAATCCAATTTTTTGGTTCTTTTTTGTCATTATTTGCACCAAATATTTTTTCCAAACGATTTATGACCCATTTGGCAATTATTAGGATTCTGAATCGTAAAATTAAACATTTAGATCTAGTGTACTAGAACTTCTAATAGTCTGGAGGTCTAGAACATTCGATTTTATAGTTCAATAAGATCAAGAATAGTTATAAGGGCAATTATTTGAGGGCTAGAAAACTTCTAACTAATAAATTGACTTTTTTAAGGATTTTTTTAAAGAAGCTTGTGCTTTTTTCCATCCTTTACAGAAAAAATTCCTTCTAAGGTTTTTAAATCATAATATTGGTTCTCGAGATAATCAAGATACTGAATTTGGTTTCGGAATTCATTTTTTGGTAAGTTAAGACATCTATTATAAAAAAATTCAAAAGAATTATGGTCATTAGAACGAATCATTTCTTGAACTTCTCCCAAACTGCCTGCAATACTATTTACATCAATTACTTTAGGTAATTTGTTATTTTTATCAATTATAAAGTCTAAAGAAGCAAATAAATAAGGTAAATGTTGTTTTATTATCGGATTTAATTTATTAATAATATCTTGATCAATTTCTCCCACCTCTGAATCAACTTTTTGAAGTAAACTCTTCTCACCAGGGGTATATGATTTAAAAACACCTTCTAGCCCATCTAAATATATTTTGTACTTTATTATTTCCTTAGGGATTATTTCACCGTAAATATGACATTTATAGACCTCACTTTCTAAATCACCAATAAATTCCTCAATAATAATTCCTCCAAAATCCTCGATTCTTCCAGCAATTTTAGCAAAATCAATAATTTTTTTATTAATACTCCCTACTGGAACTAATTGATAAGCAACCATTTGTCCTGTGTGAAATCCATATTCATCTTTAATAATAACGTGAGAAACGTTTTTTTCAGAAAAATATGATTCAAAATCAAACCTTGAAATTAAATTAATAGAAGATTCAGGAATATAAATATGAAAAGGAATAAAAGGATCAAACATAACATTGCGATAAAATTTGCTGGCAAGAATAGGATGAACGATAGGATAAGTCGGGATAGAATTTTTAAAAATTTTTCTGTAATAGGAGGTTAATTCTTCCATATTAAGTGGTCCTAATATAAATTGATTCTCTTTAGACAATTCATGGTCATTAATATCATTATATTCACGAATAGTGGTTGATTTAGGTAAATAATCTAAAATTCCTTTCAGATTATCCTTACCTGAATATTTACGAAGATAAATAATCCTTTCAAGGGGTAATTTATAAGTAGATAAAAAAACTTCCTTTATTTTGGAAGTCAATTCGGAAATCTGGTAATTTTGTGTTTGTAAAAACAATGAGAGTAAAGGTTCAATTGCTAAAATCAAAGAACAGCACCTGAGAAAAAATTAGGAATTTTTATTTGGATATTTTTTTTTCTTAATTAAATTTACTTACTTAGAAAAGTATCATCGTTAGGAATTTGTATTGAATATGACAATTTGTTTATATTTTACTTACTCAAAATATAATATAAACTCACATTTTATGAAACAAACTATCAATAATCAAAGTTGATTTATCAGGATGAATACAGATGCAAATGAAAGAAGAAACTGCTTTAATAACAGGAGCAACAAGTGGTATTGGGAGAAAAATTGCTGAATTATTTTTAAAAGAAGGAGCCAAAATAACTGTTTGCTCGAGAAATGAAGAAAATGTAAAAAAAACTGTAAAAGAATTGCAAAAAACGTACGGTGTAGAAAATGTCATCGGATTTGCTTGTGATGTCTCAGATATCACTTCATTTACCAATGTAGTTGATAAAACTGTTGAAGTATTTGGTTCGGTGCGTATTTTAGTTGCAAATGCTGGTTTAAATGTTCATTATGGACCTTTTGCTCACTTAACACCTGAACAAATCCAAGAAGATACTAAAAAAGTGTTAGGAGCGAATTTGATAGGAACTATTAATTCTATATCAGTTACATTACCGAAGATGATTAATCAAGGTTATGGGAGAATTGTTACTTTATCAGGAGCTGGAGCTGATAGTAAAAGACCAATGAAACATATGACAATCTATTCTGCATCCAAAGGTGGAATAGTATCGTTTTCGAGATGTTTAGCAGAGGAATTAAAATCATACAAGGAAGATATTAAGATAAATGTATATCAACCTGGTATGATTGAAACTAATTTGGGGAAAAACGCAACAGTTGTTAACAATTGGATTGGTGAAGAAACATTTCGAAAAGAAACCACATTAGCGTATAAATGGATAGGAACCGATATTGAAGAGAGTGTGAAAAAAATTATTCCATTCGTTATACCATCTTGTAAAGATAATGGAAAAACATTTCGAGGTTTTTCGATAAGAAAAATGATTACGGGTGGAAGAAAATTACGTAAAGTACTGAAAATAAACGATTAAATTTTTTCTCAACTTATTCAACCCTTGCATGGATTTATTAAACAAACTATATTTTGAAAATAATTTCTGTTAGTGAATTCTCTCTTACCCATTCCGGGTTTATTTGGACCATCTGTTTATTTTTTATAAAAATTTTGTCTTTTATCAGTTTCTTTAATATGTTTTGGATCTTTTTCTTTTCAATGTCTGGAGTTTGTTCTAATTCTTCTAATTCTATTACTTGGTTTCTTATGACTTCATCAATAATTATGTTTTCGGGTTTTTTTAAGTAAATTCTTTTTAATTTTTTTGTTATTCGTTCCCAATCATCAAAAATACCTGTGAATTCAATTTCTTCATCTATTTCTTCATTGTAATGGATTTTATCTTTATTAATCAGAATTTTTAATTCTTTAAACCATGAATTGAGTTCTTTTATCGTTTCTACTACTTCTTTTTTGTTTTTCATTTTCCAGTGTTGTGCTAGATCTTTTGTAGTTAATGTTTCAATATTTTTTGGTCTGTTATACAATAACTGGAAATATTTGTCTTCTTTAAGCTTTTCATATAGTGTCTTTCCTAGTACCACCCAAGAAATTACCCAATCTTCTTTATTTACTCTTTCTCCTCTATAACCTATAGGAAATGCTTTTTCTGGGACGTATTTTATTCCTTCCTTCCAAATATATACAATAAATTTGTGTAATTGCAATAATTCTTCAATAATTGGCTGTTCTTTTCTTCTAGCCAAGGAACTCAATTTTTTGAGTTTTATAATCCCATTTCTTAGTGCGAGTAAACCAAAATAAAAAAACAAAATTCCCCAGATTTCATACACCTGGTAGATTTTTTCTATACTTAAACTGTAATTTTTTAAATAAGCATTGTAAGACTGTAAGAAGGTTGTTACTGATTTTATTGTTTCCTCCAAATTTCCAGTTGTCTGAAATTCACTATTTGCGGTGAAAATGAAAAAATTGGCTATATCTTCTATTCTTCCTGCTCCGATTTTTGATTCCACGAATTCTGGGTCAATTAAATATCCTAACGTTTCATCTAGCGTTATCATTACATTGTCGGGTTGAAAAAATCCGTATCCATATACCCCTCCTTGTGAATGATCGTAATTTACGTATAAGGTATATGCCATGCCTAATAATGTCTCTTTTTCTTGTTCAGTTATTGGCAATTTACCTATACTATCTGTAAACATAACTAAATAACGTTTTGAATCTGCTGGGTTAATTTGAGGTGAATGATATGTCGCTAAAATATTTCCCGCTATTTTTGCTTTTTTAATTAAAGTCCAAGGTGATAAATCAAATGTTTCACCTGTTATTCCTTCGTAAACTAAATAATTTTCTCCCCTTGAATAAATCTTTGGGATTCTAATTTTCACATTTTCTTTCATTCTTTCTGTTAACCAGTTATTAAGTAATACGTTATATTCTACCTCTTTAGGTGTAGAGAATTCTTTGTAGGCAATAATACCATCAAATTGACCTATTTCTGAATTAAATTTGATATAGAAAAGGACAATTCCTGTATTACTAATTCTAAAGTTTTTGTCGATTGCTTCAACAGAAATAAGTTTTGCCTTTCTTCCTAACTCTTTTTCAGATATCAGTTCCCCTATTTTATCTCTTTCAATAATATTATGAATTAAATATAGATTTTTTGCTCCTAAAATCGCTTTTTCTGGTCCCTTAAACATTATTATTTCCTGTATAGTTATTTTTTTGTCATATTTATGAGTTTTGGGGAAAATCAATATAGTTATTTTTCGAAAAAGTAAGTTTATTTATTGTTAAATTCATTCGTAAACTAAACATCCATTCGTTCTTAGTTCTTCAATCCATTCTGGTATAAATCTGATTGGATTCCATCGTAAATCCAATTTTTCAAGATTTTTTAAATTTATCATAGATTTTGGGAGAGAAACCAAGTTACTTGCACGTAAATCCAGTTCAACAAGACTCTCCAAATCCGAAATAGATTCTGGAAGAGAAAATAAACTGTTATTCCTCAAATTTAATATTTCAAGATTAGAAAGATTCTTTATATTTTCATTCAGAGATTTTAATTTATTTCCTTCTAATGACATTTTTTTAAGTTTAACTAAATTTCCAACGGATACTGGTAATCCAGTCAACATATTATTCATTAAATAGAGCTCAACTAATTTTTGTAACTTTCCTATCGATTCTGGAAGTTTTTTTATTTGATTATTGTATAATCTAAATTCTATAAGATTGGTTAACTTTCCTATGTCTTCTGGTAGATCTGTTAGCTGGTTATCTGTAATATTTAGATATTCCAAGCTATTTAGATTCCATATTGATTGAGGGAGTGCTTTAGAAGTAAGTTTATTATCACTAATATACAAAAAAATCAGATTTTTCAAATTTCCTCTAGATTGAGGTAGAATAGATAAATTACAATGACCTAAATCCAAGATTTTAAGTTTAGTCAAGTCTCCTATGCTTTCTGTAATAATTGTAAGCATTTTATTATCTAAATATAGTTTAGTTAAATTTTTTAATTCTCCTATTCTATCTGGAAGAGCTTTAAAATTATTTTGGCCTAAATCTAATATCTGGAGACTTATTAATTGATGAAAGGTTTCAGAAAGATTTTCAAGAGAATTTCCACGTAGCCATAGTTCTTTAAGATTAGAAAGATAGCCAAAATTCTTTGGTAGGAATTTCAATTGATTATTCTTTAAATCAAGGATCTCAAGATTGGTCAAATTAGTTATAAAATCTGGAAGAGTCGTGAATTGGTTACCAGTAAGATATAATTGATTTATGTTGTGAAGTCTACTTATAAATTCAGGAAATATTACTAAATCAGCATTTCGTATAGATAAACCTTGAACAGAATCATTTTTTTCATAATAGCTGATTGTATTTAAGAGCCTATTACTATTAAAATCTCTTTCATCTATACAATTAATAGGAAAGATTTTACTCTCTCTCAATTGGTTATTTTTGAGTAAAAAATTACTCAGTTTTTCTAATTCCTTTATTATCAACAAAACTCAATTATCCTGTAAATAAAAATATTATTTAATCAAATTTGAATATATAATTATAAATTCTTGGATGGTCAGGATTTGAAAAATTATCCAAAGTCGCATTTTATTGGCCAAAAAGATTCTATTTACAAATGGATTTTGAATAGGATCGATATTTCATATAGTACAGTCCTTGACTTATTTGGGGGAAGTGGATTAATGAGTGCAGCATTTCGATCAATGGGAAAAAATTTAATCTATAATGATATAATGAAGTGTTTTCAGTTCATCAATAGTGGTTTATTAAGATCTACAAAAGTGGATAAAATAAACATTTCTTCTCTTAATAGCTTATGGGATAATTCTCTAAAAAATCAACGTTCCTATGCTTTTGAAGTCTATAAAGATCTTTATTTTTTCGAGGATGAGTGTGTTTGGATCGATAAAGTAATCACGAATATAATGCAAAGTAATTATTCCTCTAATACTAAAGGGATTTTATTTTTTGCATTATACCAAACTTGTCTAATGAAAAGGCCTTTCAACAGTTTTCACAGATCATTTCTAAACCTTCGGTTGAAAAAAAGAGAGAATTATCAAATTTGGGACAAATCAATGGAAGATATCTTTATTGATTCAATTCACGAGGTTAACAATTACTTAGAAAGTATTGATGTGCAAACTGAATTGATTCCTATATTTGGTATCACTGCATCTGAAGCAAAGCCAGAAATTTTTAATAAAGAAAGAATTGATCTATTATACTTAGATCCTCCCTTCATTTCAGGATCTAAGAGAAGTAGAAAATATGGAAATTATTTTATGAATTACCATGTTTTAGAGTCTTTAGCTAATTATGAATCCTTCACTAGTTGGTTAGACCTTAACCATCTCCTTAAATTGCCCAAACAAGATCATCCACTCATGAAAGAGATTGAAAAATGGCTAACAAAAGATTTATTTCTTGAAAATCTTGAAAAAATTATTTCACAATTTCAAGAAAGTATCATCGTTTTTTCCTATTGAAATAATTCTGTTATTCCAATTAATGAGATGATGGAAATTTTCAAAACTTATAAATCAAAATTAAAGGTATATGAAAGTCCCCATTTAAGAAAAAAAGAAAGTAAAGTGACAAAATTTAGTGACATCTTGGTTATAGCCAAGTGAAAAATGAAATTAGCTTTAATAACAAAAAAATAAGAAAAAATAATTTTTCTCAATCAATTTGTATATACCTCGATACTCTTTTTTTTCTTTTGTGGTAACAACTGTATTGCTAAATATTGAAAGAATACTCCTATTGTCCCTATAATTACTAACAAAAGTAAAGTAGCTGGTATTCCTATTATATTGATAACTGTTCCTGATATTAACACTACTGGAGCATTAAATAATAATATCAGAGTTGGTAATAAAGAATAAATAGAATTTCTATTTGCATCTGGAATTACATCTATAAATAATGACTGTTCCAGTAGACTAGTAATAATGTAAATGACATCTGTTATAGTAAACAAAAATAAAACTAGAAATATTGCAAAATACTCTATTCTAGTATGATTCAATGGATAAAAGAAAATAATTATTGCAAATCCACCAAAAAACATTAATTGATGGATGAACTTCAATCCGGGATATTTTTTTATACTAATATTCATACTCCATTTTCCAGCAAAAAACGTTATTATTATCATAATAACCCAAGCTAGAACACGAAACAGGTTTGCTCCAAAATCTGTTCCTGAATACCTGAAATACATTGGAAATAGAATCATTTGTGACCAAATAACCCAAATACTAGTAGTAATCATCATTCCAATAACAAAAAGAAGCAAATACTTTGTAAAAAGTACAAAATAAAGTCCTTTTCCCATTAATCGAAAATAATTCCTCAATGAACGTGGTTCACGTTCAATTTCAGGATAATCTGTGACTAGGAAAACAACAAGAAGTGCAAAAATTAATATCGCCAAAGCTTGGTATTGAAATATTATTGGTCTACCAAAATAAGTTGCTAAAAATCCTCCTATTATAAAAACAAAACTAGCAGATATCTGGATCAGCATTTCCATTCTACTCTGCATAAGTCTATAAATTTTTCTTTCATCATCTTTTCCTTCTGTTGAAACCTTATAATTGTTATCAAACCAAGCTCCCCAGGTACCTGACTCTTGAGATGATCCTATTGCAGAAATAGCATATACTATTACTAATGCTTCAAATGTAGTTGCTATTGATAATAAATAAAAAGAGATACTATAAGAAAAGTATGCAAAAACCATCACCCAACGTTGTCCGATCCAATCAGCTAATACTCCTGTTGGATAATCAAGTATTGCTTGAACAAGAAATTGAACTGCCAGTAATGTTCCTAATAACTCGTAGTTCACGATATCAAGAACAAATAATACATAAAAAGTACTTGATATCATAAATGCGAATTGAGCAATAATACCAAGAAATAAACTGCGTTTTACGAGATTGTTACTTCGATCAGGAAGTGAAAGTGTTCCTAAAAAACGATATAATAATAGCATAAATTTATGTTTATTAGGAAAATATAATTGTTTGTAGGTATTTCAAATCGCTAAACAAAACTAACATCCAAATCATTATACTATATTTTCTAACATGAAGCAAATGATTAGTTTTGGTTGGCTAGTATCATTTCTCCAAGTCTTAGAAATGCTTCCTCAACATTTAAACCAGTTTTTGCTGAAGTTTCGAAATAAGGAATTTCCCATTTATTTTGAGCATAAAATTCCGTTAAACCTTTAGCAAGAATTCTCCCATCCTTTGAACTCAAAGAGTGAGATACTACACCTCTTAAGTCTGATTTATTTCCCAATAGAACTACTGAAATTGGTTTTTTTGGTAAATTTCTATGAATTTCCATTAACCATTTTGTAACATTTTCATAGGAATCATTTCTTGTCACATCATAAACAAGGATCGCTCCAGATGAGCCGTTATAAAACATTCTTCTAACCTCTTTAAATTTTGGCTGTCCAGCCATGTCCCATATCTGATATTTCAAATCTAGCTCTTCAATTAATTTACTACTCATATCTGCTCCCAAAGTCATTAAATAATTGCTAGTAAACCCTTTACCCATAAAATTATTTCTCAACGCTGTTTTTCCAACAGCTCCATCCCCAATCAATACAATCTTGGAAAATTTTGCGATTTTTAAAACCAACCAATAATAGATGATTAATAATGTCAATTAAAAGATTTGTGTAAAATTCATTTTTTCTTTTTTTTACTTTCTTATCCTACATAAATTATTATTTTCTAGATATTTACAGGATAATACGGTTGATATTGAACAAGAAAGTATGATCGGTCCTTTGAGGAAAAGAAATTATGATCATTACTCTCTTATTCTTGTATAGCCTTTATTTAAGTTTTCAAAGAGTGAGTTTCAGATTGAAAGATTCTTTTCTGAAATGAAATAAAGCTACTCCGAAATCATATAACGGAATAAAATAAAGTGCAGAACTAACAATTGTCCTCTTCTTTGGTATTTGTTTGAAAAGATTGACTGAAAAACGCGAATGGTGGGTCTTCTGATTGATCCATGAGAAGGAATCCCCTATTTCATTAGTATCATTTATTCTGATTTATTTTATAAAATTAACTGAGTTGGAAATTATCTTTGAGATATTGTTAATATGAATCTTCATCTACTGAAGTCAAACTTATTTCAAGATCAAATTCTTTGAAAGATGTTCTAATGAACATAAATTCACTTTGACGAATACTTATCTTGGTCAATAGATACTCGAAATTTTTAGAAAACTCATTAAGGATGTTTTTAATGATTACTAACCTTTCTTGAGGAATTAGAAAAGATTCTTCTCGAAAATGTTCATCAATTCTATTAAGTGGAAACTCGGTCTCAATGCTTGTTAAATAATTTTCTTTGAGATAATACTTTTCTTTTTCATCCTGAGATTTTTTTAGGTCTGAATAGAAATTAATTGAATTATTCTTACAGTTTATCATTACTAACGAATGATCGCTGAATTTTTTGGTCGATTGGGCCAATATCATAAATCCATTTACATGGATTTAAGTTTATACAAAAATAATTATTTAGGATTACAAATTAGGATACAAATTAGTCCTTTTAACGAAGGGAAAGAACCGAAACTCTTTTATTTTTTATGTCAGGGGAATAAAAATGATTAATTTCAATGATGTCACATTATCGTTATTCAGGCAATTGTCCCTACTGTCAAATTACAGTTCATTTTACTAATCTAAGTTTTAATATTACGGGATTATCTTTTCCTCTAAACCCTGTTGCGTTATCGGATAATTTAACACATGTAGCGTTGGTCAAGTGTGATAACTGTAGTAAAACTTTAGTTATTTTCTTTAGTTATGAAGTAATTTCAGAAAATCAGGCTGTTTATAGAATAAAGGCTACTTTTCCAGTAATTTCAAAGATGGCTAAACCAGATGGAGTTTCCGATAGGATATGGGATGATTATGTCGAATCAATGATTTGTTTAGGTGTCGATACTCCTAAAGCAGCAGTTGTATTATTACGAAGAGCGACACAATCTTTAATGAAAGAATTAGGTGCAGATCCAAAAAAGAACTTAGTAAATCAAATTCGGGATTTAAAGGATAGTGGAAAAATCAGTCAAGAATTGTTTGAATTAGCGGAGGAATTGAGACTTTGGGGTAATTTTGGGGCTCATCCTGATGATGATCTTTTAGATGATGTTAAGATTGATGAAGCAAATGAATTAAAAAATGTCTTTAATATGCTTCTTGATTTTACAGTTATTCAGAAAGCTAAGGTTAAAAAGATCCAAGAAAAAAGAAAGAATAAAAAAGACTAAAGACATAAATTAATACTTTAAAAATCAATTAAAACAAAAACGCTTTAAATATAATGAAATAAGGTCACTCTATAGATAATTAAACAACCCCCGCCCGAAGGGCGTTCGGAGCATCTGTGGCGTAGCCACAAGTTCAGTATTCATATGTTAAATTGGAAATTGAGATATAAACATAATTACATAATCAATATTCCCAAGAAAGAAATGAATACCTTTTTTGAGATGATACAGATCACTTACTAGTTAGAGGATTAAGAATGTTATAACAGAAGTATGTTATAACGATAGTGTGTTATAACAGTAGTATGTTATAACGATCAAAAAAATAGTTCTTCCTTTATTTTCTTGAGTTAACGCATTTTTGAAGAAATAGATACATCAATATTGGGACTAATTCTCATAATAGTTGTCTTAATTGCAGGAGGAGCTTATATTAAAAATCGTTATCCTTGAAGAGGAGATCAAAACATGAAACCGATAAAAGTACCAATAAGTCAAAAAAGAAAGCTGCAAGCAGGTTCAATTGAATTACTCAAATTACAACATAAAATGCACAGATCTTTATTTCAGAAGATAGGACTTTCTGAGGATATGAATGAAGAAGAAGTTAGGAACTATTATAAAGAAAAAATAATTAAAAAAGATTTATTATCTGAAGAAGAATTTGTAAAGAAGTATTTTGAATTCGCAAAAGATCAAAAATCATTAGATCAAACTCTAAATATTACTCAAGAGGAAAAATCAGAACAAGATTTCAGCTTTGACACTTATAGTCATATAATTCTTGAAAAAATTAATGAAATGATCACAGTTGTAGATGAACTCGGCTTTTTTCAATCAATGATTAATTTAGGAATGAAAAACTTAGGAAGACTCGATGATAAATTAGTCACAGATTTTAAAAAACGAATAGCTACTTCATCTATGATAAGTGCGGCTGTTTCCTCATTATCATACTATAATTTAATAAATAGACCATTAGAAGAATCTCTATTCTACTATCATATAAAGGATTTTCCGAAAAGCCTTTTTAGAATGGTAAATGACTTTGCTTATGAGGATTACCAGACTTGTTTGTCTACAATAAGAGTTGTAATAGATAAGTGGGCCAGAGGATATAATGTTGACAAAAAACATAGGAAATTAAATTTAAAAAATAAAATCACTTTTTCATCGAGGTATCAAAACTTTAATACCAAATACAAAGGTGGTAGTAAGATTTTGGGAAATGTAGAATCATTTAGACCTGAAGTTAGTAAAGATTTAAAGAAACTATATAAATTAGCTAGTTCATATGTTCATACTGATTCTAAGACCTACAATGACAAAATAAATAGAGAAAAATGCATTAAATCGATAGAACGAGTGATAAAAGTATTTAAAGAAATTACAGGATTTAATTTCTTCCTTAAAAATATAAGCAATATTAATTTAGTGAAGTTTAATTTAACTGAGATTCTAGATAACATTGAAAATTTGGATTCAGTCAAATTTGTCTTTCAATGTCAACAGAAGAATTCTAATAAGAATTGAGATAATCCATTTTGAGAAATTGTTATTCGAGTGTCATTGGATTAGTGGACCATGAGGTTAAGAAATTTTTTCTTTAATGAACATTTTGCTTTTGCATTATTATTTATATCTATACAATCAGTGAAATAAAACGAAATAACAAAATATATGCTTTACAATATAATTAAATAGGAGTGCTTGCAAAAAGGATTTTTGAAAAAATAGGTCTTTTTGGGCCACATTGAATAAATGAAAATGAGAAATACTAAATAATTCCATTTATTTCTTTTTCCTTTCTTGAATTTTGTTTTTGTAATTATAATTGTTTACAAACATTTATAAACTTCAAAAACAATTATTAATTATCAAGCTTAAACAGTTTAAGTGTGAAGGAAAAAATCACACGGAGTATTTCTGGATTAGCATGTGCATGATTACAGCAATAGCTGGAACTAACATGCTGATTCTTTTCTCAGCATTGTTAGCGATGAGGAATATAAAATTAGTTTTCAAATCAACAATCAAATATGTGAAGACAATAACTATGGAAATTAGAATAAAAATAACCAGAAATACTCCAAAAAACCTTCCAAACTAACTTTTTTTCCATCTCCAAAAATTTCCATTTTTTCCTCCAGGTGTCTAATTGAGCATTTTTCTAAGGATTCCGAATTTAAAAGCCAATCCTAATCTTCTGGATATTCTCTAGCGAATGAAGAAATCCTTGAATACAATAAATTAGTAGTAGATTTATCAATATCATTAAAAATGGGTTTATCAAATGCTTTTTTAGGTTTAGCGTTCTTAAGAACAATAAAAATATCCAGATTCAAGAGATTTACGATCTTATTATTATCCATTTGCAACTAAGTGAATAATTATTGATTTCCGTTTTGAACGTAGCATTATAATTGAAAAATAAAATTATTAATAGATATGCTTACTGAAGAAAATATTGCAGATATGACCAATGTAACCCTTTTGAATAATTCCACTAAATATTTATTTGCAATGGAAGAAAAACAACTGGAATTTTATTTGAAAGTTCTGACACTTTCAGATCCAACTTAGGATTTCTAGTTTTTTCTTATATAAGCAAATTTTTGATATATACATAGTGTGACCGAAAACAAAAAAATGTAATTAAAAGGAAAATAATTTTCTCTAATTGATTTTACTTGTTTCTGCAAAAGAAATAACTATTTCTTTCTTTTTCTGTCTTCTTTCATGATTTCATATTCAGGACGAAGTGAACTGACTTTGCTAAGTAATTTTTTATCTTTAATGAAAACTTTCATGTTTTTAATAGATAATTTACTTACAAAATTATAATTTTCCAGATCATTTTCTAAGATGAAATATCTAATTGTTTTATCGTCGCTACCAATCTTTTTACTCAAGATCTCTTGAATCGGCTTATAGATAATATCTTTTTTCAATAATAGGAAATCATCTAATAAAAGTTTCCCATATACAGCAGGTAATTTCACTTTATAAAAGTCTGCGATAGAAAAAAATCCCCAACAATCAAATAAAACATTTAAATCATCCTCATTATTAGATTTCCATGGATTTCTACTATAATTAGATAATTCATTCGTGTTGTAACAACTATAATTGATAGTTGCATCTGGAAAGCTATTCATTACCATTTTAAATCTTTTAACTTCAAAATAGTCTCTGATGGAGTTAAACTGGGCATGACCAAGGAGAATTTTATTCTCTAATGCATCTATTTCTGTTTTTGTTATTGGATAGAGTTGAATAGATTTGTTCTGGTCCTGTTTCACTGGTAAGATTCTTCTAAAATCCCCTATTCTGAGTAAGCGCTGTGCTCCTCTGCTTTCTTTGAAGTACGGCCATACATTAGCGATTCTAACACTTTCTACCTCTGTTTCAGGTAAAGCAATTCGGATTTTGCTATATGTTGAAGCTGAGGACACATTTATACTTGTATAAATACTAAAATTATTTTTGAATCCTAATAGAGGTCTTTTTCGATTTGTTTTAGTTTTCTGTCTGTTGTTCTTTGCTTTGTTCATTATTTTTTCCTCGAATTGTTTAATTATTCGACACTCGTCTCCCAATGTGTAGCCTAAAGATTTTGTGTGGTCAGGTCGGCACTTACGAATCATATTGACTAACTTAACTTGTTATAGTTAACTAGTCATGTTCCATATGTGTCACATCATCTTCAAGCATTCAAAAAACTGCTCTATACTACTACTACTATCAATTCTGAGGATTTTTCGACTGCTGGAATGTGTTTACAACATTACTTCGTCAATAATCTGATTTTTCTGATTTATACAACTACTTCTTTCGTATCTACATCACATTGATGAGACTAACCTTAATATGTCAAATGACTATATTAATTTTTCCTTTGAAGAAACTATTTAGGCTTTCTCCTACAGTTGTTCCGAATAATCCCTTTGATAAAACATGGAATTTAAGCTATTATGACTCAGATCATGGTCTAGATTTAACTAAAAAACATCATATTGGTACACCTATTTTTAATTTGGACTCAAATTCTGTTTCATTGGTAAAAAATTTGTATCATCAGTTGATTACTAAAGTAGATAATTTAAATTCAGAAGAAATAATTGATTTCTCAGTAATAGCACATTCCATGGGAGGATTAGTAATTAGAGCACTTGTTCAATACAAAACTTCCTATAAAAACGGAATAGTTTGGCTAACTGATAAAGTATCCATTTCAACTATAGCTTTACTTGGAACTCCTAATCATGGTACTAATTTAGCTAAAGAATGGATAACAATTCCTGCTGAGATTATCATTGATACTATCACTGATTTTTTTTCAATTATATCAGGATCATTTAGTCTCGTACACATCAATAACAACTCTCAAATGGCCCAAATGGTTAAAAACAGCCGTTTATTAAAAGAACTAAATAAAAAAGAAGGAATTGAAGGAGTAAAAGTTATTACCCTACGTGGAATGGACAATAGACTGGGATTATTTCCAAATCTCTGGGAACCTTTCTTTTTTTGGAAAATAAGAATTGATTCTAACTTTCCATGGATACATATAGGAGTGATAAAAAACGATGGAATCGTTCACGCGGATTCAGTACCTCTGAAAGGAAAAAATATAAAAAATTATACAGTTATTGAAGCTAATCATCAAGAGATGCTTAACTGGATAACAGATTCGGCAGGAATACAAGTGAAAGAAAAAATTTTAAAACATTTTATGAACAATGGGAATTAACGATCGAAAAAAATTAAGACAAAATAGTAACAGTAATAATTTGGATAACAACGATAAAATTAGAACTTTTAAAAATAGAATATTGCTATTCAATACTCTCATTTGGTAAAATACAATTAATTTAAATTTATTAATCCTTTTTACACAATGTTAATTATTTTTGTCTTTCATTATGTCATAATTCATTTCACTTATTTGTATATTTATTAAAGTGCAGATGTTTATTAAAATAAAGATAGAAAGCACCTAGACTAAGACTGAAACCGAGTAAAAATTCTGAAGTTATTTTATCAAAGATTTCACAATATCTTTTAAATTTCAATTTTTTAGGTTAAAACATCTACTTAAAATGTAGTTTGAATTAAATGACAATCTAATGTCCATTGATTTATGTCTATCTTTTAAATCATCAATTGAATCTAAAAATAGACTTACTGTATGCCTTGGTAAATGTATATAACCCAATAATTCATTTATTTCGTCATTAATAAATATTTGAACAATAGGAAACGCCAAAAATCCATTTACAATTTTTTTAAAGAGATTTTTATCTTCACTATGCATCCTAAAACATATTCTATAATCTATACCTATATAATTAACATTTGGATAATATTGAAAGATTTCATTTTTAACTAAATATTCTGATAAGTGAATTACTGATTTGTGATCCCTTTTTGATGATAATTCATTCAGGTTGTCAACAGAAAGATTATTCATACGACTTAATTCAATTATTATCTCCCATTCTTTTGGAGAAAAAATTTTCTTGTCTTTTTCAGTTAGATTCCATTTTCTGTGTTTTGCGGGTGCTAAATCATCCATTAAAAAATTTGGTAATGTGAAATTTGCCCACACATTTTCTTTATTCGATTCATAATCAGTCATACTTACATTCCATAACCAATGAGTCAAAGGAATATAATTATAGTTAGATAGGAATTCCGGAGTTTTTTCAAAAGGCAAACAAACAATGTATGAGCAACTATTTGAGAAAGGGATTTTCCAAAATAAAAAGTTCGATTTTTCAATCTCGTTATTATATTTATCATCTATTAAAGCAAAGTAATAACCGAATTTAGCAGGATTCATTATTATTCCTGCAATAGAACATATTTTTAGATTAAACAACAGACCGATTGCTCGTTCAACCCTTTTAGCTTGCTTTTCACTTAATTGTAATCCCGTTAGGATTTCACTATCAGTAGGAACTGTAATTCTAGGCGATCCATCTTTTTTTTTCTGCAGAAAATCAAGATTAGATAATAAGTGTAAAACTTCGACTTCTCTTTTACGTAAAATAATATTCAGTCTCTTTAATTGTTTAAATAATCCATGAAGAAAATCATTTATGCTACATTCTGGTGGTATATTTCTCATATATGAATCTATATCGCCTAAATCAGGATTGATAGCAGGAATTTGATTTATATCTTTTATTCTATCGATAAAAGACGTAAAAGATCTGGGAAATTCAAATCCTCCACTTTTAAATTTCATCGGAACATAATAATGCTTTTTAATCAGTTTGAGCATTAATTCTTCTTCAAAAAAACCTGAAAAGGATTTATGTTTATTGTAAAAAGCTATACAAATATTAAAAAGGAATGTCTTTTTCTTTTTAGTATGTATTTCATAGTCTTGATTTGTATATTTATTAAAAAATTCTCTGCATTCAAAATAACCATTTATTACATCATTAATAATATTTTTTTGAACTGATTCGGTTAATACATGTAAGTTAACTTTATTCATTAGAAATCCTTCATTTTATATTCATTTTTTAGATACTTCAAAAAATTTTCTTTAAGTGTCGGAACTAGGGTATACCTCTTCTTGTCTATGCTTGGGATTAATATTAATGGTGATCCCAATGAAGAAAAAAATCATTAAAAGTCTATTTTTTGCCCTAATTTTGGTTCCGACCTTCACTTTCGTCAATATAACTAACACTACATTCGATTCAGGAGAAAAAATAGAGATAAATAAACATCTAGATCTGTACCAAGGGAATGTCATTGATAATTACTTATTAGATTGTCGTGGTGCTGAATGTCAAGTCCCAGAAAACGGAACAGGCGGCGGTTCGTAATAGGAATTGAAAGAATGCTTCCTGAAGAGTTAAGCGCATTTGTTGAGAATATTGACAACAACAAATTCTTTCTTAACTTTTTCAATAAACCACATTGTTATTTGACCATTAAAGAAAAATGGAAATTGATGTGTTTGCTGTTAACATTATTTGGTGCAATTTATGACAAAAAAAACGACGAAATTTATTTACACTGGGGTGTAAAAGATAAAAATCATTTTAAATACATTCAAACAATCATAAATGCTATCTTAGGAACAAATGTGAAGGGTGAATATAATAACCAAAATTGTTCTTGGAAAATAATATTTTGATTTATTTTTAATTCTTGATCGCTTCAAACGAAATTTTAATTCAGACTATTGATCATTATTCTGTGAAATTATTTGATCAAGGAGAAAGAACATATTATTTACCTGGTCTTCTAAACATTGGAACAATGAACAGTATTTAGAACCTTTAAAAAGAAATCACTGGAATAGGTATAAATTTTTTAATTTGGCGTTTTATCAATGTTTTTGTTTTTAACACTGACAGAATTTAACTCAGTTGGATTTTGGGCAACTCTAGCAGTCCTCCGAATAAGTATTAGTAACGTCTGATTATTTTTTTTCTTAAAGAAGACACCTTTAACATACTTCATTTGGGATAAAACTAACTGTGTTCTCACTGAATTTATTAAATTCAATATTAATTGAGTCTTTTTGACCTTAATAAAATGTGAAGGTTCATAAAAGTAGGATTCTGTAACAGAATCAACTCTGAGATCATGAACTTGCTCGAATGCTATTCCAATTAAATGTATAACATTATTTTTTTTTTGGAAATATACATATTATTCTTATTAGTGAAAATCATACGATTTTTGAATTTTTTATTGTTATGACAAACGTTTATATGCTAGACAAAAATATCAATATTTTTGTAGAATTCCCTAAATTTAAAAATGGTGAGATAAGAATATGTTAAGAAAAGAAGTTCCATATTTAAAATTAATTTATATTTCAATTATTCTACTTTCATTGGTCTTAATTTTTCCCTTTCAAGTGATTGCTCATGACACAAATGTATTCCTAAAAGGAGGAAGTTTTTTTAGTTCACAAGCTACACTAGATGAAAGTTATCTTTACTTATATTTTCCAACAGCATCTGATACTGGTTTTCCTGAATGGGGTACTCCGTATGGTATTGATACTTCTCCTGCTGCAATCTTTGATGTAGCTGATCTAGATTCTGGGATAGGGACAACAACCCAACTTAGGCAACGAGTTTTTGAAATGATTACCGATGATTATATTGAATTTAATGTTTCAGTATCTATGTCAACATCAGATCCAAGTCCGACTGATAATAGATGGCAAGTTGTAGCTATTGGATCCGATTCTGAAATTTATGGAGGAAACTTGTATGGGGCAGCACAAGCGGTAGATATAGGGGATGCTGACTCTCAAGATTACGCGCGTGTTTATGCTGAATCATTTTTAAATGAGTTTGGTGGTGCAGGAGGAGCTCTTGCCGGAACTTCATCAACTTTGGAACGTTGGGCTACAGCAATTGCTGAAACCACTTCTCATGAAGCAGCCCATAATTACGGAGCTGGCCATGATGATTCAGCACCAGTACCTGCTTCTGTAGAAGATGATACAAACAATCACATTATGGCAACCGGAAGTACAGGCTTAACTGGAGAACAGCGTGCCAGCTTTGATCGTCATTTCAGTGACACTACATACTCGTTGCTTGGTTACAATTTAGGGCTTAATATTGATACTCTTCTGAATTGGGATTTTATTAATCCAAATGATAAAGATGCTCATACTTTACAAATGAAAATTCTTAGCGAAGCAGCTTCCCTTACTATTGGATTGTTTTATGACGGAATTTATAGTCCTTGGGTAGATCCTATTATTAAAAGACTTGGTACTACTACTGAGACATTCCAAGGGAATATTTATAATGTCTTTGAACTTGAATTTAACACAGATAGAAATTGGTTAAATGGGGCAGATGGTGTTGCACCTCCTGGTGTATATTTTCATACGGGAGCTAGTTTTATAGAATCAGATGCAATCCTTGTTCGTGAAACCATTTTATTAGATAGTGGAGGAAATGAATTACCTCTTTCTCCACGTATATACGGATTTGATCCCAGTGCTACATTGGATCTTACTACTGGCGATTTTTCTCTTACTATTTTTAATTCAGAAGTTGCTGATAAACCTTTCATTTTACGTGATTTTGATATTCAATTATTACCTCGAATGGCTGATATTAATACTATGGTTGCTGGTGCTGAACTCACTGATAGATTTGGGATCCCAATTGTTACCAATACTACAAAAGGAATAACTCAGGATGTTGAGATAACAGATAAATATTCTATTAAGATTGCAAATTTACTTGACGAAAGATTTGTTGACTTTATCTATGTTGATTGCGAAAAAACGGATTCTGAAAAAGGAGAATTTCCTTATTGCCCTGAAGGTTCAGCAATTAGTTTATTTCCATCAACATATGTTTATGTTATTGCTACGATTGTTGATCCAAATGCAACCTACTGGGATCTCAACGAAGCAAAATTTGTCACAGGAGAGCTTGAAAGCCAAATCTTTTATCAATTTTCTGGATTCATCCCAGATTTTAACGATAATGGATTAGATGATTTATTAGACATTCGTGAGGGTAGATCTGCTGATGAAAATGAGAATGGTGTTCCAGATGAAGCAGAACCGTCTACTGCTCCAATTCCTTTATTTGAAACATTAAGTTCCATTGTTCTAGTGTCTATCCTTGTTCTAATTAATCGCCGAAAGAAATAATTAATATATTTTCATAGAAGAGATAATTGAGATCCACTTAAGACTGGGCATCTTCCCAATCCCTTCCATTAAAACATGAAAATAAAATTAAAAAAAAATTCGTTAAATTGATTTTGTAATCTTAGTGAGTGATTTGGGGAAAAAAATTATTTATCGTCCGAGTTTTTCAAACTTCAGTCAAAAAGAATTAATAATACTGGCTTTTATAATAGCTATGGTCATTGTAGCAAGTATTCTGACATTAGTAATTATTTTATTCACGATCTAAAAAATTAAACTCAAAAAATCATTACAAGCAGATTATTGAAAGTGCTATAGACATAATGGGACTTGATCAATTAAAAATCATAGCAAAAGGTTCTTAATTTGGCCCAAGTGATTCTCATTTAGTAATATCTTTATCTTGATAATACTACTATATCATATTTATATTTTATTGAAATTTTGCAGAAGGAGGAACAAAGACGAAACTCCTTCTAAACGAATTATAATTTAACTGAAATGGAATTAAATGATCTAATATGACTTCCAGAGACGTTTGCTAACTACGTAAAGGAAAATATTTTCACATAATCGATACCAAAATAAAATAAGGAAAGAGTAATTACAGTTATGATTAACTTTAATATTCCAGTTATTTCGTCGTTCTTGAATTTCGCCTTTAATTTCTTTATTAATTCTTGGTCTTTAGGTTTTTCTAAAAATTTAGTATCTTTCCTTTTTTACAAAATGGACAACGTTGCGGTCTCTTCGACTTGTCTCGAAAAATGTTAAAATGAATTAGACCCAATTTGATATAGATTAACATCCCAATAATCTCCTGTTCATCCTTCATGATATGTTTCGGGCAATTTTCTAAAATATCTTCCACGATAATTCTAGCTTGCTCGTATTTCATCTCATTATTATTAACAAAACCCAAAACAATTTTTGCTTCCCAGTCATCGGGATCTAATACCAAGAAGTCTTTCCTGCAAAATTCCAACTTCCTTCAATGTTTCCTTCCTTAATAATATCATAATTTTCTATTATTCTACTTCCTACGATACCACTCCTAATAGTATCAGTAAATGAAATCACTGGAAGGATTTGTTCTATTAATGAAATAATCCTGTCTCCAAATAAAACAATTGAGGGATGGCTAATTCAGTATTATAGAAAGTCACTGGCAATTTTTCGTTTATAATATATTTATAGATGTAATTATATTTATCGAAGGGAACTTGTAGTTCAAGAATAGTACTTTTATATGGATGGTACAATGAAAGAAATTTTTGAGTCAATCGAACAATGCAATCATATTGTCCATCGAAATTAAGAGATTCTAACCTCCGAATGAGAAGTTCGATATCGACATTAGAATGAGGTTGCAGATAGAGTTTAGCACGTAGACCAGATGTAAGACCTTGAGCAGTTTTACCATTTCTGGTAGTCCAATAGGAGATAACTCCCTTTTCAGTGGGATATAAATCTAACAAGAATGCTTCCAAAACATCGTCACAGTATTGACACTTCTTTGAAAGTTAAAAGACCATGCTGCCACGGGGAGAGTAAACTGAAAGTGAAATAATTATAAAGCAATGAAATATCCTCTAGACAGAAACTAAAAATAATCTTGAGGCCCAAAAAAAACTTCAGGATAACCATTGTTATATCATCAAGACTGGATTATTTACAATATTTCATAATATTAAAAGGTAAATTATTAATATTGGAAGAAAGGCAGAATAATTTGTTCTTAAAAATACATTCAATCTTTCATAAAAGAAAAAGAGTTTAGATTATTTGAAATATGAAGAAAAAAAAATTGCAATTCTTAATGTTGGAATTAATTCAGATCATAAAATAATTTTACCAAAAGGTCGTAAGTTTCCAGAAATAAAAGAAGATTTATCATTTACATTTATTCCTCTTCCTTATCAATGCGATAGAAAAGATTGTCCAAATTATAAAAATCTTAAAAGTGACATAGATCATTTTGTTGAAACTACTTGCTATAATCCAAATAAGTCGAATTATCGGACATATGAGGATTTAAAATTAAGAAATTTTGTAAGAAATGAAAACACTTTTGTTCATAATGATCCAGAATTTATCACTTATACTTATGGTGGTGATTTTTACCTCTCTCGAAGTAGTGGTCTAAGAAAAATTCAAAAGAATGATTTTTTAGCATTTTTTGCTTCGTTTCAAAGGTATGATATCGAGCAGGGTGGAAATTTCTATTTTATAGGGCTTTTCCAAATTCAAAAGATATTTCTATTAGATGACTATGAATATCCTTACAATATCCCAGAAATAGAAAAAAATGAACATATAAGAAATAAACGAGAAAATTCTGGTGTTGCTATTTGGAAAGGAAGTCATAATTCAATATTATTCAATAAAGCAGTGCGTTTCGATAGAAAATTAGCAAAAAAAATTATAGCACTGATAGAATTTGATACAGAGGACAAATCAAGAAAAATAAGAACGGATTTTGAAATAATTAATTCTAAAACAAGAACTTCAAGATTGATTTCAGAAAAAGGAAAAAAATATTTTTGGAAAGAAGTATTCAAACACAATCCAAGTATTAAACACCATTTTGGTGACTAGACCCACAAAATTGAATTCGTATTATGCGATAGAAAAGATTGTCCAAATTATAAAAATCTTAAAAGTGACATAGATCATTTTGTTGAAACTACTTGCTATAATCCAAATAAGTCGAATTATCGGACATATGAAGTCAATTGTTTAAACTCAACGCGATAAGATCATAATAATCACTAACCACAAACAAGAAGAAAAAATATATAATTGTTCAGTAGTAAAAATAGTAGATATTAAAAAAGGGAGAAAGTTTAATAATTTAAATAATTTAGATTCTCATTCTCCAATCCGAATATTTTTCAATTAAAGAATCTGAAGTAGATTCAATACTTTTCAAAGTTTTTGAATTAAGTGGGGGTAGTTCTATTTCCATTATTTTTTTATTAAACATCTTTTGTTCAAGTTTATCGCGTTCAATTTGTATAAATATGTGCTCACGATCTAAAAGATCCTGTTTTAACCCATCTAGAATTATTCCAATATCTTCATACATAGGGTGTGCAATCTTATGAAATCCTAAATCAAAGGCTTTAAAATGCAAAGATGGTACCTTTACACCTGTTATCTTTTCAATATAATCCTTAAGTCCAATGATAGCACCTCCGTGACCCCTCGCGTGCCCTTTCCAGCATACTACCTCTTTAGGCGTTGGAAACCATTCATCTATAAATAATTTATCAAAATGCCCAAATTCATTCACAATCCTCCCAATTTTAACAGTAACAAACAAAGTTTTGAACACGTGGTTTTCATCTGATAATGATAATGTTGATGATCCTACGAACTTATCCGCATCCATTACATAAAGTTTCCTTAAGAGTTCTTCCCTAGCTGATCCATACATAGTTTCTGTATCATATCCATACATGGTCTTAGGTATAAGAGTAGGAGTAGTGCTACTTGTTATTAATGTATTAAGAAAACGTTCTAATCGAGCAAATGAATGAGCTTTAACCGATCTTTCAAATGTTGGATATAACTTAGTTATATTTTCCTCTATATTTTTCTCTTCTTGTCCTTGTCTATAAATCTTTATTTTCTCTAATATTTTCACTAATGAAACCAATAAATAAATAGCGACAAAAAATAATGGTATCAAAAATAGTTGTTCTATACTTTCCTGCAAACTTAAATCCTCTTTTATTTTTCAAAAATATCTATCAAATGTATTTATTTCATATTTTCTATTACTTCTAGCTCACCTGTAAAAATAATTTCATCTTTAACACCATCCAATGGATCCCCTTTCCAATATTTATGTGCTTGTTCCCTAAAAAAATCTAAAGAATAAGTTTCCACCTGTAAATAACTGTCACTACCTTTATGAATTTCTCCAGTGACTTCAACTTTATAAATTTCTCCCTGAAGAAGTTTAGACCAATAACTCAGACTTTTTTCATCTTCAATTAACCAAATACACTTAGATCTAGATGGCAATTGGGAATAATTTTCTTTTCTAATCTCTTCAAAAATCAATTCTCGGACCGATCTCAATGATTTCCTCAAGACTCTATATGATAATCCAACTAGTTCTTTGTAATTCTTATGATAAGTTCTAGCTAACGGATTCAGTTGAACTTCCCCATTTTCTACTTGACTCAAATGCTTCAGTAAAGTCATGATATAAACTTTCGTTCCATTAATGTTTAGAGCATTTTCAAATTTATTCATTTGTTTAAAATATAAATTTTCTCTTTCTCCTATTTGTAAGGTCTTGCCAACTGACCAATTATAGTTACTCTGATTAACAATTTGATGTAATACACTATCTAATTCTTTGTAAGGTCTTCTTATGTGGTAAAAAAATTTTTTTTCAATAAACATATCTAAAATAAAATTGTCAATAATAAAAATTTTTGGATTTATTATAAATAGAAAAATAAATTAATTTTAGAAGATAATTGGACTGAATATTTTCTAATCCGTCTTTACTTGAAAAATATTCCTCAAAAGAAGCAGAGCGAGATAATTTATCTGCATCTATCCTCTCAAGATGACAAATATAGGTTATGAATTTTTATTAGTTAAATATAATTCTTCAAATTTAAATATTTCAAAATTAAAATTTTTCTTCAAATTGTTAATGAAATCGGTATTGATTATCGTATTTCCTTTGACTCCATAAACATATCCTAAATATTTTGTTTCTTTCTCTGGTCTTTCAAACCATATCATAAAAAAATCCTCTGCTCTGACATCAATAAATATTTTCTTAATATACTTGAATACTAAGGTTTCTAAAGTTGTCAAATCTCTTAAATTTCTAATTTTGCTCTTAACAAACTTCGCAATAATAACAATATCCATAATAAGGAAAATAAAAAATAAAAGTGAAAAGAAAATAATGAAAAATTGAATACCCTTTTTCTCTGTATCTTCGTCAGGAATATTAGCATTAGGTCCTTCTAACACGGAACCATTAGTAAGAGTATTACCCAGGTCATCTTCCCACATTACAATATTATCAGAAATATTAAGTGTTTTAATTATCTGAGCTTTTTTATTAGCTGGGTCGATGATTTTACTTTCAACGGGAATATGTGTAATATTTAAAATAAAAAAAGTTATTACAACGAATGATGTAAAATATTCTTTGTTCATTTCTCTCATTTTCTTTCTAACTAAAAATAATTTTTGCGATAAATTTATTCGGACTTAATTAAAAAATCTGTAAGATGGTTTACTGAGATAAATTTTTTAAATAAATATATAAACTTTCCAGAAACACTTCTTGAATCTCACTCATTTCTAATTAATTTGAAGAATGAATTCGAACATAGAGTTATCCAAGGAAAAAATACCTTAGAAATGATGATGAAGTATCTTAAAAAAGATGGAATAACAGTACTTCCGCAAGTCATTTTTCACCTCCCAATTTCATCCACCATATCGCTTGAATGATGCGTTTTAATCTTGGAACAGTCAACACTAGTATATCTTTAACATTAATCTTTATAGGAAGATTGAAATCAATAACACTATCAGTATGAGACTTTATTCGATTTAGTACAAGATTGACACGAAGCCAAAGACCTGTTAAGATGAAACTCAGTCCAACCAGGAGAATACGTAAATTAGTACATAGCGAGGTAGTTTTAGCTTGAAATTGATGAGTAACACGATATTGAGTCTCAATTCCCCATCGTAATTTATAT
Organism: Candidatus Heimdallarchaeota archaeon LC_3; assembly: GCA_001940645.1. The sequence continues at coordinate 28,049 of MDVS01000148.1, forward strand.
AGACCTTTTAAATACTCTCCTGAGGCTGATATATTCGTTGTATAAGAGTATAATTGAATATATTCTTTATGAGGTTTTCGTCCCTTTTTCTTCTTTGCTAGAACTGTTTGTACAACAACCGGGAAGCGACGATTATTCCTCATAGTAAGGAAAGAATCAAATTTAAAGGTTAGAAGTCTATGTTTTTTTAACCATTTGTAAAAAATCTTTGGATTTGACACATCCACGTCATCACATTTTGCCATAAATCTTTGAGTCTCTCTAATCATCTCTAATTTCTGTTTACCTATTCGTTGAGTTTTTAAATTGAATAAATATTCGATTTTATAGAGATCTAACAAATCATACAATTCTTTGGAGAAAAACCAAGCATCCGCTAAAACCCGTGAAAATGGACACCACCAATTAGTCTCTCTAATTAGATCCTTCATGAGCTTATATGGACTAACCCCATCTTCTTGCCTTAAAGGACAGACATAAATAGGAATACGATAAGTTTTTGTTAGAATACAGGCTGTAAAATAACGATTAAAAAATAAGGTTCCTACTTTTTCCTTAGATCCTACAGAAAGCTCATGATCACGATCACCATACCAAGGATAATCAGTAACATCAACAGCAATAGTTAAAATAGTGTTTTTATGAATTTGAAAGCTCTGAGCATTATATCTTAATATATCATTGATTTGCTGGACTGTCTTATCGAAATCAAGTCCTTTTAAACGATATTGGACTGTATCAGGACTACAACCTTTAAATGAGGTGCAAACATCTTCTAAAGAACTGTTTTCTAGAGCAGCCTGAGCTAATCGTTGGAAAACATGAGTAGAATTCCAGCGAGACTGCTTCGAATAAATCCAACCTTCTGTACCTTCTATAAACCTACCGAAAAGTTTATGAAGTTCTGACCATACTTGCTGCCTGACTGTGTTGTTGTTTTTTTTATACATTACAGTTGAAACTTACAACAATACGGTCACTTATGCTTTTTGTCGGATGTAAAAAAGAAATATAAATTGTTTGAAATTTATACTTCGAAGTCTTTCGGAAGTACTGAGAAGTTTAATTGTTAATTGTAAAGGAATGAAAATCCTAGTGATATTATGATGTCGAAGAAGAATAAGATTTATACTAACTTTTCTGATCCTAAGTGTCCCAAGTGCAATGAAGAACTTGATTTTATTACAGAAGGAGAATGGGAATGTCCTAATTTAGAAGAATGCGGATATAAAGAAAAAAATAATCTAAATATATGTAAAGGATATGAAAAAGTGTGTGGAGAACTTATTGTTAGTACTTCAGAGAGTTTCAATTTACTTAGTGACAATTTTTGCCTGATTTGTCTAAATACACAAAACTTATGTATTGAATGTGGTGGTAAACTTATAGAAATTGAACCCACTATTCTTACATGTATAGATTGTGGGTTAGTGACTTCAGACGATAAAGATAGCAGAGCATTACACCGAATGACATTAATTAGAACCAAAATGGATTTAGCAAAGTAAGATTCTACTTATTTAATAAGAATAGTGGGACTGATTTTAATTTTGGAGTTATAAGTAAATTCATTTTTTCAAATAACTCTTTCATTGGATAAACTAACTGAATGGATTGTGTTAGAATTTCTCATATTTCTAAATTTGTAGCTTTTTTTAATCCAAATTTGTATTAACAAATGATTCCTCTAATATCCTTAAATTTCTTAATGTCTTGTAACCATTACCTTTTACCGAAATAGCTACAATAGTTTTTAAAACAAAATCAGGTTCTTTTTGAATATAGGACGAGAATTATGCTTATTTCACAATTATATAATATCTATGGATTAGAATTTCATAAAACGAGTAGCCAATACAACACTACCATGAATGTTAGAACTTTTTAATTCGCTAAAACGTTTTGTATCTATATCACTTTTATCAAATGACATTTTTGATGATACACCGCTTCCAATGAATTTATAAATCTTATATTGAATTTTAACCTATTAAAAAAGAAAGATATCATAATTATTTGATGTAAAAATCGCAAGAATTCTATAACTGTACAGAAATTTGACATTTTCACATTTTTAATTAATAAATTATAGTTTTTAATTCAAAAATTTATTTAAAAATCCAAAGAAAATATGAAAAATTTCAATAGTAAAAATATGATATTCTATTAGTCACAAATATAATTTTTACAAAAATTTTAATCCGAAATATATGAGGAGAAATCCATTTAAATTTAGGGAACAAAATGGAAAATGTCTATAAAATTCCGGAAATGGAAATAATAGAAGAAATAAGAGCTGGCTATATTGAATGTCGTTTATTTTTCCATGATCATAAAGGGAACACAAAGAAAAATAAGAATTTGAGAACAAAATTTCTAGTAGAAATATGTGAAAAATTCCTTGGAAAATTTAAAACTTATCAAAATTTATTTCCTATTAGCATTGATGGATTGCATAGAACAATCAAGAAAAGTCAATGGATACCAATTAAATTCAATAATGGAGGATTTGAATATCCAAGATCCTTTTCAGTGTATTTAGATCATATAAGCAGTCAAAATAATTTATTTTTTTCAGATTTGGATCTATCAGACCTTGATTTATTTATAAATAATTTCCCAACTTCTTTTAATTTGAATGAATTTTTCAAAGGATTCTATAGGACTCTAACAAGAATTGAAATTCCTCTTAGACTTAGGGAAAAGAATATTCTTAAATTATTAATTAACCCTGAATTTTTAAGAACTGATTTAGATGGATCTTTAAGGATTCTGCCTCCAAATGAAAAGGATATTGTAAATACTTTACTTAAAAAAGATTTTTCATTGAAAAATGCCCGAACTTCATTAAAATTTTTATCAAGGATGAAAATTTGTAATTATACCGGAATAATAATGAATATGGGTAAATTAGGTTTTAATTATTTGTTAACTGATATTAGTTCCTTATTAGAAATTGGAGAATCCGAAAACCAACCCAAAAATTATTCTTTTTGGGAAATAAATTTTCCCTTTTTCTCGTCAAAAATATATTGTTCACCCTCATTCGACCGAAAAAATATGTCAAAAAACTATATTCCTCTAACAAATTGGCTTTGGAACATTAATTTAAATCAATTTGATAAGGATATTTCAAATCCATGGAAGAATTTTCGTATTCCAAATTTGTTTCTTAACATTAGTATTAATAGTGAATTTTTTGTCAACTGGAAATTAGAAGCTAAATCACATTTAAAATTTGAACCTTGGCAAGTTCCAATAATAAAATCAATTTCTAGATATAATAATTATAATTTATCATCCTTAGAAGAACTATCACCTGAAATCGATTCAAATCAACTTATAAATTTTGTAAAAGGTCTTGTAAAAAATAGAGTTTTTCAGTTTTATCCAACTTTGAATTTTATTGGAATTGAAAATAAAATAGCAATAAGATATTCTACCAAAAACAAAAATTTATTCAAGAATATAACTTCGGGACTTTTAATGTTTCCTATTACTCATATTTTCACAAATGAAGAAATGGGTGAGGCTATAGGATATATTCATATTCCAAAACATACTATAGGACCTTTCTTAAGTCAGATAGAAGAGTTAAAATATTTCAATGAATCTTTATTTTTTGAATATCAACTAAATCGATTGAAATTAACTAAAAGGTGTTTAAATCTAAGCAATTTTATATTAAATGATAAAAAACTACTACATATAATTGAAAATTCTGATGAATTTGAATACTCTAGAATTACATCAAAAAAATTCCATGGAAATAATAATTTTTCTTTAAAAACAAATGTACTACAAGTGAAAAACGAAGTTAAGCAAGATTTGATAGAATTAAAGTTGGGCCAACAAAAAATTCTTGATTCGCTTGAAAATCATGACAGGAAAGCCGTCAACAACATGAAAGAATTAGAAATCTTCCTGAAAGAAAAATTAGGATCAGATTTTGAAAAAATCAAGATATTTTTTGATAAGTATAGTAAAGGGAAAATATCTAAAATAGATTTTTCAAAAAAAATTATCGAAATATTAGGAGGAAAATTTTCTGGAATTTTCACAATTCTGAATAAAATTCTCTAGATGATGTTTTTTTTACATTAATTTTTCTGCATCAGATGATAATTACTTTCTATCATTAATTAGGTCATTTTTTCGAACTCATCTTTGATACTCAGGGCATTAATATGATTTTGGATTATCGTACCATGAACCAAATATAATAAAAAATTGGTAATTTTGTAAAAAATCAACATTTCTTAAGTCAAAATATTTTTCTTAATTCCAAGACCAAATCATTAATTCCTTCACTTGTAATTGCGGAGGTCGTTATAAATCCTTTAGAAGTTGGAAGCTTATTACAAAATTTTCTTGCAGATTCTGATCTAAATCCTGATTTTTTGTCACGTTTATTTCCAACAAAAATTGTTGGGATATTTAATTTTTCAATTTCCTCCCCCAACATCTCATACCATCCATTCTGGTCAAATATACTTTCAAAAGATTTGGTAATATCAAAAGAAAAGGTAAAAATGATAAGAGAAACTCCATTTAAAATAGATTTTTGAATTAATTTAAGTATTTGCATATCTTTTTTTCCTCCTTTAAAGTCTAAGAAATAAAATATTCTTTTTGGAAACAGTTTTATTAGGTAAAAATCAATAAAACTGGTACGAATTGGAAAATAGAACTTCGACCTAAGGTTTTTCTTGAAGCTTGAGTAATTGTGTATAGACTCAAGTAATTTCGTTTTTCCAACAGAGACATCTCCTAAAATCAAAACCTTAAAGATAGAATCAGTCTGCTGAACCCTAAACGTCCTCTTCTGAGGTTGATATTTTTCTAGTTGCATGTCTGTACTTAAAACTTTTATTTATATAATAAAGACAAATTTATTTTCATTCTTTGTTGATCAATCTGAATGAAAAATCATTGTATACCCATTGAAAAACTTATGAATATTCATTTTTTCAGAAATAATTATACTACATTGATACACGGAAAGATTATAATAAATTTATAACATTCCTAAATAGGAGAAAAGATATTCTATAAAAACTTTTTTATTGCTAATTAAATTGTTCTTATTCAAAATCTATATGTTAATAGTCAAAGGTCTTTTTAGCATGCATCTAAAATCTTATAATTGAATTAAAATTTTTAGGTCTTCTTATAAAATAAAAGGTAATCAAATTGAGGACGATGCTAGGTGAGGTCGGTGGAACGCACTGGGAGAATAATTGTCATAAGTTTTTGAAGTTAAGATATCAATCCGATAACTATGTTAGAGTTCCAGCAAGGTATAAAGGAGATTATGGAATTGAATCTTATACTCAAAAAGGAATAGTATTCCAATTTTATTGCCCCGATTATGAATTAGCATCAGAACTTTATGAACACCAAAGAGACAAAATAACGAGGGATTTAGGAAAGTTAATTAAGTATCAAAAAGAATTAGAAGAAATTTTAATACCTCCTGGATATATCATAAAAGAGTGGCATTTTGTCACTCCGATGTTCGATAATAAAGAAATTTTGAAACATATTAAGAAAAAAATCCTTGAAATAAGGAAAAAATGTCATTTATATCCATTAATAGACAATGATTTTGTTATAAGTCTTAAAGAAGAAAGTGATTATGTTGAAGAAATTTCAAGATTGGTCAATCTGGGAATTGAAAAATATCATTTTTTATCTAATTCCAGCAATGTAATAGAAATTGATGAATGGATGGCATTATCAGCTGAAAATAATATGTTTTATGAAAATACCAAAAGGAAACAGAATGAAATAGAAAATGATCCGGAAAAATTAAAGGAAAAAATACATTCAACACTTAAAAGTTATTTATTGTTTGAAGCGATTAAAAGCGAAGTGCTTAAAAACTTTCCACCGCTTTTTAATAAAATCAATAAAGTTCATACTAATTTTGAAAATGAATTAGTGATACTGAACTCAAAAAGTTTCAATGAACCGTCAGGAATATATCTAAAAAACACATACGATAGATTGAAAATGAATTATAGAGATGTTTTATCAGGTCTAATCCCTCCTGAAGACATTGATTTGGTATGTCAAGGTTCATTATCGCAATTGATCTCAGAATGTCCTTTAGATTTAAGTGATAAATAATGGAAGAAATTTTAGATTTTACTAAAATAGAATCATTTAAGTTCAAAAAGAAAGGTCATGTAATAAATTCTCTCAATAGACTCTCCTATCTAATAGTGGTTATTCTATTTACTTTGAAATTATCTTCAAATCAAAAAAAAGCTTCACTATTAAAAATCCAATTAATTTCACAAGCAATGAGAAATGAAAAGAACATTGCAGTCCTTAATAAAATATTCACAGGTAATTCGGATATATATAACTACAATACTTTTGAATTCTCACAGGAAATTCAAAAAGCAATTGATTTTTCAATAGCAGATGAATTAATACAAATATTAAATAAAAATACTTGTTTGTTATCAATAAAAGGAGATAATTTATGTGATTATATAATTTCACGTGACTTGTTTCAAGAGCTTAGATCCAAAATAACTGAGATGAAAAGTTTAAATCTTAGTGAGTCAAATATTAAAAAGAAATTAAAGGAAATCGCTTAATGATCTTATTCATAGAAAAAGTTAAGATTTCGATAAAAACAAAGCAAAAATTATTCATTTGCTTTCTAGAATTTAATCAAGGACTAAATATTATTCAAGGTAATAATTCTAAAGGAAAAAGTTCCGTACTAAATTCTATAATTTATGCACTTGGATTGGAAATAATCATTGGAAAAAAAGGTCCAGATGCATTAAAAGTAGTACTAACTGATGAAATAACAGAAGATTTGAAATCATATAAAGTGTTAGAATCCAAAGTCGAGTTAAAAATCAAAAATGCTAAAAATGAATCCAAATTAATAATACGATATATTAAATCTCGTGATTTTCAAAGTAGATTGGTCAAATTTGGAGATGGAGAACTTTATTTAGATAAAGAATCTGAGAATTCAAGGTTAACAGATTATTTTCTTCATGATTCAGGATCTGTAAGCAGAAAAGCTGGATTTCATAATAAATTATTAAATTTTCTCAATATTGAATTACCTAAAGTCCAATTATACAATTTAAAAGAGTCTATTCTTTATTTGGAATGTATTTTTCCGTTATTTTTTATTGAACAAAGAGTGGGTTGGTCTGGAATTCAATCAACTATTCCTTCTGTCTATAGAATTAAACAACCTGCCTTAAAAGCATTCGAGTTTATCTTAAAATTTAGATCAAATATGATTCAGGAACAAAAAGAAATCATTAAACGACAAATTTCTGATCTAAAGATTGAAATTAGAAATTTTATGGACAAAATCAAAAATGAAATAAATCTAGAAAATGGAATTATTGAAAATTATCAGGATAATATTGATAAACTTATTGAAATGGAATGGATTCCATCAATAAGTTTTAGGTTTGAACAAAAAGTCTATAATATTGATGAATTTATTTCAGAATTAGAATCAAGACTTATAATCATCGATGATCAGATAGAAGTTGATGTAAAAAATAATAACGAAAAAGAAAAGATGATTGAAGACATAACAAATTTCGAAGATGAGAGAGTAAGTCTGGAGACTCTTTTCAATACTCATTCACATGAAAAATTTAGAGAAGAGTCAAATTTAACCAAATTACAAAATTCCTTAAATAATATCGCATCAGAAGAAAGACGTTACAAGGATTTGAAAAAATTACAAACATATGGATCCAAATTAGAAAGTTTGATCATTAATAATCAATGTCCTACTTGTGACCAATTAATTAATGATGTTGTCTTTGAAGAAATCGATTATCATCCACTATCTATTGATGAGACCTTAAATTATCTAAATCAACAAAAATCAGCACTTAATCCATTGATTAATTTATCGAAGAAAACGATTAATATTAAAGATCAAATAATTACTGAAATTAAATCAAAAATTAATATCATCAGAAAGAATATTGATGAGATAAGGTCATATTTAGAAAAACCAATTATTTTTCAAAATCTCAGTGAAATAAGACATAATTTAAATTTGGAAGATAAAATAGAATCAATTAAGAGTTTGAACTCTGATATACCTGTGTATTTAGATCGTCTTAATGATATACTAAATATTTATAAGGAATTAAAAGAAGAATTGCATAAATTAACAGATGAAGATATAAACAAAGAAGATTTACATAAAATTGCTAAATTTGAAGAAATTTTTAAAATCTATTTAAAGATGCTCCGCTTTAATAGCATTTCGGTCAATGACATAGAGATTTCTAAAGACAATTATCTTCCAATTTGGAATAAAGATGGAATTAAACTCGTCATTCAAAAAATTTCAGAAAGTGATAATATTCGACTAATATTAAGTTATTATTTAGCGTTGTTGAAGCTCTCTTTTACTCATGAAACAAATCATTTTGGAATTCTAATACTCGACGAACCTAGACAGCAAAATATGAATGAGAGTGACTATATCGAACTGTATAGTGTAATTAATGAATTTAAAGGAGATTATCAAATAATTGTAGCTTCTAGCAGTAAAAACACTTTTTTTAAGGAATTATCTAATAAATTTAGATTTAAATGGTTTCAATATAATGAAAAAAGTCTATTTCAAGCGGATAATATAAAAAAAAGAATATGATTAAAATACATTTTGAATTAGATGAATAAGATGGTCAGTGCACTTGAAAAATTTAAACATAGAGTAATACGTGCAAGAACAATTAAGTATGTTAAAAATTATTTTGATAAGATTGAATTGAAAAAAAGATTGGAGGAAAATGATAACTCAGAAGAATTTATCAATAATTTAGATCCTATTTTGTTTGGCCAATGGATAAATCCAAATGCGACTCCAGAAGAAATTAAATTCTTTAAAAATGAATTATTAGAAGAAATTCTCCCAATAATAAATGCTCTATTGAGATCATCAGTAGAAAAGTATTGTAATGAAAAAAATACAACTCCTCAAGATCTTGAAAATAGTTATAGGGATTTATTTTCTAATTATAAGATGAAATATGATTTAGATTTAGACCATGTTGAAAATCCATTGAATATTAATCGAGAACTTAGGAATGAATTCCTTCATGGAGATAAAAAAACAGAAATATTGAGAACTTTGAAAAACCAAGAAAAAATCTTATTTCAAAGAGTTGTTATAAAATTGGATATATGGTATTTCATTGATAGAGATGAAAAACAATTGGATCTTACCAATTATGAAAAAAAGATAATTGAACTCAACTTTCAAGAAAAAATTAAATCAATAATTAAAGATGAAGATGAATTTGGATTTTATAATGGAGTGGAGCTATATTTTTGTGAGCTACTAGTATGGAGAGTGAAAAATTTATTAGAAGAGATCGAATTGCAATCCGAAAAAGAATAAATTTGATTATTTCGATGAAGGAATCTTAAATACTTCATTATTACAACTTTTACCTACACTTAAGCTACATAATTTGCTTTGTTTTATAAGAGAATTTGAAGAAACTAAACAGCAAATCCGAAATAGATCAGCATATAAGCTAAAAATCATATTTCAAAGGATGAATAACTTTTTCAAGAAACAACAACGGATTTAAATAAAAGTATTGTATTTAGAATAGTTAGGCATCAAGAACTTAATAAAATTCAACATCATAATTAGGATTTTTACATAAATTTTTGCATGATTCACAAATAATCCAATTTTTTTCTTCCATATCTTCAACTAACAGCGCCATATTTATCAACTTCTCTTATTTTTTACTTTTTTATATAATTTGGACAGTTCTGACACTGATAGGAACCATACACTTGACACCCATGTGTGTTGGGTTCATAGTATTGGCAGTTAGAATAAGTATCTATAAAAATTGGGAATACGTCGGAATTACTCGACAATGTAAAGATAGTTTTCCATTCTTTATTCATAATTTTTAACTCACAAGTGATTCTAAAGATCTATTTTTTGTCTTCGTCTGGTTCCTGGTATAATATTCTGGTGGGTTAATGTTTTTATAAGCTTCATCCAGTTTTTTTTTCTATACCAATCAACATCTAATTCTTCATGATAAGTAACTAATTGATTTAGTTCTCTCCGATACAGGTACATACAATACTAATGACAGTTGTATCTGTTACCTCAAAATTTGATTCTGCAGAAATCGTTCCTAGACTTAAACTAGCTTCAGTAACTGAGACAGAAGATTGCTTAATTGTGCAAGTAAAATGACCTCATTATTCCAAATATCATCTTTTAAATACAAATGACTCTGAGAAGATAAATTATAAAAATAAAGTTCCTTAAGATTAGAAAATTAGTAATTATGAGGGTGAATTACAAGAAGATTTTTTCAATAACCTCTCTGATACTGATTTAATTCTTGCTTAATCCTACAATTAATTGGAATTTATCTGAAATCAAGACCCTAGTTACCAAATTTAAGGCACATACTCACAAAAATATAATAAATTTAGGAGGATCTTGTATTTGGTTTGGACATTGGCCAACTTGTTAAGTTTCTTGTTTTATTCCTATGTTCATTATTAATCATTCCGTCGGAACTAATTAAATTCATTATTAAATTTATTTATAATTTTCTTTTTGTTTTTCTTATAATAAATCCAATTAATAAAGATAGCTAAAAGTAAAATCGATATAAAAATACTTGTTATTGAAATTAAAATTATTATTTCCCGTAAATAACTTAAAATTAAGGGAAATTTGAAAAATATTGCAATATTTGAAAAAGAAATTAAAAACAGCTGTAAAATGAAACTAGAAGAATTGATAGATATAATATTTCTTCCCATTAAAAAATTATTACCAGTATTGATCTCTGTATAGATAATACCTAGTTCTCTATATATTAATGTAGGATTAAAAGAGGAAATAAATACTAACGAATATAGAAGGATTAAAGAAAAAATGAAGAAATAATAAAAGATTGGGTATAGATCAGATACATAATATCTCTCGAATGCAAATTTAATAAATAATTTAACTTCTTCTTCTGAAATATACGTAATTCCCGCTCCGAGAGCAGTCAATATAGTAAATACCTTAAGTAATGAACTGAAATAAATAAGGAGAAACGAGATATAACTATTGTTTTTAATAAAATTATGATTTTCATTTACTTCATATTTATTAGATTTATTTTTCTTTTTGATTTCCCTCATTGTTCTATTGATAATTTTTTCTGTGGAATTATAAATTTCTACTATTACTATTCCAACTATAATAATTAAAGAAGAAAAAATTAATGAAAAAATAAGACCGAAAATGAAGAAAACAAATCCAGCTAAAAATGTGAATTGACCATCGGGAGCTAATGCAAGAGTTCCTATTGTAATCATTAAAATCATAAAAATATTTATTGAAATAAATCCTAAAAAATTCTCCTTCGTACAATAGCACTTAATTCCTGATTTAAATTCATTGAATTTCATGAAATCTTCTTGGTCCTTAATTATGTTGCAGATTCAAATCGATATTTTTCAATTCGGTAAACCAGTTAAATAAGAAATATATTATTGTTTGTTTAGTTGAGACATCGAATAATACTATTGAGATTACTGAACTCAGAATAAAAACCTTTTTATGTCGGAATTTCAATATAGGAATTTAACAAGTCTAAAAAAATTCATTCAAGGCTTATGAGTCTACATATTCAGATACATTGGCAATAGTATTCACTAACTTACTTATTACTGAAATTATGATATTTTCTTAATGATTTTAGCCAGAGATGACCATTTTGCTGACTTTGTATCTTTTTATTTAAATCAACACTCTTCCGAGGATTGGCTTGTATACATGAACTGCCATGTCTGAAATAGACGTTATCACCTAAATAAACTAATTCATTTTGATAACCTCGAGCAATCAGCACTAACAATCCCTCTAAGTTATTATGTGAAATTTTTCTAAAAAAAACTTCCGCATTCCTTAATTTTCCTACAGCAGTCCTGATATTTCTCTCTACTATATCAGCTTTGTATTTCAGCCCAATTAATATTCCATCATCGTTAAACCCTATACAGTAAACGCCAGAATTGTAATTAGCGATGCAAGAAATATCTCTTTTTAAGTTTGATTCTGGAGGAGCATTTCCTTTGAATTCTAATTCAAAATCCTCGTTTTGATTAACTGAATTTTGTATCCAATCCAATAGAAATTTATCTGAATAAGTATTTTTGAAATGTCGTTCATCAAAATTAATATATGGGACTAATTCTTCTGGATTTTTTGAAAAATGCATCCCTTTCTGAGTTATATATATATATATACAGTCTGCGAGAACAGAAATTGAAAAAACATTCGAAGAAATAGGTATTATGATTTTATGAGATTAAAATTTGAATTTTTTCAGATCATAACGTTCACACAAAGGAATGTTTCTCTATTTCAGACCATACTTTCCTTGATTCCTCCTCACAGATGTACGCTGTTCGATAATATGATACCAATCGATCTCTGTTATCTATTACATCGAAAAATTCCAATAAATCTCCTTCCCTCGTATTATCATCCTTTTCGCTCATTGGATAGGAAATATTAAATAATCCAAAACAATTTATTTGACCCAAAATCCAATAATCAGCTTTCGGAGGATTCCTTAAATAGTGTGGATTCTGTTTGAATATTCTTTTAATATTAATTGGAGCATTCAGAAATTCTTTATGAGGATAAACTCGTTCTATTTTATATGCTCCAAAGATATATGATCCCCATGACCGGTTTATCCAAGATTTTACTCTTCCTCCTGTATTTCTAAATTCAAAAGAACCGTAAAAACATAGAATATCATCTTTTTCTAGTTGACGTAAGATTTCTTCATATCCATGACCTCTTATTGCATGTCCATAAGTAAAGGATATAAAATGAGGATCATTATGAACACGAGCTTCCTTATTTTTTAAATAATCGTGATACAAAGAGGGAATTACTCTTGAATATTTCGGAAATCTTTCAGGGACTCCAATTTTTTCCTCTATTGGTATATAAATAAACGATCCGTCATTGAATATAGGACCTCTTCCATTAATCATTTTACTTGTTGAGGCAACATTTATTAACGCTATTTTCATTTTTTACTTAGCTTTTTTGATTTGTTTTTACTTGATAAGTAAATAACTTACAATAGGAAGTTTAAAAATGTTTCTCCGATACGTATTAGTCTGGATACGTATTCTGATTAATATTTTATAAATAAAAAGAATGACTCTTTAAGGAACCTACAATTGAATAAATCTTATTTACCTCATCAACTTCAAGGATTAGAAGACTTCTTAACGCAAAATCACTTGTTCTATATGAATAATATGTACTTGGTAATTCTGGGAAAAACCGCTTAATGTGTTGATCCGTCTCAGCAATCCATCAAATTAGTTTTGGATATTTTATTAATGGTAAAACAGTTTCTATTAAAATTGAAAGTAATGACAAAATAGAGAATTTTTATAAATATGCTATATTGGATGATATGATTTCTAAAGAATTTCAAAACAATAGTGAAAATGCTGAAACCAAAATATTAGGATTAAATATTACTTCTCCTAAGATGAAGAAGTATGAATCACAATTCAAAGATTGGATAAGAACCTTAGAGCAGAGATTATCTTTAGGACTAAAACCAAGTATCTTGAGGGAAGAACTTTCTGATCTTTTAGAAGAAACTGCAAATATTTATCTTCCTAAAGATAAATTTGAGCTTATTACAGATGAAATAATTGACAAAGATGATCAATTATATGATTATTTTGAGAAATTGGTCTATCCATTATTACAAACTTAAAAAAAAATAGTCTGAGTGGAATAAAATGAATTTGGAATTAGGAAAAAATGTGAATTATAATAATAGAATACAAAAGGAAGAAATTAATTATAAAGAATTTGTAAGCTGGAATACAATATCTTATTTTAAATCAATGGGAGGAATAATGATAAGACCAATCTTATCAAAACAAAAATTACTAATCTCATTAATAAAAAAAACTGGAGAGAAAAAATATCAATCTTTCAAGGATGGGATCGTAATAAAATTTAATGCTCAGCAAATAGATGAATTATTTTTCTATTTAGACCAAGATCAGCCTTATTCCACCTGGAGAAGGAAGCAAGATGGGGCTTATAGTGTCTGGATTTCGTATATCAAACTGGACATAATTTTTGGTAAAAATAACTAAGATAAGAAATTTACCAATAATAGTAATTTACGAATAATAGTTTTAGGAGAAATTACTTAGAATTCATACCTCGAATGTTGACATTGGAAAGAAATTATCTAGTATTTTATTGCATTTTTTGCAAATTATATTCCAAGCGCCTGTTACAGACCTGAATTCTTTTCTTGGTAATAATAGGAGTTGGATGCTTCTACAATATCTGCATTCATATTTTTTTCCTGATTGTAAATAATTATAGTATTCTGAAACAATTTGCTCATGCTTTTTTAAATCAATTGGATCTCCTTTTCAATCAATTGAAGAAGTAATTATCTCAGGATATATATTTGGACCTTGATACAGACCATTGTTAAGAATTAACATCATGGCCCGACAATGATGGCATTTCAAAGAATAAATATTTTCTATTGAATTGACTTTATTCATAGTCATCTTTCCATTTTTACAAAATGGGCATCGTTGTGGCTTTTTGGATTTGTCCCTAAATATTGCAAAATGGATAAGATTCTTTTTGATGTAAGTAAATGTATCGAGAATCTCCTGTCTATCTTTCATAACATGTTTCGGACAATTATCAATAATATCTTCTACGATGATTCGTGCTTGTTCATACTTCATCTCATTATTATTAACAAAACCCAAAGTGATTTTTGCTTCCCAATTGTCAGGATCTATAGACAACGCTTTCTCAACAAAACCTCGAGCTTTAACGAAGTCACCTTCAGCTAAATAAATCCCTCCTAATTCAGCCATAGGTAAAGGATAATTGTTATTTAATTCTAATGCTTTAGTAAATGCTGATATTGCCTGATCAAGAAATTTATTTTTATCTCTTTGATCTTTTTCATAGGCTTTTTTGCGATATACTATTCCCAAATTGTGCCAGGGTTGAGGTTGATTTTTTTCCAGACTTATTGTTTTCTTAAAACATTGTTCAGCAGTCTCGTATTCGCCTTTTCTTTCCGCAATTATCCCTTTTAAGTTCCAACTCTGCCAAACTTTTTGTGTCTCTTCAATCTCAAACAGTTTCGTAAGGAAATGCTCAGCTTCAGAATAATTTCTAATGTCTATGAGAATCTTGCTCAAATAATATAATGTTCCAATTGGGAAGAAAACATATTTTTCAGCAATTTTAAAATATTTTACTGCATTATGTTGATCACCCGTATTAAAATGGCATTCTCCAAGACGATAATAAGCAAGTGCGAACTCTTTTTCCTTCTGAATGATTTCTAAATAAGTAGTAATTGCTTTGGGAAATTCTTTTCTTGCAAAATGCTTATCTGCTAGATCTAGTAAATGTTGAATGGATCTCACCTTATTTCCTCATATGATTATCGTATTTAGTTTCGGTTGTAATCTTTCATAATAACTTTTTCTATGATTTTCCTTAACAAATGGTTGTGTCTAATATTAAAACTGTGAATGGCACCCGCAGTATTTCTTCCAAGAATAACGCGATTCCTTGTCGATTAGTCTAATGATACTAACAGCAAAATTTTTTGGAGTCTTAATCCTCAAAAGATTCCCATCAAAAATCCCTTCAAAAATAAAAGCTAAAATAGTTAGGATAAAAAAACCAATAACAAAAATAGACATCATATAATCCTGAGCAAAAGAATTCATCATAATATCACAATATTTTTCTTTATTAACTCATAATTATGAAATTTTCTGGATTTTTGCCGTCTTTGATCTCTTCATAAATTGCTTTGGTTATATAATTAACATACCATTTATTTTTAGTCTTATTAAAATAAATAAGTAGATAATTCTTCTCAAAATGATCAAAGGATAAGATCACAGTGAATTGATTATTGCGAAAATGAGTCTTATGTTCGAATCTTGGGGATTGTTTGATCTCATCTTTGTCAAAAAAGATCGCTTCAAGCTTACCTTTCTTGTTACTGAGACCTTTGACATAAGATTCAAACAATTTAGGATTTTTGGGAGTAATGGTAATCTTATTAGACTTTACTTCAATATTAATTTCTGTTCCTAATGGGAATCCTACATATTCAGCTAATTTAGGTAAGTAAATGCTTGGGGAGTTGCCATGATTGGTAATAATCTTATGAAAAACATAATTATTTTCTTGAGTGGCCATTTATCATCAGAAATAATACTAATTTTCTTTTAAATAATAAAGGAAGAAATAAGATATTTTTAAAAGAGGTAAAATATGCATGTTTCTAAGAGAGAGAGAAGAATCATCAATTATAGTAGTGTATCACTGAATGCTATATCACTAAATCGCGTCGATACCCTACAATGAGTTGAAATTAAATAATGATAATTGCTGCTCTTTTGATGAAATAAAGCATGATTAGAATTATCACCAATTATTTTTACTTGTCGAGTGGTTCTATTTGGAATGAAAAAAAGTTGAAAAAGTTATCTACGCTGTCAAGATGGTAAAATGGTGATTTTTTGATGAGAAATGGTGTATCTCCAAATTGCGTATCACTAAATATTATATCACCAGATCGTGTATCATTGAATGATGTCGATACATTATCTTTTCAGAGTAATCCTTGGACGATAACAAGACTATAAAAAAAGTAAATCGCAATCTAGCATATTCACAATTAAAACATGGCGAAATAGCTAAAAACCTGTATTAGATGGTATCGAAAGATACAAAGACAGTCACTGAAAAAGAGATAAAGGAATATATTGAGACGGCTTTAAAGGTAGTAAAAAAGATTCTCCAATAATCATTAATGTTTTTTACTGTTTCAACTGTCTCTCCAATGTATTTTTGATTTATACCTATTTCATTTCGGACATCATGTCCAACCCATAATAGGAAAATCACCATTTGATCTGCCGAGTAGCTCATAAGAATATGGACGAAAATAAGCTACTTCATGTAAATAGGAATTATAAATATTTATTTCTAGTATTGGAAGAAAAATTGGAGAGAGAAATGTAATTAAGCCGGATAATACCATTGTGATACCTAAATAACAACCATTTAGACTTTTTAATAATAATTCTCCATGAACATTTCATATAAAGTATAAAAAAACTTATAAAAATTGCTAATAGATAAAAAGCAACAAAAAATGCGTTAATTCCCAAGTCTGACAAATTCAAAGGAAATAATGTTGTTAACAATAAAAAAAGGATCGAAAAAAATAGAATAAATATAATATTGCTTGTAAATAAAAATCCTTTAATAATTATATTAAGAAATCTGTTTTCATTTCTATATTGAAAATTTTCAATTCTTAAGGATCTTAAATCAAGTTTTTTATTGTTATTGTCCATAATATGACCTTCTTTTTTTTTCAAGGATTATTAAATGATATTAATTGTTCAAAATGATCCATTTTGTCCATAAGCTTTATTAATCCTAAGTTTTATATAACATCATGAATTTTTGTGGAATATCATTATTTTAGCTAGCGGAAGAATTTTTTGTCCACTCAATTGTTGTATTATTATCCCTTTGAGTATTTCTAACCTTTAAACTCATTTTTATTTTGTCTCTTTTTTACTCCATTTTTTGCAATATACATTTTTGTATATCTTTTCATTACAAAAACATTTTTCATTCTTTTTAACACGAAATAATGAAAATTTTGTGGGATAGTGAAAGCCGGAATATTCCCCTACTGTATATTCTAGTTCATTATCATTTATACCAAGTTTATCCAAAATGAAATAAATCATTAGGACACTCGCTGATAGTGTTGGAATATGAGGAGCTGGTGTTGGATCATGCCCTTCCCCTAGTTTTCCTTGCAATAGACCACAATGTCCATGGAAAATATCTTTAAATGAATTGCCTATAAGTTGTCTTATTTTCTGATAATGATCTTTACTTAGCGTATAATGATTTAGTGTATAATCTAAATCTTCTTGTTGGAAAATAGCATTTTTCTTTATTTTTTCTTCCAATTCTTCCTCCGTTAATCCAAGAATTTTAGCATTAAACTCCATTTGATTTCCGGGGTTTTCTTCTTTTGGAAAATATACACATGCTAAACATTGATACACGGTATTCAATTTATGTTTTCCAAATCCATATCGTAATTCTCCTGGTGCTGTCCCTGTCCATGAATTCCAAATAATTTTTGGTAATGCGGCCTGAATTTCATTCCTACTCCTTTTATTATCGATTGAAACAAAAATTTCATCTTGATAGAATAATTCCGGTGATAATGTCAATGCAACACCCCATTGTTGCAGATTATATCGACGATAAAGAAATTGTTGATTTTCAAAATAATTATTTAATAAAATCACTTTTGGGAAATTAATTACTTTGGGACATGTCAGTAAGTATCGTTGTAAATTTGATTTTTCAATTTTATCATGGTCGATGAATCGTATTTGTCCATGTAAATCGAAAAACTGTAATAAATAAGCAATACTTTGTCCAACTCCACCACATCCAACCATTGTAAGATCAATATCAAGTTTTGAAGGTATTTCAGGTTTATTTTCTGGAAAAATGTTAGAATTTGTAAAACTAAAAATAAATTCGTCTCTTATATCAATACCAAAAATTAAATCCTTCATAACATCTTTGTACAATTCCCCAAAACCGAATGCTCCAGTGAATGAGGCTAGAAGAGGATTGTATACTATTTCTTTCCAATTACATGGCTTTCTCTTGGAATAATAAATGCTCCAGCCACTTGACGTTAAAAAATAAGAATTGTTTCTGCTAATTAATTTTGTACCAATAATAATGGAATGTGTGGGATCACTTTCAAAATGGCTCATTTCTAGTTTTCTAATTAAGTAATCTCCCAAATGACGATGTTTTAAGACATTTTTATTACCAATAAAGTTTACATTTTGAAAAAATCTAATAGATAAATTCGTTATAATAAAAGCAATAACCTCGTTATTACGCTTCAGGTCTGTTTCTAGTTCATCTTGTAGAATAATCTCTAAATTAACAGTCTTCAACTTATGAAGTAATTCTTCTTTTTCCTCATGTCTTGTAATAGTTTTAAAAGTATCAAAATTTTTTAAAAATTCACTAGAATTCCTTATATTATCTGAAATAGTTGAACCACCTCTTGAGATTCGATAAATCTCCATTGATCTCCAGATTTTCTATAAACTTTCCATTTTTCAATATCATCGTGATGAATATATCCGAAATATGGAATAACGATGCTAAATTGGCCATCAATTAATAACATAGAGCCTTTATCATCCACATGACTATGAAAAGCATTTTTTGGATGTGTATGAAGTTGTGCTATTAATTCCAATTTATAATTAAATAAATCTCTACTGATTCGATGAGTTTCATAAGAAGGAATTAAAAATGAAACAGAAGTGTTTAATTGCTCAGGAATCCATAGATCTGTAATTTGAAACTCATTTTCTTTTCTTCTCCCGATCCATATTACGGAGGATTCTTGGCAGGATTTACCAAATTTTTGAAAAAATTGAAACGTTTGTTTTAAAATTACTTTCGGAAGAATAATTTTTTCAATTTTTAGATAGATTTTTCTTCTCCTCCTCGATTAACGATTTTGAGAGATCAAAATATCCAATTGTACGTTCAATTAGGACAATAGGGTTATCATCCTCAGTATTGCGTATTAATTCCCATCTATCTAGATCATAATAAAAATCATGAAACATATAAGTCCCTCTTGTACATATCCATGCGTATCCCATTGGGTTAGCTATGATATGGTTTATTCCATCTTTGTCTAAAGTTACCATATTGTTTGATATAGAGAGGAAGGCTCTATACTCATTATTCAAAATGGTTATTTGAGGTGGATAGAAATTATAATTTCTATAATTAATACAAAGAATAAACGCTAAGTCACCTTTTATTGTAAAAACGTCGATTAAGACAACTGGAAATTCAGATAATCTCATTTTCCACTGATTACTAAAATATAATGAACTCTTTTCTAGAAATTCTCTAATTTTTTGAAAATGAAGTTTAGCTACCCTTATATCAAGGAAATCAAATTTTGTTTGCAATCTACTGTGATGTCTATCAATATTGTTCATTATTTGAATATTAGTAACATTTTTAAGGATGTTACCAAGATCCAATTTCATTTTCTTCATTTGAAAACTCGCGTATTATTTAATCGAACATTCCACCAGTGCTAGCACCCTTTGTAAGTGTAATAGTAGCTGGCTTTGTAAATCCTTGATCCTTAAAGCTTTTATTTAGATCTAAGGTGTTACCATCCGCTTTCGCTTCCCATTCTTTTGAAAAGGTGATATTAAAAGATTTAAGAGCTTTAACTACGGCTGCTTGAATAACTTGAGTCTCAATAACTTCTATCTCTGTAGGGTTTCCATTAACAATAAATATTATCTTAAATTTGTCTGGCATTAATCTTTACCTCCATGAAAATAAAGATTATATTATTTTATAAGTATTTACAACACTTAAGTAAAAGTGAACTTGAGTTCCGAATTGGAAATCTGTTCAAAATATGTTCTCTTACATAATCTTAATACATAATACTTTTTATCCTGCATTGGTAACAAGGCCTTTGTGCTTTGAGATTTGAGAATAATCCAATTTTCATGCGGTGATTACATTTCTTGCAGGAATTATGACAATCGTAAAATTCTTGTTTCTTGCTTATTTAGTCTCCAAATATTGATAAATGGGCAACAGAAGTAGGGGTGTCGAAGAGAACATTAAGACCACCTCTATAGTCTATGAATATTTGAAAAAATTGATGTTTGATGAAAAAGAGGGAATTTTCACTTCATTTTTATTTTCGAAGAAATTTGGAGTCTAAAGATTAAACTTATACTTTTCATGTATAATACAACAAAAATCTGTTTAATTGGTGGAAATGTGTGAAGATATGGAAAATTTCAGCGGGATACGGAAGTCAAGACTGGGAAGAATGGAAAGAAGAAAGTTATTGCAAACTTGGTCAATGGAGGAAAAAATATTACTTAAAGATTAAAAGAGATTTGAAAAAGGGATATGAAAATGAACAAGATTTTTTCACCAAAACCAAATTTAAGGGATCACCAATAAATGATTGGAGAAAACAATTAGCTGATTTTACATGGGGAATTAAAAAAAACGATATAATTTTTTGCTATAAACACAAATATTTCGTTGGTTGGACAGTAATTACAAAAGATAGTAAATATTATTACCAATCTTCTGGTCATTTCCGAAATGTTGAATGGCATGATTTTGATCCTCCTATTAACCTATTCCCATATAAATGGATGCTATATGGTGTTTTACCAGATATAAATCTATCAAATAGAAATGTTGGAAAGTTTCAAAGCTTCTTTGGCTGTAGACTTACAAATTACGGATCTGTCAAAAAAGAGTTGGATTTTTGATATAACTATTCGTAACCAGAGTAGAATCAGACAAGAAATATATTCTGTAACTCTTTTGAAAATCCCTATAATGAATGATACTATTCCCACATTGACAGATAATAATCTTATTTCATGGTTGAACGACCTTAAACATCAAATTCCTATTGCTTCTGAAAAATTTCCCTTCTTAATTAATCGTGAGCAGGAAGATCACATATTTGCAGTTGATGCCAAAGAAAACAATAATTTCATCTTAGTCGTAGTCCTTGAACCAGTTATAACCTACAAATGGTATAAAAAAATTATCAGGAAAGTATTGTTTAAGAAATCAATTGAAAAATTAATGTCCAGAAAAACATTCTTACATATGAATACACTTGAAGCGACAAATTAATGTTTCTAGCTGCTTTTACAACGAACTAATCTTTTTTGTCATTCCGATTCTTTGGGTTTTTTGGTATTTTATTAAGGAAAAACGATACCTGGAAATTTAACTACTTGATTTTTCTAAATTAGTCTTTATCCTTCCACCTCCCAATACTGCTAATCGAAGTGAGTAAGAACCCAAAACAGGGATCACCGGTATTTTAATAGAGATTTCAACTAAAGTAATATACCAATCGAAAAGAAATCTAACACCTGATATTAATTGACTGAATGCATCATTCGAATCAATTAACATGAGAACAAAAACCCAAAATAATATAATTAGTGCAATAATTAATATTTCTGAAATAAAATCATCTTTATTAGCATTCCGAGACAAAAGACCACGCTCCATTGAAAACAAATTATAGGTAGAATGACCTTTATTAATTTTTGGGATTACTGGTGTTTTTGTCGGAATTTACAGAAAAAACTTCTTTCCTCTTCCCCAATTTATTTAAATTAATACTCTATTTTTACTTATGCAAGAAATCGCTTTAACCAATATTACCCTTGTCTTTGTTGTATTTACATTTTTTTTTACTATTTGGCTTGATAGGATAAGAAATCGAGTTAAGGGACCAATATTTTACTTCAACCGCCCTTTCTTACAGGAAGCTAAATATTATTCATCTCAAAACTTTACAAATTTGCAATTTATATTAAATATTCAAAATGGGGGAGATAGACCTGGCACTCTATTTCTTGAATCCATGATATTAAGTCTTGAAGCTGATAATGATAAATTTGAATTAAAATTTAAACCAGAAGGTGATAATCCCTATGCCTTTGAAATGGTCTTTCAAATTAATTATATAGATAGAAGAGGGTTCAATTTTAGAAACTTGGCAATTAGTGGCCAAAGAATGGGCAATAGTAGAAATTTTAGGAAAGAATTTCCCCCTATTAATAGATTTACCTCAAGTATTGTTTATTGACTTAAATGGACCTCCTTCTAATGCTTTAGACGAGATATTTACTTCATCTTTGTCCAGTAGTAATACTTCTTCCATACCGTCGATTATTCATACTACTTACTTCCCGTCAATATTTTTAATAGTAATTCCCATAATTGTTATTGCGATTCATAGAATAAAGAAAAAAATTAAGAAATAAACAAATTCCAAGATGCTTATAAAAATTATTATTGTGCGGGAAAAAGATTAGCAGAACAAGAAGTCAAGTTAACTAACTTACCTCTAATTGTATTATCTTCGAAGTTAGATTTATTTTTATTTGAAACGACTATAAAATCAGAAAATAATCCTTGGATAGCTTTACAAAATCTGATTAGAATATTTTTACGTCTCGTGGTATAAATTTCTTTAGACATAAATTAAGAATTTTTAAAAGGCACTAATTATCTAAATTCAAATATCAGTAGGAGATTTTTAAATGGAAGTTAAAGAAGAAACGTTTGAAAAAATGGAAATGTTATTTGGATTGAAAGTTAATAAAAAGACTATAATTTCTGACAGAAAAACATGGTCAGGGCAACAAAATATGTTTATTATGTTACAAAAGACCGTGATAGGTCTTTTTGAAAAAGTCGAGGAGTTAGAAAAGCAAGTCCAACAATTAAAAGATAAAACAGACTCGCGAAATCTATGATATTACAATTATTTATTAGAAATTATTGATATGGGAGAACAAGCAAAATGTTGGGAAAATATAACTGGATCAATAATATATGTTCCATCACTTAAAGAAAACAAAATAATTTCCTATTCTTACACAGTAGCTGGAAAAAAATATGAAACTAAGAAGAATGTGTAGACTTATTTGAATAAATTTGCGAAATAATGAATTTTGACCAATGATTACAGTAATTGAGTGATTACATTTGTTTTTGGTCGCCAAATTTCTTATCTGAAATGCTCTTTTATAAGAACTAGATTTTTATCATATCTTGAATGTATTAAAGTCATCTCATAGGGAATAAATATTAGGGATTTTAGAAACAAGAAATTACATTTACAATTTCTATTTGTGAAAACATTATTTCAAAGTCATTAGACTCAGAATTATTGATTGAATAAGATTAAGTTCTGTCACTGATTTAAAGAATTCAGGATCATTACCCACATTTGGTAATTTCATTTGGTAATTTCTTTCGGATTATTAAATGTAATCTCAGGTGCGAATTCATAACTATATTCACCACTATGACGTGTAAGTATAAATCCAACCCCGTCATCTGGAAAAGTATAAGTTTCAGGGTTTTCCCTGTCTGAAAGATGTCCTTTAGGAATTTTAAAGATTCCTGTTACAACTTCCCAGTCTTTTTTCTTATATTCATAAGTATTTCCGCAATCATTCAATGTTTTCATAGATTGTATTAGAGATATCTGTACTATTCCAGATACTAAACCGGATTTAGACGAAATAATGTATTATTTTAATAACATTCCTTCAATTATTAGTTTGGATATTTTTTGAAGGTTTTTTTTTTCAAGATTTCAGCACTTTTGAAAATGACCTTATCAATAAATGAAGTTAGAAATGAAGAAATTGAATTTTTAATATTTATTCTTTATTCTAAAAACACCCTTTAACTCGCAAATAATGTCAAATTTCTGATCCTCTTATAATACCCTCATTAAGTTCCTTGAAAACAATTTTAATTTCATCATTTGAAATAAAGAACAATTGAGTCAATTTGCTAAATTTTTCTTCAGAGATTGAACCTTCAATACAAAATAACTTAATAGAATCTCTTTTTTTTTGATTATGGAATACAAGATCTTGAGAATAGGTGGGTTCTTCAAAAAAGAGACTCCTTGCGCTAATATACCTAAAACAATCTTTTCTTAAATTGAAAATACTATGAAGATATCTATTAATAATATTTCCTTCTATTGATGAATCTTGAGGCCTAAATTCGTAAAAGTGAAAATGTATTTCAAAATCTTTATCCCTTCTATCAACAATGGCTCTAATGGGATATCTTGCTAAACCTAATTTATTAGGGTAATATATCGAGACCATAAGCTTTTCTTGTACACTTTTTTGGATTATTTTAGAAAGAGAATATGGAATTCCACGTATTTTTTCATAATTAGAAGTAACTGAATAATCTTCTGAAGAATAGAAAGGATCTAACGCTATGCCTATATTGTAATTGTTATCTCTAAATTCTGACTGAATATTAATTAAAAAATCACCATTTATGACTTCCTTTGCTCTAATAAATCTATTCAGATAAGGATGAAACTTTAAAAATTTACCATCAAATTTAATTTGACCTCCAGTAAACATTTCATCTCTTCTCTCTTGGTCATTTAATTGTAAGAGGCGATATTTCTTATATTTTCCGTTAAATATTCTTCTCTCTAGTCTAGGCATTAATTTATAAATGGAATTATCAGGAATTCCTTTAATAAAGGGATAATTTGTAAACCACCAGTAATTAGGAAAGATAACTAAATCTTCTAATTTAATTAATCTAACAAAATCAACGTCATTTTGATTCTCACCCATTAATTTTCTATTTTCAGTCATATATTCATTCGGAGAAAGAATAAAAAAAAGATTGGACTTATTAAATCCTTCAGAAATTATTTTGAGAACCTGAGATTTTCCAATTAAAAAAATAATAACTTTTTCCTGATCGTTTTGCAAATTCTTTAGGTTACTACTAAAATCAATCATAGAAATGATTTGATCAAACTCAGAATCTAATTCGTTTTTTTCAGATTGATGACCATATAATTTAGTGTTAGGATTAAAAATTTTAAAGGACTTTATTGCGTAACATAGTTTTTCTATGTAAATAGGTGACAATTGATTCTGAAGACCACCAATGTTATTGAGATCAAAAATAAACAAATAACGAAAATTACTTGAAAAATTTATTTTGAAACTCAATATTACTTACAATCCGCAATCCGATGATGTTGAATAGTTTTTAAATTATTTTTCTTCTAATGGATAAAAGAAAATTTCTTGATTTAAAGCCTATTTCAAAAGTAAACTATTCCTAATAACCAATATTTCTGTAATGAATTTGTTTCCACTTTTTAATTATCAAAACATATTTACTATTATTGTTTCCGTTGTTGGTTGTTGTATTGTCGTTGTACTTATTTCAGCTGTTGTCTCCGTTGTAGTAACTGATTGTGTTATTATTTGTGATGGTCCTACTTGGTAGACCATTTCAGGACTCTTAATCCAATTTACTTCCGTTTGGAATAAACTTGGGATGTGACTAATTTGAAAAACCTTACTCATGTAATATCTAAACTAGCAATAATATTTAAATTTGGATTATAATCAGTTTTAAGTTCGGTATTTCCTTGTTTTATCTTTTTCATAATATTTTTTTTTCAGTATTTTGAATCTTATTCCACTAATGTAACGGATTGGAGATCAGAATATCTTGAACAAGAATTAAAAGGTGATTTCTGCTATGATAAATTAAATGGTTTTAATGACTGGATAAATTTGGATTACGTTTTTACAGATAATGCCAATTACGCGCCTGGAGTGCATATCACACCTACCGATTCAGAAATCACTTTCACTGAAGCTGAAACAATAAAAATTTTTTGGGAAGCAGTAATAGAAACAGTAGAATTAATTGAAGATGGATCAACGCCTCCCTCGTCTAATGTAGAATTATCAATTATACTTTTCGCATTTGCTCTGGTAATGGTGATAAAAAGAAAGAATAAATAACAAAGAAAGAACACATTTTTACTTCAAAGACGATAATATAGTCTAGAAGAATAATTGTTAATAAACAAAAAATTGACCGAATTTTAAGATTATTTTTTTTTCATTTTGGGGTATTTCATATATAAAAGAATTCTTCTTTAATATATTAGATAGTTCAATCTGTGGATTTTTTGTCCTATGAGCTCAAAAACTTCTTCTGAAAAAGAAATCTTATCGAAAGACATTATACCAGAAAATTCTATATTCTCAATGTTTCTTATTGAAGTTTTGGAGGAGAATATGTATTATTTTCTCTATCAATTATAACAATTATAGTATTGTTAAAAAGGAAGAGAAGTTCTTAATTTTTCATCTTATATTTTCTTTTTTTTGGGCACAAATCTGTCATGAAGTTGAGAGATTAAATAGATCCAAAAGGGAAAAATAATACATGACCTTTAAGCAAAAATCTTTATACCAGATTATATTATTGTGGTCATTTGGGAGTTTAGATATGAAATCTAAGAAGTTTTTTACACTTGCTGTTTTCATCCTACTGATAATGAATATTTCTTCATTTTACCTTGTCCTTAGATTATAATCTTTTATTGACGGGGTTTTCTAGATAATTCATAATTAGATCAGTAAAAAATGCAAAAAAAAGAAGTATTTTAAGAAAATTGATAAAGAAATAAATATTGATCAGAAAAAATAAAAAATCCATTATTTCAAATTTGTGTTTTTCATACAAACCGATGATATTAAAAAAGGTAAATTTAACTCTTCAGGATGATGTCTTAAAAATAATAATATCTGTAATTCAGAATTCAGAATTTGGGGTGAAAATTTTTGGCAACAGTAATAAAAAATAGTTGTGGATGGTTGTGGGAACTATTAAGACTCCTTGTATGCTTGATTGCTAGAGCAAAAGTTTCTTATGAGCCTGAAAAATGGAACGATGACAACGGTATTCAATTCAGAAATAAATTGTAATGAGGTTACTCAAGGTGCTATTTCTGATGGACTATCAAGCGTCGATTGTGATGACACATGTCCTCCCTGTCCAGAAAAAAGTCATAAAGTTGCTTTAGTAATTTGGCCTGGTGTCGACTATCATTGGTATCGTCAAGATTTTGACGGTAAATGGTCACATAAACCAGGTGGGACTCCTGCTACAAATTTAGATAATTCAAAAAATATTATTCTCGATCCTCGTCAGGCAGATAGAGGAAATTATACTGTATTCTGTGGATGTTTTTGTTCCTGTCAAGTTCTCATAAATATTAGATGATTTTAGAAAAGAAAGAAGTAATATTAAAATGAAAGTGAAAGTCAGAATTCAATATCACAGCAACTGAGCTTGGATTTATAGAATTCGTTTTAGTGGGAATCGATTTCGCTGGAAATATTGGCTATTTAGCTAATGGGACTGAGACATTCAAAATCAATTTTATTTCTCAACCCTCTACTACAACTACAACACCCACAAGTTCAACTTCTATTTCATCAACTTCCAGTAAAGACACTACTCCAACGACTTCTAATCCTGTTTCAACAGCTTCTCTTAATATTTGGATAATTTTTGTAAGTATATTATTTTTTGGTGTTTATAATCGAAAAAGAAAAAGGAATTTATGAGGTTATATAAAATGGGAATCATTGATGATGTAAAAAGCAATTTTTGGAAACTTTTCGTTCTAACGATATATTTTATTATTTATCTTTTAGATTTGACTGCATTTCTCCTCCAATCTGCAATAACTATTGGGCCTTTTGAATTTTCATATGTTCAGGAATTATTAAAAAATCAATTAGGAGAAACAGAAAGATTGTTGTTCCCATTATTCATTTATGGATTTCTATTCCTTGTTCCAATAATCTCAAATTATTTGTTGGAAAAAATTGAATAATTGATAGTGAGAGATAATTGAAAGTGGATATATTATACAAAAAGGTTGAAGAACGATACTCAATTGGTGAAGACATTCACCCAGTCATTTAATTGATATTGGAATTTATAAATACATGTTCGGATAGGAAATTGATAGAAAAGAAGAAGAAGACACAATATTGAAATATTAATATCTTCAATGAAAATGTTGGAGATTTTGGGATGATTTTTTTCTTTATTTTTAACATAGTTTTAATCCAAAAGCTTGGGTTATCAGTGTATTATTATATCTATCTAGTTGATGATTTTTAGCTATACTAGACCAACTTTTTTCTGCCATTACGATATCACAATAAGGAATCGCTATTGAAATTTGTAAGTCATAAAAATCGTTTTTTTTCATTTTCATTGATGTATTTCTTGTGTAATTAAGTTTGGAGAACGTATTCAATGTCGGTACTCTGGAAAGTAAATTTTCAAAACCTTCTATTGTTGTAGGCATTTGTTGTTTAATAATTTCTAGATCTTTAAAAGAAAAATTTCCTTTCTCGCGAAATCCATCAATTTCATCAAATATCATTTCATTCAAATTCAGAATGGTCCTTCCTTTAGCTTTCTTCTTTTTATCAACTTTATCCTTTTGATTATACTCAGATTGAATCATAGTTGTCAAAGTTGAGTGTAAATAAATTGTATCTTTCTCAACTTGGTCTTTTACATAGGAAGGAAATTCAGTTGAAGTGAAAAATCTTAATAAAAAATTGTTTTGAGCAGATTGGGATTTAAATATTCCATAAATTTCTTGATTAGATTCGTAATCTCCAAAAAAATAGCGGAGACCTTCCCCAAACACAAATCTTCTAATATCAACATTAGATCTACCTAATATTTCCCTGATTACATTTCTTATTTCTATTGGTATTATCACTGACCAAGGGGCGATAAACCTCCCATTAGACATTTTAATTTGAAATCTAAGCAATTCATTACTTTTTCTTTCATTAGATTGACGTAGTGTTTCATATACATTAGCATATGACAAATGTAGACTAAACGAACCATTTGGATTAGCCAGAGTATTTAATAATGCTTCATAATTTTCTTGATTACCTTTTTTTGCTCTTAGCAGGTTAATCCATTGGAATTCATCAAGATAGATTTTTTTCACATATAAATTCGGCTTATTTTAATTATATAAGGTTTAAGTTTAATGAATCTTTTGACATTTCACCTAAATTCCTTTAGTAAGGTGATTATCATTTAAGGTGAATATCATCACTTGTTTTAAAATATCAAAGGAAAGAATCATCCAATTGATATTTTTCAAGGAGTTTATAAACGGTCTCATCTGGAATTATCCTTTCTTCTAGTGAAATACAATTTATGAGTAGAAAATAATAATCTTTTCCTATAATATCCATTTTATGATGAATATATTGAAATTTAACATTGAATGATACACTTCGTACGCGAATTGCTCTTTTAATTAATGTTTCAGGTAAAAATGTGAATAAATTATACTCTTCAAGATTAGCTGTTACTGATTGTTCTTTCTTATCTGTATTATCAATGTCTAAGTTAGTATAGTTTTTCACAGACCTATCAATTATTGAAAAAATATCGCTAGCTATTTGACCATCCTGTGAATAAAATAAAATGGGGTTTTTTTTCCGGTGAGTGGTCAATTTTGTTTTTTTATGGATTTGAATCTTTTCTTGTTCTGAAAAATCTTCTTGATAAAGACTTAGTTGAAAATTATTTATTTCGGGAATACATAAATTGAGGTCAATTCCTATTGTCTTAATACTATCATTTGATAAATAATCATTTTTCATTTTCTTAAACAGCAATAAATCAATATCATGCCTTCGAGCTGAATCAATTGCACCAGCTTGAAACCCTTTGTTTGTTATCATTACTCCTTTATTAAAACCACAATCTGATAAAGCAGTATAGAACGAATCTACTTTGTTAACTTGGACATCTTGATTCCAATATTTGACTTCAATAGCTATTTTTACATCAGTTAATAGATCAGGTATGGAATGTATTATTACACCATCAAATTGACGTGGTTGAGAACGGGATTCTTTTAGGGGTATTTTCGGATGTATTTTGATATCTTGTTGAGCGTTTAACAGATCAGTGAGAAAACTCTCCATTTTTTTAGATACATTATTTTTTTTCCTAGAATTTATGTTAATCAACGCCTATAAATCTAGTGAATTTAAAAATCAGTATCAATACAAACCGGATTAATACAACGTTCACTATAAATTAAACCACTTTAAACCTATCAGTCAAAAGTTCTCGGTATGACATAATTATTATTTGGAAACTAATTATTTATATTTTCTCTTTTAGTGAAAAATATTTCTTTGAAATTTCAGATCACTTATTTGAGTTCGAACTAAAATCATCTTAGTTTTTTTTGAGAGTCTTCCTTTTTCTTCTATTTCTCCCAATAGTTCTTCATAATCCAAATCATAATACGAATAGATATTTTCCTTCTTAATGATTTTCCCCATCTGTGTTATACAGTCTGAACACGTTGAAGCAATAATATAATCTTGTGCTTTTGGGTTGCGTAGGAAAAGTGTCATAATATTTATTTCTGGCGCACAAAAACATGGCACTTCTAATGCTATATAGTATACTGATTCAGAATCTACTAAATAATGCACTATTATTCGACTGTCTAAATCTATGAACGAAAACTGTATAGATGGTGGAGCAGGAGTTAAATTCTTTTTCAATTTCTGATATTCATTATTTTTTACTGAAATCATAACTAATCAATCCTTTATTATATTTAAATTGTGACAGGAAAAGTCACAGTCCAATATAAAATTGGGACTTTGGAAGAATGTAAGGATTACTTTTTCCAAATTGGGAAAGAAAATAATTGTTTTATTGGATACCTATTATTTCTCTCCATCGTCTATCGTAATATTTGTCAATTATTTCTTTATTCAGATTATTATCATAAACATACTTAGCTATTAAAAATTCATAAAATGATTGATAAACAAATGAATACCCCTCAGGTGGTGATGGTGCAAGGATTTCAGATCTTAAGATTTCATTTTTCAACGCCAAATGAGCTTTAGGGGTATTAGATTTTTTTAAAATATCTTTAATTCTAATATTCAGTATATTTTCATTAATTTTGGTCTTATTTTCGCAGTGATTTTTGTAAGCAATCCATGTAAGGACTCTTCTCTTTTGTTCAACATCAAAATTAGTATCAATGCCTTTTAATCGATCCCAGTCTAAAAACGTATCAACGCAACTTTGATATACTAAAGCTCTTCTCTTCGGTAGAGGTTTATTTTCTTAGGATGAAAGTGAAATTATAACCTAAGATCCTTAATTATCAATTAAGAAAGTTTTAGATGTTGAATAGGATAAAATTTTCACAACAATATAATATTTTTGCTCATCATCCCAAATGTCAATTTTTTCAGAACCATTTGTTTAAAATCAGAGATTTATATTTTTGTAAAGGATGTTCCATGCGCTTTTTAGGTTTTATAATATTTATTTTGATCCTTTTAATAAATTATTTATATTTATCGAATAATACATTATTTCAATTTCTAAATAACAATATTTTGTATATTGAAGCTGTCCTAGTATCCCCAACTATTTTTCAAGCATTGATTACTTTTCCAAGAAATTTAAGTAATTTTTTCCGTTTTCAATTGGGAATAGGAAATGCGTTATTGTTTACCTATGTATTATTTGGAACAGATCCATTGATTAAATTGATTTTATTATTTTCTTATGTCCTAATCTATAAAAAATTAAATAATATAAGAAATAATAAAATGAATTCAGTTTGTATTAATTCGATCACAACAACAGAATTCAATAATATCCTAACCGTAGTAGATTCATTTTATGAATAAATAATTAGGAAAAAAATTAAGAAATAATACAATTTGAAAAAGTGAACATTTATGAGACAAATTACATTTTATAAAGCACCCCTTTTTGAGATCTTTGGAACCTTTAATGAAAAATTACTCTTAAATATATTTGTAGACCTTAAAAAAACGATTATGGGTTGGAAATTCCTTGATTTATCGATAAAATTCTTTTATTAGATCTAGTATTGGATGATGTTATCTAGCACAGTATTTATTGAATTACTTAATATTTCTCCAAGAGGGAATTATTAATTGCTTCCTTTTGTTGTAGAATAATTCAAAATATTCGAAATTCAATTTCTGTTTTCGTTTGAAAACTCCTAATTCCTTATACAGAGATGACTGCTTGGTGATTAGTTTTCTACTTGTATAATCTGAATGAAATTGGTATCGATAGATTTTATCTTTTTTCCCTTTAATTAGGATAATAAATGGTGTTAAATTTTTTTCTGGGTACAAATTTATTCCAATGACTATTTTAGTCACTGGTTTTATAGTTATTTGATCATCAAATTGTTGATTTATGAATTCAATGAAATTTTGATATTGGTTAGGACTTATTTCACCAATTAGGAGACGGTAAATGATCCCTAAATATTCTCTATTTTTTTCGAAGAACTTAGTCATAGTTATCTCATTTCTTAATGTTTTTCTGATATCCCCAACTAAATTTGTCTCAATTATTTTGTACGGAATGTTTTTTGTACCAATTATCGGTAAAGTAATAATTTTTTCACCTGTAATGATTTTTAATTCATTCTTCGGATCACGATAGTTCCTTTGTAACAATTTTTTTGTTATTTTTTCAGGTATGGGAATTAAAATACTCTCAAAAAAGGGTAACCTATAAATTTTGTTAGGGATATCAATATCTGGGTTAATAAATAAACAAATTACTTTCTTTGTTTGAAATACCTTTCGTAATAGCTTTTCCCTGAGATTTATTTTTCTATAAGTCTCTTCTCTAATACCTATTCCCTTCTTAACTTCTATAAAGACAGGAATGTTATTCCATACAAAAATTGCATCATATTCTGCAATGCTATACCCAGATGATTCATAGACTATTTGTTTTTCTTTATTATATCTAATCCCATGTGGAATCTTTGATTCTTCGGGTATTTTTTTTAAGTTCGGTCCTTTTAATACAAAGTTTGATACTTTAGGATGATTTTTTGCCCATGTAAGAAGCAAAAAATAGCAATAAACTTCATACATTTGTCCTATTGCATTTTGTTTTGAATGATTGTCATTTATTCTAAAAAAACTTCTAAGACTATTTTTAACATTTATATCTCGATAGATGTGAAAAATCATATCATTCTGTAAAGAATTTTCAGGTATCTTTTTTATTTCTGTAATCAGCTCATCTGGAATGAGAAAATTACTAATTTCTCCATTAGGTTTATTGTCTTTGTTTATACTCATTAATAAATCCTCAATTTTGTTGTTAATGCAATTAACATGCATTTGTCCTCCAATGTATAGCCCAAAGATTTTGTGATGACAATTCAGCTCATACAAAGAAATTATAAAGAAAAAATAATGTTGCTACATGAAGCCATTCGTTTGACTCTTGAACTTTAATTCCTTCTTATATTGTTTCCTTTTAGAGAGGCTTAAGAAGCTAATTGGATAATTAACCATTTGATATAAAATAACTACCAAATCAAGTAAAAGAGATATTATATAAAAGAATATACATTATATTATAATGTAAATCACTTATTTATTATTGAATATGTTATGAGATATCATTGTCAGGTTTGACTTTTTTTGAGTTTTTTTAATAATAATTTAGGGTCCTAAGAAATTTTTCTCAAAATTTGTTAAATGGCTATAAAAATCACCATTCTTAAACCCAAACAAGAGGAAAAAGAGAAAATGACAAATCAATTACTGTCAGCAGGGCGAAGTAAGGAAGAAATTGGACTAATACTTGGAGAAGTGAAAAAATGATATGGTTTTTACCAATATCATTTATTTCATTTAATTTATTTTTTCTCAATTTTTACTGTGTTTAATATCAGAGTAATCAGTGGTTCGATTCTTTACGTTTGTATTAGATGAGAAAATATTTGAAATTTAATTCCACCTTACATCATATACGTTTTCCCAATGACCATCCGGATACTTAATATCTAAATCACCATCATCTCCATTGTTAACACCATCTCCATCATCTGCAACTTCAAACCATGTTATTCTAGAATTATAATAGAATTATAATTAATTTTGACAGGTTTAAGATTCAAGCGTCTACTACAAACCCTTTGGAGGTCAAATGAACTAAGTTGATCTAGTCTTGCAGAAGTACTGGTACATTCTTTTATTTATTTAAGTTTTTTTATTCAATATTTTTCTGATTCTAATGATTGAAACAAAAACTATCGCTATAAGTAATGGTGTTATTCCTAAACCTGTGGATATTGGTTTCGTAAATAGAGGACATTCATCATCTGAAAAAACAAGAAAATTTGCTTCTGGTATAGCATCCTCAGTATTACTTGGGCCATCAATAATATAAGGGTTAGTTGTGCTTGTCAAAGTGTCCCAATAATTATAAAACCAAAGAACACCATCAGAAATGTCGTTATCATCGTATGCTTGGGAAATTCCATTCCGATTATTATTTAAAAAGTTGTTTTGAGTAATATTATTATAACTCGAATTACTGATGGTCACTCCATAACCAGTATTGTTCATAATAGTATTACGAAAAATAATGGAACGATTGGAGGAAACAAATTTAATTCCTAACCCATTAACTCCAATCAAATTACTTTTAATTTCAAAATAATCAGAATAAGCACTATTAATCCCAATTGTGTTATTGACTATTGTATTGTTACAAATATGAGTTAGAGATGAAACATTAAATATTAATCCCTCATTAAAACTAAATTGGATATTATTAGCCGTTAAAGTCGTATTCTCACTTAATCCAACTACTATTCCGACATTATTATCAAAGATTGTATTATTTTGTAAAATTCCATTGGAAGCATTATGTAAATAAATACCAATATCGTTTTCAAACAAATAACAATTCATAATAACAAAATGGCTGACAGTATCAATAATTTCAATAGCAGAACCAGCGTTATTTCTAATATCACAATCATTAATAACATAAGGATCATTTGTTGAACCTGAACCAGTCCAAGGAGGATTAAAAAAACCTAAGTCTCCATGAACAGAAATTTGACCAGCAGTTATCTTGAGAGGAGATTTCAGACTAGAAATATCTGTTTTATTGGAATTCCTCTGAAAACTTTCAAAACTCTTCAATGACGAAGAAAAAATTAAAAATACTCCTAAGAGCACCATAAAAAGTGTTATTTTGCGATTTAACATAGAATTTACCCCTAAACATTTGAGAACAAACGAATGGAAAAGGTGAACCTAATTTATAAATTTCCCTAAAAATTTTATTTTGCAATTTTTAAATAGTATTTTAATAGTTCTGTTTTCCGATAGCATTCTCGTAACTCTCTTGCTCTTGATAATTATCCCCGTTTCATTCTTTTTAGCTCTTACATAAATACCCATCCCATCCTTCTGTGTCTTTGTAGAGACATGCTTTGGGGACTAAAAAGATTTAAAGTTGTTTTACTCAGCTAATCAAAGAGCAAGAGAGTTACGAGAATGCTATCGGAAAACAGAACTATTAAAAAAACCTAAGTCTCCATGAACAGAAATTTGACCAGCAGTTATCTTGAGAGGAGATTTCAGACTAGAAATATCTGTTTTATTGGAATTCCTCTGAAAACTTTCAAAACTCTTCAATGACGAAGAAAAAATTAAAAATACTCCTAAGAGCACCATAAAAAGTGTTATTTTGCGATTTAACATAGAATTTACCCCTAAACATTTGAGAACAAACGAATGGAAAAGGTGAACCTAATTTATAAATTTCCCTAAAAATTTTATTTTGCAATTTTTAAATAGTATTTTAATAGTTCTGTTTTCCGATAGCATTCTCGTAACTCTCTTGCTCTTGATAATTATCCCCGTTTCATTCTTTTTAGCTCTTACATAAATACCCATCCCATCCTTCTGTGTCTTTGTAGAGACATGCTTTGGGGACTAAAAAGATTTAAAGTTGTTTTACTCAGCTAATCAAAGAGCAAGAGAGTTACGAGAATGCTATCGGAAAACAGAACTATTAAAAAAACCTAAGTCTCCATGAACAGAAATTTGACCAGCAGTTATCTTGAGA
>MDVS01000149.1 GCA_001940645.1 Candidatus Heimdallarchaeota archaeon LC_3
GGCTACTGTTAATTGAAAAGGAAAATGGTAGAGATGAAAAAGAAAGGTGTATAGAATAACCAAATACCATGATATCGAAGTAAGTCAATTGCCTACAGTGTCGTTGCAATTCAATTCTTTTAAGATCCGAACCGTTGTTCACCGAAACCGCGTCCGTATCATCGATCTGACGATAGGGCACTAGGTTTGGATTATAATTCGTTGAAAGAAAGGTGATTTAACCAAGAAAATCTGTTTTATTCTAAACTCCATTTTTGATAACTATTTTTCATGAAAACGTTGGAATAAATAAATCACCAATAATCCTAGAAAGCTGAATCCTACTAAATTAAGAGAAAAAATAACGGTAATAATCAGATTTGACAATCCTTGAAAGGACTCAATAGGAATATCACGACTTAGGAACAATTTAAATGAGATCAAAATACCCCCAAAAAAAGGAATACCTAATAGAAATCTTAAAACTCTTAAATTAACATTTTTTTTAGAAAAAATCCAACTAAACATACTCAAATCCACCTGAATATTTGAAAGAATCTCAAACCCTATTTATACATTATTAAAGCGGAATAACCGAATAAGATGGTATTAAAGTACGTCAAATACTTGGATTAATCAATTCCAACTTGATTAAGCACTATATAGATTATTAATAGAAAAAATAATGGAAATAATGAAAGCATGCACAAAATAAATATTATATTGTTTCTTCCAGCCTGATCATCAGGTGTGTGTTCATTTTTCATAAGATGCTTCAACCAACATGAATATCTCCAAATTTGACTTATTACACTAAAAAATTACTATTTTAATAAAATGTCCATAAATTTTTAATTACAATCTATCAAAACTAAAGATAATTATGTAAGTTCTTCTATTGGGAAAAGATTCACAAAACATGAAACCAAAAAATGAAAAAAATTTTGACATTGCTTATCAAGTATCAATTAAAGATCGAAGAAAGATATTAGACCTTGAAAAAGCACAAATTCTATCGACATCATTTTGGGATAATGATTCAGATGAAATTTGGAATGATTAACCATGTAACTACGAATTTTACACCTTTTTGTAAGATTCATTGATTCACTCAATAAAGATTATAGAATCCTTATTTGAGTCTTATGAAATTATACAAAAAGATTAGATTAGAGGCGATGGATAAAATGACAGAAGAATAATTGGATGAAATATCAGATAAAGCATTAATACGAAAAAGTTATCGAATAGTTGGAATAATATTACTAAATTTATTAATATGGGGAATAATCTTAATCCTGTTCACGTTAATAATCGAAATAATACTAGAAATAGTACGAATGATCTTAAAATGACCTTAGAAATTTAGTCAATTTTTCTTGACTGATAATAATTGTCAAAATATATAAAAAAAATCATTTTTTTACTTAAATTGGTGATCAAAGATTGCATAAAAATATTTCATCGAGTGAAATAGCTAATTTGATGAATCTTTTAGGAAATCAAATTAGAGTAGACATTATTAAACTCATCCAAGCCGCTCCCAAATCATTTTCTGAATTATTAAAACAATTATCATTAGAATCTACTAGTAAACTTTCTTTTCATTTGAATAAAATGGAGGAACTGATACAAAAACGCGATTTTGATGGATTTTATGACTTGACAGAAAAAGGTCAAGATGTTTTTGACTTGATTATTGCATTTGAAGAAGGATTAATAACAAAACATGAATTAGAGACAAAAAAGCAAAATAATTTTGTATCAGAAACAGATATTCCAGTATTTAAAAATAATCCAAGCATATTTGTTATATTTCTGAGTCTTCTGATTGCAAATTTAAATTCTATTGTAATAGTAATAGTAATATTAATAGTAATAGTAATATTAGCCTTTGGTTAACAATTATCATCTTATTATGTTATAAAATAAAACTAGCATTTTTTGATTCTATAGTTTTAAGTTTCACTTTTTATTCATTTCTATTAATACTACCAGCCTTTTTTTCTATGTTAGTATCATCTGAGTCGTCAACTATTTCTTTAATGAGTGCATTCATTGCCAACGAGATAAATGATGATGTAGCGATCTTTTTTTTCCTACTCTACATAGTAATATTTTTTCTTTATTCTTTTGTTATGTTTTTTATCAAAGATCTGATTAATATAAATTGGAAGAATTCCTATTCTAGTGATGCTTTTAATAAAAGAACCTTAGGAATACTTTCAAGTGTTTTTATACTGTCAGTAATTACTTTTTTAGTAATTTCTAAAATTTCTATTGCTGTTGAAAGCGAAATAGGCTTAATACAAGTATTAATACGACCACAATTATCTATATTATTGATTTGCTCATTTTTAGGATTAGTAGTTTACTATTCAATTCAAAAAATTCTATCAACGAGAATAAAAAATAAGACCTTAGGAAGCTTAAAATCCCTTTTTGCATTTCTTTTTTTTCCTGTTGTTATTGCGTTATACATATTAATTCAATTTCTATTATTATTTGAAGATAATCAGTTTGCTTATCAATATTTAGCATCTGGAACCTTTTTTGTATTGTTTACGATCATGCTGCTACTGGATTTAATCCTTATAACCAATTTAAATTATGATTTAGGTAAAAAATATGTAAAAAGATAATTTATAAAATTAAAGTCTATAATTATACGAGTAATACTTCAAATTTTATACCAAATTTGAAACCTTTTGGGAGAGATGAAAGACAGAATTCAAGGGGATGGATAAAATGGGACAAATATTGGCTAATAAGACCACAAACTGACAAAATTTCGCATTTTATTGGATTTTCTTTTTCTTGTTTGTAATATTGAGAGGATTCTGATAGTTCCCATTAAAAAACAGGAAGGAAGGATAATGTTTTGATTTCCTGAAGTTGAGGAATACAAAGTAATTGTTGTTGGAGTTTGAATTTGGCTATAGATTTATATTTGCAATCGAATATTTCATCAGTACCAAAAGACATTTCGAAAATTAATATAGTTTACTCATTTCAGTGAATATTAGACCAATTTTTCCATCTAAAAGTATTTGTTGCCATATCTGAAACGATAATTCTAATAAGTTTGAAAGGCGTTCTAATTTTTCGTAATCCTTTCTATTAGCGTTTAATTTCTTTAAACACTCTTCAATCGTCTCAATAAAGGACTCTTTTTCTTCATAGATACATTGATGAGGAAAATTGTCTAAAAAAGAGTTCGAATTCTTTTGAACAAATGATTTCCAAGGTCCTCGTAACTGTTTAATAAGAGAAAGTGAAGTTTCCTTACAGAATTCAGCAAGATTTACATCCGGAAAAAAAATTTGAAATATTAGAGGTGATTGTTTAAACAATGAAACCAAATAATCATGCCATTGATGAGCTGTGCCTGAAAGAATCTTTTGTAGAACTATTTGTTTTATATTTGCTGATTTTGAAACTTTTTCAATAATATCAGATAATTTATTAGTGAATTGTTGTATAAACTGTTCATTAACTTTTTCTCCTTTATCAGAATCGAATCCAACCTGTAAAAAATCCAAAATTCTTTTCCATTCTTCAAAATAAAGATCATTATGAAGTTCTTGTCGTAAAAGAGTATAATCTAATCCTTGTGGGGAACAGCTAAATGCTAAAGGATACCCAGGATTTTCGTGGTCTATTTGAACGAGGAATACGGTATTTTCGTTTTCAGCATGATAAAATTGATTATGAAGGAAATCTAATTTACCAAAATAATACCAGACCGCTAATATCTCAAAAAATTGATTCTGTAAGTCCAATAATGTTTTATTTTCTAGTTTAAATCTAGTCTGAAAATCAAATAATTCATAGAAATTAGAATATTCTGGTGAGATATATAAAGAATGGGTTTTATTCCAGGGAATTATAAAAGTAATAACATGAGGAATGTTAAGAAGTTGTAAAAATTGGCTTGTTAGTTTTTCTAAAGAAGCTTGAGGATTTCGCATTAGTTTTAGGTAAGACGTCTGGAATGTCCTTGTTTTCATTTTTTCATCATAAAGACTAAGAGTTACTTGTTTTGTTTTATGTTTTGATTCAAACTCACTAATACTCGTAATAAAAATATCTTTTTTTCCAAGATTAGTTAAATAATCTATTAATCCTCCTAATAAGACACGAAAATCTTCATTTAAGAGAAATTTTCTGAGTTTCTCACTAACTGCTGGATTAATTTTTATAGTAATTCGTAAATTTTTGATAAAAAGATCTTCTAAACTCTTAATTGAAAATAAATTTGAAAGATCAGACTCTTTCAAAGATTGAGCTCTTATGCAATTCAGACAAATTAATGCTCCAGAAGACAAGGAAATTAATGCTTGACTATCATCAACTAAATGGTTTTTATTAGAGCAAAAATGTTTCAATTCTATCAGTTAGAGCCTGTAGCTGATTGATGTTGAGAACATTGAATATTCCAAAGAGATTGTTGAATATTTGCCTGTAAATGAAGAATAGAAGTGTAAGGTTTACCAGTTCGAAAGTAAAGTGAGTTTCCGACCGAAATTTGTTGAATAAGATCAGTTAATTCACTACCATCCGTATCCCGTTTAAACATCTCCAAATCATTTTTATTAAGTCCTCCAGAAGAGTTGTTTTTAGAATGAAAAAGGAAATTTTCTCTTCCAAAATGCTCTCTCCACCCGTCAAAGACCCAATCATTCCGAATTTGTTGAGAAATATCTTTGAAAGCTTTCTCCGGATTGCTATTTGAGAGTAAGGGAGCTAAGTACTGAGAAAAATTCTTTTGGAAAGAAGATAATTCCTTTTGAAATGTTAGAAAGGCTAAGGACGTTGAAGAATAGCGAAATTCCTTATTAACCTTAACACGAGAGACATAGGTTTTCGAAATAAGAGAATTCATAGCTTTTTGAATACTAGATTGAGTGAGATAAAGAATATTCATAAAATCTTTAATAGAAAGACCTTTAGTAAGAAGTTTCCTATCAAATTCCATAATAAAGTCATCTTTAGTCAATTCATGCTTA
Source organism: Candidatus Heimdallarchaeota archaeon LC_3 (assembly GCA_001940645.1). Next base: position 4,989 of record MDVS01000149.1, read on the forward strand.
ATAATTTGATAATTATTATTTTTCTGACTCCATAATAAAAATAAAATGTTGGATTCAGTTTTAGAAAGATTTAATACATCTCTAATTAACTCAGAAATTTTAGGTAAAGATTTGGACATAACTAACTCTAAGTACTATGAATACTATTGATTCATATAAACTTTTCGTTATTGGCATATTACATATCTAATTCTTTATCTTCTTAATTAGATTAAAATAATAAATTGCGATTAGACTAATAAAATAATATTATATTATTAATAAATAAAATATTCAAAGAGAGATGACTAAAAGTAAAAAAAAAGAGAAATTCTCAACAAATAATGAGAAAATTTTTGCTGCTAAAACAAAAAAGAGAAAAAAAGAAAAAAATCAAGTCAATAGATGTACAGAGTATCCACTAAGCAAATGAAGGAAAAAAACCTTCAAAAAAGACCGTGCAGCGATGATACAACACTCACACTAGTATAAAATTCAACTTTAAATAGGAAAAGAAGAAAAAGCATGAGAGAAGAAGGGAAAAGGAGAAGAACAATAAGAAAAAAAATGCTCTTTAAATAAGAAAAGAAGAAATAAAAGCACTTCTATTTATATATAGGACAAAAAATAGGAGAAAAACTTAAAAAGGGGAAAAAAAATAAAAGTTTGTATAAAAAAACCCTCACTTTTTTAAAAAAAAAACACATACGAACAAAAAAACAATTCGAAAAAGGCACAAGCCAATCGAACAACACGATCAGGCAAAAAGCTGATAAAACAAACGATAATATGCGTAATTCTCCTATAGAGAACCCGATTGGTACCACACGTTGGTCACACAGGTTGCAAAGCAAGACGATGCCGGTTTCCGGAAAGTAGTCAGCGTATCTATAGGTGACGCACATTAAACATACAAAAACAAACAACAATACAACTCTTTTAAAAAAAACAGATTAAATTAGTCAGTTTAAGAAAAAATCGATACGGAAAATCCTGCATAAGCAGAGAAAAAAGTATACGGAAGGTGAAAAAAGAAATGAATATAGAAGAACTTTCTATAATTTCAGACTACATGTCTCTTATTTCTTTAAGGAAACTTAGTGAGAAATATCATATGCGGAAAGACAAAATCAAAAAAATTCTTAGGAAATCTGGATTGAAAATACATTCTCGTAATGATATGTCAAAGATTGTTTTGCATTATAAAGATGGTAATTGGCCTTTTTGGAAACCATTTTCAGATAAAGTAGAACAGATTATTGTTGGTGATGTCACAGGAGATGCACATTTGAAAACTAATACAAAGTTTTTAGATAATATCCTTCCAGATTTAGATCTTTATGAACAGTCTATGATTATCATCAATTATATACTAAATAAAATTGATAAAAAAGAAATCAATGACAAGAATTTTCAAGAATTTGTTGAGAAATTTAATAATTCAACTGAGTTAATTAGCAAATTTTCAACCGCATCATTTAGGATTGAGACCTCCATTATCGAGAAAAAAAAGCTTGAACTTGTTCAAGAAATATTTTCTACATTTGGATACAATCCTCACATTAAGGATAGTTACCGAAAAGGAAAAGATGGGAAATTTCGATGGTATTCTAGACTCATGACACAATCAAGTGTTCAGATTCAAAAACTTTACGAGTTTTTTTATCAAAATGGAGTAAAAAGAATTCCTAGAGATCTAAAATTAACCCCCATTATACTTCTTTACTTTTTCTTAGGTGATGGAAGCTTTAATAATCATCAGATTCATTTTAGCACCAATTGCTATCTTAAAGAAGATGTTGAATTCTTAGCTGATCTTATTCAACTAGAATTAGACATAGAGACACATGTATATCCTAAATCCGAAAAGGATGAACCCGATAAAGTTTATTGGATTTTAGTAATATCAGGAAAAGATAATATTTCTACATTTCTTGAATATATTTCTCAATCTGATCCCGAATCTTATAATCTTGCTAAACGTGAATTTTCTTGGAAATTCGATGGTAAGCTACGAAAAGATTTAGTTTTGAAATCTCGATCAGATGAAGAACATATACGGAAATATTTATTTGCAAAAGTCCGTTAAGCTTTATTTTTCTATATTTTTTTCTTTTCTTCCTTTTTTTCACTTATATTCGATTTTCAACAAATTTTTCTTTACTTTTTCAAAAATTTCTGATGGAAACAACCCTTTTGAGGAAGAATTAGCTATTATTTTCTTTAGAAAAGGAATTTCAGCAATTTCCTTTGGAAAGGAAGTCCAGGGATTATCTAGTAAATTAATCTCTTCTAAACGGAGTAATTGAGAAATTTCAGGTGGTAATTCACTAAAATTGTTTCTTGCCATTGATAAACTCTTTAAGGCTGTCAAATTGAAAAAGGATTTTGGAAAATTTGAAAGCTTATTACCGCTTAATCCAATTTTCTCTAGTTTTTCTAATTCTCCGATCGATTTAGGCAGATTATTTAGATTATTATCAGAAAGATACAGTATCTTCAATTTCCTGAGATTACTTAAATTACCAGGCAATTCATTAAGTTCAGTAGATTCTATTGAGAGAATTTCTAAATTAACTAAATTTCCTAAGTTTTTAGGAGGCTTTGTTAAACATTCTTCACTTGAATTATCGATAACTTCACGATCAGATAGAATTTCAAGATCTCTAAGGAATTCAAGTTCAGTAATGGATTCAGGGAGAATAGACATATTGCAATCATGTAAAACAAGTCTTTCAAGAAGAGAAAGGTTAGAAAAATCATGAAAATGGCTAATAACTGACTCATGGATTTCAAGGTGACGTAATATCCGAACTATTGGGAAATCAATAGGAATTATGAAATTTTTGAGATGAAGATTTCGCAATAAGGGTAAGTTATCAAGTTGTAAAAGAAATTCCTCTGATTGAGAGATGTGTCTTATCAAATATAGCGAAACAATATGATTCTCTTCAACAGCATAAACTGATTCTTCAAAATCACTATCTTCTAAATTAGAAAAATATTCTTCCAGTTTTCTTGATTCGATACGTTTGATTTCACCAATATCTTGACGAAAATTTTTGATAAAGGACGTTTCGGATTGATGAATGAGAGTATCGTCTAACCATTCTAGTTGATCTTCGTTAGGTGCTATTTTTGTATTTTTCAATTTTATAATCCCAAAAAACTTTGTTATAATGTTATTAAAGGAAAACTAGTTATAAACACCCAAATTTCACACAAATTGGGATGAAAAATTATTTTTACTGAAGAATTTATTTAAATATTAAAAATTATTCTGACAAGGTGAATTTATTGAGGGGAACTTATCACTTAACCCTATCTCTTGTAATTGGTTTAACAATATATTTTCCTTTTATGAGTATTTTTTCTGATGGAATACTGTCTACGTTTTTATCATTAATGTTAATATTAACAATTGCTTGGGGAAGCTTGATTCCTGATGTTGACTATAAAGGACATAGTAAAATCTTCAAAGAATATCCAACTGTAGGAAATTTCTTTAAATATGGTATATATAAACCCTTAACTATTGTTTTAAAAGAAGAAAAGCACAGAGGATTCATGCACTCGATAGAGGGTGCGTTACTAACAGTTATTATGTTCTTAGTTTATATGCTATTAGGATTTATTGGAGTAGGCATTGTTTATTTAGTTTTTCCATCGATAGTCTATAGTATCCTTTCAAGTTTTGAATCAATCGAAAAAATGGAAATAGATGTGTTTTATGGAATTGCAGCTATAATTACTGCCAGTTTAGGGTTGTTTACAGGAATAATTCTGCATATATTCGAAGATTCTTTAACTGTATCGGGGATTGATTGGAGATGGTTTGGAGAAAACAAATGGCACAGAAAAGGAAATGTTACAGTTGGAGGAATTCATGAAAATACTGTTGCCATAGGATTAATGGCCGAAGGAGCATTAATATTATTTATTCAATACTCTTTCAGAACGGATTTGCTAATTCAATTATTATTAACTATAATTGGAATTGTTTTGATAGCAGGAACTGGATTTTTTACTCAAACATCAACAGCAGGGAGACTCCTTTTAACTGTCCAAGGAGAAGATAAAAAGGAAATTGATGTAAAAACGAGGGATAGAGCAAAAGAAAATGCATTAAAAATAATATTAGAGAAAGGATTAACAATTACAACAGATAAGAATAGAATAAAACGTGGTTTAAAAATTCCAAAAACAGAAATCGATCTAAGAAGCAAAACAGTTAAAGAATACAAGATTATTAAAGATGAAAATAATAGCTTTACTTGTTCTTGTAAAGACTTCACTAATACAGGTGATATTGTTGTTTGTAAACATATAATAGCCTATTTAGGAAAAAAAGAGGAAAAATATTACAAAAAATTGGAAAAAAAGATAAATTAAAATTTAAATTAACCAGAAAACATCAAAATCAAAGGAATACGGAACATATGGAACCAGAACCATTTTTAGAAATAGAAAAAGATTTTTGTAAACAATTTTTTGATGAAAAAATTCAAATTATTAAGAATCATCGAAAAAAACTAATTAAAATTAGCTCATATCAAAATCTTATTGATAATCAAATTATTTCTAATGCAATCATTTTGAGAATGAGTGCTTTTTTTCAATTTGAAGACAAAATGAAGATTTTCCTTAAAAAACATGTAGCTACTCCTGGAGCGTATTTTTTTCAAGAAACTGTAGGTTATTATCTCCAATTGTTTTTTGATTGGAAAAAAAATAATTTCAATGTTGAAATTGAAAAAGGAATAAGAATTACAAATGATCAAAGAAAAATAAAAATATTAAAACCTGATTTGTCAGTGTGGAGAGATAAAAAATTACAAGCAATTATTGAGTGCAAACTACAATTAGGTTATTCAAGAAACGAATGGGAAGAAAAATACATCAAAAAGAAAAATGTTTATTTATCAGAATACCCTGAAATCAAAACATTCTTCCTTGTTTTCACAAAAGAAAACTGGTCAGGATTTGAAAATCATCAATTAGAAGAAAAAGAGTATTTTACTTTAAGTAAAACTTGGCCCCGATCAATTGAAGAACCTAGAGAAATTTTAAATCCAATTGAAACTTTGTTTAAGAAAATTGTAGAAAATAAGAATTATTAGTTTTCATAAAAATTTCAGAGAATTAAAAGATTGATGAAGAAGTGTTATCGATTTATTAAAATGGCTTATGTGAATTCATATATCAAGAGAAGAATAAAAAAACCTTAACTAAATATCTAAGCTTTTGAAATTATAATTTTAATCTATCTAGCAGTGTAAATTCTCTTATGAAATAGTAAATAATTTCTCTAAAACGTAATTTAGAGCTAAAACATCATCTTTATTATACATCACTAACGATTCTATTATCGATTTTTTACTTTTATCTTCTAAATACTCTAAAAATTTAACTACAGCAGATAATCCTTCCATGTCTGTTTCTTTCCATGAAAAACCTAAATAGTTTGCTACATCTTTGATTGAATAAGAATAAATTGGGAAAGCAAAATATTTTTCAACAATGGGTTTTAGATTCATTAACCGTATTTCTATTTCCTCAAATTTTTCCAAAGAATCGAATTTTTCAGCTTCCTTTTTTAAAACTGTTTTTTCATGGGATCCCCAATGAAATATCTTATATTTTGGGTATTCTTGTAACTTTTCTAAAAAATAGAGAAATTTATTTTTGCTTTCATCATTTGTTTTAGGAGTATCATTTATAATTGGGATGAATTCCATTTGTTTTCCATTTTTAATTAGAATACCGTATATAAAAATAAATGAATCAAGATTACTTGGAACAAAATACGAATCTAAGTCTTCTAGATCAAGAAATATTGCTTCCGATAAATTTTCAATTTCGTCTTTAAACCCATCTTGAATTTTTATTATCTCTTGAAAATGTAGCGCCTTTGCTCTTTGATTAAATATTGGTGCTTTTGTTTTTATTTTTTTCATTGTTAATTGTTCTACTGAAGCGTTTGCGATTTTTTCAATTGTGTCAAATCCGTTTTCATATAGAATCTTTTTTGTTTCTCCACCTACTCCTGATATTAAGGAAATATCTGATTTTATTATTGCTAATTCATTATTATATTTCTTCCATTGAAAGCTCTCGGTAGCGAAATTAGCTTCTGGTATTATTGTTCCTTTCCATATTTCAGAAATTTCTTCAATGATATCATCTAACTTATCAGAATATTCTGAATAACTATACTCAGATTCTTCACTTTTTCCATTTATAATAAAAAACTTTTCTGGTATATAATCCTGAATTAATCCAATTATCCGATTGTAAAATGCGCCTTGAAGTTTGTGCGGTGTTTTAATATTGTTTGCTGACTTGATCTCAATAATTTCATAAAAAAAATCTCCAAAAATAGAAGACTTGGAGTTATTAATCCTAATTACATCTAGATATCCAAAGAACTGGTTTGGAACATAATAAAAAGGAAATCCAGCTAGAGATTCAAGACCTTGTGACATTTTATTTATTGCTAACAAAAAACCTTCTTTTTGATCTAAATCAGGTTTTATTAGAGAGTTTGGAAATAAATCTTGAATAACATTCTTTTCATGTTGAATTCCTCTGTTTGTAATATATTTAGAAAAAATAGTAATTGGATCTTTTTTTTCGTCAGGAACAAAAGCGTCACAATAAGTTATCATAGGTGATTTAACATGATCTTTAATTGTTGTACCTGTGAATTTTTGATCTTTTAGTTGACCTTTAAGGCATTTTTTATAGATATTTTGATAATTGACCATTTTTATCCCTTGAATATTCTAAACAAAATATTCTATTTCTGATGAAAACAAAAAATCATTTTCTAAATCCATATTTTGGAAAAATTGTTGAATTTTTCTTGATGCGTATAAAGGAGCTGGTAATTTAATTAATCCTTGAATAGATCCGTGGTACGAGTAAGTTAAATGAAATAAATTTTCTAGTAATGAAAACTTATGATCATCGTCCGATTTTTTTGTGAAAATACAAGATATGGGTTGCTGCGTTCTTACATTGTTATATTCCCTATCTTTTAAACTTGTTGTTAGCAATAAGAAATGATTTTCAGTTATTTTTATACATAACCCTGGTTTAGGCCTTTTATGAATTAATCCTCTATTTGTTTGTATCCTTTTAAAAATTCTAAAAATACCTTCATTTATAATTATTATTTCCCCGTTGAATTCTTTTAATTCATCCTTTATTTTCTCAATAACTTTCCCCTCTGTATTGTCGTAAATCATTCCTTCCTTTAGAATATGAACAATATTATTCTTATCTTTATCTAGAGATTCAATTAGTTGTTTAAGTAGCTGAAAGATGTTTGCAGAATATTCATTTCTATGACATACTTGAAAAATTGATTTTACAATTTCACCCTTACCATTGTATAACGCTAACGCAATTCTTATTTGCTTTACTTTTCCTCTATGTAGTTCGCTAAAATTAACTACCCAGCCAATATAATAAGAGGTGGAAATATCCTCCTTGCTTTGAATTGAATATGGAATACCACCTGATTTAGTCAACCAAGCAAGGGAGACATTACGTAAATGATTCTTTGCAACTGTTTGATTTATTTTTACTAGATTTTTCTTTAACCTTTCATATGTTATTTTTTGTAAAAAATTACTTTTTAATAACGCTTTTCTCTTTAATTCCTCAAATTTCTTTTTCTTCGCTCCATTTTGAAGAAATACAAGAATTGCTGAATCATATTCGGTATTTTCTAAAGTATCCTCAGAAATTTTTTCTATTTCACATTGAGCAATTTCTAAGAGTTGAAAAAACCCTTCAAATTTATTATCATCATCAAATAAATACGATTTAAATGTTTTAAAATCAATTTCTTCATCCATTAACGATAAAACATGTATTTTAGAGAGCGATATTGTTTGATATGGATCATTATTTATAATAAAAGTTGGAGTTTCTGCAATAGTATGCTGAAATTGGATTTTATTTGGAGCAAATTGTCTTAAATGGATATTATTTTCTTCAAAATTAAAATACCAATCAAATTCTATTTCATCAAAATTTTCAATAAAAATATGATGCAAAGCGTTATAATAGTTTTCAGTTAGAGTATATCGGATCTCCGGTCTTGGTTGAAGTTTTTTCATTAATCTAATAGTATCATTTCTATTTTGAAGAAGATCCAACATGGGAATCAATGATAATCTTTCTAGAGGGTATTTTATACCTACTGATCCTATTTTTTTACTTGCATATGCTGTTGGTCCATGGTTTTTGTCAATGATTTCTAAGATTTTTTGAGTAGGGCAATAATTTTCTGTTAAATAATCAAATACATCAAATCCCTCAAGGGGTGTCTCATTAGATAACTTTTTGAAGAAAACAATACTTCCAACCCCACCTAATGGACATCTGTAATATGGATCAATCCTTTCAGGACATTCTCTTGATTGACAAATATCCTTAATCGGTTTATTATAATTTTCTTCCTCAACAAACGAATTAGCTTTCAATTCATCTCTTAACGTGTGTGTCCAATTTAGCTTATGTTTGGGGTCTAATACAAAATAAATTCCTTCATCTTCAAGTAAAAATTGATACTCAAATCCTGGCCAAGTTTCAATACTTCCAATATTTTCTATTTTTTGTGGATAAGTAGCCTGAAATGCATAGTTGCCTTTTTGTTCAACTAAGTAATTACTTAATCTAAGTTGAGTGGCAATAATTTGACCTAAAAATGCCTTAATCTTGTTTTCTTCTTGTTTATCCCTCAAATCAAGAATTATTTCCTCCCCTTCAGAAAATCCTTCAATTCCAAGTAATTCAAGATCATCTACATTCACATCTTTAAAGAAATTCTCTTTAAAATTCTTCAAAATTAGGAATTTTTTGTTCCAAATGAAAAATAATTGGCTTGAAAATTGTTTTCTAAGAGTTTGGACCATAAAGTAAAAAGATTGACTGGATAATTCCATACTAGGTAGAATTTCGAGTAAAGCAACTTGAGTCTTATTTAACTTTACCTTAAAACAGTTTATTGAATATACATCACTCACGTTCCAAATCTTCCCCAGAAATAGGTCTTAGTGTGTTCGTTGTCAATTCACAATAGGATTCTGCATCAATTTGTTTAACGAAATCTTGTAGAAATTGAAAAAGTTGATAATTCACTGACGCATTAGGTGAAACAAACCTCGTAAGAACTTCAGGATCTTCTGGTAATTCAAGAATATTTGAATCAGGATTTATATCATGTTTTTCTTTTGGAATGTCTTTAGTAGTTGCTCTACTTGTAATTAAAAAATCATTCATATTAATAACAAGACTACTAACAATACCAAATATCCTCAAATCAATTTTAAGCTTTTTATTCTCATTTACAATAACAGAACTATAATGACTAATAAAAAATAAATTTTGTACAGATTCGTCAAATTTATCACTTAAAAGTTTTATTTTATCAGGATCTACCTTGCTAACAATAGTTCCTGTCCAAAAAAGCTCAAAACTATATTGATTTTCCTTATTTTTTTCCAAATAATGTTCCCACATATAATATTTTTCAAAAATATATTTATTAAGGATTAAATTCCCATCTAATTCTTTGATTAGATTACGTTCAAATAACCCTGTAATAGTATGATCAAAATGCTTATTTTCTATCGATTCTTGAATAACATCTTGATTTTCTTCCGATGTAGACCAAAGAAACAGAGTTTTAAATGAATCTTGATTTATTTCACCTGAAAATTCAATAAATTTCAGTATTTCTATCTCTAGATTCATTCTATCCCCTATCTATATAATTCTTATAATTGATTAACCTTTGTTTTATTTCTTTCTCATTTAAATCATTAGGAAGTGGAATAAATTCAAACTTACCAAATAATCTATTTATTTTGCTGCCGGATCCATATAGACATAAAATTTCATTACTAAATAATCTTTTGGAGATATCTTTTGCTATTTGTAAGTTATTTTCACTGGATAATGTATATAAATAAAAAGACAAATTTCGATATTTCCATGTCAATTGAGAAGTGAAATGAAAATTTGATTTATTATTCTGTTGGAAAGTTTGATTATCAAAGAAATCACAGATTACTTCAATAACTTTATTTGCTTTTAAATCTTCATTACACAAGCTCACATGACTGATTCCTTTATTTTCTGATTCATTAGTCAAAAAAAATTCAACAGTTTTAAGGATTAGGGGAAATAATTTTTCTAATTTATTGCCATCAAAAATAAGGAAATTTTTAAACCCAACGGCCTCAAATTTTGGCTTAATTGTGTTCATTATTTTGTCATAAGTTCCTTGTTCTTTAACCCAGGTTAGATCGACGTTAGTGATGAAAAGATAGCCATCAAATTCATGATCTCTGTTTTCAAATTTTTTCAGTTCATTATTAAGATCCTGAATTGGTTTTTGGTGCCATGTTTGTTGAGATGTGTGATCTTTGTCATGAAATTTTATCTGGAAGTTCCAATTCCCATAAAAAGAACTAGTTGTATTTGGAATCTGAATTTTCCCTTCATAAGTTGCATCGCGTCCCCCATCTTTTCCTCTACTACCAGGATTAAACCCCAATCCTAATAATTCGAGTAATAAAGAAGAACAAAAGTCCTGAAATCCTGTTTCTCCTAAATTATGGATAGATTTTGAAAGTTGAATCATAAATTTGTGACTCAGTAATATTCGTTATAGTCTTAGTTTCTTAACCTATATTTTTTTTGCATGGTTTTGTTTTATAATAATTTCAAATTTCTGTAATTATTTCATATTTTAAACGTTTTAGTTTCAAAATTCTTTGGATTATTCATATCTTTTTAACTAAATCCAAATAATCCCAAAGTTTTTTTAAATTTAAATCTATTTAATAAAATATCCTTTTGTTTAAAATTTTGGGGATTTAATTGGACGCAATTGATTATCTTGATTTAGATGTTGCTTATTTATTAGGTTTAATTGTAGCACGAGGTGAAATAAGTTTTTCTGAGGGCGGTTTAAATAAAATTATTATTGAATTTCCCTTTAGAAATCAAAAAGTTAAGGGAATAACTATAAAGATTGATCAAAAGGATCAAATACTGCTAAATCTTCGACATATTTTTCGAAGAATAAATGAACTAACATCAATAAATTTTAGGGAAGAGGAGGGTGATTCTTCAATTTCTTTAATCTTAGAAACACCTAAAAACACTATGTTTCTAAGAAACATTAATTTTCTATTGAAAGGTAAAAAAAGTTATAAGGAGTTTAGTATTCCTGAAGAGATCTTTAATGCACCTTCTGAATTCCAAAAAGAATTTTTAAGAGGATTTTCTGATGTTGCTGGTTCAGCGCGAGCTGCCAATGCCTATATTTCAGGTCAACATCGAATTTACTTAGATGTTTTAAACCAAAATTGGCAGTTACCTATTCAACTATGTTATTTACTTCAAGATAAACTAAAAATTCCAGTTCAAACAATAACATATGGTCATCCAAATCTTCGTGACCCTCAATTAAATGATTATAACAAAGGAAAGGTAGGTTGGTCAAGAGAACATCAAATAAAGATATTTGCTGAAAATTTTAATGAAATTGGCTTTTACGTGCGTCATAAACAAAATGTATTAGATGAATTAGCAAATTTTAACGAGGACAATTTCAAACACAATGAAAAATATTGTGAACCTCCCAAATCGATTAGAAAAATCAAGCCAATTCATCCTGAAGAAAATTCAGATAAACTTCCAGATGTATTGAAAGGTCAACATTGTGACACATATTGGCAGATATGTGGTTTATTAGGATGTTCAAGATATAAAAATAATATAAAAGCTTCTAAAAAGAGAAAAGTATCTGATAAGCTGAAATCAGTAGCAAGAAGAAGAAGACCGAAGAAAAAAACGAAGTGAAGAAAATATCATGGTCTATAAAAAAGAAAAGGATATGTATCCTGATGTGGTATTTTGGTTAAAAAAACACTTAGAGGAAAAATTCAAATCAAAAAAAATATTAGTGTCTGATACATCAAGTAAAAACCTTTCCAGTTGGTTATATGAAAACAAATTGGATATTTTTTTCGAATATTCAGAGACCTTTGAGATACAAGTTGACATTACTGGAGCAATAATCGATGAAAATAAAAATAGTGGAAATTTTAGTTTCATTGAATGCAAATTGAACAAAATTTCATTAAAAGACATCTCTCAACTCATTGGGTATTCTAAAGTTGCTAGACCTGTTAATTCAATAATATTATCACCCGAAGGATATACTGATGCAGTTAACAATTTATTTGTAAAGTATAGAAGATACGATATTTTAGAATACCAAAGAAATAGACGAATTATTGTAGCAAAATGGGATGAAGGTCGAAAATCTTTAGATAATCGATTTTTAATTCCAAGAGGAACTAATTACTAAAATTGGGTTAAAAAAATGAATTATAAAAAAAGGATGAATTTTTTATCCGGAAAAGATTGGATTAAAAATTCGATTAGTGTTTGGGAAGAAATTAAAATCCCAGAAGAAAATAAAATGAAACATCCTGCAATGTTTCCTTATGAATTGTGTAAAAAATTAATAAACACTTTTACCTTCCCGAATAGTATAGTTTTAGATCCATTTTCAGGATCAGGAAGTACCCTTATTGCTTCTAAGCGACTTGCAAGAAATGCAATTGGTTTCGAAATAAATGAAGAATATATTAAATTGAATAAAGAACGATTAGAATCAACTGTCTGGGCATCTGATTTTTCATTTGAGTTAAAGAAAAAACCCAAAAATCCCCAATTAACAAAATTTTTCGTTTCTGAGAGTGGAAACATAATTGAAGATAAGTTAGATGAAAAAATTGAAAATCAGGAAAGTTATATTGAGCATAATTTGAATATCAATGAAATTAAGAGTAAAATTGGATTTTTTAATATTCACAATGTTTCTTGTGAACGAATTGAAGACCTTATAGATGACAATTCAATCGATTTTGTTTTAACAAGCCCACCATATTGGGATATTCTACATCAGAGACGAACAGCTGATTATAAAGATACAAGACCTTATTCCATAGATGACCCTGATGATTACGGGAATATTACTAATTATGAAGAATTTATTAAAAAAATTGGTTATCTTTTTTCTATTATTCTCAAAAAACTCAAACATAAGAAGTTTTTAGCCATTGTTGTAATGGATATTAGAAAAAAAGATAAATTTTATCCATTTCATTCTGATTTAGCATCGGAATTAGTAAAGAGGGGTTATTCATTTGAGGATATAATCATATGGAATCGTGCTAGGGAATATAATAATTTACGTGCTTTAGGATTCCCTTATGTCTTTCGTGTAAACAAAACTCATGAATATATTTTATTATTTAGGAAATTATCATCGAACTAGATTCTTGAAAATTTTTTATAGTTTTATTCAAACATTTATGTTGATCAGTTTACAACTGATTTTCTAAGAAAAGAAGAAAAGAATTAACCACCTAACACCCAGGAATATTGGTTAGTATTCCGTGATGTCAAGTGATGAACACCTTCCTTCAAGATATATTTTTTTTTAATTATTTAAAAGAGTTATATTAAAGATATCAATTATATCCATTTCCAGAGAAGAATGTAATTTAGAGATAGAAATCACGGAAAAAAAGAGAAAAAAAATGGAATTTCAAGTTTCTTAAAAAAAAAATTATAAATCTCAGAGAAAAATAGAAATACTTTTAAAAATAAAGAAAAATGTTGTATAAGCTAATTGATTAACCAAATACGCTTAAAGAAATTTTACAACCAAGCTGAAGGCTGATAGACCTACAATGCTAAGGGTAACTGAAGCGATTAAAGTTCCAAGGTAGAGAAGACTAATCTTCATATTAGTGAAGTCTTTGACGCGAATAGATTTAGATTGTTGTTTGTTCGTGATTGTTGCCATAATAAAAATCCCTCGTTTAAAGTAGATTAGACTTGGAAAATGGAGGTAAATCTTGAGTTATCGCTGTTTCCAAGGCTACTGTTAATTGAAAAGGAAAATGGTAGAGATGAAAAAGAAAGGTGAATAGAATAACCAAATAAGATGATATCGAAGTAAGTCAATTGCCTACAGTGTCGTTGTAATTCAATTCTTTTAAGATCCGAACCGATCATAATAACAAGAAAATCTAAGATCGCCAATCAAAAAAAGCATTAGTGTTTAAGTATAACCTTTACTTTTGTTATTGTCTCAACATCGACTTGATCCTCGGAAGTAAAAATAAACTTTGGATCATAAATAAAAAATATAACTGCTTCATTAGCAATTTTACTATATTTAATTGCTTGATAATAAACACGATAAATATCATTTACGGTTTTATCTAAAAATTTTAGTTCTATGACAATTTGATAATCATTTATAACAATATCCGGTATTAATAATCGTTCACGTTGCGTTTTTGCTTGTTGATGAACTTTAAATTTCTCATTAGTTTGTATTTGTTTTAAAGATCTTATTAGCTCTTCCTCTAGTTCAGCTTCATTTATTGTATGTAAAGAATGGACTCTAATAGAAGAAAGGCAACTATAAATTAAATCAGTTAAAGTAGACATAATCAAAAACTATAAATTATTGAAAATCGTCTTGAGTCCAATAAACAAACCTTCCTCCTGTCATTTTTTTAAATCTACCTATGTCTTGTGGACCCATTTTACCATCACGATCATAAAACAAAAAGATAATATTTTCTTTACCATAATCAGAACTGAAATCTACTATTTGACTTTTGGCACTATTGATTGTTTTGGTAGGATGTGTTTGATCAATGAATTTAGCTTCAACATAAATTTTTTCTGAACCTTTCTGAATAATAATATCAGGCATTTGCTTATTGTCCCTAATGCTTTTTGATCCCCTTTCGATGGTAACCCCTTGGTTCTTAAAGATACGGTCATTTTTCAATGTTGTTGTTACCGATGCTTCCAATGCTAATTCATTGCTTATTCCGGCTTGATCTAAATCAAGAGTAGAAAGATATTCAAATATTTCCTCAACAAGTAATTTCGGTTCTTGTTCTTGAATTTCTTCTGTGGAAAGATCCTGAGATACTTCTTCTAAATGTAAAACTTTCTCTTCTGGTACAATGACTGGTTCTTGAGTTTCTGATTCTTTTTGCTTGATACGTGCAGATTTCCCTAAGACAGTTGCTTTACGACGTGAAGATTGAGCAAAATATGCAACATCAGTTTCTTCTTTTTCGCCTGTTTTAATGAGAATACGATCAATAACCTTTGATTTATTTCCAGACTTAGGAATATTCATTTCTATACAAATATCCTGTAAAACTGGTTTTTGGAAAAGAACATCTAATAAGTCACCAATGTAATACTCTGTTTTAGTTAATAGTCGATCTATGATTTCTTTTTTAGTTCCAGATTTAGGAATTCCTGCCTCTTCCAGAAGACTTTTAAGAATTGTTTTTAAAGCGAACTTTTGTAGAATTTCGGCTATCGTATCAATTTTTTCTGATTCAACATCTTCTTCTGATTCTTCGGGTTCAACATCTTCTACATTAATATCAGGAAATTTATTCTTCATTATAGTTTGAAGATTAGGAAATATTTCTGATGGAATTTCACACAAGATATTTTCTTCTTGATCAATCTCATATAATAATCCAAATTCTTGAATCAAATTAAATGCAGAATAAAATGTACTTTTTGATTTATAATTCTCAAGAAAAGCGTTTTTTAATGAAGTATAATCTAATGTACCATTTGCATTAACTACTTTAGATAATAAAACCTTTGAAGAATTTGTCGTATTACTTATCGCATTTTCAATTATCTCAGAATTTTGAAGATTGTTATAAATTAAATTAACCTTACCAGCTTTATCTACTCTGCTAAACCCTCTTAAACTTAAATTTCTAGCAATATTTTCTAAATTCTTATTTGATTTCATCATTAAATGATCTTTTAGTATCATAAATATCTCCCTGAGGATGAGATTGAATAAACAAATTATTGATAGATTTAGTCTTAAATGATATATCGCTTTAAAAATTTTTTTGAGATATGTTTGATTTTTAAAATTTCATTTTGAGAGAAAAAATATGTATATAGTGATTTATTCTTTCCAACAATAATCATAATAGCATTACCTAACTCATTTGCTAATTGAAATCCAAAATTTTTATCTATAGAACTTAAACTAGGGATCGATCCAGGATGAGTATGTAATGCACCTAATAAACGAAGAGAGGAATTTTTTGATCGTTTAATAAACAAACTGTATTCCTTCATAATTTCTAACCAATCTTTGGTAACTACAACTTCATTTTTCTTTTCAGGACTAGTATTAGGAAAAGGTAATCCATCAGATACAGAGAATTGTATAACATTGTCTTTTTTTCCTATTATTTTACCAATTAGACCCAAAAAGACCTCTAAATTTGGATATCGATCCAAATAATTGATGAGATGTGATTCAAACTCTTTAGTAAAAGAAAGCTGATAATTGGTCACAATAATAACATCTATTTCAAGTATATATTAAAAAAGCTATTAGTTTAATAAAAATTCCAGAATTATATTAATCATTTGGATTAGATCTCAAGTTCTAAGACAAATTACAAAGAAGTTGAGATTTATTTAGAATGATTTTTATATAATTGAATTATTTCGTTTAATATTTCTGGTCCTAAGGTATCAAAGTATTCACTTTTCCGTATGTCTTTCTATTCACTAATCATTAAAAGATCTGAGTTTTCAATAACATCAGCACGTTTTAGAAATTCAAGGTTGTTATTTCTAACTGGCAATAACATAAGAATGACCAATTTTAATAACTTTTTTGCTATAATTGAAGCCTTTCTAACTCCCCCAAATTTACTAGCCTACTTTTCGATTAAATATTTTATTGATTTTACATTTCACAAGTTTAAACCATTAGACAAATGAATATTGATTATTGAATATTACATTATTTAAAATCCAGATGAAAGATACAATTAAATTTTAATTTAAAATATTAAATATAAAGAAAATCTTTAATTCAAAGTGAAATAAGTTAGGAGCAATAATTAAAGTCATTTTCAAGTCCAAAATACAAAAGAAAAATTGTTAGCGACATTAATCTTATTAATGTCTTTACAATGCAAATATGATTCGAATAATTTTTCATAAATGAAAAAAAGTAACCCCAATGGTAGCCGCGCTGCTCCATATATCATTTGTTAAAAAACAATAGATAATTATAGCAGCAAAGATTTTAACATACTTACATAATTAATTTTAAAGAAGTCATTCACTAATTTCATTATAGGAATGATGAGGTTAAATCATAGAATTTTTGTAATGGAAATAGGAAACTAGCCTTAGAAAGAAAAAATAGCAAATTTTTCTTCTTTCAGTAGTTAATAATACACTAGTATTCATATCATTTTTAAAGCAGCTTGATTATTTTATTTGTAGAAAGATCTGAGTTTGATAAATATTTGTAAAAGAAAATTAGTTAATTGTCATATGATGAAATTTCGATAAGATATAAATAATTAAATGAAATTGTAAAATCTGTTAATAGACTATCAACGAAGGTGATATGATGCCAAAAAATGATCGTAGAGCAGGATCTCGAAACGTTCCTCATACTGGAAATCAACCAAGAACCAGAAGAAATGATGGTGGTTGGAGAAGAAAACGAAGCGATGCCGGAAAAAAACGTAATTGATTCGTGAGAAGGTAATGTATTGATATTATCCATAAAAATTGTGTTAAAAAAATTTTACGAAAATGAATTAAAAAAATTCGCTGTAACAAAGTATACTAGATTAAAACATATTTAAGAAAAATAAATGAGGAATTTGAACATATTTGAAAACCTTAGGATAAATTGGTGATGATTTGGCGTCTAATTCAATATCTATCATTTTGCCATCTTTGATAGACGTTAGAAATAATAAAATAATAGCAAAAGAGAACAATAGAGTTGAATTTAAGACTGCATTTTCAATGGGAAGCAAATACAAATATGCAAAAATTTTAGCAAGTTTTGCAAATAACAAAGGAGGACTGCTAATTTTTGGTGTTGATGAAAATACTGGTACCATTATAGGTCTAAAAAATGAAAAATTTGATAAACTAGATCCTGCTGATTTTACTCAACTTTTAAATGAGTGTTTTGATCCCGAATTAATTTGGGATCAAAAAATTGAAAATATAGACGAGAATACGCGAGTAGGTATCATCAATGTTGAAGAATGTGAAGATAAGCCTATAATTTGCAAAAAAAATGCTATCGGTTTAATTGAAGGTGAAATATATTATAGATATAGTGGACAAACTAAAAGAATTCGATTTTCTGAAATTTCAAGAATTATTCAACTAGAAAAACAAAAATTAGTCAATTTATTTTTTGAAAAAGTAAATGAAATTAAATCTATAGGGATAAGGGATTCTTTGATAATAGATACTAAACTTAACGAAATTCAAGGCAAAAATCAAAAAATTCTGATAGATAAAAATGTTTTATCTGAATTAAAGTTAATTGAAAATGGAAAATTTGTTGAGCATGATGGATTGCCAACTTTAAAGCTTATTGGAGAGTTAAATCCTATTGATGTAGTGACACGTATTCAAGTAAAGAATTTAAAAGCATTTGATATCGTAACTGCTTTTCTAAAACAGGAAATCCCATTAGGTATTGAACCTATAGAATATATATTACAAATTGGCAATGAATCAAGTCAAAATTTTCCAATTTACTATTTTATCAAAGAATCTGGTATAACAATAGATGAAATCCGAGAATTGGTTATTAAAAGTCTTCCAGGAAATCATTATAAATCAAAATTAATAAAACGATTAATAGGTCCGGATAATAAATTTTTCATAAGTAAAATCAATATAAATTCTCAAGCATCAAAAAAAAGAAAAATTTATTTGGAATCCGCAATCAAGGAAAGTTTTAATATCGATATCTTGGAAAATGAGAAAGATATCCAGTATTTACTTGAGGGATTAACAAATATCTCAAAAGAAGATATTACAACAAAAAAAGATATTATATTTCCAATATTACATGAAATTTACAAAAAAAATTATCGAAAATCTATTGCTTCTGCATTTAGAAATCTGATCTGTTTATTTGATATTTATTTGTATAAAAATTAAGAAAAGAATTTTTAACTAAAGAAAGAACTATTTGAACTACCAAATACGCTTAAAGTAATTTTACAACCAAGCTGAGGGCTGATAGACCTACAATGCTAAGGGTAACTGAAGCGATTAAAGTTCCAATATAGAGTAAACTAATCTTTGTACTAGTAAGCTCTTTGACGCGAATAGATTTAGATTGTTGTTTGTTTGTGATTGTTGCCATAATAAATATCCCTCGTTTAAAGTAGATTAGACTTGGAAAATGGACGTAAATCTTGAGTTATAGCTGTTTCCAAGGCTACTGTTAATTGAAAAGGAAAATGGTAGAGATGAAAAAGAAAGGTATATAGAATAACCAAATACGATGATATCGAAGTAAGTCAATTGCCTACAGTGTCGTTGTAATTCAATTCTTTTAAGAT
>MDVS01000150.1 GCA_001940645.1 Candidatus Heimdallarchaeota archaeon LC_3
AAATAAATGGGTTCACCACGATTGAGTTGGTAAATATTTTTCAAAACCGCAAACAGACCTCCATATGGGATTATCTTCTAAATCATTTATAAATTCATGTTGAGAACTTGGTCGGAGAGCTTGAGAGAAGATTCCACTAGTGATGAGTGCTTGGGGGTATTTTCCATGCAAATTTCCTTCTTGTTGTCCGTGGTGAACCCATTTATTTAGTAGCTTATCAAAATAAGTACGTTTAAAAACGTCATGCCATTTTGTCGGTTCTTGATGAAGTTGCCGACGAATCCTTAGCGTATTGTTAATTGTTGTCATATTTAACTTATATGTAAAGAGTTTATAATTTTGTCGGCTTACTTTATCCCTATCTCTCTAAAATGAACAGCGGCATCAACAAAGTTAAACAATTAGGTTTAGCTAGCTAATTTAAATGCCTTTTTAAGATTGAAACTAATTCAATTAAAATATCTTAAAAAAAAATAGCAAAATCAAAAAGTTGGGGATATAAAATGGTTAAAAAATAAATAATTAGTTTTTTTTTGTTAATTTTATTAGTAATATCGGGGTATTCTCAATTTTCTGAAACGTTGAAAATTACAGTAAAAGAAAACAGTTTATATGGAATATTTCTAAGTAATTCACTACATAATACAGTATTTTTTAACTACTTTATTGTTAGTAACAATTCTCAATATCAAGGATATACTGATAATGATTGAAATACACTAATTTTTATGGGAATAGGGAATTATTAGAGTGATTTTTTTGGAAATGATGACAATTTTTAAGGAATTGGCAATATAAGTCTGTAATTCATCAAGTAACAGCTCACAAAGGTTTGCCCGAAAGAAAAATCATTTGGTAAATCATTTCAAAAAAATATTCAGGACAACAACAAGGTTTGATTATTTAAACATTGGTTATATTTTTATGAATTTTTTTTCCTAGATTTTTTTTCACGAAAAATTTGAAGTTATTTTCTATCTAATAATGGATTATTGCATAATTATTGTAATAAAGGAATTTTAAGAATTTTTCAAGAATTAGAATATTTTTCCAGTTTTTTTCAATATGTAATCCTTTATATAAGTTGTTTAGTTACAACTAAATTGTTGTAAGTTATAACTTAACAACTCTTTCCTAATTTATAATTAGTAATAGAAGGGAATTTAATGACTGAAAAAAATGATAAAGAAAAAAATATAATCAAAACAAAACCAAAAAATAATAATGTTCCTGTTCAAGCACCTGTTGAAACACAGGTCTATGAGGGGGAACAATTCTCGAATATACCTCAAAGTGTGAACCAAGGAGGAAAATTTAAAGGAGATCCAAATATGCAGAAAGCATATCAAGTAGCTTCAAAAATAAATCTGGAAATGATTGAGAGAGAAAGTCCAGAAGACTTAAAACATTTGAAATCAGTAAAAGAATCTGATATAATTATTTTAACTGGTCAATATGATCATGGCCAAGTAATTTTTGAATTAAGTGGAATTCCATATTCGTTGATAAGTCCTAATGAAATTTCTTCAATAGAATTAAGGTCAGACCAAATCTTATTCGTCAATTGTCCTGGTAACATTGAAAAACGGGGATTAGAGCGAATTAAAAGTTTTGTAGAGACTGGTGGTATGTTGGTGACTACCGATTGGGCACTTAAAAATGTTTTAGAGCAGATTTATCCTGATATTGTCAAATATAACAATCAAGCTACTTCAGATGATGTCGTTAGAGTGGTATTCGAAAAAGTTGATGATACTTTCTTGAAAGGATTATTAGACCCTAAAGATGAGCCTTTGTGGTGGTTGGAGGGATCTTCATATCCTATAGAAATTCTGGATGAAGAGAAAGTAACTGTTCTAGTATCTTCAAAAGAAATGAAAGAAAAGTATGGAGAATCACCTATTGTTATCACATTTGAAGTTGGTGAGGGAAAGATTTATCATATGACTTCTCATTTCTATCTGCAAAGAACTGAATCACGTTCTCAGCGTCAGAAAATGGGTGGAGCTTCATACGCCGCTCAAAAAGGAATGAAAATGGATTCATTTACCCCCCAAGAAGTTTCCGCAATGGAAGATGTTAATGTAGCTCAGACTGAAGCTGCTTACACTAGTATTCGTTCAGTATCTAACATGGTTATGGAACAGAAAAAGAGAGTTGCTAAAAGATCAAAGAAATAAAATCTGATGGTTGAACGTGGAACAAAAGAAAATTGGGTTGAAAAATCGGGCTCAAACAAAAAAAGGAACAAGATTGTATGCAAATGCTCAAACTACACTTATTAGCCATCCTACTCGATTAAAAATACTAGAAGTTCTTCGATCAGGTAATAAATCAACCAGAGAATTGGAATTGGAAACCAGGGAAAATCGAATGAACCTCTATTATCACCTTAATCTTCTTTTAGAAGAAAAAATTATTAAAATAGTTAGCACAACAAGAGAAAAGATATATTCTATAGAAAAAGAATCTACTGATAATGAACCTGTTCCAATTTCAATGAAATTAGAGATTCCAAAAAATGCTGATAATAAAAAGGCTTTTTTTTCTAAATTGAATGATTTGGTTAAAAATTCTGATTCTGCTATTCCAAAAATTGACATTTTATCTCTTCAAATAAAGAAATATAATTCGCTTACTTTTGTTCTCGAAACTGAAAAAGAAGATTAACTGTTCTTTGTTTCCCGATCAAAAACTTTTTTCCCATTTATGAATGTCATTAATACATTTGTTTTTGGATCAAGAGGATCTCCATTAAATAGAACTAAATCTGCATCTTTTTTAATTTCTATAGATCCCACTCTGTCATCTATTTGTAAAATTTTTGCTGCATTAATTGTTATAGATTTCAATGCATTTATATAAGGTAATCCTTCTTTAACACAAAGTGCAGCCTGTATAGGTAAATATTGAATTGGAATTACCGGATGATCTGTCATCTGACAAGTATCTAATCCGTGATCCAATAAGATTTTTGCTGTTTTGAAAGAGAAATTCTGGCTTTCCGAAGATCCTTTCACACGAAAACTTGGTCCTAATATTACTTTAGTTTTTTGTTTCGCTAAAATTTCTGGTAAACCTGCCATATGTGCCTCATAAGCATGATCTAATACAATATCAATATCAAATTCTTTCTGTATTCGTAATGCTGTGTACAAATCATCTGATCTTGCACAATGTATCCTTAATGGAATTTCTTTCTTCAATACCTTGCAAAGATTCTCTTTACCTTGATCATAAGGTGGTTTTTTTTCTGGTTCCTCTATTTTCTTTTTTTTTTCCATATATTCTTTTGTTTCAATCAAAGTTTTTCTCAATAAATGTGCAGTTGCCATTCTAGTAGTAGGTGCTTTTTTTTGGGATTTATATACTGTTTTTGGGTTTATTCCAAGTGCGCACTTTATTCCTGCTGGATGACGGATAATCATATCATCTACTCTCTCTCCTGCTGTTTTGATGACAGAGACTACACCTCCTATGACATTAGCAGAACCAGGTGTTACACAAGCTGTAGTTATCCCTCCTTCACGTGCTTGATTGAAGCATGTATCTTGTGGCCAGATGCCATCTAATGCCTGAATTTCAGGTGTTAATGGATTAGTAGCTTCGTTACCATCTTTTTGCTCATAAACAAAAGATTCATAGTATAATCCTAAATGGGTATGAGCATCAACAAAGCCTGGAGTAAGAATTTCTCCACTGGCAATTATTTTAACGTTTTTCATATCATTTGAATTTAAAATGCGTTTAATTTTGCCATTCTGGATTTCTATTCCGGCATTTTCAACAACATCATTGGAACCATTTAATAAATATATCTTTTTTGCAGAAATAACTCCATTAATTGATTTCTCAGTCATTTTGTAAAACTCTATAACAAAGTTTGATATTATAATTTGAATTCTAACTTTCTTGTTTTATTTTTCAATCTTATCAACAATTAAAAATATATTAAAAGAATAATAGTAAAATTCTTCTCAGATGAGATAAATGATCATCATTAAGAATTTCTTAATTCACGCTTCCTCGATTTCATCATTGAAGATATATTTTAACTATTGACTTTAATTAATAATGAGATTTTAGTTTAACTACTCATTATAGTTTTTTTTATAATGACATTTATCACTTGATTTTAATTTTTACCTTAAAAAAATCATCTTTCTACCCTATAATATCATTATGTCGAATTCTGGAATTTTGATGGTTGAATACGAACAAACCAAACCTTGTTAAGGATTAAAGAAAACGCTCAATGAATTTGAAATGTTTAGATTTGGAGGTTTAATTTATGGATAGTGTTGTTTTCAATAATGCTTTAGAGCAAATTTCGTTAAAAACAGATGAATTTGCCGACATTCGAGGATTCAATTCAAATAATTTGACTTTTCAAATTAGAAAAGGAGAAATAGAACAAACACTATCTCAAAAATTGTATGGTGCTGCTATTCGCGTTTTGAGCAATGGAGCATGGGGTTTTGTTTCTGTAAATGAAACAGATAAGAAAATATTGGTAGAGGGTTTGAAAAAAGCATATAATTTAGCTTATTCAACTGGAGAAAAGGTGAAACAAAAAATATCAACAAACAATGAAAGTCATTTTACTGGAAAACACCTTTTTCAAGCAGATGTCGATCCTAGAGACGTAAGCATTGAAGAAAAATATGCTATTGCTTCAAGAGGAGAGAAGGCATTACGGGAATACAATCCACAAATCGTAAATTCAATAGTTTCCTGGAGAGAGTCTGTTCAAAATGAATTGATTGTTAATTCTAATGGAACAAATGTTCAAACTGATTACGGTATTTTTAGAATCTCTTTATCAGGAACGAGCAGAAGATCGGATGTGATTCAGAATGTATCAGATAGTGTAGCTTCCAGTAGTGGATTGAAATCTTTAATTAATTGGAATATTGAAGAAAAATCAGAAGAATTAGGCAAGCGTGCAATTACACTACTTGATGCTGTTCCTGCTCCTAAAGGCAAGCATAACATTTTAATGGAACCAAGTCTTGTCGGAGTATATATTCATGAAGCATTTGGTCACGCTTCAGAAGGAGATGCTATTTTAAATAGAAGTAGTGTTCTTCGTGGTAAGGTCGGAGATCAACTTGGTATTAATAGTATAAACGTTTATGATGATCCAACTATACCTGGATTACGAGGTAGTTATTCATTCGATAGTGAGGGAACACCAGCTATTAGACGAAATATTTTGAATGAAGGAAAATTAGTTGGTTACCTTAACTCACTTGAAACTTCAAAACGGTTATCTAATGAGTTTCCATCAGATGAAAATGATTTAACTTTTTTCAATAATGGTGCAGGGCGTTCTCAAGACTTTCGACATGTAGTTATGCCGCGTATGAGTAACACATTCATTGATAATGGGAATTATTCTTTCGATGAACTATTAGAAGAAGTTCAAAATGGTGTCTACCTTCAATATAGCTACGGAGGATATGTTTACCCTGAGAAAGGAGAATTTTTATTTAGTAGCCAAAGTGGTTTCTTAATTGAAAATGGTGAGTTAACGAAACCAATCAGAAATTCTTCAATGAGTGGATTAACGTTAGAAGTGCTTCAAAACACTTTAGCTATTGGTAATGATCTAGATTATGCATTTCAAGGCATTTGTGGTAAACCTTCAATTACTGGTGTGCAAAATGTAGCAGTAACTGCTGGTGGTCCTCATATAGCTGTAAAAAATGTCACAGTTGGAGGAATATAATCTTTATTTGTTTCAGGTTCTGTCCATGGATGAAAAAGAATATCAAGCCCATTCTTTATTCGTAAATTTAGATGGAGACATTTTTCTAGATAAGAATAAAACAAACCGATATTCTCCGTTAGATAATTCAGAATATTGGAAGATTTATTCATTTATTCTTGATAAGGAAATCAATCTTTACTTTGATAATTTAAATCAATTAAAGCAAACTTATTATTTGAAATTGTTTCCTGGATTTTGGAAATCAGAATCTGTATATGTTCTTAAAAAAATAGATGAAAATTCGAGTATTTCTGTTACGATTGAGTTTTTGAAACAAATTCAATATAGTATAAATATTCCATTTAAAATCAATTGGAATTCGAAAAATTTCATCCCAAATTTAATTATTAAGACAAAAATAGCTCATGAATATCAACTTCAGAATATTAAATTTCATCCGAATGGAAAAGTTATACACAAAAAACCAGAAGCAGAAAATTCCATTGGGATAATTAAATTGAAAAAACTACCTAATCAAGGTTCCATGGAAGGTTCAATAGAATACTCATTCAACCCAGAGAGTTCAGAAACTAGCTCTAATTGGGGAAATATCCAAGATCAAAATAAAAGAATAGTACAAATTTATACACAGGAATTGCCTTTTTGGAAGGATTCAAAAGAGCTTCAAAATATCCTTAAAAGGATTTCGAAATTTGATTCAATTCTTGCCCAAAGTTGGCATGTTTTTAATTTTGTTAAACAATTTGTCAAGGCAGAAAATTTAGAAATTAGAAAAGGAATTTCTAATTTATTATCAGAAAAAGAGCCTGTTGGTGATTGTGATGAGTTTACGGATCTTATTGTTACAATTTTGAGAAAATTAAAAATTCCTGTTAGACGTGTAACCGGAATATCTTATCCAAATACTTTCCATGCATGGCCAGAGGTATTTTCATCTAGTTTAAAAAAATGGCTTCCTATCGATGCTGCACAAAACGTATTTGGTTATTTAAAATCATCAATAATACCTCTAAAAATAGAAGGAACTACTTCTCATCAGGACACCATAAATATATCAATTAATCAAGCTCATTATTTGACAGAAATTAATAGTGAAGTGATGGATCCGATTGTAGACATAGTTTCAATCTCCAAATTCTAGAAATTAATATTCGTCTAAAAATGGAAGAATAATTAAAATTCTAGGGTTGGATCTGGAATCGATAAAACTTCCTCACCTTGTACTATCGAGATTAAGCTTTGCATATATGTAATTATTTCATGGTCTGAATCAAATATGTTTTGTCCCTTAGACATTTGATATACGCCCTCGCAGCTGCAAGGAATTCTTCCAGCTTGTTTGAGTTTTAAACTTTCAGCTTTAACACTCCATTCATCTAATTCTTTTGTCATAGATATCCGTGGAATCTGGTTAAAGAGTAAAAGCATTTGAAAGGATTCTGGATTTCTTGTTTTGAAGTAGATATCTTCTATCATTTTGAAAGTACCTTTTACAGCTATAGAATTTGGTCTTACAACTATTATAGCCATATTTGCTAAAGCAATATTATTGATGACAAGAAAATGAGCTCCAGGAGGAGTATCAAAAATAACATAATCATATTTTTTTTCTAATTTCTTCAATTCTTGTTTTAATCTTCTGAGATGCGTTGCATGCCACTTTTTATCCCATGAATGAACTGGATCTTGAGGATTAACTTGTGGATCTGCAAAGATTAAATCCAATGATGAATTATATGAAAATATGCATTTCTCTAAAGATGTGGAAGTGTTCTGATAAAATTGGTTTAAAAATATTTTTGGACTGGTTTTCTCAAATATACCGAAAAATGTTGGCATTTTAAAATCAGTTTCTATTAATAATACCTTTTTATCTCTGGAAAGTTGATTGGCTAAATTAACTGATATTGTAGTTTTTCCAGCTCCACCTTTATATGAATGAATTAAAATGATTTTCAATATTTCACCTTGTTTAATTAATTTATTGAATTGGCTCTTCAGAAAGGAAACTTCTATCTAATGCGTAATAATAGGTCTTATCAATTTTGCTTTCATATTTAACTACAAGTTTTTCTTGAATAAATTGATCAAGAATCGATTCTATATCTGATTCTTCTAAATTTAATAAATTCTTTTTTAAATCTTGAATTGATACTCCTTTAGACTGGTTTAATTCTTGTAATTCGATTAATCCATGTGCAATATTACGTCTATTTCCGTCTTTTATATTCATTCTGAACTCTATATCATGTAAATTAGATCGATCTGTATTTATTCTTTGCAAAAAGACATGAATAGCTCGTTGTAAGAAATCATTGGTTGAGGATATATAGTGTTTGTTTCTTATACGCTGATCATTTACTAGCTCTTCAATATTACTCTCCATTTCATCTGGAATGATGTAAATTTTACTGGAAGCCATTTGTTTAATACAAAAACGAAGGACTTCAGTATTATTTGTAAATCCATGTTCCTCTTTTATTTTGAAAAAATCTGATTGCAATTCTTGTTCTAAATCTACGCGTAAAACTAATTTATCGCCTTGGTTTTCCTTTTTAGGACGTCCCTTACGTTTTGGAGCTGACATTAGCAATTTTATGTATTATTATGTACTTTTTATACTTATTTATCATTAACAATTAGTAAAATTAGTAAACAATTTATGCTTGAAATTAATAAAGGTCTTTTTTTTCTTCTTCATAACCTACTAGTAAACATTTAAGAAAGTGCTCTTAGATATGACCTTATTGTTATCAATTTTGGTGTTACATTAAGTGAAATATAAGAATTTTATCACATTATTGATTGTTTCTTTAGTAATATTGGTATGTAATAACAATATATTATTGAATGCATCATTGAGTCCTTTAATTTACACTGAAACTGACTCATTTAATTATTTAAAAGAAGCAGGTCCAATTATATGGTATGTTATAGACGATGATCCAAAGGAATATTGGATTACAATAAAAAACAACGATACTGAAGAATATTTAGAAACTCCACAAAAATTTTCAAACTCTAAAATAATTTTCACACCTTCAGGGTTGTCAACTGGCAGATATAATATTTCTTTATATGTTAGTGATTATTCAGGCTATACTGTCTCATCAACTGTAGAATTTACCATCATAAGAGAAATTTATACATTTACTGCAACTGGTACAACAACTGAAACTAACGCAGCAGCATCAAGTATCTCTTTAGGAATTTTAGTTTTTATATTTGGAATACTCGGAATATTTAAACTGAAAAATCGTTATAAATTGAAAAAATGATTCCACTTAACCTGAAAGGTGTCAATATCTTCTGAATTACGTAAAAAGATAAATTTATTAATTTGATCAAAAAAATTATTAAAATTGGAGAAAAAGTTTATGAAGAATTTTCAAAAAAAAAGAGGTTTTTATCTTTTTTTAACATTTTTGACAATTTTT
The DNA here is from genome assembly GCA_001940645.1 of Candidatus Heimdallarchaeota archaeon LC_3. The sequence continues at coordinate 9,172 of MDVS01000150.1, forward strand.
TCATCTTCTATAATGAATTCACAACTGAACCCTACATTAGGAGAAACTGCTCCCCTTATATATACTGAAAGTGAAGAAATTGTTTTCACTCAGGGATCCTCAACGAAAATTGTCTGGATCGTAATCGATAATGATCCAAAAAAATATTGGATAACAAATACGTTTGATAATAATGAAACTTATCTCCAATCAGAGAGACCTTTTACAATATCCAAAATTGAGATTAAACCTGTCGGAATTCCGATAGGAAATAATATAATAAGGCTATATGTCGAAGATTTTTCCAAATTTGTTTCTATTTCTGATGTAGAAGTTATTGTATTTCCTAGTTCACCTACTACAATTGCGACAGCGATCACAAGCTCTTCAGAAGAACCTCCAGCTGATTCAGCAGGAGCAACGGGAATTTTCTTCTCTATTCCTGCCTTCATAGGAATTGTTTTCCTTAGATTAATAAGAAAAAAAACTAAGAGGAGAGAAGATGAAAAATAGATTATTTGAATTATTAATTCTGTCTACATTGGTTCTATCAATTTTTTCAATCAATCCAAATAAATCTAATATAGAAATTATTAGTCAAGATGCTAATATCTCATTTCAAGTAGAATACGAATTTCCGTTTGCTAATAGTCCTATTATATATAACGGTCAGGTTTCTGATATTTCGGATGAAATATCTACTCAATTTGTAATGGCGAGTAAAAACTTGATAATAGGTTATAATGCTCTTAGTAATGATGAAATTTGGAGAGTTCAGTTGCCTAATAATGGTTCAGTAATATTTTCTGATATGAAGAATGAACCAACATCACTCCAAAATTATCCATCGAAATTCTATGTAACAGTATCTAATGGTACAATAATGCAAATCAATAAAGAAGGAGGAATCATCTGGTCAAAATTATTAAAAAATGCTAATGATTGTTCAAATATCAATTGTTCAAGAACGATATCATTTTTATCAAATGAAATAGATCCAGAAAGTAATTATAAAGTTATTTTAGGAGGGAATGATTTAACTGCATATTTTTTATTTTCAAACGGGTCATTGATTAATAATTTCACTCTCAACAGTTCAATAACAATAATAAAGACCTTGGATACCTATTCAGCATTTGGAACAAGCTCTGGACAGCTTTACGTATTTAATGACACGGATTCATTATTATGGAGCAAAGAAATTAATTTATCAATTCGAATAACCTCGATTGGAATTACTAATGATATTATAATTGCTAATGCATGGAATGAGACATTATTAGCTTTCAATTTATTAAATGGACAGCCAACTAGTTCAAAATTTTTAATAAATGAAGATATTTTAACTCTTGATGCAATACATATCTCAGAAAATGAACCATCTGATATTTATTTATCCTTTCTATTTGGTTCAATAAGCAAATATAGTTCTAATGGAGATTTGATATGGAAATCACAATTAGATGCCAGTTGGATTGTAGATATAAATATTGCCAATATTTCAGGAAGTTTTAACTCAGAAATAGTTGCTATAACTGATGTTGGAAGTATTTATATAATAAATGATACTAATGGAAAAATTATTAGTGAAATTTCAGTATTTTCAGAACAAATAAGCTATTTATCTATAAGAAATATTAATGAAGATGAATTCGATGATATTCAAGTTGGTTCTTTATTCGGAACAGTCAAAATAATATTGGGAAAAGATTTGGTTCCTCCAAGGTTTATTACAGCTATTGAATATGAAATATCTAAATCTAATTTGTTAACTATTTACACCCTAACTAATGAAGAAACGTCCTCTATGCTAGTTTTAGAGAATGAAGAAGGAATCAAGACTGTTTTACAAAATGAAACATACAGATTAAATCAAACTTTTTTCATTTCTCAATTAGAATCTGATAAAGTTTACGAAATTCAAATGACAATATATGATAGATATAATAATACTAACATTTCAGAAAAAATCATAATTAAAACAAACATAATTGTTGAAACCCCATGGGATCTCTATTTTGGTGGATTAGTGGTCATTTTATCAGTAATTGCTATTTCATACCTATTTATCACTTTTATTCTAAGAAAAAGATATTTAAATATGGCAGAAAATGCTATTAAACTAGGAGATTATTCTAAAGCCATTAAGTTGTTATATAAAGCTAAGAATCAAGAAAAAATAATTGAGACTGTTAAAGTTATTTTGAACAATCCAGAACTTGCTAGTAAAATGAATGAAATAGCTCAAGCTGCTGAATTAGAAGATTATATGACAGAAATATATGATCTTATTGCTCAAGAAGGATAACCTTATCTTTAAATTAAGTAAATTGTTATTAAATACAACGATCTTTCAAACATAAAATTCAAAATTGAAAGATTGAAATGGATAAAAATATTATAATTCATTTAATATTTCTTGATTTCTTTTTATAATTTTTGCTATTCATATGAAAGTGGAAGAAAATATATGTTAAACCCAGAAGAATTAGTTGAGTTAGGTCAACAAGGATTAAACAAAGCAAAATTACTAGGAGCTACAGAATGTGAAATTTATTTAATTTCCGGATCTAATACAAGCACTGATTTAAAAAACAATACAATTCAATCCTCTCAATCTCAAACACTAAGTGCTATTGGAATTAGAGTCTTTAAAGATAAATCTTCTGGGTCTGTAGCACTGACAACGTTTAACAAAGAAGCTATCCTAAAATCTGTTGAAGAAGCAGTTAAGATAGCTAGTGTTGCTCCGCCAGACAAAGGATTTAACCACTTGTTAGAACTAGACAATGGTTCTACTTATCCAAAGGTTTCAGGATTATATGACTCCTCAATAACTTCTTTCTCAGAACACGACTTATTAGAGTTAGGAGAAATTATTCTAGACACTACTCAAGGTATTGATGAACGGACAGTTACCAACGGAGGCATGTCATTAACTGAATCTAGTATTGGACTTGTCAATTCTCATGGAATAGCTAAATCTGCAAAATTTAGTTCAACATCACTTTCTTGCAATGTAAATATAAAAATAAGTGATAATAATATAGGGACAGGAGGAGAATTCTGGATTTCAAGATCAATAAACGATCTAAGACATCATGCTGAAAATATAAGCAACATTGCTGTTGAAAAAGCACAAAAGACATTGAACTCAAAGAAAATTGATGGAGGATCAATGCCGGTCATTATTCATGGAAGGAATGTTAATTCATGGTTAGGCCAAATAATTGAAGATGGAATTTCAGCTCGTAAGCTATATGAAGGCGAAAGTTATTTTTCTGATCGATTAGGAGCAAAAATTATGATTGAAGGATTGTCAATTGTAGACAATCCTCTTTATCCAGGTGGATATGGATCTATACCATTTGATGATGAAGGAGCACCAACCTCAAAGCAAGAAATTGTGAATAAGGATGGAATTCTCCAAAAATTTATCACTGATAGTTATTCAGCTTATGGTTTGGATCTACCAATAACGGGTCACGCTTCTAGAGGCAATCCTGCATTACGACCGTCCCCAGGTATACATCAGCTTCATGTTAATAGCGGAGAGAGTGGAAGTTTGGAAAATATGATCAAGGACATAAAAAAAGGTATTTATTTAGAGTCTTCTTTAACTCCATTTGGATTAAAAGGACCAAATTTATCGGAAAAACTTAACACAGCTTTTTATATCGAGAATGGAGAGATTCTATATAGTGTCCGTGATACAATGTTAGGAGGAAATGTAACAACGTTTCTTAATGGTATTACCGGAGTAAGTTCAGAATTAGTTGAAGAATTTGGTCGCAAAACTCCGCATCTACAAATATCAGGATTAACAATTTCTGGAGCAAAATGATAACATTTTAAGTCTTTAAAATATGAATTTAAAGGAAGCTATCATGAGTACACCTCATGAACCATTATTCGATGAAGAACGAGACCTCCCAGAAGTCTTCAATCTAGATGAATCTATTTTAAACCTTCCTGAAACTGCTTGGGTTAAATGCTATTGTGGAACGGTAGATATACCCTGGAATGAAGCCACTTGCGGATCAAACACATGTGAAAGACGATCATATAAATTTGTAATAAATTCGCTAACTGTTTATACTTCAGATCTTTCCGATATTTCAAAATATGTAAATAAAATTCCGATACTACTTTTTAAAATTATTACATCTGAAGAATCTATTTTACAATCAACACTAATATTAGATGACGATTTAATTGATGATCTTATATCACATAAAAAAATTCCATTAGAAATTTTGCTTTATTTTTTTTTTCACAAACCAAAATCAATGCTTAGTAAGGTTCAGACACACTTTCAGTTTTTAAATGAGTTTTTAGATCATATATTAAGAAAAAAAGTTAATTCAAGAGAAATTCAATTTTTACAAAAATTTCCGATACTTATTTCACTCATATTCTGGGAAAGCAGAGATATTCAAAAATGGAAAACAAGTTTTAATCGTTTATTAGATCTTCCATATATTTCTGAGAAAAGTTTAAAATACTTTTTACGTTGTTCATTAAGTTCAAACTCGGAAAAGAAAATCAGACAAAAAATTGATTCTAATCCGAAAATGCAAAGAATTGTTAATGAAGCTAAATTATCCAAAACATATCCAAAACTTTCTGAATATGCCTCACATTGGTATTGGGAAGTTAGAAACGTAATAGCTGGAAATGAACTTACTCAAAAGAGAATCTTAGAGCTTTTATCATATTCTAAAGGCTATTATTATAATAATATTAAAATAAACATTATCAAAAACCCATCAACACCCACTAAAGTTATTCAAGAAATCCTAATCAACAATAGTGACACTGAAATTATTTTGACTGCATTAAAAAGGCCGGATTTATCTAAAAGAACTTATGAAACTTTTTTAGACCATTCAAATGATAGAATCAGGGATTTAGCTTTATTATCATTAACCAGTATTACAATTAAGCCAAAAGATCAAATTTCTAACTAAATTATTGAAAAGAATAATAATAATATTTAATAATTTCTGTTGATTTTATAAAAAAGAATCATTCCTCTTCTATCTCGTCCTCGTCCTCATCCTCTTCTTCTATTTTTTGTTTTGTTTTGTAATCTTTTGCTTTTGTTAAAATTGATTGATATTGTTTTTTGTCAGGATCCTCTTTATAATATCTCCTCATGTCTTTTACAACGTTGAAAGGAAAAATTTTGTAGAATTTATCAAGAAACTGTAATACTATACCTGAGTCAGTTTTTGCGCATTCTCTTAGAGTCAGTATAATCGCACGCTCCATAGCCTTTCCAATTTCTTTTTCTTGGGCTTCAAATTTTGCTATAGCAGATAAAACAACCTCTAGTGAAGGAAGAACAGCTGATTGTCCCAATTTACGAATTCTCCTAACAGGACACATGACTGCAAAAATTTTACCGAATGATCCGTTTCTTTCGTCAGCAGCTTTTTCTTTTAGTGAATCCCAAATTATTTGGTTTGTTTCTTCATCATCAATAGCTTGCCATGTTTCAATAATCTGATACCCGATAGTTGTTGCTATTAGCTCGGTGAGGGTCCAATCATGGACATTCTCTTTGAAATCTCTCCAGATAAAGTTCCAGAGATCTAAACAGACGTCTACCTCTGACAAATCTTTTTTTCGAGTTTGAATTAATAGTAAAGCTAAATAATGTTCTTCTAAAGAGCTTATTGGTGTCCATAATATCTCTACTAACTTGAAAAAACGTGGGAAATCATAAGCTCTATACACTTTAGCTAGCATTCTTGCAAATTCCCGTAAAGTTGATATATCAACTCCAAAAAACTCTAAATCTTCAGGAATTTTATTTTTAATTCTAAGTTTTCCTAATTCGTCTTCTGGAATTTTTTCATGTTCTAAGAATTCTTTAGTTAGTCTTTGAGCTATATTTAACTCTTCAACAGCTTCGATTTGATTAAGAATATTAATATCTGACATTCCTAGACCTTGTAATTAGTATTTATTGGTAGTAAAATCTGTAATTATTTAATTTTTGTAATTATTTAATTTATTCGGAATAAAAAATTGAGTCGTTTCAAATCTTTAAAGGTAATATATATTTTAGATTGGAACATATTATTTTCAAAATTTTTTAAATCATTTTATAACTAGATAACTCGAATGAGTTCTAGTTTATCGGTATTTGCAATTTCAAAACCGAGGACATGTTTAAATTGGTTACTCCAATCACTTTCCTGAGGAATAATTTGATCGATTTCTTTTTTAACCCATATATCCGTTTCAGTTTTTAGGACAAACAGGAATTTTTTGAAAACTTCATAGTTCTTTGAGATTTTGAGTCGATAAATCTGCTATTTTCCTATTTAGCTTTCGTAATATCCTTTCCGTCTTTGGCGACAAACAAATTTCAGATAATGAACACTTAAATATCTGTTCGAGCAACTGAAAGTAAGGACGTTCTGTTTTCATCATTAAATCATAGATTTCGTTCATAATTTGATCTGTTATTACTCTAGCTGCATTAAAAAACTCTTCATTTTTTTTCCAACCACCTTCTTGGAAATGATGATCAAAGAACATAGGTCTTCCAAAGGTAAGAGAAATATACGTCTTTCTTTTCGGTATCATATTGTTTTTAGATAAAGCTTCACCTGTTCCATGTGTATAATACGGAATAACTGGAACTTTCCCATTCATTCTAAGAATTAGACGACCTGTACCCGTTTTTCCTTCATTTTTCAAAAGCTTATAATCATGAAACGGTGTCCGAGGTTTTCGTTTTCCCTGTATAAACAGAAATATTCCCAGGTTATATTTTAATGATGCATATAAATAATCCAAGGACATGTCAGGATTTTCCGTGGAAATAGGATATATGCCACATGTTCGTGTGAGAACAAAAACCTTATTACTGAGCATTGCCTTCACAGGAGTAATTGATGTCAGGTACGTACGAATTGGTTTAACAGCTGCCGCTAATGTCATAGTATCAAGATGAGATTGATGATTTCCACAAAAAATGATTGGTGTTCCTTCAGGAAATTCCTTCACATTTTCAATACCAAACACCTCAAATCGAAAATAATTTTTGATGAATTGCTGAAAACCACTCGTCACAATATGGTAAAACAGTTTTCTTGGAAATGACCAGCTTCTAATCTTATATGAATCTAATTCGATTTTAAACCCTTCAGGAAACGGAGTAGAGTATTTTTACTAATTTTTATCGAGGTATGAGAGAGAAATATAATCATTTGTATTATTAGATTAATCCAATAAAATTGATTAATGTAAATTTATGGAAACATAAAGCTTTTTTTTGTTATTTTTTTCTAGATAGTTCAAATTCTAAATAATCTTCAGATTCATTCAATAATTTTATGCCACCTTGAATATAGCTAGCCTGTATTACACCCTCCAAAAATATCAGTAAATATTCTACAGTGAAAGATGATGGAAGTTGTGAGGTTGGTATTTTAAGTAAAAAATTACCTCCAATAAAATATAATTGCATTTTATTAATCAAAGCACGAGCAGTCGAAGGGCTAGGTAATGGGTCTAGGCCCATTTGTTGTCTAGAAAAGCTCTCTTTAATTTTTAATGCCCAAAGTCTACCTTGTGATTGTAAAATACTTTTAAAATTTAATTTATCTTTTTCAACTAATTTTGTTAGTTTATGTAAATCAACATGGTGAAATACTTGTTGAATTACTTCGGGAGCAAGTAATCTATAGAAAATGTCACTTAATGTTTCAAAAATGGACTCATCAAAGATTGTGGTTTCATAAAAAGATTCAATTGGAAATCTAATATTTTCAGCGAATGAGTTTTTTACTTGTTCAAATAAAATTTTATCACTCGCTTCTTTCTCATGTTTATGATTTAAAACGAATATTTTTGGCCTTTCTTTAATCGTAGGTTCCTTTAGAATATCTACAATTTTATTGAAATATTTTAATGATTCATTAAGTTTTTCAATTCCTCCTTGGGAGTCTACAATCCAAATATGACATAACGCTGAGGTTAAAAGAGGTTTTTGTTCCAAATGTTTCGTTAGATAAGCTTGTTGTCCTCCTAAATCGAAAACTCGAAAAGATCTATTAATTCCAAAGAAAAGGTTCTGTTTTTGGATAATGTTTTGATAAATTGTTGGTTTTATGTTTTTAATATCATCAATTGATTTATTTCTTTCAAAATATTTCATTACAACAGAAGATTTGCCAACATTTTCTAAACCTAGCATAATAATAGAATTTTTTGAAAGATTATCATCAAATTTAGAATCATATTCATCTAGGCCTATGATATCTTGATTAGTATTCCTCGATTCTGCCAAAAAAAATCCCTTGATTCCAGTTTGAGTAGTTAATCTTAAAGATTACTTTACTATACATATTGGATAACTATTTTTTATGAGTCGATAAGTTTATTCTGATTTAGGAGAGGCAAAATATAGCTGTTTATGAAGATATGATTTTGAAATAAAAATATTTTCAAATCTCCAGCTAAAAATCGTCATTATTATAAAAATTTCAAATAAATTGAAACTCGAAAATTACTCTTGGTGTAAAATATGACTATTACTCTCTCAGGTTCTGATTTAACAATCGAAAAACTAGTACGAGTGGCTTGTTTAAATGAAAAAGTAGAAATACATCCAGATGCGATTGAAAAAGTAAAAAAATGTCGTCGAATGTTAGAAGAGAAGTTAGAAAAAGGAGAAATTATGTATGGTGTGAATACTGGAATAGGAGAATTCTCAGAAGTTGTTTTAAATGAGGATCAAATCAAACAATTCCAGAAATTTTTAATTTACAACCATGCAGCTGGAATAGGTGAACCGATGCCTATAGAATGGGTAAGAGGAGCTATGGTTTCAAGAGTAAACGTTGTTATAAAAGGACACTCAGGATGCAGGCCAGAAATACCAGAAACATTTGTAGCGATGCTGAATAAAGGAGTTACTCCAGAGGTATGTAAAAAAGGATCTGTAGGAGCTTCAGGGGATTTGGCACCTATGGCTCAAATAGCTCTTTTAATGATGGGAGAAGGCCGTGCATTTTACAAAGATGAGCTCTTACCTGGAAAAAAAGCTTTAGAAAAAGCTGAAATTCCTATTCCTGGTCTAAAAGCAAGGGATGGATTAGCTTCTATTAATGGCAGTAATGTTCTCACAGCAATGTCAGCAATATTTCTATATGATGCAAATCGTTGGTTGAAACAAGCAGAAATTGCTTGTTCTATGTCATTAGAAGCGTTGAAAGCGAATTATCGACCGTATCATAAATTATTACATGAGATTAGGGGTTTTGCAGGTGCTCAAAGAACGGCAGCTTCTATCCGTAAATGTGTTGAGGGAGGAGATTTATACGATGGACACGTAAAAGTAAAAGTTCAAGATGCCTATTCAATGCGGTCAACTCCACAAGTCATTGGGGCAGCACACGATGCTCTAGCTTTTGCAAAATCTCAAGTAGAAATTGAATTAAATGGTGTTGGTGATAACCCTGTATTTTTTCCAGATAAGGATTTTACATTAACAGGTGCAAACTTCCAAGGAACACCAGTTTGTTTACCAATGGATATGATAGGAGTGGCTATTACAATGGTATCAGTCATGTCAGAACGAAGGATGAATAGACTGAATAATCCTGCATTATCTGTTGGTCTTCCCCCATTTTTAACTAAAGGTGCGGGTATGTTTTCAGGTTTAATGTTGTCACAATATACAGCGGATATGCAAATTGTTGAGCAACGTATTCTTTCTATGCCAGCTTGTATTCAATCAATACCAGCAGCAGCGGACCAAGAAGATTTTGTTTCAATGGGAATGAACACTGCTCTAAAGAATTTCCAAATCATAGATAACGCCTATGGTGTTTTGGGTATAGAGTTTATGGCGGCCGCTCAAGCGTTAGACTTTAGAGATTATAAATTTGGCAAAGGAGTTACTAGAGCTAAAGAAGTTATACGTAAATACGTCGAATTTCTTGATGTCGATCGACCTCTTTTTGATGATCATAATGCAATGAAAGCATTAGTGAAACGATGTGAGATTCTTGAAGAAGTAGAAAAGGAAATCGGAAACCTATAATCTTGTTTAAATGAAGAGTTTGCAGTAGTAATTCAAAATGTAGATTTTTAGTTTCTGAAATTATTCAAAGGCAAAATTATGAATTATTCATTATCAAATCAGTCATATTTTTTTTAAGTGTGATATAAAAAATATATTATTATATGAGTATTTCTATAAATCAAAGCTTGTGTAACATGGAACTTTGTGAACAGGAATGTATTTCATCTTGTCCACAAAATATAAAGAATATTCCTACTTTGTTTGTTGATAATGACTTAATGTTACTGGAAGAGGATTCTTGTACCAATTGTTTACTTTGTGTTAATAAATGTCCCCTTAATGCAATTGAAATAGTTGTTGGGAGTAGATTAGAAAATAATCCTGGATCTGATAAGAAACTTGACATTGTTGATGAATTTGAAGATATTTTTTATCCTTTTGAAGTTGATCCTGAGAAATATAAACCTTTCAATGAGAAAAATGTTATTTTTTCACGTTATCGGTGGGATAAGAATTTCAGTAATTACAATAATCATCCGTTTTCGGGTGGTCCTACAAAGATTTCTCTTAACCAGGAGGGATATTCAAAAATTGAGTATGCAGCATCTCAAGCAGCTTGGACTATAGAAAATATCATTACAGAAAATGAAAATCAAGAATTTAGTTCTTCCGGTGTTGTTGGAAGTAAACAAAAACCTGTATTTGACCAAAAAAATGCTATAAAAGAAACTCCAGAAAATCTAACTATATGGATTAAAAAATTTGCAAAATTTTCTGGTGCAAATCTTGTAGGAATTACGAAATATGATCCTAATTGGTTCTATACTGCAAATCGTCATGGTGAAAACTACCACTTTCCCGAAGATTTTAAATCAGTCATTGTCTTTGCTGTCGAGATGGATGAGGATGGGATAAATACCACTCCAAGAATGTCCTCAATGGTTGCAACTGGATTGGGTTATTCAAAAATAGCATTTGTACGATCAATATTGGCAAAATTCATCAACAATCTTGGTTACAACTCAATTCCGGCTGGAAATCAAGTTGGATTATCAGTTCCTTTAGCAGTTATGGCTGGGTTAGGAGGATATGGACGCCATGGTTTATTGATAACTAAGTCTTATGGATCTAGGGTAAGGATAGCTAAGATTGTAACTGATATGCCATTAATTTATGATAAACCAAATAAAAAGTTTATAAAATCAGTAAATCGATTTTGCGATAGCTGTTTTTCGTGTGCAAGGAATTGTCCTAGTGCCTCTATCTCTTTCGAGAAATTTTCCTTAGGAAAAACGCATTCAGTTAGTAATAATCCAGGAATATTAAAATATTACATCAATCCAGACTCCTGTTACGATTTTTGGATTAAAAATGGCGGTGATTGCTCGAATTGTATTGCCTTCTGTGAATACAGTCATTCACCTAAAATACAACACAAGTTTGCTAACTTCCTCATCCAATATTTCCCAATTTTTAATCCAATATGGCCACATATAGGGAAATTGTTTAGATATGGTGGAAATAAACCCGCAAAGAAATTTTGGAAAAAATTAAAGATATAAATTGTTTAATTAACAAATAAGATGAATTATTTTCAAATACACCATATCTGAATTATCCAGCATGAATTTATCTTCAATTCAATTCCATTTGACATATAAGCTCTCCACTGTTTTTAGATTAAATTAGCATTCAAAAATAAAACAACTATAAAAAATCAAGTGTTCAGATTTTCAAGATTGTCACGAGGTAATTAGTTTGATTAAACCCGAAATTAAAAAATATTTAAATGAAGAATCAATATTTGGAAAAAGAAAATCTAATACAATACAGAGATCATTTTTTTCAAGCCTTGGTATAATAGTAAATGTCATATGGATAATTAGCGTTTTTTTACAACCTCCCTTAGAAGTATCACTTTTCCTGGGTATGGGACTAATCGGTCTTCTTCTTGCATTGTTTACAAGGTTATATACTAGATTGAACACTAGTTCACAATATTCTGAAATTCAAGGTGGTGGTTCAATTGTAGGATTTGCTATTGCCTGTTTAATAGCAAATTCTTTTTATCCAAATAATTTGAGCACAATTTCCGTTTTTGATATAATTCTTGAAGCTAATTACGTAATACAGATGTATATTGTTATCATATTTTTGATATGGTTTATAATCCCTACTTCAATAACTTCTCAAGATATTATTTTTGGATTACCATTATCCCTATCTTATCTAATACTGAATTTTTGGAAACTGCTTATTTTAATGAAATTTTTTATACAATTAGAACCACGTCTCCATTTTGCAAATGAAACAATTAATCTAATAATTCTTTTATTTGCCTATTTTGAGTTAATCTTACTACTTTTTAGACAAAAGAGAATTCAAATCATAGATATTATTTTAGATATTCAACAAATATTTTTGGAAATATTCCGAGGACCTGGTCAAGCACTAAAATGGAGTTTTATAATAATTTTCTTTTTAATCTTCGATATGGTGACTTCTGATATCTGGATGTTAAGTATAATTGCCTTTTCCATGATTATTGGATTAATTTCTTTTACAACTATGCTAACCAGGGTTGGACTTAACTCTGGTATCTTTAAAACTAAATTAGAATCGGGAAAAGCTCTTGCACCAACTGTTTTCGATGAAATAAGAAATATTGACCCAGATGATTTACCTCAGAATTTTTTTCGAATTTCAAATTCTTTTTCAATAAAAACGAAGACAAAAATAATTCATTTCAATAAAGATAATATATTATTTCGGATTCCTCTCACTGATACATTAGAAGATGTTGTGGGCGTTTATGTTGCAACAATGCATTTTAGTTCACCTTCTACTAAAATTCTTAAAGAAATAATTCCAGTAGAAACAAAAACGGCTAAACCTTTAAGCAATATATCTATAAAATCAGTACGAAAGTTTTCATTTGAAGAATGGAAAAAGATCAAATCTAATACTGAATCCCTGCAATCAGAAGAGGTTTTAACGAAACTAGGATTTAAAAGTCAAGAAGAATTTAATAAACGAATACAAAAGGGATTAACAGGAATAATTGGCATTCAAGAACAAATTCGGGCAAGAGTTAGAGGATTACCTGCCATATCGGGGGATCCAACCAAATATACTGTTTCTTGGCATGGAGAATCGCACATAGCTATTCCCCAAGAAATAATAACCCAAATATCTGAGAGAGGAGCAACGATTCTAGAAATAATTCCAGGTAAGGAAGAATTTCTCTTTTATGTGAAAGTTCGTTAATAAAATAACTTTTATAATTCAATAACTACTTTTTTTCTATTAATTTTAGTGTTAATAATTTTATTAATAAAACAGATTTTCTAACGATTTACCAAATCCAGAATATACATCATTGACTCTAATTACTTGAAAATTGGATTTCTACATTTAAATTTTGTAAATCAATTTGGGCTTTGAATAATTTTTCAATCATTATTTCAGAATCATCTTTTGTAAAAACCTTACTTTTTTCACCCTCATTCACAATATTTTTCAAATTTTCAGATCTTTCCACTAAGTAATTTAATATTCCTGTTGATTTAGGTTTATTATTCGTTAAAAACACGACTTCTTCTTCGATTTGTAAAATTTCGTCCTTTATTACTTTTGGATCTAATGCTATTATCTTTGTTCCCAGCATTTTGTACGAATAATCTTTTTCTGATAGTATATTCCTTACCGCTCTCAGTAACCATGCTGAGGATGCATGAATGTCTTTTTCTAAATATTTTAGTGGTATCTCAGCTAACCTGAGTTTGGATGCTTCCCCCAAAATTTCTTCTAATTTATTTTTGTAATTAGTTTCAATAATGTCAATTTCTTCCTCTGTTTTCGTTTTAATTACAGATTTTGCACATTGGTTGAAAATTTTCCTAATTTCGTTGAGTGGATCAACATGAGGAGTAAAAATACCTTCAAACCAACTTGTGTTTGTCATTTTTTCAGTGTATCTGTACAATACTGGATATAATTGTTGAAGAAAATATTTTGCTACCCTAAAATCAAAGTTAATTTCTTCAAAATTGACTAATATTACACCAAATGTAAGAGGGATATCATTAAATGGACCTATTGATTCAAATTCTACTCCTAAAGCATCAATCAGAGAATTAAACAATCTTTCAATTAATGCTTGATAAGTTCCCACTGGTTTTGAAGGATTTAATAAAAACAATATTCCCCTTGGTTCTCGATTTTTTAATATTAACTTTAAATTATTTATGTGAATATAAGGGGGAGGTAAAATGAAGGAAAACTGAATTATTTCATAAAAATCTAAATTTTTCTCATAATATGATTTATATTGTTTCTGATAGATATTTACCTCAGATTTTTCTAGATCTTCTGCTCTAGGAACCCTGTGTATTATTTCTCCTGGAAGAAATTTCAATAAATCGCAGATATTCTCACCCGTTACAAAAAAATTTGATTGATGGATAGTTGGTGACATTAAATCACTTCTTGTTTGTGAATTATATTATTCTAAAAATAACTTTCCAAATTATTAAGATATTCTTTGTATACTAATGACCAAAAAACTAATAAAATGTTAAAAACTGGATTATCATAGAAAATGTTTGTAAAATTTCTTATTCTTTTGTGAAGAAAATAAAATGGGATTTATAATAAATACTAAACAATTAGATAAACATAGAAGAGAAAAAGGAGTATTTTTTACCCATAAAGAAGTTTCCAATGATTCAGCTAGCTATATTAAACAATTTGTTAATCCTGATACCATTTTAGAACCTTTTGTAGGTAAAGGATCGCTCATCAAACCATTTGAAAAAGAAAAAATAAATTTTATTTTGAACGATATCTCAAAAGAATTTACTGAAACAATTGAAAATGAGTTCAAAGGAGAAAACGTAGTTTTTTTTAATGAGAATTTCGTTACTACATCAACCCAAACAATTCTAGAAGCTTGGAAAATACCAAAATCGGAGGAAACTTTCTTAATATATAGTAATCCTCCTTTCGGAACTGTTTCAACAAATAAATTAGTAACGAATAAACGTGAAACTAGGAAAAAAAGTCGAAATATTAATATTGCTTATGATAATTTAGAAGAATATGGAAAAGGAGACCTAGTAATTCCAGCAATTGGGAAAATGATCCAGGTTTCGTTAACTAACAATAATGAAAATTCATTCTTAGCATTTTTCTCACCATTTGGTATTTTCTGTGGAAGAAAACGCTATAATAAATTATTAAAAGCAATATTAAATAACTTTGAGTTTATTTTTGGAAAAATATATTCAGGAAACCAATTTCGTAACGTTAGCAAAAACAAACCAATATCATTCTCAATATGGAAATTAAATAAATTGATAAAAACAAAGTTAACTGATTTAGTTTTCAAATATGAAGATAAATTAATTACTTTTAAAAGATTGCAACTATTAAATGAATTTTGGAAATACGATACTAGAAAATATATCAGAGGAGAGATCATTGCGCAAGGAAACGATAGATTTAATGTTGTAGCTCCAAAAATGATGCATTTAATACCTAAAAAAGGTGGATCCGAATTGGTCCCTGAAAATGTAAAACGATCATTAAACATTGATGGTATACCGGATGAATTAATATTCGGGTTATGGTCGTGTACTGTAGGATATAGATCCTTAACTTCCTATCCTCTTTATATAGATAATGCTTATGTACATTTACCAGACTTCACAAAAGTTGAAACCCAAGAAATTCTTGCTTTGTCAATATTATCAATTTTAATAACTGAACTTAAAAACAAATATACCAAAGGAAAAATTGGATTTTCAAAAGAAAACTATTCTCTTCTTTTTGGTGGAGAAAAATTAACCCAAGGAGTAAATTATTTGATTAACAGAAATCAAAGCACCCTTGTTGGAACTGCAACTATTAAGAATATAATGACCACTTTGAATAATCAATTTGGAGATAATATAACTCAATCAAACTTGCGTCCAGTAATAAAGATTGAAATAGAAAATAGATTAAGAAAAATTGGATACTGGACTCAAATTCCTATTCCCGAAAGTTTTACATGAAACTATACTACTTTTAATTTGTATTCGGTTGTAGAGCCAATTTGTTCTTCCAGGAACTGAATTTTCAATATCCATGTTCCTTTGATTTTGATTAAGGGTAGTTTAAACTTCCTGAACTGCTGATTTTTTACACTACCACCTTCAATGTAGGCAGCAACCATTTCAAATGGGTTCATTAAGATAACAATGAATCTCTCTCTTTCTGGTACCTGTAATCTTAACATTAAATATAATTCTTCAAGTTCAGCAAAGTTTCTAATAATTTTTTCAGAATTATACAATAAAACAGGATCAGTGTTATCAGCTATTTCATATAGTTCTTGGATTGAGGTCTTTTCATCTTTCTCATTTTCTTTTGTTAACTCTTCCAAATTAACATGTTCATCTTGTAATTCTAAACTTTTTTCTAACTCATCATCCTCTGTTCTGAGATCAGATGCAACAATTTCATCAGCCTCAGCAGAAACCTCTATTGATTCATCAATTTTTTCTGGTTCTTCTTTTTCTTTATTTTTTTCCATGGAAAGCAAAATATCCTCTTCACCTAAAAATATTACTTCAAACAAGTTTGATTGTTTTAAGTTTTCTTTTATGAAATTCTCAGACCATGTTATGAATCTATAATTTTCTGTTAAAAACTCTGATTCAATTTTACTTTTTATACTAGAATTTTTTTCAAAATAGATTTCACTTGGAAGAATGCTTACAAAATCATTTATAGGTTCATCTTTAGATAATTCTTCAAGTACAGGGAATGAAATACTTTGTAAAGATTCTTCTGAAGCAGGAACATTAAGATCAGCACAATTAATAATATGAATTTTCCTGTTATTTTTTGAAATTGAAGCTATATGGACGCTTCTCTTGGAAATGTTGTGAGAAAACACGATTGAATGCATAGGTTTCAATCTTTCTATACGCCAAAAAACATGAATATTATTTGAATCTGTAACTTTAATATCTGTAGGTTGGAAAACACCAAGTTCAGAATTATCTGGAGCATGAATTTTTGCTCGTATATCATTTATACGTAATCCAGGTGGAATGTTAACAGTAATTTCCACTTCTTCCATTTCACTCTCATTTTCGTTAATAATAACATAATCGCATTCAAAAATATTATTTCGTTCAGTTTCAGTTAAAGGCTCTAAATTCTTATTTATTTTTTCCTGGCCGGATATCATATATTTGCTTTGAAGTAATATTTGATAATTATTATTTAGATCAGAAAAATATTTGGCATGATCAATTTCTTGTAATTCATTTTCTTCTTCGAGGATATTCATATTTGATAATTCATTATAATATTGCTGAAAATCTATTATTAAATCATCTTCATCAAAATCAAGAGCATTATAGAAATCTGTGGTAGTCATTTTTTTAACTTTCACGTGGACCTGATCTTTTTTTAGTTCTAAACAGTTAGCTACTTCATCAGGTTTTACTAGTGCACGGTATTTACCTAGATATTCAGCAATGAAGTTTGATAAGCGAATTACTGAAAGTTTGTCACCAAATTTTTCATCAAGGTCTAATGTTCTCATAAATAAATGTGCAACACTACATAAATCATTGACTTCTAAGGTATTTACGAGTTGATATCTATTTTTAAAGGTAATGAGAAATTTATTCATTAATTCAAAATCAAAATCAATTTTTATCTCCCACTCAAGACTACCCCAAAATTTAGTATAAGATCCTTGCATTAACATTTATTAGACCAATTTATTCGATTTAAGGTAAAAATTTCACATTAATTATATAAAAGAAAAACTCAAATTGACTATAAAACGTTATTTAATGAATTCCTTATAAAATAAGAAGAATAATTTAGTATAAAAAGGGATATTAATTTAACAATGGAGCTGCTTCAACAGCTTTGTGAGCTGAAAAGGCAAATTTCATATTTGGTTCTTCTGATAATAAAGAAAAAAGTTTTTGTTTGAGCTCAGGAATTCCATCTCCCGACACAGAGCTTGTAGGAACATATTCTTTAATTTTCGTTGAGGATAAGACTTTGTCAATTAATACTCGATCTAATTTTCTTGCTTGATCGGCTTTTGTACCAACCAAGATCATTTTAGGAAGATTTTTGTTCTTCTTGACATAATAATCTTTTATAGGTAAATACCAAGATCCTAAATGGGCTAAACTAGAAAATCTATCTAAAGCAAATGCAAATATTATTAGATGAGCGTGACCAAGTACTTGATCTTCAAGAACTCGAAGAGGATGAGCTAAATTATCTTGACCTGCTAAATCATATATTAACAGTTTTTCCTTGTTTATTTTTAAAATTTCTACCTCAAGAAAGGGAGTTCGTTTAGTTTTTAGGTCAGCAATATTGAATTCGTTATTCATTAATAATTTTACTAAGGTAGTCTTCCCAACTGCTCCATCCCCAAGTATAGTGACGTAAAATGGTCTTTTAGTTTGCATAAAAATCACAGTTATAAATTTATCATATCATTAATTGGTTTTTTAATCAGTAATTTTTCAACGTAAGTTATTTTATATATTGATAATAAATTCTACATGAATATATAAATATTTTGAAATTCCAAGAAAAGTAATATGTTTATTTTATACCTAAAGAAAGGAAAACTTTGTATTTGAATTAAGTGATTTTTTTACCTATAGTTTCAATTTTCGGGTACTTTTACTAGGATTTACGGATTATGAACTAGTCAATTATTAAAAAAAAATGATAAATATTTCAAAAAGTAAAGGATCACCTAAACAAAATCATTATGAGTAGTTTTTATCTATTAATCCCTTGAAAAAGTTACACTACAATTTGAGCAATTAGAAACACCCAATGAAGACTGTAATCCACATTTATGTCAAGCACATTATTAGGAATAGATTCTTCTGTAAGAAATATCAAAAAAATTGCTAATAATATGCAAAATGATAATAAAATTGCAGAAAAAACCTAAGGCATTCCATTACTTCAATAAATATTCGTGGATTCAATAGTAAGTAAAAGATTACCAATTATTGGTCCAAAAAATCTCATTAATGAAGCCATTGACTGATTTAACTTCATTATTGTCCCTTGATATTCAACAGGTGAATTTTTTGCCAATATTGAAGCTAGTGTCGGTTGAGCAAGTCCATTTCCAACAGCTGATGGATGGACAAAACTTCATTTCTTGGAAAGTTTGTGTTGTAATATCAGGATTAAAGGAAGTTTCAAACATGAGAAACACGAGACTTAAAATAAATTATTGTTTGTCCATTAATTACCTTAAATTGACTCCAAAAAATAGATAAAAGACTACATTTAATCGGACAATCATCTTGTTTTGTTTGAAACTGTGATTAAACTGGAATTCATTGAAGTAAATGCGAAAAATTATTCATTGAGAATAGAAGAAGCAATAAAAAAATGCCCTGATCTTAAAAAATATGTAGATTCTATCACGAATAAATTTGATCTTGGTAATTCTGAAGCTTTAATTAACTACAATCAATGTTTATTTCGTGTGTTGGATGGATTAGACATAGAAATCCCTCCTGAACATTTGATTCCTACTGCTGGATTGAGACGGTGTATTGTAGATATTTTATATAAAGAAATAAATCCGAGATCTATTATTGAAATTGGAACAGGATCGACGGCTATAATTGCTCAATTATTTGCATTAAGAGGTATTACTGCTTATGCTACTGAAATAGATCAAAATTCAGTTGAATCTGCTAATAAAAATATTAAAAACAACTTGAATATGTTTTCCAAATGTACAATTTTTAAAAGCGATGGAGGTATTCTCGATTGGCTAATAGAGCAAGAAAAAGGAATTTTTCCTGTTGACTTGGTTTTAAGCCTCCCTCCATATTATTTACACGGTTCTCCATTAAAATCAATGAATAGGGGTTTTTTAGGAACGAAAAATGAGCTTTTTAGTTATGCAGAAGCTGAAGATTTTTCAATTCAGTTATTTAACGAATGGATTAACCACAAAGATATCTTACCAAATATTGCAATTTTATGGAAAAGCCAAGATTCATTATTTATGGGATTGGATCGACTAAGATATGACTTCAGTGAGTCAAAACTTTATCGAATTACCTCAGGAACTAGGAAAAGGATATTAAGTATTCATAACTAGTGAAAAAAGATACTAAGTTAAAAGATCGAAAACTTAAATGGACAAAGTTTGACAGATTTTAATATCTTAGTAATTTATTAAGACAAGGATTAACGAGCTTAAACGATTTTTTTTTCACCAAATTACATTATAATAACAGACAAATCTAACTCTAATTTTTCTTTTGAGCTAGGTTTGTTAATTTCAGGAGTAACCCTTCTTACTTTCCTCTCAACGAATATCTTTCTCTTGGTTTTGGTGACCCAAGTGCTTCTAGGCTATAGTTGGATAAATTTGTTTGTTGGTGCTGTTAAGCAAGTCACAGAAAATAATCCTGATGCACGTGGTACTGCTGCTGGTTTTTTAACTGCCTCTATTTCAATTACAGGATTGTTAGATCCTATCAAAGTCGAAATAACGATACATATCACTGATGTTTTCATTATTATGTTCTTTAAATTTTATTAGAAGTTTTTCATCAATGTTTTTTGGAAGAGGATGAATCCCAGAAGAGAGATTATTTGTAACCAAATATCGTAATCCCTCTACATGACCTGCAAGTATTGCATCAATATAGTGGTTTTCTGTAGGCGGATTCAAATTAAAATTGAATGGCCGATCTTTAGACATAAAAACCTCCTCAGAAGTATAATCTGAACCAAATTCATCAACCGCACCTAAATTAATTAATAATTTACCTAGAAGAGCAGATTTCATAAAATATTTAGTCATCGTTTGGGAAAATCCAGTGCAAGTCATTACAATATCTGTTTCAATAAGAAAATCACTATTTAATTTTTTGTTATCTGTGATTAAATAGGTTTTAAATCCGAGCTTTTGAGCTTTAGCTAATATTTCTGAATTGATATCACAAACATTAATATCACAATATTTCTGAAAGAGTCGTGCAATTCCTCGCCCGATCTTACCAAATCCTATGATAGTTAATTCTTTTTCCTTAAGAAAAGTCTCTGGTTCACCAAGAAATTGTTTAATTCCGCGTAAAACTGATTTTGGGTTTCCAAAAAATGTTTCTAATAACTTAATTTTTGAATCATCAACATTAATTATGACTTGTTTAACACCATTTTTTGCATATTCATGGTAACCTGATCGTGTGACTTCTGCTATCCCAAATTTTGGTGGTTTTTTAGAAAATGTCCCCCCAACATCAATTGCATAATCATAATCTGTCGCTTTATAATAATTTAACCGAACTTCAACCCCAGCTGATCTCAAGATGTCTATTACATCATTATTATTGACAGAAGAAGAATTTGTTACTAAAATCTTTCCTCCGCCTATCATTATACATGCTATAAGGGGAATTGTATTAGGTACTAGTACATGGGATATTATTATTTGTAAATCCTTGAAAGGAAGATTTTCTTGGTAATCTTTAAGTAATTCACGAAATATTGGCATTTGATCAAGCTGTTCAACTATAAGTTTATTTCTTAACAGCTTTTTCATGTTGTAATTAGCAGTCATAAGAGATTTCAAGCCAATTTATATGTATAAATAATGTTTTGAAATCCCTCTGAATAGTGATAAAATCAATTTATTTTTTTTTCCTTTCGGTAAAAACCATTAAATATTAAAAAAAATTATTATTAGCTCGAATTAGTGGCTCTAATGCAATCTAAACGCGTTTTATGGGAACGAATCATAAAACTATTTGAAAAAGATTATCCATCAGTAACTTCTAAAACAGATATACTTACACTTGCTGTTAATACCTTAGAAAAACTACCCCATTTTCATTGGACTGGGATTTATTGGTTAAACAATGATGTATTGGAACTAGATTACTATATCGGAAAACCAACAGATCACGTACATATTAATGTTGGTCAAGGTGTTTGTGGAACAGCTGTTTCGGAAAATCGTGATATTATTATTGAAGACGTCCTTAAAATAGATAATTATCTAACTTGTTCAAATGAAACCAGATCAGAAATAGTTGTTTTAATAAAAAAAAGTGATGGAACAATTTTAGGTCAAATTGATGTTGATTCTGATCAAGTAGGAGCCTTTGATGAAACAGATCGCTCTAATATGGAAATTATTGCGAATAAAATATCCAATTATATCGAAAACAATTGATTTTAATTTGTTGAAAAAAAATTATGTGTGAACCCATACAAACTACTACCCAGGCAAGTGTATAAGTCATTATCAATAGTAGCATGCTTTTTTTTATTGGATGCAGGATTTTGGAAGTGATTAAACCAAATGTTGTAACAAATATTACAAATTATTGCTAGACAGCTTCCACACTGATTTTGATCTTCATTGACATTTCCTAATTTCGTCCTACAGCCTAAACAGAATAATCCTTTAACATTGGACTTGATATAAGAATAATTATTTTTATTAATTAGAGGTTTTTTACCATCCTCAATAATATTAATTTTTGATCCAAGTTTTGCTTCTTCAAGAATATTTACTCGGGATGGTCCTAATGTATCATTTATTTGATATAAAAGATGTAGCCAATGGATTTCCGTTGTGATAGCAATCAATGACTTAAGATAAACTTTTTTTATAGTTGGTGTAGTTGTATCATCACGTTCAATCCAATCTTTAAACACAACAAACATTTCATGTTTGTAGAGTTCATTTACATGATTCCAGATACGAATAAAAATATCAAATGTATTGAAAATTATTACATTGTCAAGAATAATATCTGTTTTATAAGGAACAAAGATTTTTTCATAGAAAACATCCTGAGACATTTCAGAGAAGTCCTGATGATTCAATATACACAGAACAACATAGGAAATTGTGTGCCAACTGAAAACTTTTTTTAAAGGAGTAAATACTCTAAACAATACACCTAAATCACTTTCAGCTCTGATAAAAGGACTTGTATGTGATAGGACCATATCTGCCCAAGGTGTGTTTTGTTGTAATATTTGAATATAGGAATTATGAAAAGAAAATCTGATATCTCTGTCTGTTTCTTGAATATAATGTCTTAGATATGCTCTTATTGTATGTTCTGGACCAAATTCATTTATGAAAAATCTGGTTGAACTTCCAAATATTTTTGTTATCGAATTAATGCTTATTAAATTGTAGTGTTTTCTTGCATCAATAACATTTTTTATTATTTCAAAAATATCCAAATGTCGAGGGTCTATTTCACTTAATAATAAAACTGGTCGATTATAATCCCAATCTGAATAACAAAATAATTCTCCTACTAAATACCAATAGATAAATGGGCTAATCACTTCAAAGTCCCGGTATTGATAATTTAAGCTTTTAATCAATTTAAATAGAACCAGAAGATTAGCGTATTCCAATTGTGTTGAAATCGAAATTATACTCTTTTCAAATTCTTCGCACAAATTAGGATATTGAACGAGTAATTTCGAAAGAAAATTGGGAAAAGATTCGTTATGATAACTAATTTCAGCATAAGTTTTAAGAAAAGAACCAAAAATTATTTCATTTATATTATCAAACGGACAATTTACTTTGATAAGCTCTATAAATTCAAAACAATCAATGTAGTTTGATTCAATTGAATTTTCTTCAACAAATAGGAAAAAATTATTTAAGAAATTTTTTTGAAAATTTTCTTGAATGTTAAGAAAAGAATAGATGTCCTTTAGTAAGGAGTCCAATTCTATTTGATTAGAAATCATTTTTTTGACACATAATTTGTTGTGAACTAAACTATCTCTAAAGAAACGAAAGTTGTAAAAAAAGGTTTCTTAACTACCGAATTTTCGAAAAAATTAATAAGCAGTATCAGAAGATTAGATTAATTTTTCAATAGCAATTCAGTAAATTCAATATAATCCTCTTTTGTAATCTTTTTAATATCAAATTTTGAATTTAAACTGCTATAGGTATCCAAAAAATTTTCAAATGAGATGTTATTAAGTAATATTTTAATATCCATTCTCATGAGTATATCTTTTGTGTATGGTCGTTTGTTATCGAGGAATACTATAGAAGAAAGATAGTTAAAAACTATTTTTGAATTTAATAATCCCCAAACAATGAGTGCATCTGTTTGATGATCAAACGAGAGAAAATAACATGTATCATCAAGCATAACTGGTTTATTATCTATAGGAGGAATATAAGTAAAGTTTATTTTTTTATTAAATCCTGAAACAGCAATTTTATATCTCTTAAATGAATAATCTCCTACACCAAAAATTGAAAACTTTGGTTTATTCTTATAAATAATAGATTTTCTTAATTCAAATAAACTCTCAACTCCAATAAGGTACAACCAACTTTTAGGAAAATATTCTTTAATGTAATTTGTATTTTGACCTATATTTGACTGTGTTACAATCAATTTCTTGCTTGTAGATTTGATCATAAGTTGATTTAAATGTGAACTTTTTACTAAAGGATAAATTAGGTCTTCTTCAATGTCAACTTTCTTATTCAATCCATTCACATAAGTCTTGGGATGAGTTTCATCTAATACCAACAGTTTAGTAGCATCGTGTTTAATACCTTGACGCCATACAAATGGTGATATTCCTTCAATAAAACCCACTTTATCATATAATTCTATGTTAGAAACAAATTTTTTCCTGATTATACCAAATTCATATAATAATTTATCAGGCCTATAAAAAGAATATACATTACACGTCTTTACTTCAGAAGGACCTTTTTTAAAAATAAATAATCCTGCACTTATGTTAACCTTGAATTCTTTTGATGTATCAATTAAAAAAGCTTTACAATCTTGTAAACTAACATTATATTTATCCATATTGCGGATTAAATTTCTTATTACGGTGTATTTTAGTAAAAATGCAAAAATTGTATTTTCTGGTAATGACTTTATTAAATTAAAAATAATATTCTCAGAAATGTCGAAATTTGCCTTTCCTGTTATCGCGTCCAGTCCTTTAAGAGCAGTAAGATTTTTCTTGACAGGTATGTTATCTGAATTTAATTTAGATAATTCAGCATTAGTCAACCATGGCGGATTACCTAAAGCAATGATTTGATCACTTTTTCTTATATTTTTTCTTTTTAAAAGCTCTTCAAGATCAATTTTAAAAATATTTCCTTTAATAAAATGAATTTCAGAATTTTTTTTGTTATTAAGTTGCGAGATTAAAATTTTCTTTTTAAAAGCGTGTTCATAAGAAGGTTGAATATCAATAGCTATTATTTTTTTTAATGCTGGGAAATATTTCAAGGCTGAAATCACAAAATTTCCCTCTCCACAGGTAGGTTCAATTACTATATCTGGATTAAAACCTAAATTAAAAAGAAATTCACATATATGATTAGTTAATGAGTATGGAGTTTGAAAGTCACCAAAATCTCTTCCAGATTGATCATAACTATAAAAAGATTCCTTTTGGCTAGAAAATTGGTAAACTTCATCAATATTGTTAAAAAAATTACTTATTAATAGTTGTTCATTTATAATTGAATTGATTTTGTAAACAGATTTATTTTTTTTTAATGAATCAGTCAATTTATTGATAAAAACAATAAAATTTTGTTCTTTGGACACTATTAAACCAACAAATACATACTATCAATAAGATTCTAAAAAAAATATTTCTCTAATTTATTTTGAAATTCTAATATAACTGAAATTATAAGTATCTGCTATCCCTAAGATTGAAATTTTCCTTCTTCGATTTGAACGTAAATGTTCTATTATAGTGTCTTTAGTTGAAGCCAATCATATGACTATAATCTGTTAAATGCGAATTTAAGTATATTTTGGTAAATATTTAGTTTTTAACGAGGTTTATCAAGTTTATGATGAAGTTTTGAACTTTAAATTAATTTCAATTTATTTTTAATTCCAGAAGTTCACTCATAGCTTTAATTTAGAAGATGAAAAATATGTGCTAACTAATAAAATTTAAACATAAAGATAATAATATTTTCGGGAAAAAAGCTGTTAAAATTCTAATTTTTTATAGCTACAATAAAAATTCTTTTGAACGGAAAAATTGTCTTGCCATCGTATTCTTGGACATAAAATTGTTGAATTTTAGAGGTATATTGTTTTAAAAACTTTGATTTCATGTTTTCGTCTAATTTTTTTAAAAAAGGTCTCAATGCACTCCCCTTCATCCATTCAACAACAGGATTTTCCCCTTCAAGAAAATGAGAATAAATTGTTTGCCAAATATTTACCAGTTTAGATATTGGATTTAAAATTCGATAATAATGAGAAATATCTAACACAGGCATTTCTCTTATTAGAGGAATTAATGATTCAGCCCACGGACCGGTTTTAGCAGTTTCATAAATATTTTTATGAGTGGGTGCTTCAAAATTATTTGGCATTTGTATAGCTAAAACTCCATTTGGATTCAAATGATTCATAAGTATTGGAAAAAGTTTTTCATGATTATCTAACCAGTGAAGTGTAGCATTAGAAAAAATTAAGTCGCATTTTTCATCCGGAATCCATTTATCGATGTCTTCTAGGACCCACGTTATCTCTTCAGATAAATTTTTAGCTTTCTTTAGCATCTCCTCTGAAGAATCAATTCCAATAACCTTAGTTCGTTAATTAATATTGTCACATTACCTGGTCCACATCCAAGGTCATAAATAAGCTTTGGATTTTCTAGAGGAATTTGGCCCAATAAATCTAAAGCTGGTCTTAGTCTTTCATTTTCAAACGAAAGATACAGTGAAGGATCCCAATTATCCATATCAAATCTTTTCCATATCTCTTCATTCTGTTGAATCCTTAAATTTCCATCGTGTTGGGGTTCCAGCATAATCATTCATATCCCAACAAAAAGCTTTGGTTTTTTTTACCCGATAAAATGGAGGAGGATGATCTATATTGTATTTTCTCATATAATCCTTTTGTATCACCTTAATTAAATCTTTATTTTCCTCGATTGCAACCGTCCCTTCTATTATTACTGTCTTGGTCCCACTTTCTGAGTGAATAACAATATGGGGATTTTTAGCTAAATTTTTACGATTTTGTGTTTCTAAGCCTCCCCCAAAATAAAAATTATCATTAATCCATGATCCCCAAATCGGAATTGCATGGGGACGTCCATCTGATCTTGTAGTACTTAACCAATAATTTTTTGCATTCTTCATCTCATTTTGTACAAAATCCCAACTAAGCAATCCATTATCTGATTTTTCAATACCATAATTAGGTATATATGGACGATCACGAGTTTTTTCTTGTTTCTTCATAAAACTTGTTGGTTTATTATAGTTTTAAATATATTTTTCATAAACTTCATGGAGTTAATGAAGTAATTTCACTATTTAGAGAAAGTAGGATACAATGAAAATAAAAATAGTCATATAACCACTTATTCACAACCAAAAAGGAGAAGTAAAATTTACTTATGAATTTTCAAAAGAAATAATGAATTATTATTGGAGTAAAATAAAAAACCATTGTTTAAAGGAAGAGGATTATTATCAAAATAATTCAAAAAAATCTGCGAAATATATCTTAGCAAATAAATCCTAGAGATTTCCTAATACCTATTTGCAGCCTAAGATTGTCTTATTCATTTCATCATGATTGGGAGCATTAAGTTTTAGAAAAATTAAAATAATTGTTGGCAGCAATTGGATATTTTTAAATTAATTATTTTGTTCTTCAAAGGTCTTTTCATTAATATTTATTATAATTCATTTGCAGCATGAATTTTTGTCGGATGATTTTTATTAGCTAATATTAGTTTAAGATTTTCAAAAGAAAACAAATTTACCTGCAAACCATTTTCCGAATCTCTTTGCAGGTAAAAAAAGTAGGTTTTTACCTAGATTTCAGTCTCATCTAGTGCATTTAAAATATTAATCTTGAATTATTATAGGGTAATTCAATTGAAAATCTTGTTCCCTTTATTTACAGGATGCAAATTTTCAATAATAATTTTTCACCTATTCAAATCCTAAATTCATAACTTTTTCTTATCTATTTACCCTATACGATATTAAATTAGTAATTTAACAATATTTTTAAAATTCCTTTGTGTTTTGATTTCTCACATCTAAATTAGTAAATTTACTGAATATGGATGTACGAAAAAAAGATTAAATTCTCTTTATTTAACAAGATTTGAGATTAATAGTTGAAATTATCTTTACTAAAAATTTAATAAAATAGAGTACTCTAGCATGCTAAAATTGGAATTTAACTTGGATCAATTTAGATTTAAGTTCTATAATAATATTTGTTAATTATTCCAATTTTACTATTTATTCTTAGTCTTTTATGTTTCTGTTTAGTAGAAAATAAGTCAATAATATTACTGCGATGAGGGAGATGAACCTATTCTCTTAAGAAATGAAAAACTCAAATCATACCTTTTATCATAAAAGATAATCCATAATATCTAAAGGAGATAATTTAAAATGATAATAAATCAACTACCAGAGAAATAAAAAAACAAAACCAATTATTTTTTGGGCTTTTATATGTCTTCCACTAATCTTTATCTAAACCTAATTGATTTAGATTATTATATGACAAATAATAATCAAAAAATTAATATTAGATTTTTTACTAAAGATATTAATAATCAATCAATAATTTTAGTAATAAACGACTATTTTCCTTATTTTTATGTTGGATTTTCAAATGAAATTGAAGATATAATAAGAAAAAACTGTGATTTAAAAAATTGGCTTATTAGCAAAGAGATTTTAGAAAAAAAACTATATTTTGGTGGAAAAAAAGTAAAAGTAATTAAATTAATAGGTAAAATTCCATTCTTGGTTCCTAAATTAGCAAAAATAATTCTTAAAAATTCTTTAAAAGTTTATGAGGCTGATATACCGTTTGTAAAACGATTTGTTATTGATCGTAATATTTATTCCCTTCACCCAATCAGAATAACGTTGAAAAACGAGCAACTGATTGAATTAAAAAATAATAAAATATTGACTTTGTCTTATAATGATTTAAAGTCTGTAAATAGCGATTCTCTTGAAAATAAGTTTCATTTAACTTATTTTGCATTCGATATTGAAGTAGCAGCTGAAGAAGAATCAGTCCAACAATTATTTGAAAAATCAGAGAAAAGAATTATTGCTATTAGTGTTTGTTATGGAAATTATGTTACTGATCATAAAACAGAAGCTGAAATACTGCAAAACGAATCAGATTTAGGAGAAAAAAGACTAATTTCTTGGTTTCTAGAAAAAATTTCATCAATAAATCCAGATGTTATTATTACATTCAATGGTGATTTGTTTGATTTTCCTTACATAATTAAAAGAATGGATCATCTAAATATTGCTACTCACTTATTTGGTGTAACTAAAAACCCTCAAGATAATATTTATTATCAACAAGGAACAAAATCCTTTAGAATTAAAGGAAGAATATCTGTAGATCTTTTTTATAAAACTTGGGGTTTACATCCAACTTCAGGAAAAAAAACTCTTAAAAATATTGCAGAAATGAAACTTGGATTATCTAAAGAAGAAAGACCAGAAAATTTTTATAAAATTTGGCATGAAGGAGTGATTGAGGGGATTTCTGTTTCTTACAACTTATTATTCAAATATTCTAAAAGAGATGCAGAATTAACATTTCTTCTCTTTGAACCCTTGGAACAATTAGCTCAAGTAGATGCAGTAAAACTTGTCGGAATGCCTTCTGCTGATGGTATTGCTACTACTGCGCGAAACATTGGTGAATTTGAACTATTTAGAGTGTGCTATAAAAAAAATATATTAATTCCTATGCTACCAACATCAGATGAAGTAAAAGCCCGCGAACAAGCAAAACGAATCTCTCCACATCGAGGAGGATTAGTCCTTGAACCTCCTGGTTCTTTTTTTTCAAGTGTCGGAATATTTGACTTTCGATCTATGTATCCAAGTATAATAAGTGCTTTCAATATAGGAGGAGAAAGTTATCATCCTCCAAAAAATAATCCTGATTTACCCGTTGAAAAACATTTTTTAAGTACACCTAGAACCAGTCTTGCAGAAATGATGTCAAATATTCTTTCTGAAAGAGTTAAATATAAACTAGCTTATCAAAAGGCTAAAAAAGAAGGAAATTTGTCATTATCAGACATTGATGTTTTAAAACGAAGATCAACATCATTCAAGTTAGTAATGAATAGCACTTTTGGGTCGCACAATTATCCTCGAGGAAGATTTTTTTCAAAAAATGTATCTGATTCTATAACGGAAATCGGACGGTCTTATATCCGCTGGCTTGAGGACGAAGTAAAGATTTATAATTCTAACTATGAAGTAATATATGGTGATACTGATAGTGCCTTTGTTTGGTTTAAAAATAATAGTATCCAAGAAATAACTAAAGGGTATGAATTAAATGATGAGAAGAATAAAGAAATAGCATTTTTTAAGGTAAACAATCTTGTGAACTACTTAAATTCGAAATTAAAAAAACCAATGGAACTGGAAGTGGAAGATATAGCATATCGAATGGCTTTTAAAACAGGAAGAAGAAAAGCTTATTCATATGCAAATATGTCAGGAGAACTTTTTATAAAAGGATTTGAGGCAGTTCGTGCTGATTGGTCTATTCTTGCCCGTGAAGTGCAAACGAAAGTACTACACACACTTCTAACAATTCCTAAAGGAGGAGAAGATGAAGCTAAAAAGGTATTAATGAATTATGTTAAAAAACTTCATTCCCTTTCTCATTTTGAACTTATCAAAGAAGTTGTGATTTATTCTCCGATTAAACGTCCACCTTCAAAATATAGAACAGCAATACCTGTCGTTGGAGCTTTTTTGCATTTTTGTAAACAAAATAAATTTGATCCTGAAAAAAATTGGAAAGAATATGACAAATTTCCATGGGTAATTATTCCAGGCAAGGGAAACTTATCTAACCGTGCTCGTCACCCTAAATTTGTATCTCAAATTGATAGAATTCACTATACTGATGAGATTGTAAGAGCAGCAGAACGTTTCGGTGTTAATCTTAGCTTCAGAAGGACAAATAAATCAACATTGCTTAAATACATTGATCAGGTAACTCAAGAAGATTTAAAAAATGTCAATTCATCTAAATTATTATTTTCCAAACCATCAAAAAAAGAAAACAATTGGATTAAGAAATTTATCCATGAAAAAAATTAAATTCTTATTTGAATATAAATTTTTCAAAAATGACTAATGAGATATTCATAATATTCCGTTTATTAAACAGTTTTAATTGAGTGGTAATAACTGTTAATGGAAGAACAAATATTAACCTAATAAGAATAAAAATTAAAAAATAATATTAAAGGTAGTTTAATGAAAATTTACACTAAGTCGGGTGATGAAGGGCAAACTTCCTTATTTGGCGGTCTAAGGGTTAGTAAAAATGATCTACGAGTCCAAGCTTATGGAGAATTGGATGAGTTAAATTCATCAATTAGTATTTCACTTCATTATGTTAAAACAGAAAAAATTAAATTTTTTCTTCAAAATCTTCAGCATTTATTATTCTCTATAGGATCCGATCTTGCAACACCATTTTCAGAAAAAAAATTAAGAGAATCTATTCACTTAGACTGTAAAGGATTAACTAAAAAGCTTGAAGATGAAATTGATTTTTGGGAAACTCAACTTTCACCTTTAAAGTCATTTATCGTACCTGGGGGCTCAATAGGAGCATCACACCTACACTTTTTACGAACTAATTGCCGTAGAGCTGAAAGAATAATTATTCAGCTGTCAAAAAGTGAAGATATTAATAAATCGATAATTCCTTATATTAATCGGTTATCAGATTTATTTTTTGTATTAGCTAGAGCTGAAAATCACTCTTTAGATATAAATGATGTTGTCTGGGATCAAAACACTGAGTGATTTGTATCAATTATTATTCTAATCTTAATAGTTCAAGATATTCTAAGTCTTTTCCATGTAATTTGATTGTTAACGTAGTGATTCTCTTAGTTAAAACATCTATTAGCCAAGTAAGATTAGGTTGATACTGTAAAATGTAATCTAGTTCATGAATCATTCTCATAATGCGTAAAAGAACAAAATTTTTCAATAAATGACTTGGAATCTTTTCTAATATGAAATTCATAAATGAGAACTTTAAATCTACTATCCAATTAACTTCATCAGTCTCTTTTGCAATAATAATCTTAAAATAATCGTTTTGTTGCTCTAAACTATTAACCAAACTTGCTAGATCATATAATATATGCCCATAACAAATATCTTCGAGATCGAGTAATATAATTTTTTCATCTGATTTAACAAATTGTCTTAACCAACAGTCTCCATGTATAATCTGAAAATCATTTGTGAGGTCATTAATATTTATATCTGGTAGATCGATATTTATTCGAATACGATTAAGTTTTTCTTCAAATTCTTTCTTCCATACCTTGTATCCTTGATCAGCGTCACCCAAAATAGTAATTAACTTTTTTTCTTTTGAAATTGAATTTAAAAATTTTTCAAATTTTTCTAAATAGTTCATTACGATCAACAATTCTTTTTGAAATGTAGTAATGGTTCCAATTGATCGACGATTAGGATATCGAAGTGCAGTGAGATAAAATGAAGCAAAAATTCCTTCAATATTTTTGGAATTAGGAATGTTTTCAATAAAAATTCCTAAGGGTGTAAAATCATAAGGTTGGTTAAATTCCTTTACTATTTTTTCCCATCTCATTTCTAATACTGCATAAAACTTAGGAAAAAGGCCATTTTTTGATAAAATTTGGGCCAACACTGCTTCACGTGTTTGTGCTATTGTGAATCGTGTATATTTCTTAAATCGAATGTTTTCACCTGATTTGTAATGAAGGACAAAATGAAAATTAGTAGATTCAATACTATCTGAACTTACATCAAAATCACTTGAAGGTAATTGGTCCCCTACAAGAAAAATTGGGGCTATTAATTTCTTGAATATTCTTTCGTATTGAAACATTAATTCCAAATTAATAGGTGAAAGTAAGTCAAACTCGACAGGTGGAACTAAAAATTGAAAATCTGATAAACGGTTTATCAAAAGAAAAATACTTTTTGGTGTCCCTTCTTCAGTTAAAACATTAATATTGATAGAACTAGCAAGATTAAGCTGATTATTAAATTCGAAGATTTCTAACTTTTTTAAAGAACTAGAATCGAGTCCATAGTGTCTTCTCAATTCAGCATCTGTTATCTTTGGATGTTTAATGATGTCTATGTTTCTTTTTGTAAATACTATAATTTCATCCACTACTTTTTGACTCATGGTGATACCTAATATGAGAAAAACATGTTCCTCTTTTTATTACTGAACTTCACTTTTTTTAAAGATATTTTAATTAAATTATTAACTAATTAAATCTGTTATATGTTAAATTGGAATTAATTGAAAAGAACCTTATCAGCCAATAGGTTAAATTACTGAGTAAAAAAAAGTTAGTATATCTACCTAATTTCAATAAAAAAACGTGTATGGATCAATGAAAGCAATCTATAAATCTGAACCCAAAGAAGGTGCAGAAATTAGAGAAAATGTAGATATTCCCAAACCTAAGGAAGATCAGGTTTTAATAAAGGTAGAGAAGGCAGGAATATGTGGTACTGACATTCATATTTACAAATGGGATACATGGGCACAAAATCGAATGTCTAAAAGCATTCCCTTAATTTTTGGGCATGAAGTTGCTGGAAAAGTCGTTGAAATTGGAAAAAATGTTTCCAGTGTTCAGGAAGGAGACTTAGTTAGTGCTGAAACTCATGTTGCCTGTGGAAAATGTTATCACTGCAAAACAAATAAAAAAAATATCTGTAAATATACCCAAATTCTAGGTGTAGATATTAACGGAATTTTTGCAGATTATGCTATTCTTACTGAAGAAAATGTATGGGTCAATGATTCTAATCTTGATCCCAATATAGCAGCTGTCTTGGAACCAATAGGTAATGCAGTTCATACGGCTTTGCCAGAAAATAATATTGAGGATATAGCTGGAAAGACGATAACAATAACTGGTTGCGGCCCAATAGGATTATATGCTATTGCACTAGTTAAACAACTTGGTGCTGATAAAGTAATTGCTACTGAAGTTAATCCTTTGCGAATTGATCTTGCTAAGAAAATGGGGGCAGATCTGGTAATTAATCCAATGGAAGAAGATGTTATTAAAACTTCCTTAGATTTTACAGATAACATCGGTACTGATGTATTACTTGAGATGAGTGGATACGGACCCGCATTGGTTCAAGGATTAAAAATATTAACTCCTGGTGGAAGAGTATCATTATTAGGACTATTTTCTGGAGAAACATCTATAGATTTAACTAATTTAATTGTATTTAAATCTGCCAGGGTATTTGGTATATCAGGTAGACGAATGTTTCAAACTTGGTACCAGGTTAAGGGTTTATTAAGAAATCCTAATTTTCGATCTAAAATAAATCAAGTAGTTACTCATGAAATTCCGTTAAAACAGCTAGATCAAGCTATGGAAAAACTCTTAGGTAATAAAGCAGCCAAAATCGTTTTAACACCTTGAATAAGTAAATAGATTTAAACTAGAACAGATTTTTTTTCCATTTTCTTTGCTTTACAACCTGTCTCTCGAAATAGTCTATCTATAGTAGGCTTTAAGTCTTTTTGATTATAAGAGTCTAAATAATTAATTTCTTTGCATCCTGCATTGAGTAATGCTACGAGACATTGCAAACAAGGAAATGTGGTAACATAGATTTTAAATTCATTAGGAAGATTAGAAAGCTGGGCTGCCTGGATTATAGCGTTTATTTCTGAATGGATAGCTGTACAACTATCTAAATTTGCACCAGATTCGTGTTTTATTTTTCCTTCAACAATGGCTTGTCTTCTGGGACATCCCCCTTCAATACAATGTAGTGTTCCACGAGGGGTCCCATTGTAACCGGTTGAAATTATTCTATTATCAAAATCTACTATCACTGCTCCAACTTTTCTATATGCGCATGTGGAGCGTTCTGCAACCATTGACGATAGCTTAGAATAATATTCGTCCCATGTAGGTCTATTCATAAGCAAACTTCCAATTTTATAAAAAATAACATTTACTTATTTAAGTTTAGTAACAAAACCCAATATTGTCTGGTTGGGAAAACTTGGAAAAATTGCGGTTTTAAACATGAAAAATATTGTCATTTTTAAATCTGCTCCAAATGATTGTGTGGACTGTAAGTTACATGAACAAAGAACTCAAATAGTATATCCTGATGTTATAAAAAATTCGACAGACTCATTTACAACACTAGTTATTGGAGAAGCTCCTGGTAAAAACGAGGACTTGCAAGGTAAACCTTTTATAGGAAGATCAGGAAAAATTTTGAAAGACAAATTATGTTTAATTCCTGGGAATGTTGTCATTACTAACACAACCAAATGTAGGCCAGAAAAAAATAGGGATCCTAGAAAATCTGAACTTGATGCATGTAGAAAGTATCTAAACAAGGAAATAGAATATTATAAACCTGATTTATTTCTTTTAATAGGGAGATTTGCCTGCAAAGTTATCTTACCTCAAGAATCAAAAAATATTAACTTCCGGGAGATAAATGGGAAAATATTTAATGATAAAATTCCAATTATTCATCCTGCTGCTACTTTATATAATCCAAACAACAAAAATATTTGGAATGAAGCTTGGGAAACAGTAAATCAATATATAATTTCGTTTGGACAGAAAAACAATTTAGAACTAAAAATGTTTAAGTCTCCAAAAGATATAAAGAAAAAGAATTTAACATCTTTTTTAGATAAATGAAGAGAAAATTTTAACAAAAAATTAATTTATGATCCTAATTTAGCTTTAGAGCACTTTTAAAATGATTTAAAAATTGATGGGCTGTCTTATGAGCTATATCAATACCAGAATCAGTTAAATAGAAACTTTCTGATTCAAATTTCAAGTAATTTTGTTTTTCTAAGTCTTTTAGAGATTCGAAAACAATTTCTTCATTGCAATATAGATTTGTTCCATAATTAGAATTTAATTCATTATAAAATCTCTTTATAGAAGTTGATAAATTTTTCAATGATATTGTCGAGCTCAATAAATCTTTAAAGAGAAA
This sequence comes from Candidatus Heimdallarchaeota archaeon LC_3, assembly GCA_001940645.1. The sequence goes on from MDVS01000150.1 coordinate 45,363, forward strand.
TATGAATGTCAAAGGCCAAATATTGTCGTCATTTTCAAAATGGTTAATATCTAACCCAAGAAAAGTTAAATTAATTTGCAAAGAATCAGAATTATGATCAGTAATTATTGACATAGTCTAACCAACTTAATAATATTTATCTTGGTAGAAGACTTAGTTATTAATCAGGCAGCCACTGGATTGAAAGATTAACATTTAAAAAAAGCTAATGAAATTGTATTTAAATAGCTTTTTTCTATTTTTTATTTGATTTAGACTAAATTCCTTCTTTTAGAAAAAATATAAAGCTTCTAATGCTTGATAAATTGTTCTAATACCTGCAAAAATAACTACGAAGTAAAAAATATTTAATAATGTTTTAGATGAAATTTTCTTGACTTTTAAAGCTCCTAATCGAGCACCAATAACTGTTCCTATTGCCAATGCAACAACGTAGTCATAAAGAATATTACCACCAATTACACGTGCAAAAAATGCAGCAGATGAACTAAACATAATAGTAAATGTCGATGTAGCAACTCCAACATGAGCAGGAAGATTTCCAATACTGGTTAAGACTGGAACAAAAATTACTCCACCACCAACTCCTAGTAATCCACCAATAAATCCTCCAACTAGTGCTCCGATTAGTGCACGATGTAGTTTCACTTTATAATGAAATTTTTCTCCACTACTATCGATTATTACTCTATCCTCTATGGACTTAGGGATCATACTGTAGCTTGTTGAAACCTCTAAAGGTTGTTTCATAATTTTTTCTTCAGTTTTTTGTGATTTATTAAGAGTTTCAGATAAGATTTTTCTTATAGCGACAAGTATCATTAATATACCAAATATCAAAACTAGATAAGCTTCGTCTAAGGTATCAGCTATGATTCCTCCGATAAAAGCACTTGGAATAGCTAAAATAGCAAAATAAGCTCCTGTTCTCAGATCTATACGCTTTTGTTTAAAATAAGTGTATGCACCCATAGATGATGTAAAAATAATTACCGTTGTACTAATTGCTGATGCAATATTTTGAGGTTGTTCAAACAAAAACATTAATATTGGTACTGATAATAATCCACCCCCAATCCCTACCATTGCTGAAATTATACCTATAAAAAAACCTATTATGACTAGGAGAAGATAAGTAGTTAATGGATCCATTTTGATAACCTAATTGATCTAATAAATAATGTTGATTTCCTTTTTCCTATCAATTTTTCTTGAATAATCATTAATTTAAAAGTTTCTTCACTTTTTTCATTTTTATTTTGATTAATAAGTAAATAAAACTAATTTGCAAGGTATTTTCTATTTTATTTATAATTAGAATTTGAATTATTTTTAATTATAATATTTAAAAAAGAAAAAAAAACTGAAAGTTAGTATAAATAAAAATATAATATATGAAAACAAATGTTCATTATAACTGAAATTTTAAACCTAAAATCTAAACAAACAAAAAATTCCTTTAATTAATCTCTAATAATTGAATATAAGGTCCGAATTAATATAATATTGTTTATTTATTAATTTGAAGGTTTTCAATTACAAATACATTATCTCGCGCTCTTGGACGTAATAATTCTTGATTCCACAAAAATTACTCACATATGCACGAAAACTTCGTTCTAATCATTCATATGAATTAGCACTTGGAATCCTACAAGATAGTTTGGAATATCCATCTTTAGATAATAATCCTATAATTTTTGCTGAATTTTTATTAGAAATTTCTTACAATTTTTTTGGTTTGGGTAAATATGCTGAAGCCAATTCGAGTTTGAAAACTGGATGGGATCTAGTTAATGTTGTTCCAGTAATTCCCAAATCTCTTCAAGTTGACATATTAAAAGCATTAGGAAGATCAGAATTAGTAAAAAACTCAGAAGAAAGTGTAAAATGGTTTCGCAAAACACTTGAATTACTTGAAAATTTGAAAAAACTTGGAAATCCCGAAGATCAAATTGAAAAATTCACGTCTTTAAACAAAAAGGACGACTTGTCTCTAATTAAAGCAGAAGAATTTGATGAATTAAGAATTTTGTCAGAAAGAGACCCTATTGAGTTGCATATCGCCAGAGTTCAATCTGATCTCGGATTAGCATATAGAATATTGGGTGATTATGAATCCGCTATTGGTAATTTACACGGAGCATGTAAAATATTTGAAAAAGTATCCTTAATTGAGTCTTATTTAGAATCGTTAGTTGATTTAAGTATTTCTCATATATTATGTGGTAATTTTCAAGATTCAAATGAAAATATTGATATCATTTTAGAGATTCTTGAGCAAAATCCCAAGTATAACAACATTGTTCCGGAATTATTACTTCATATTTTAAAAGGATACATCTTTTGGCAATTACAACTAAAACAAGCTGAATATGCGTTCCAACAAGCTAGTATTGCATTGAAAACAACAAATTCATATTTACTGGAAGGTTTTTTCTATCTTCTAAGAGGAATATATAACTTTTCGGTAGATAATGGTTCTGTTGCACATAAAGAAACTGAATCTTCTCCTCATCAACTTTTTTCATCAGCATTAGTAAGATGGAGATCATTAAAATTTTATCCACCGTTAATAGATACTTTATGGATATCTTTTAGCTGGTTATTGACAAAATGGAATTTAACAAAAAATAAAGATGAAATAAGTAAAATTGAAGAGATTTTAAGTGAGTTAGAAACTCTCTGGCCAATTATAAAAGAAAATCTCGAAAGCGAGGAAAAAAGATTATTGGTTATTATCCAATATGCAAGAATTCAACTGGAAATGATTAAAAAAGGCTTAAAATCTCATTTTTTCGGTCATTATTTACGTTCACTACAGAAAACCCTTAAAATTGCACGAAGACAGCAAATATTAGATATAAGACTTGTTGTATATGCCCAAGTATTTTATTTCTTATTACAACTGAATTCATACAAAGATGAAAAAGAAAGAACTCGTTTAATAGCTTTATTAGATGATTTAGGAAGAGATATTCAAGAATCCAAATCTAAAATCCTTATCCAATTTTATTATATTTTTCAAGCAAAGATGTTAATATTTTTAGATTTCAAAAAAGTTAATCAAAGTATTAATTTATTGAAGAATGCTAAAGATTTAATAAATGATCCACAATTTATACAATATTCTGAAGATATTGAATCCTTAGAAAACAAGTGGCAATCCTATTTCAAATCCATGAAAAATAATCCTGATAATATTCAAAAATTGTTAGTTGAATTTAGAAAAGAATCAAAACAGGATATGATTCAAATGCTTTTGAAATTTACTAATCTATATATTTTCCAATTTCTAATCTTACCATCTAGAATTCTTACAATGGCAGATTGGAAGAAAAAATTCGATCCTGCTGATGTAATAACATTATTTCATAGCCCATCTGAATATACAACAAATATTTCAAGCTTTTCAGCTGATTTGGATGAAAATTTTGTTGCAGAAGAAGTATAACAATTGGTTTTAGTGTGGAAATTCGATCAGATATGGATCTAAACTCAATATTTGGGAATACTTTCTTCAGTAAAAAAGTAATAAAAAAAATTGTTTTAGATATTCTTGTTCCTATTAAAAACAGACAAATTATATTTAAAAAAGGTCTTAACGTTCTTCTGGATATTCAGGAATAATCTTGAGCTTTATTTTAAATATTCATCGCGATTAGTATTGAAGGGAAGCAATTATTCCAAAGAGGTCTATAAAAAAAATGTGTTACCTAGAAGATCCTTAAATTATTATGAATCAACAGGTTTTCAACTTTCATTTAAAAATAAATAATAAACAAAAACCTATGCAGATTTAAGAAAATGACGCGATATTCTCCTACACAAATAATAAAGGCCATTAAATCAGCTGATTCAGCTTTTAAATCAAAGGATTATCAAAAAGCAATCGTTAGGTACAAGAAATCTGCTAGTATGGATCCTAAACAACCTTTAATATGGTTTCGGTTAGGAATTTCTTATTACTATTCAGGAAATTTATTAGAAGCAATCAGATCCTATGAACGAGCATTTGAAATAGAAAAACATTATGAAATTGCAATTAATTTAGGATTATCATTTTTAGGGTTAAAAAAATACGATGATGCTGAAAAATCCTTTAATCAAGCTATACATCTTGATAAAAGTCCAAAAAATTCACGAATTAAGGCAGAAATATATTTTCAAATTGGTCGAACTTTACATGCTAAAGGGGATTTAAAAAAATCATTAAAGATGCTTGATAAATCTGAATCTTGTGAAAATCCACCTATTTTACTTATAAATTATTTTAGGGGAGAAAACTACCTTTCACAAAACAAACTAGACGAATCAATTTCGTTTTATAAAAAAACTCTAGAAATAAATGAAAATTTCAAAGATGCGGTAATAAAATTGGTGCTTATCTACTTAGATACTGAAGATAAGGAAAATGCTTTAAAATTACTGACTTCATTTATAAAGAAAAATCAAAAATCTTCAGATTTATGGAGTATTCGTGGGGATATCCATAATTCGATGAATGATTATGTTAATGCATTATTTGCTTTTAATCAGGCTATAAAATTTGCAGAATCTGATAAAGATGATCTTTCTGCACGAATTGGAAAAATCAAAAATTTGTTAATCCAAAAAAAGTTTGAAGAAGCAGAAAATGAAATTGATACTTTTCTAGATAAACATCCAAAAAATATAGATGGATTAGTATTAAAAGCTGAATCACTATGGTTACAGAATATGAGAGAAAAAGCAATACAATATTTTGAAGAAAATGTGATTTTTTATTATCCAGAAAATAAAGCTGCTCAGTTAAAACTTGCCGAATACTATCTTCAAGTCAAGAATTATACTGAAGCTGCTCCTAAATTAGAAAAACTTCTCGAAACACATCCAGAGGATTTTAATATTAATTTGAATTTGGGACAAATCTATTCCGAAGAAAATTACTTTGATTCTGTTAAATCTAAAGAATATTTAGACAAAGCATTAGTTTCAGCTAAAAAGGAAAAAGAATTTTCTCATGTTTATTTTACATACGGAAAACTGGACTATAAAAATGAAAATTACAAAGACGCTGAAAATAATTTTAAAAAATCGTTAAAAATTGATAAAACGAATATTTATGCTGGATTATTTTTATCGAAAACTTATTTAAAAATTGACAATAAAGAAAGACTTGAATTATTTTTAACACAGTTTTTTGAATCTAATCCATCTTATAAGGAAATTTTTAAAACTGATGTTGATTTGAATCAATTTATTATCGAGAATGAAAAATAAATAATATTAAATGAAGATAAAATGGATCAAATAAACAATTTTAAGACTGATTTACTTATCGATGGTAATTTTGGAAAATTAACAAAACATCTGAGATTTTATGGAATTTCAGTCTATTATAACATAAATAAAGATCATTTCTTACTTGAAACAATCGCAAATGATCATAAAATCCCATTAATTACTTCTTCTAAGAAGCATAAAAATAATACCTATTGCTTAATACTACCTGATCATGTGAAAACAAAATTAATATCACAAATTGATTTTCTTTGCGAAAATCATCAGATTAATGAATTATTTAAAATTATGAACACTAGATGCGGTTTGTGCAATAATTTATTGACTATTGTCGATTCAGAAGATTATATGAATCATTTACCTTCAAAAACATTGAAATTTTATCAAGAAAGTGTAAAAAACTTAAAAGTTTGGTTTTGCTTTCAATGTCGAAAGTCGTACTGGGAAGGAACACATTGGAATCAAATTTTACAAAAAATTGATAAATGGTATTGAAGAATTTTTTAATTAATTCTTATAATACTAAATTCTCTTGTAACCAAAAATTTAGGAAACAAATAATTAATTTTGAATTAAGTAATTGTTATAATTAATCAAATGCAATAAATAACTTTTAAAATTTAAATACTTATTTTAGAATAATTAATAGTTTAAATGGAACTTTAATTGATAATGATTGATCCACCAATTATTAGGAAACTCCCTAGTAATAGAAAAAAAAAATCTCAATCGCCTGCACCAAAGTTAATTAGAGGAATAATTTTCTTTTCGAATAATTCTTATTGGGTTAGGGAAGAAACAGTCATTAGAAGAATTAATGCCTTTTTACCAGAAAACAATAAATTAAAATATAAACCTGACAGATTATTATCTCATGGTTGGAATGTTTATAGAAAATTAGCTCTTAAAGCTATTAATGAATTTATATTATCTTTTCCCTTTATTACTCATACACCTGCATCTTTGCGCTCCTCTTTTGGAATGCCTACAAGAAAAGACAGGCAAAGAGGTAAATTTTCTGGAATTAGCTTGATTTCACAAGCTTTAGGCTGGGAAAATCCCTCACATACAACAAGGTCGTCTATTCCTGAACTACCAAAAGGTGATTTAGATACACTTAATAAACTATTTTCTTCCCTTAAAACCATAGAGAAGGATTATCCTATTGCTAATGATTTAATATCATATATGAATGACCATTTAAATAAAAATCCTTTGAAAAACATAATAATACCGGAAATTAACACTCATTCTACTGACAGCTTAGAAAAAACTAAGTTATTTTTAGAAAATTTTGGTTTTACTAGTCTGCATTATGATATTCATCAAGATGAAGAACAATTTTTAACCCCTGATCTCATTGGTAGTTATGGCAAACAAGGTAAAATTGTTTGGGTTGAGTTAAAAGAATGGGATCCTGAGACTAACAAAAAACTGTTTTTAAAACCTTTAAAGCAAATTTTTCAATACTTAACACAAGTTGAAATAGTCGTGATTATTTGCTCAGATAAATTAGAATTTATTAAATTTCTTAAGAAAAGCCAAGAATGGGATATAAATTTTCTTAAGGATGAAATCGAAAAACTTCATTATAAGTTCACTGAAACTAAAGATAATATTAATATATTACGAGGAGATTATGTCAAAATTGGAAAATCTATGCTTAAAAGAAATATTTTAGATCCTAAAGCAGAATCGTTACTCGCTACTATAATCAGTTCAAAAACACATGAAGAAATTGGGGTTATCAACACTGAAGTTGAAGCAGGGGAAGCTATTAACAATATAATTGAAAAAAATGCACAAATTTGGGAAAAAATTATAATTATGGATATTCAAGACATAAAAACCAAAGAAATTCCAAAAAAAAGTCCTGTTGTAATTTTTGGATCAATCAAATATAATTGAACATTGAATAGAAATAAGCTTTTACTGAAAAATATAAACAAATAATAATAATAATTTTTTTACTTTTAGGAAGCTGTTGTTTATAGTATGGGTTACACAAGACAAGGGTTGGTGAAAATGTTACTTTCACATCATCCTGCATGCAGTTATTATAGGGATCACGTAATTCAGCTTAATTTACACTTATTCCAACTTAATTTTTGTCTTGGTTGTTCCGGTTTTTATCCTTCATTATTGTTATCGTTTACGATTTCACAAATAGGTCTTCTAGGAAAAAATTGGTTCTTTTTATTTAGTGTTTCAATATTATTTCTTTCTCCATCAATTGTTAGATTGTTTATTTATGTTCCTACAAGGCTGAAAACTTTGAGATTTTTAACTAAAGTATTTTTAGGATTAGCTGTAGGTATAGGATTATATACTGTAATAATAACAGAAAATATTTTTTTTATGGGTTTTCAATTATTATTCGGGCTTATTCTTTATATTATAATGGCTTATCAAAGACTGAATGATTCATACCCGGAATGTGGGCCATGTAGTTATAATCCATCACCAGTATGCCCTGGAATGAACTCATTCTACGATCACAAAATTGATGTTTCTTTAACGGTAAAAAAAATGTAAATAAATGAAAGGATTATCATGATTCGAATTGTTTTATATAATTGTGGTTTACAATTATTATCTTCTCTTCCTAAAAAGAGTTTACAACATCCTTCAGTTGTTTCTGATTTAAAAAAGAGAAAAAAAACCTCTGGGCTAATTTTACTTGATTTATCTATCCATCAAGAAGCGATGGAAAAAAAAGAAAATATTGGTAGGCCTGAAATAGTTCATCATTGCATTATAAATTATCTTTACTCCAACATTTTTTCAACGTGGGGAAGTAAAATCCAGCTCGTAATTCAAACTGTAGAAAATAAATATTTTAACGTTCTGAATCATTGGAATCCACCTTTATCTTTTAATCGCTTTAGAGGATTAATGGAACACTTATTATCAAAGGGATGGTTAAAAACTAATGCTGGCTTAATAAAGTTAAAATCTGGATCATTATTAGATGTATTGAACAATAATGAAAATAAAATTTCACAGAAGAAAATTATTGCATTAACAAGATATGGCCAAAAAACCACTTTTTTGGATCTGCAACACAAAATATTAGAATTCCTTTCTTCTAATATTGAGTATACCTTGTTAATTGGTGGTTACCAGAAGGGACCCAGCCCAATGAACATCGATCATAAAATTGAGGAAAAAATCGCACTCACTGATGAAAAACTACCGTCATTCAGACTTATCAGTTTGTTAACTAGCTGTTTAGAATTTTCAGAACAATTTAATGAAAAATATGAATTTGATATAAAATAAAATTCTTTGAATTATCCCTATTTTTGGGAATCTCTTCGTACTTAAATCTAAAGTAAAAAGATTTATTAAATACCATCTGTTTTCTTTAAAAGATTTTCTTTAATTTTTAGGTTGGAAACAAATATGAGAGGAAAATTATCAGTTACTCAAAATATCGATCGAATTAATATTATTGCTCTATTGATTATTGTTATTACAATTATTATTTGTGGAACTTTTTTGCTATTTTCTGAACACTTCTTGAATTTTCAGAACAGCTCTTCTAAGGGATCTAATATTCTAAATTTGTTTGACAATTTTGCCCATTGAACATTATCAAGAAGTCTTCTCACCATACTATAAGCTTCCTTAAGTCCTTCTTCTTGGAAAACTGTTCCATGTAAAACATCGATAACTGTCCAACCGGTTTCTTTAGATAAATTGTTAAGTTGTTGTTTAAGGATTGTAACATCATCTTCAGTTGCTAATAATTTTGTTCTGATTGCGATTTCTATATCAGATTCATTAATATTTTCTGGAATCATTGGTTCTTTTCCAGCTTTTGGATACTTGCTAAGCAAAATATCCCAAGTAGTGTCTAATTCCATCATTGTTGGTCTCATATCATTGAGTAAACTGAGAAAAGCCATTTGTGCATCTTCACTATCTTCAGTGGTTTGTTGTCCAGCAATAGCTGAAGCAAGAGCTCTTGAAAACAATCGACAATTCACTAATGAAAATTCTTTTAATTTCCGTTTACCTTGGCTTGCTGATCCTGGAACAATGTCTTCAAAATATTCTTCTTCTAATGAGTTAACAATAATTTGTTCCCCAATAGAGAATGGTATAGGTCCAACTGGAGCTTTAAATTGTCTTTGAATTATTTTGAACCCACGCGCATGATAACTCATTCCCTCAGTTCGAGCTTTTTCAAAACCGACCATTATTATTTTAGCCATATTTTTTATTTCATTTTGAAAAACGTCGTTTTGATCTCGCTTTGTTATAACAGCGGATACTGGAAAATCTTCATAAGGAACTCCAGGAGAAATTCTCGTAGCTTGGAGGATAGAAGAAGGCCAGAAAAGCTTTGTTGTGGAATCAAATATAATTATTACTCCTTCAGCTGTACTTCCAAACGCTGATCGAAGAGAACTCCATTTTTCTTGTCCTCCAATAGGAAGCAACAAAGAGAAAAATTCACCGTCATCATAAGAAGCTTTTAAATATTCTGTTTCTATAGTCCCTCCAAATTCTTCTTTATATTCCATATTTGGATTTCCAAGAGAGGCTACTTTCGTAGCAAGTGCTGTTTTTCCACCTCCTTGAGATCCTACTACTAATAAACGACCAGCATTTATTTTTTCACCCGATGCTTCCATTAGTAATTCCTTCCTATTCTTTGGTCTAATGAAGATATTAATGTTTCCAGATCCTTTGGATCTTTAGCATTTGCTTCTTTCATTAGCAAGTGTAGGTTATTTTCCTCGGGAGTCTTATCAATATATTTTTTTGGTCTAAACAAAACTTCAACAGGACTTATTCCTTCTTTGAATTCATCAGCTTCTTTAAATGCTAATACTTGCATTTTTGTTAAATCAGGTGATATTTGGAAATAAAAGATAAACTTTTTATTATCAATTGTATATATTATACGCTTTAATTGAACTTCTTCAAATTTAATAGTTTTGACCTTTAAAGAATCTTTAACTAATTCACGTAAAATGTTATTTTCATTGAAATACCAAGGGTATCCTGCTGCTTGAGCATGACGATATTGAAAATCAAAATCTTTCGCTTTCCATATACTAATAGTATCAGTCGTAGGGAAAATTGATTGTTTTTCTTTTTTAGGTTCATAAATGGGTAGATTCCATTTTAAATCTATGTAAAAGGTTGGAATAAATTGCTTAGATGAAACAAGATGTGATCTATCTTCTTCAGCAAAAATCTTCCTGACGATATATCGCGCCCTAACATCCTCATCAATCAAAGCTTCTTTTAAAATTTGCATTAGAGTCTTTCCGACAAATTCCCAAGATTCTTCTGGAAGTAAATTTGTATAAATATAGTTATTTTCCTTACGTTGATCATTCCTATCAACTCTACCAGAAAGAACTGCATTTACGAGTGATTGACATTGTTCTAATAAATCAAATTTAGGTTGACGTTCAGATATTAATAACATTGTTGATCTTAAAATTTCTGTTTTTACTCCAGTAAAATCATAAATCCAAGCTTGATCAGGTAGACCCATAGTATTAATCTCAAATTGAGCTGAATCCATATTAATAACATGTTGTTTAAGTTCTATGAATGGACCAAGAACTTTCTCAGTCAATAGGAAAGATGATTTTGGAATATTTCCTAATACTTCATTATAAACATGTTTGTCCATAAAACTAAGGCCAAAAAGATACCGTTTTGCAGCTCGATCTTTTGATTCCTCATCTAATTGTTTCTGAAGAGAGATCTTAGTTTCTACTGGTCCGATATCAACCTTTAATTGATTTTCAACCCATTCCATTACTAAATCGCATCGAATTGAATCAATTTTCCCCATGTAAAATTCAGAATTGAATAATTTTCTTTCAGATGGTGTTAATCCTGCACTTCTTTTAACTACTTTAGCTATTAAAATATTAACATCACGCATATTAAAGCCTTTTGTAGTAAAACCATCTTTTTTTGCTTCCATATATATATCAGAAACATGTTGAATGTCTGGATCGGGGTTGTTTAGAAATTTTTCATATGATACTATTTCTAAATCACTTGTTGGATCAGCAGTCAAATCTTTTCTTTCGTAAACCTCTTGAGCAGCTTTCATGAGAAGAATAGTGTCAATATATTTATTAGCTTTTCGATAAACAACATTTGGGCCGAAATATTGATTTTCACCGTGTTTAATTGCATCAAGAAGTGTTTTATGACCTGAATAAGGATATAATATCATCCCAAATAATTCTGAAATTTTAAATCTTCTAGCAATTTTAAGTACTTGTTCTCGTTCTTTTTCCAATCTATTTTTAGCCGTACGAATTTTGTTGAATAATAATTGAATTTCTGGTTCATTTAGAGCTTCTTGCCAAGATGTAATTCCACTTTGATCAAGAGTAAACTTAGCTTGTTCCTGTAAATTTCTTAAATTTTGCTCATCAATTTCAAATGCGCTAAATAGCTCTGCCATCGGAGCTATCCAATCTTCTATCATGTTAACAGCTAGTAAAAACTTGGCGGATATGAGTTTTTCATCAATAAGATCTTTTGGCAGATTTCTAGCTTTTTTTGTAAGTGTAATTTGAGGAAGCAAGAATGCTAGTCCTTCTTCGCCTATATCTCCTCTTAATACGTCCTCGATTTCTTGAAAATCAGATGTTGATGTAATCATTTTAAATTTCGTCCGTTAATGATGTGGGATCTTCTATTTCATCTTCGCTCTCTTGTTCAGACTCGGAAATTCGATTTTTTGCATATTTAACTAATTCCATTGCAGGAACGTAATAATCGTTAAAAAGAGATTTTGTCACTTGTTTTCTTCTGAGAACAGAAGTTGTTGCGTCATCGAAAAGCAGTTCTGAACTCTTCATAGATAACATTAATGAAAAATAATTAAGAATGTTAGATTGCTCGGGATTCAAATCTATTTCATTTTTCATAAACTTCAATGATTCAGTTCCAAATTGTTTAACAAGCATTTGAGGAGTTTCTAAAGCACTTGCTAGTTCCTCTTTGTATACACCTGACTCCGCACTTTCTTTTGCTATTCGTTCTTCCATTTTCTTGAAATAAAGTTCACTGCGTGGAGTTATAACGTCGTGAATTACTTTAAACTCTTCTTCTATTTTATCACGTTTTCCTTCTTCATAATGCTTAGCTATGTTTGAAAACGATTCTAGTAATTCCTTATGAATATTTTCTGGTACTATAGCTTTTCGTAAGTTAGCTTTCCTCTTGATTAATACCATTCTGCTATTAGCTATCCCTTTTGGAATAGGTATTTGGTTTGTTAATTTTGCTAATTCCGATTCTAAAGCTGCAACACCAAGTTGGTTAAGTAATACCTGCTGGTTTAATTTTCCTCCTTCTAAGGGTATAGGAATAAATCCTTTTTCGAAAGGTTCAATAGATTGGTCTCTTAAGGCTAAAAGGTGAAATAATTGAGTTGCAAACTCATTAAATATTAATTTTTTTGCATATTCTGCTCGTATCATATGTAAAAATCCATTATATATTCTTACGAGTTTCAAATATTCGATTCCATGATTTATTAGTAAAAAATAACCTTCTAATCGATCACCCTCTCCTGAATTTTCTGCCCAAGTATTCAATTCAGGCATTATTTCCCATGATCTTAAGAGAAATTTCCTTGCACCAGGATTATCTCCAAAAAGGGCAAAAAGCCATAATAATAAAACTCTACCTGAAAAGAGTTCTTCGTTATTTTCAGCTAAAAATTTAAGTGCGAAATTGCCATGATATCGAAGATCTGAATGGAATTCTCCAATTAAAGGCTTTATATGTGATGACGATCCTTCTGCATCAGCTTGGGCAATAAAACGTTTTCTATAATATTTGTCATACTCTTCTGGTTCTATTAAGGACATTATAATAGGTCTTCTTTCCTCAACTGTTAAGGGAAATAAAAATTTAATAATTCCAACCAAACAGGAATATAATTCAATATTTGGACGTGCAAATTTTTCAATATTGATTTTTCTTTCTCCGAGCTCAAATTCATTGACGGATCCATCTTCTTCTAAAGGAATGGGTGGATCTAATTTTTCAAGAAATTCTCTTCTTTCTTTTATAAACAATGTTGAATTTTCATTATCTATAGGATAAAGTGACAATCTTAAAACGAAATCAATATCTTCCTCTGGAAAAGCACGTAAAATGTTCGTTCTTTCAGCCCAGAGGCCTACATCAGCATACCAAGGACGGATATATCCCCTATTCTCTGATTGAATAATTCTCCTTTTAATCTCTTCACGAACAGCATCTGCTTTGAATAAATGGACATCATCATCTCCTTCGTATATGCTTTTTTGAAACGCTGTTGCAGAAGCCTCTCTAATTCCTCCTAAGAATCGTGTGGTATGCAAAGCACCTATAGTCCTAACAAAACTCTGTTCAGTACTTCTACGTTTCCAGTCTATTAATGCATCTTCAAATATACTATCTTTTTGACTCATTGGATGTACTCCAAGAATAAGAACTTCTATTTGCTTAATAAAATAAGATTATTTAATTCAAAAAAATAAATAATCTTATATTTTATTTTTGGAATTAAAGTTTTAATAATTGTTATCAACTACTTTTTCCTCATAGTCGTTCTCTAAAAAATTTTATTAATAAAGAAGTCATTATGAAAATTAATTTGGAGACAAAAAATAAAATTTGATGACTAACAATCTGATTATTAAAATTTTCATTATAAACTTTGAATCGTAATTAAAACAGCCCTAGAATAAACTAGAATAAAATATTGATTCAATTTAGGTTGCAGTACTAGCTTGAGTTTTTTGTTCATTTATTTTACTCATCTTCTTTCTCCCAATTTCCAAAGCGGTGCAATCACAACTTACGTTCATTTTTTTACTAAAAAATTTCTGAATTTCTTTTGCTGAATCATAAAATTCTGACCAATTTTCTAAATATTCAACACTATGTCCCTCATTACATAAAAATTCTTCCCTGAACTCGAGATAGTCAACAAGATTAATCCATTGTGCGATAGTTAAGTTCTGCATTTAATTGCACCAATATTGTAAAGATTTGATATACTGATTCCAATAATAAGTGATAATTTTTTTTTTTATTTAGTTTAATTCAAGATATCTGCTTTAGTTTAACGTTTTATTTGTTTAATTCGTGTACAAAATAGTATAAATCATTAAGCCAATATCATTTATAGTATGAAAAATTCATTTTTTATCTCTAATTACTCATAGATTTTTATTTTCATTAATACAGCAAAACATTCAATCGATGTTTATTTTGAGAAATTATAAATTTAGTAGACATTATTCTTAATTAACATAAATTAGCGATTAAAATAATTTTTCATACCAAACATCTGGCAGCTTCTGATTCCACATGCTTTTTTAAATCATCATCTAATTTTGGTAAACCACTCGCACCAATATTTTCAATCAAATGATCTATATTGATAGTAGCGGGAAATACACAGCTTATTCTGTCATCTGTAAGAATCCAAGCCAACAATGCTTGTGACCAAGTTTTAATGCCAATTGCTTCTAATGGTTCCATATCAATTTTTGATCTTCTCTTGAATCTAAATAAACTTCCTTGATTAAAAGGCATCATGATCATCACACCCTGACTGTATTTTTCAGCAACAGGAAAGATTTCTTCAGCTGCTTTTTGATCTAAAATATTGTAAGGGACTTGAACAACTTGCACTCTTTCAGTTTCCATAACCTCAATCATTTCAGGAAATGCATTAGAAGAGTTGGAATTTGAAATAGCTGCTAATCCTACTTTCCCATCATCTTGCATTTTTTCTATTGTCTCTATATGTGTTTCCCAATCTAACATATTATGTACATGTAAAAAATGTATGAAAGGAGCTTGCAAAAAAGCAAAACTTTGAATTATTTGATTTAATCCTGCTCTCTTGCCTGAAGTCCATACTTTTGTTGAAATCATGTAATCAGATTTATCATCAGGAAGAGCTTTTCCTATAACTTTTTCGACTTCTTGATAAACTGGAGAAGAGTCTATCAAGGCTGCTCCTAAATCCCGTGTCTTTAATAATAGATCTTTTCGATCATCTAGATCACTTGCAGTTCTTATATCAAAAGAATTATTGGTTCCCAATCCAATCTCTGGAACTTCATAGGCGTGACATTTTCTTTTTCTCATTGATAATTCCTTTAAAGTTTGTACGTTATAACTGTCTTTTAAATTAAATTTTTCGATTTTTTTCCAAAGGAAAAACGTATTCCGTCATAAACATAAGACTTTGAATTAGTATAAATATTTTTTAAATATCCTAAGTTATATTGTTATCAATGTCATTAAATATTATTTAAAAATTATATAATATATTAATTTTCCTTTAATAACCTTAGATATAAATTTCACAATAATTAACGTATTATACATAGAAATCTTTTTACTTCAAAGTCCGATTTGCTAGTTTTACTTATCCAAAATTCCCAAAAGTTACAAATAATTATTCATCTCAAATTTTCACAATTCTAATAATAAGGACTAACTCTTTAATTTTATATGCTATTTAGATAAATTAGATTCATATTTCATTGAATATAAGGGTAAACAAATGATTGACTATTCAAAACTTTTTCATCCACAAAGCATCGTTGTAATAGGTGCATCTAATTCTCGTGAAAAATTAGGGGGAATTGTTATGAACAATTTGTCTAAAAGTTATTCTGGTAAAATTTATCCTGTAAATCCCAATGGAGGAATAATTTTTGATATTCTATCTTTTAAAACACTCAATATTCTTCCTGTTATACCTGAATTAGCTATTATAGCGTTAAATGCAAATCTTTCTGTAAAAGCTTTAAAAGAAGCAGGTCAAATGCAAATTCCTTTTGCAATTATATTTGCAGGAGGATTTTCTGAGATAGGAGAAAAGGAATTAGAAAACCAATTAGTTGATATTTGCAAAGAAACTGGCATCAAATTAATTGGGCCTAATTGTATGGGTGTTTGGAATAGTCATAGATTAAATGCATCTTTTATGAATATTCTTCCTCCTTTTCATGGAAAAATTACATTTATAAGTCAAAGTGGTTCTCTAATTGCCTATGCAATTTATTTGAAATTGCGATTAGGAAAATTTGTTAGCCTGGGTAATTCCACAGATGTAAATTTTGAAGATTTTTTCGATTATCTTTCTTCTGACTCTGATACAAAAGTCCTTGCTCTTTATATTGAGTCTTTAAAGAATGGAAGAAATTTTCTAGAAAAACTCAAAAATTTTCCAAAACCTGTAATTGCTATCAAAGCTGGATCAAGCGATATAGGATAACGTTCTATAGCAAGTCATACAGGAGCTTTGGCTGGAAATGCTAAACTTTATAAACACCTTTTCAATACTTACGGTATCCTACAAGTAAATTCGCTTGAATCTATGGTTGTTGGAGCACGTATTCTGGAATTACTTCCCCCAATGAAGAATAACAAAATTATTGCATTAAGTAACGCGGGTGGTGCAGTTTGTTTATTTTCTGATGCCTGTGCTGAAAATGATATTAATCCAGATATTTTACCTAACAAGCTAAAATTAAAACTTGAATCTATTTTTCCTCCTCAAGCTCCTGTAAATAATCCTTTAGATCTTACTGTTACTGGTGGTACACCCGAAGTTGTTAAAATGGTGATGAAAACTCTTTTCGATACGTCGTTGCATGATTATGGTGCAGTTGTATATATTCCTGTTGTAGCACCTTTTGTTGATCCATATCTAGAAGCTGAAATGGTTATAGAATTATATAATAAAAGTACAATACCATTTATTGCTTGTTTATTGGCAGGAGAGAAAGTACGTCCAATTATTGAGATGTTAGACAAAGCTTCTGTGCCCTATACGGAAACAATTAAAGAAACAGCTGAAGTTTTAAGTTTACTTTGGAAGTGGAGCAAAAAACACATAGAAATTAATAGTTAATGATAAATCTATTCCCTTTTTCTGAAAATAACTATTAATACCAAGGTTATTGGAATCAAAATGAATAAACTAAAAGAAGTATTAGTTGAGGGAGGTATTGAAGTTTCAGTAAATCCGGTATAATTAACAAGATTTTTTTCTATGTTCACTGTTTTCCCTGAGATATCTTCTAAGGATACTTGAATTTTCAAAGGTTCTCCATTGATATTTAAAAGATTAATTATTTCAACTACAGTTGGAGCTTTTTTACCTTGATAAACAAATTCTCTTAAACCAATTTCTTGTTCGTTTGAAGAAATTCTAACTAAAATTGAATAAATCCCAATATCATCAGAGCCATCGATAAGGATAATTAATTGATTCTTTGTTTTGTCATAAGTCGTATCAATGATTAAAGATGGTACTAGATTATCATAGGATGCTTCTAAAGCAAATGACGCATTAATCAAACCGTAGCCAGTAAATATATCTACCCCGGTTGCGTTCAAATCAGTCGCTGTACGATCTAACAACGTTCTTAGTTCATAATTCTTCAATTCAGGATTTAATGACAAGATTAAAGCAGCAGTAGATGTAATATATGGTACTGCAAAACTAGTTCCACTTAACAAAGTAATATTTGATGATTCAATATTTATGTTGGCTATGAGGGTTTGGTTACTCGATAAAATGACTTTCAGAGTTTCTCCATCTGTATTTGATATACCCAAAACTGGTAGATTTGAAGGTGAATCTAAGGTGCCGAAAATTAACCCTAGTCTATCATTTGAAATAATTACTCCTACGGCACCATTGATAGAGGCATTATTTACTTTTTCAAAAAAGAAAGATTCTCCTCTATCGATTAACGCAATTTTGTTTGTAACGTTTATATCAAGAAAATCCTCTGGTTTTCCCAAATTAGTATAAACTAATTCACCAATAATTTCTCCAAATGTAACATTCGAAAATTCAAACGTTTCAACTATAAACGAAGTTTTATTTATGACTAAAGAACCATTTTGAGATTTGTCAAGTAATGAAGCACCATAAATATATTCACCAGGAGCAACTAGTTCAATCTCATTCCCATATTGACTGAAATTTGCTTTTTCCAAATCTTGATTAATAGCACCTGTAGCAATCACTTGGTCAAGAGCACCTAAATCATCAATATATCCCTTATAAAGATCAGCATTATTGCCTGTAACACCTACTATGACAACACCTTTAGAGTAAGCCCATTCAAGAGCTAAAATAGCTTTTGAATCAATTCCCCTCCAAAAAAGTGATAAAGAAATAATTTTTGCTCCCATCTCAACAGCGTAAGTAACTGCTGCTACAAATTCATCAACTGACCCTCCTTTATTTGTATTATCTATCCATTTTAAGTGCATAAGGCTTATATTTGGAGCTAATCCAGGGATTTCTATTTCTGTTGAACTTTCTTGAAGTCCTATTATTTGTGAACTAATAAATGTCCCGTGTCCATATCCATCTAAAGGATCGTTGTTATTATCAATAAAATTCCAACCTATAACATCATCAAGGTATCCATTGCCGTCGTCATCAATATTATTGTCAGGTATTTCTCCCGGATTTCTCCATAAGGATTTATTCAATTCTGGATATCTATAATCTACACCTGAATCAATAATTGCTATTATTACATCTTTAGAACCGTTAGTTATTTTCTGTACTTCATTGATACCACTAACCTCTAATGACCATAAATTTGGATCAATTTTAGAGAAATTTAAACCTTTTTTAAACAAAGATTTAATTTGGATTTCTTCTGTTACCGGTTTATCAGTATTTATATTAAATAAAACTGAAAATTGTAGGAAAGTAACTATAAGAAAAAATTCGATTATAGTGTAATATTTAACCAACAATTAAACCTTGGATTGTTGAGAGTAAAAAATTAAATAAAAGGCTTTCGTGAAATAAAAAAATCACAGAAAAATTTTGTTAAGACTATTTCGTTTTTTTATCCAGTTACAGACAATCCGTCAATAACAACGGTTGGATTGTTTCCACCGAATGGACTTAAAAATAAATCATTACCTAACCCTGAAATTCTTTTCAATGACTCATATAAATTTCCGGTTACATTTACTGGTTCTAATGGATTTGAAATAGCTCCATTTTCAATTAAATATGCTGATGGACACACTATAGAGAAATTACCTGTTATTGGATTTGTGTGAATCATTCCCATGACGAACCCTTTAATTAAAACACCTTTAGAGATCTCTGATATTAGATCTTCTTAGATTTTATTCCCGGAGCTACTGAGATAGTTGAGGTTCCTGTTTGTGGAGGTTGTTCGTATTCAGGGTTTCCGTTACGTTTGGAATTACCTGTTGATATAGTATTCATAATATTTCCTTAATATGAGTCGTTAATAAATGATTTTAGAACACTATTTTCCACTATTGGGGTTTTCTGACTCGGAATCCCTTCTCCATCGATTGCTGAAGTTGCAAGTCCTTCGGGGAGGGTTCCGTCATCAAAAACTGTCATTTTCTTTATTGCTATTTCATCACCAATTTTATCTGCAAAATAAGACTTTCCTTCTGTTACAGCTTTCCCTGTTGTAGAGGAACCAAAAGCGGTTCCAAGATACATAGCAGCTGGCATAGGTTCAAAAACAACAGAAATTTGTTCTGAACTATTCATTGGTTTTGATTTAAGCAATTTGAGAGCATCATTAGCAGATTTGATTCCTATATCCCTTAAATCAATGTTTAAATCTTTTGATCTAGAAACACAAAAATTAAATCCAGTTTTTTGTTTGTTTCCTTCCTTTGCAACCACTGAAACTACTCCTACATTAGCTGTAATTCTTGTAGCGGCTGCAATTTCCTGAGAATTTGTTATTGCAAATGCTGCTGCTATTATTGATCTTTCACCGCTTATCGAGACCAATCTATTGTCTACTTTTTTACACCCTTCGACCATTAATAATCCTTCTTTTGTAAGAGTTTCAGAAGTAATTAACAGGACTTCTGGATCAATAATTCCTTCATTAGCTGGAGATAAAGGTTCAGCAAGCTGTTTATATCTTTCATCAGTGTGAGAGATTTTTTCAGTTATTTTGATTGCTTCATCGACCGCTGATTTTATATTTTCTATTTCATATCCTGAAGAACAAGAAAATGATTTTCTTTTATTTTCAAAAACTCTAACACCAACACCAGACAAAACAGAATCTCGAGCGTTTACAGCTCCTCCCTGAAACTTAACTTCCACTGTTTTTTCTTGAGTAACATACAACTCAATGTCAGCATTGGGAGCCTTATTTAGTCCATATTTCAAACCAGTATCAGCCATACTGAGTAATTCATTTTTTATGTTATCTAAATCCATTACAATCCTCAACTACCTTTTAATAATTCATAGATAAATCACTAGTTTTTTTATCAACTTCGCCACCAAAACGTACCTTACTAAATAGAATTTCAGGACCACCCATTCCAACAGGTAATGGATACTGAGATCCTTTACCACAACCACCGAAGTAACCACTTGACAATTTTATTTTTTTTGTTCCTCCCTCGATGTATTTAAGCAAATCCAGAATATTTCCAGATAGAGACACTTCCTTCAATGGATATTTTATTTCTCCTTTTTCGATATAATATCCTCTTCTTGCATTAAACAAAAATTGACCTTCGCTACTAACTTGTCCACCAGAAGTGCTTATTGCATGAATTCCAGTTCCTAATTCGGACATTGTTTCATCATGAGAATAATCTCCCGGAACTAAATAAGTATTTTTCATTCGAGGAATTGGATTGAAAGTAAAATTTAATGCACGACTATTACCAGTCCTCTTATCATCAAAAAATGTTGTAGTTCCTCTAGTATTAAGATATCCTTTTAATATACCATCCTCAACTAATACCGTATTATCAGTTCTTGAACCTTGATCATCAAAAGGTAAATATAATCCACCATATTTTGTGATATCAGGTGTTCCCTCGTCATATATTGTAACGAAGGAATTAGCAATTTCCTCTCCTAATCTATCTGTTAAAGGACTTCCTCGGGAAACTATAACATCTGCTTCTGATAAATGTCCAAAACTTTCATGTGCTATAACTCCTACCAATTTTTCATCAGCTAAACAACGAAAATCACCGGCAGGAGCTTTTTTTAACCCAAGTTGTTCTTTAGCCCACATTTCAGCATTTTTTCCCAAAGTTTCTAGAGAAAATCCATTTGAAAAAGCTTCAAGTCCATATGAACCACCATAACCATCATTTCCTGTGACTAAACCATCGACACCTTTGCAAACAGCTTTGATACGTAAATCAGTTATTAAGAAATCCCAGTCTACTTCAGATCCTTCTGAGTTAACAAACAGTTTTTTACCATATAATTCTCCATACGAACCTTCTACGCTCGAGAAATCTTTCCCAGCTTCTTCTTTAGCAATCACCATCCCACGTTCAACTAAATCTGTTTTAAAATCAAGTTCAACATCATTAGGATGTTTTTTAATTTCATATGTTCTTTTATGATTTTCTACTACTGGATTCTCTTTTGAAAAGGGTAGTTTAATTGAAGCTATTTCAGCGCTAACTTTTACAATTCTTGTAGCTGATTTTGCAGCTTCAACAATTGTTTTAGCAGTTAATATAGATGTCGATGAATAACCTAATACGCCATTAACATAACTGGCGACACCAATGCCTCTGCGTCTTTTACTTTGAATTTCACCCCAAGTATTATTTTGCTTGTTCAAAGTTCGCAGTTGTAAATCATCATATCGAATTTCTAGAAAATCTGATCATATATTAGACGATTTTTCTAATCCTTCTTTCAATAAATCAATATTCATGGTAAAAAGCTCTTCAACCATTCTTTTTTATCCCTGTTTTTACAAAATAAATCCATAATAAATTAGTCACTTGACAAAAAAGTAAGTTAACTTCTTAAAAAAGTTTACAGGTTAACATTATTAAATTTTAGTATCGTTGAAAAAGCATAAAAAAATCTAATTCTTTGAATGAAAGCTATTAATCTTAAATTTGATTTATTTTTTGTTTCTTTTCGAAACAAAAAATATTGTAAGTACAATAAAACCAATCAACATGAATTCCATATTCCACTGGATAGTATTAATATTAACTGGTTCCTGAAAAACAAAAGCATAGTTAGGAGAAGAATAAGTTATATTTCCTTCGATAATGACCTCCTTGTTCCCTGAAATATCTTCAATTGCAATGTAGTAATCATTATTTTCTAAATTATCATTAAAATTGACTTTATAGGTATAATTCAACGTCTTTGAAGTAAAAATTTTAGTACTTCTTATTATAAAACCTTTATTGTTCTTATATCCAAAATCGATTCTATAAAGACTGTTATCATCGCTTATTTCAAATTGTAATTCATTTTGATTATTTGATTGAATCTCCACCTTTGGAACATTATTATCTAATGCTGCTTCAACAGCATAAGCTGCATTCAGTAATCCATATCCTGTTTGATGATCAAATCCAATTGAACCAATATCTGTTGCTGTTCTTCTTAAAATTAATCTTAACCATGTATTATTTAATTCTGGATTAACTGAAAGCATTAATGCCGCTGTAGCTGATACATGGGGGGCAGCAAAACTTGTTCCACTTAAATAGGTAATATTAGCTTCTGTAACTCTAAGCTCTCCTATTTTTACTCTTTCACTAGTTGATGATAGGATGGTTTTTATTCTATTTCCGTCTTGCAGCGTTATTGCAACTACAGGTATGTTTACTTGGTTTATTAATGTTCCAAAAAATATTCCTTGATTATTATTGGCAATGATTACGCCTATAGCACCATTAAATGTTGCATTTGCAACTTTATCCCTAAAAAATGTTTCTCCTCTATCAATTAATACTAATTTTCCAGTTGCATTTATATTTTCGAAATTCTCTGGTTTACCTAATCCTGCGTAAACAATTTCTCCTGTAACTATACCCCCACCAGAAAATTCTAAAGGTAATCCTTCAAAATTAGAATTGTTTACTTTTAAGACTGCTCTAAAAGCGCCATTCAGAAATATACTTCCAAAAACATTATCTCCAGGAGCTACGATATCAATTTCTTTCCCATATTGACTGAATTCTGTTTTTAATCCTGATTGATTAATAGCACCAATTGCCATTATTTCAGGGAGACGTGATAACTCTGATATTCCTTCAACAAATTCTCCGTCATTTCCTGTGACTGATACTATTAGTACTCCATGATTATAGGCCCATCTAAAGATTTCCATTACCTCAATTGGGGGAGATCGCCAAGTTAATGATAAAGAAATTATATTAACGCTATTGCTCACAGCATATTTAACAGCTTTTACAAAATCACCTATAGTAAAGCTTTCACTATCATTATCGTTACTCCGAATAATTTTTAAAGGCATAAGACTAATATTAGGCGCTAAACCTTCTGTAATTAATTCTTCCTCACCAGAAGTGCTAGAAGAAACACCCGAAAATAGTGAAGCAATAAAAGTACCGTGTCCAACAATATCATTTAAATCATTGTTCTCGTCTATGAAATTCCAACCGTTAACATCGTCAATGTAACCGTTTCCATCATCATCTATTTCATTATTTGGTATTTCATTAGGATTTATCCACATTTTCTCTTTGATTTCGGGTATTCTAAGATCTGCACCAGTATCAAGAATAGCAACTATTACATTCCTACTTCCGTTAGTAATTTTTTTTGCTCCCGTTGCATTAATTAAAATATAATTCCAATCAGGATTGCTATATCCAAATTCTTGTTCAGAAGAAGAAAAGTTCAAATAGTTGGCTCTATCATCAATTTCTAGAGAATCTTGTACTGGAATAGTTACAAGCATTAAAGAAATTACGATAAGTAATTTTATCTTCATTAAATTTCATTCAATTTTTTTAGAATAAGTTAATTTTCTTTAATTAGGTTAATTCTATGTTCAAGGTTCATAATCTTCTCTATTGTTGCACATCGGTGATTTTAATTTTTCATTAATTTGCTAACTTTTTTCCTTTTTTTTTCTTCTGGATAAATCTTTAACACTATTTCGATCAATCTTGAAGGAAATTTTTTGATTTTTACCAGTTATCAATTTTTCATTTACATCACGACGACCAACTGGCTCAGCTTTAACAATTCTTCTAATGTTTCTGATTAACAATACCACTTCTTTTTCATTGCTAATGCTAGGGATACTTATTCTTGATTTACCATCATTTTTTTTATCTATGAATTGAATTTCCACCTGCCAAGCTTCCAGTCCTTTTCTCCCTTTAATTGTAGGTTGAGATGATCTAATCAACAAGGTAAAATCATCTTTTTTCTCCTTCCAATAGTGAACTGTTGTAGAAAGAAATTTTTTATGTTCTAAATAAGAATTAGTAATTGTGATTGCTTCCGCTCCACTAGCAGATAACCAGGCACCAATCAATAATAAAATTATACCCAGAATTATAGTTATAGGATCATTGATAATGACTTGAATCACTTCTTCTAAAGAAAATGTATTATCAATAATTAAAGCTGTTACAAATATAAGGAACTGACTAAATATAAATGTGCCAACTAGGAATATTGCTAATCCTATATAAAGAGTCCTTTTATCAGGTCCGTAAGATGCTTCATTCTTAGCATCTTTAACTTTTTTAGAAGACATAAGAAATCATTCTTAATTATAGATGAAATTTCAAGATAGTTAGTATCAGATAATGAAATACATAAACATTTTCTGTCTTGTATAGAGTATTTTTCCTAATATTATTTAAAATTTAAATTAGTATGATTTATCATAACAAGATTCATAAAACAATATTATTTTATCCATAAATCATATTTATTATTGTTAAAACCTATTTCTGAATATTTGGATAGAAATTTCATGATTGAATCATTACTAATTGCAAATCGTGGAGAAATAGCACTTAGAATAGAAAAAACATGTATAAAATTAGGAATCAAACCTTATTTTGTATTTGAATCAGCTGATACAGAACTTCCACATGCAAAGAAAAAGGATGCTTTCCAAATATCAAGTTATATGTCAGCGGAAGAAATTATATCAATTGCAAAAAAGAACTCTATTGAGGCTATACATCCTGGATATGGCTTCATCAGTGAACAACCCAAATTTTCTAAACTATCCGAAGAAGAGGGAATAGAATTTGTAGGTCCATCATCTCAAACAATGGAAAAACTAGGAGATAAACAAAAAATGCTTATGAATGTCTCTTTTGCTAATTTACCAAGAATTCCAGGCAAAATGGTCGATATAAATGATGAAAAAGCAATTTTAGATGCAGCAGATGAATTATTCTTTCCTTTAATCGTTAAAGGGAGAGAAAGTGGTGGTGGGAGACAAATCAAAGTCAATCAAACTAAGGAAGAGCTGTTAAAATCCATTTCACGCTTAGAAAATGAAGAAATTTCTGAAGTCTTTATCTCTAAATTCATGACAAATGTTAAACATATAGAAGTTCAGTTACTAGGTGACAAAAAAGGAAAAATTATAGCCTTATCAAATAGGGATTGCTCAATTCAAAGACGTTTTCAAAAACTAGTCGAGGAAGCACCGTCTTCGTTGCCTATTGCCTTACAAAAAGAAATCGAATACACTGCAATTCGTGCTGCTTATTTGGGAGATTATCTCAATGCTGGTACTATTGAGTTCTTAGTAGATCAACAAAGTAATTATTACTTTATGGAAGTAAATCCAAGGTTACAAGTTGAACATACTGTTACGGAAGAAGTATTCGGAGTAGATCTTGTCGAATGGCAGATTAGAATAGCCAGTGGTGAAGAGATACAAATGGAATCTGATTTATTAAAACCAAAAGGACATGCTATTCAAATTAGAATTAATGCTGAGGATCCATTTAATGATTTTTCAGGTACTACAGGAAAAATAACTTCTTGTATTCCTCCTAGCGAATCAAAAGGATATAAAACACGTTTTGATACATTTGTTTATTCTGGAATTACCATTCCAGCAATTTATGACTCAATGATAGCAAAATTAATTATTTACGCTAAAAATCGTGATATAGCAATTAAATCTATGCTTGAGGCGATAAAACATACTCAAATTGAAGGGATAAAAACTACTTTGCCTTTTTTTGAAGGAATATTGCATCACCCAATATTCCTTGAAGCTAATCATAAAACTAATTATTTAAATTTATATACAGATGATTTGTTAAAACTAAGCACGTTATGTAGTTTCACTCTACAGAAAAGCTAAAATATTTTCATTAAGTACAAGAAATGGTTGGAAACATTATTATGGATAAAAATACAGATAATAGTGATTTAGATGATTATATATCATGGGAATTTGCTCATGCATATAAGAAAGAGGAATTAGTTTCAAAATTAAAGAAGTTTATATTAGACATTGAAAAGGGTCATATAAGAATTGATGTTAATGAGGTTGAAGATACAAATGAAGGATCTTTAGATATTGAATTCCCCTCTGATGAAGTATTATGTACCTTCGAATACGATTCTGAACCAATGTATATAGATAAGAATGTAAAAAAGGATTACTTTGGTATAAAACTTTTCTGGTCAGATTTAGGTGTAGAAAAACTAATCGAAGAAGAAGCGAAGCTTGATGAACTTGATGAAGATGATGAAATTGATCTAGATGAAGATATTGAAGATCTTGAAGCAGATGATGACTAAAATCTTCCTAACTTCTGACTGATTTTATAAAATTTATGTCCTGTAATAATAGGAAGCTATTATCGTATACTTTCGAAAATAAGACGCCCTACAACATAAATGATAAACCCTATCAATCCTAAAATAGACATCCCTACTATTGTTACCTTAGAAATTAACCAAATCTCTTTTAATGAAGGTTTTTTTGCTATTTTAATTAATCTTACTGAATCATTTAAGAATCCCATATCAAATCATAGTAAAATTGTTTTTTCGAAATTAGAATGTTATCTGTAAAGAAAAAAGAAATAATCATCATTATCCAAACAGGATTATAAATTTACTTGAAAAAAAATGTAAGAAATAGAAGATGTATTATTTTCAAAATAAATTTTTGAAATGACTTTTAAAACCTATTTAATATCTAAAATAAATTATTTAAATCTGTATTCTTGATTTATTAACCGAGAATAATCAAAAAAAGGAAAAATGTCTTAATTAAGCTACCAGAAAAATATTTAAAAAGAATTAAAAAGAATTATAAATAATTAAAGGATAGTATTCAAATATCAGAAAAAAGATAAAAAAAAACATGATTATTGGAGAGCAATAAGTAAATGTCATCAAATTCTGTAACAATTGCAAAAATGATTTCACTAAATGAATCAGCACCTATAAGCTTGCCCGCTGACTTTTTAGAAACTTTAAAGCCTAAAGATGGGGCTTCAAGTGCAGTAATGATACTAGCACCATCAACTAAGATTATTAGGATTATACCATCAAAAAGTGATAAAGTAATCAAAGTATCAATAGAAATTGGAGAATTATCACCTGACTTCTTACAAGAATTAGGTGTAGTTTTCATGAGATCAAAAATAAAGACTCTATATTCAACTGGTCTCTGTTTCACGCAAGAAACGTGTCTATACGAGGGATATGTTGATAAATCTGATCTTAAGGAAGTAACTGAAGACAATTTAAAAACAGAACTACAGAATATTAAAGGAGTATCCAAAGTTCTTCTAGAAGAACTTGGTGTCTAACGTTTAATAATTACTCTCCTTTTTTTCTAGCTCTTTTTTTTTTCCCTTTGTAGGTTATTCTAATCTGTAATAGGAGATAGTATCAAATTCAGTTGTTTATAACTCACTAATCGAAAAAAAATGTAACATTTAATTTTTTAAAATTCAATTAGAAAAGGGTTTGATGATAAAAAAATTAAATCAATCAAAAATGCTAAAAAGATTTTTTTTTATTTTCAGGTATGGTTAAACAATTAATTGTTACTGCTTCATCGAAAAGTAAGCGCTCAGAAGGAGAAATACCATTTTTTGTACCAGAAAGATCATTTATTGACTCACTTAATGATAAAAATATAAAAAATCTTATTGAAGCACGATCTGAGCTTTTAAAAGAATTTAATTTTGATAAAGGGCCAGATACACATAGTGATCTTAAGGTTTCTAGTGATCCATTCTTCTTACCTGCTTATATTCGCTATTCAGGACGCACTTTTTCTAAAGTAACCTCTGATGCTTGGAATAATCTTAACAACAAACCAGATAAATTTGATTGTGTTATTCTTTCTGCTTATTATGGTATTATTCGCTTTAATGATCCAATCCGTAATTATACAATTAAACAAGTTACTAAAATGCCATCTGGAAAAACAATAGGAAAATTCTGGAGAGATCAAGGAGCTCAGGATTGGGTGTTTAATTATATAAAAAATAATAACATAAATCAAGTTAAATTCGTCTTATCAACTTCTTATTCGGATATTATAGAGAAGGAGACTTTAATGGAAAGACTTGAGGAGGAATTGAGTATTCCATCCACTGATAATCAATTCAAAGAAGGGGGCGGAATGCGATCAATGACATTGCGTGGACAATATATAAACAATCTTTTACTTGATCAAGTTAAATAAATACCATAATTTCATTTTTCTTTCCATTCTTATCCTTCAGTTGAAAATTTTCAAATCCTTAGTTGAAAGGTTACCTAGTAGATATTAATAATCCGTCAAATTGACATCATGGAATGACTCAAAATATAGGTAATCCCATTCTTTCTTGATTTAATTCATTAAAATGTATTTACAAAACGTCTTGATAACTTAAAAACAGTTCTAGTACTATTAATGGTGTTTATTTTTTATTTAAAAATTGAAATTCCAATTTTATTTTATGGATGAACAGGTATTGAGCTCTTTTCTTATTCCATTAGCATTTATATCAACAATAGTTTATGGAATTGTCGCTTTATATATAAAATATCTATTATATCATATGAAAAATCCAATGAATTTATTATTGATTCAAATGATAATCAATTTCATTTTTATTTTAGCAATCTATTTGGTCATGAGTGTTTTGGGAATTTATCCAGTTGAAGTTATTACTTTAGGTAACATAATACTAATAATAATTTCAACGATTTTTCTTTTTTTTGGAATTTTAAGCTTATATTATGGTTTTAAGGTAGGAAATGTATCAGTTGGGGGGTTAATTCTTTCCAGTAGAGTTTTTGTTAGCGTTCTCTTAGCAATTATTTTTTTAAATGAAATTTATTCCTTAAATATTTATTTTTGGTTTTTCTTTATATTTCTTGGAATAATTTTTATCTCTTGGCAAGAAGATTTTTCTTTTATTAAAGGTGTAAGGAATAGTGGATCAATCTATTTTCTCTTAACAATTTTCTTGTGGGGATTTGCAAATGTGATAATTGGTGCAGTTAATAACGAAGTATTTGTTATTTCTTTTCTCATTATTCGACTTTTAGTGCTCAACACTTTAACTATACTTCTTTATCCAAAATTAAAAGAATACCTAGGAGAAGATCATCCGTTACATTTTGAACTAAAATCAATCTTTTTAATCAGTGTTTTTGTTTTAATAGCGACAATAGGTGATGCAGCATATATTATGGCCTTAGGTGAATCTGTTACTATCACAGAAGCTATTGGTGCTTTTCAAGGAGTGATTGTATTCATATTAGTCTTATTATTATCACAAAATTCTTTACTAAGGAGTATATATAATGAACCACTTAAAAAGAAGACTTTGTTGGTCAGATTTCTGGGAATTACTATTGCAACGATTGCTACATTAATAATGATATATGAGCTGGGTTCATTAAATATTTGAATCATATTTTTGATTTGAATCTATAATGAGGATTATTAAAATCGGGAAATTATATAATATTGATAATATCTATAATTGATAATAATCTCTAAAACGTGTAACATCAGTTTCTTTTGGTAATTTTTCGGCATAATTAAAACAAAATTTGTTGACTGACTTATTAACATGATCGTACTTAATACAAAAATTGTTTTGAGAAAGTTAATTCCTTTTCAAAGTTTTAATTCTTTAAATAAGATTAAGATCTTTTTTTCGGATTTTCTTTTTAAATTTCATGAATGTGGAATTTTATATTGCATAACACCATTTTTTTGTTCTGAGTCCTCATCTTTATATACTCTCAATACTATTATTAAATTGATAGTAGTAAAGTTAGTATCATAAATAGTAATGTGGTTATTAAATGAATTCGGATAAATCAGCTCAATGGGCTCAAAAAGAAAGTGAACAGCTTCTTTCGCAAGTTTATAAACTTGCTTTGCTCTCAATAATTTACGAAAATCAACAAGTTGGAGGAATTCATGGTTATGCTATTGGACAAGCACTGTATGATGAATCTGAAGGAGGATTAAGTGGAAGCAATGCGACATACTATGCAATTCTTAGACGTATGGAGAAAGATAGTTTACTCAATTCTGAGATAGTAGAATCGACTTCTGGACCGTCAAGAAAACATTACTTTTTAACGACACTAGGTGAAAACGCTTTGAACGATTTGTGGAAAAAGTGGAAATACTATTACTCCTTATTAAATGATTTAATTAAAAAATAAACATAATAATGTTTCGAGGTTAAAAAATGAACAATAATGTATCGAATGAAGTAGAATTATACCTAAATGAAGTTAATGATCTTTTAGGTAACTTACCAGATAAACAAGATATTATTCATGAGTTAAGAACTCATATCTGGGATGAAGCAAATCATTTGTCTTCAAAGAAAAGTTTAAGCTTTTCAGATGCTTTCAGAGAAGCAATAGACAGAATGGAAAATCCTCAAGCTTTAGCAGAAAAGTTTATATCTACGGAGCCTTCAGATTCTTCGGAATCGTACAAAGGTGTAGGATCTAAATTCACTTCACAAAGTTATGTTCCTGAGAGAAGTATTACACGTGAACAATATGTTTTAATGGGATTATTAGGAATGTTGTCTGTTTTAATATTTTCACCAATTATTTCTTTCAGTCTTACTTCTGGAGAGTTTTTACCATTTCTTTTTGTTTTGTCTTTTGTAGTTGGACTCATTATAATTATCTTTTTTCTCTTATTCATGTATTACCAAGATGAGAAGACGAGAAATGCGCAAATTGTTGAACTGAGAAAAAGATTTCAGAAAATATCTTTCCAATTTCAAAGTACTAAGTCTAAATATCCTGCTTCTTGGTGGTCAAAATTGGGAGAACATGCTGCTGGTATAGGCATGCTTTGGTTAATGATCATTGCTTCAGCTGCTGTAATTTACCTTACATTTGGGCTTCCTTACCCAAGTCTGCTAAATGATAATTGGTTTTATCTCGGTTTTATTATTGTGGGAATTTCTTTGATTATCGAAGCTTCAACAGCGATATTTACCATTGCATTAGGAAGAGTTAGAATTCTTCGTCTTATTAATGGTATAAAACATTTCTTATTGGCTGTTCTCACTTTGATATTGCTGATTTATTATCCGTTGTCTTTAACTGATACAATAATGGAATTTCTCCCTGCTGATATTAATCCACAAGTTTTCAATTTTTTAGAAAATATTGATTTTTATGCTAAAATCTTTTTAGGATTAATTGCTTCTTTACATTGGATGGCAGGATTGTATGATCTATTCAAATACGGTTTCTGGAAACTTTCGGATCGTAAATCATTAATAGCAGAATAAATAATAGTTAATCATAATTTTCTACTCTTTTTTCCTCGTTATTTTATTTATAGTAGAATATTTTATTTGAACTTTATAACAAGAAAGCAAATAATTTAAAGGAAACATTACTACTAATAGCTAATAGCAGTCTATTTAGTTTAATGGAGCTTATTTTTAAATGGAAGAATTTGTTTTCAAGATGGTAGTTTTAGGAGAAAAAACAACAGGGAAAACTTCCCTAATTAGAAGGTATATTCATGGTTCTTTTGAAGGTAGGTATGCTGCGACAATTGGTCTGAATGTTTCTAATAAAAAGATTAATCTTGAAAATTCATCAATAAATTTACTAATTTATGATATTGAAGCTGAAAATGATTTTGAAAGCCTATTTGAACCATTCGTTGAAGGTAGTATTGCTGTAATATTTGTTTTTGATATTACTCGAGTCGAAACATTTGATGCAGTAGAAACTTGGGTAGAACGGATGAAAAATTTAACTAAAAGTTCTGCTCTAGAAAATACAATTCTGATTGGAAATAAAATTGATTTGCCTAGAAAAATAGATAAAAGAGATGGAGAACAACTTGCTAAAAAAATATCTTCTTCTCATTATTTGGAAACCTCAGCTAAAGAAAACATCGAAGTTGATCTTGCTTTTCATTATCTAGCTGAAAGAATCTTAGAAAGGAATTCAAGTTGAAGAATAATAGTAATGGAGAAAAAGATAATTTTAACATAGAAAAAGAATTTCTCATTACCTTTAACATGGATGAAAAGAAAACAAATTCCTTCTCATCAGAAATGATTCTTGGAACCTATGAATCAGAAAATGCTCCCTTTACATTGAAATTAATCGGATTAAACAACAAATCTCATATTTTAATGTTTTTAATTTCTGGTGTTCTAATATTAATTTTTTCAATAATCGTGGAGTTTGATATTCTAACTACTAACAGTAGGGCAAAAGATATCTTATTTATGACTAGTTTTTTCATCATGATCTTAATTATTTACTTTTTCCTAAAACCATATTATATTATTTTTAGAAATAAACAAATGAAAAACGGAATGTTTCTTGAATATAGCTTTGGGTTTTCTACTCAGGATATTACCCGTGATAAAGAATTACTATGTTCGATTGGGGATTTGGAATTGAAAAAAGTCGATAAATTAAAAAAACGGCGCGTAATGAACAATTTATTGCAATTAACTGATTCTATTGACTGTATGATAAAAATTCCTGGATTTAACGAATTAGTGTTTTGGAGATTAAGATTTACTCAATGGCTTTCTTTCCCTAAAATAACCAAAATTATTATATATCCCAAAATTAAAAAAAATAATAACAATTATTCTTTCAATTAAGCAGGATTAGGTTTAAAATATTGTCAAAATATTTCGTTTTTCTAGGTGGATTTGGTTGGGTTCTTTCTACATTTTTAGTTTTGATAGGGGTCTTTTATTTGAAGGATCTGGTTGTGGATATTACTAAAGATCATTTTGAAATTACTATTGGTTTCCTAGGTGCTAATATTCTTGCTTTTGTCATTGCTGCTAAGCAATTTACTGCTGGTTCTTATTCTTATGGTATGGATTCAGATGGTGACTCTTTAATATCAACCGTTTCTGGATTATCATTAGCAGGTTTTGTTTGTCTTATAGTGTGGCTTTTATTAAGTGAAACTCCAATTTTAGTTCTAACTGTTGGCATTATTAGTAGTGTTATTGCATTTTTTGGTATTGTTTTAATTGGAAAATATTGGAATGCTGAAGCATCAATTTAAGGAAATTTGATCATTTTTCACTATCTTACTTTAATTCATCTCCTTAGAAGATAACGTTTTAACTAATTCAGGAAAAAAATTAGATAATCGTTTTAAGGATTCTAAAACAACAGTTTCATTTGTGCTATGGACGTTGAATCCAATTGGACCAATATCAATGCATTCTATACCGAGGTGCGAAAAAAATCTAGCGTCAGTAGCTCCTCCTCTTTCAGCTGTTGTGATATCTTTTCCTGTAACACTTTTCCAAGCTTTTTTTGCTGATCTCACAAGAAGTGAATCTTCTGGTGTAATTATTGGGCCTGCAAAGGACTGAATTTCAACTTTTGGTTCAAATCGTATAGAACTAAATAAACTTCTAAAAGAGTCTTCTAATAATTCTTTATCAGTAGATTTCAACATTGATCTGAGATCTATTAACATTTCAATTCTTTCTTCAAATAGATTGATAATATTAACTGTGATATTTGTTCCTAAAGATGTTTTTCCTTGTGGTAATGGGATTGAAGGTAAAATGTGCAACATTTTCATGATTTCTGTAAGTGAATCTTCTATTTCATACTCTAAACTATTTTTTGGATCTTTTATATTATTGTTATTTGGTACAACTAGTTCTAATACAACTTCTTTAGGAATTATATTTGTTTTAAGGAATTCCTTTCCAGTAATTGAGAGAATATATTCATTGTTTTTATCCAAATACTTTGAAGCTTCATATACAGCATGTTGATCTATTTCTTTTCTATAATATGCTGCATGACTTGTTTTCGCACTGATTATTTTTGAGTTAAAAGTTAAAACTTTTTTTATTCCAGTTATTTTCTTTTTTGTTCTTGGAAACGTAGCACGGATAAAATGGGCATTCCGTCGAAGATTAATTATTTCTTCTCCTGCTGCATCTGCTGTGATTACATATTGGGGCATCCAATTTTTTTTCTTACGAAAAATTTCAGAAAGCAAATTAGCAGTTCCCCTTGCACCACCTAATTCCTCATCAGATGTAAATCCAATACAAATATCTCCATTTGTAAACTCTGAGATCTTTTTTACTGAAGCCAAGAGAGCAGAAACACCTCCCTTCATATCAGTTACCCCACGACCTTCAGCAACCTTTCCTAATTCAGAATCGTCTCTAGTAGTCATTTTAAAGGCATTTTTCCAAGTTTTTTCAGCAGGTACTACATCAAAATGCATTAGCAATAAAATTCTAGTTGCATTTTTGTGTTTTTCAGGTCGATGCCAAGCTACAAGCATAGGAAATCCTCCAAATTCATAATTTTCTGTTTTAAAATTTGCTTCTAATAAAATTCTTTCAATAAATTTACGACATTTAAAAAAACTATCAGGAACTTTATATTCAGAAGTAAATTGTTGTGAGTTCAATATATCTGGAGAAAAAGTTTTAAAACTGACCAATTCAGAAAGAATTTTAATAATAGAATCATCACTCATTACAATCATTCACATTGATTAAAGAAAACGTTGATATTATTTGAATTTTTACCGATTAAAAAATGTAGATCACTTGATTAATAAAATAAAAGATTGAAGATAAAAATTAATAGCAAGATCTAGAGAAGTATTATATGTATTAGACTTTCACCAATAATACAAATCTTTGACGTTTCAATTTATATGAATAAATCTGAATTAAATCTCTCTCACGTAGTTTCAGTGAGTAGTTCATGAATATGGATAACAATTATCTGAGTACCGGGGACATTCTGATGAAAAAAATGTTAATTTCCAAAATATATTTAATATTTCCTAAAAAATTTTATAAATTAATAAACAGGTACCGTTATAATGATCATTAAAGATAGAAGATGGTTGGATGAGGATTTTATACCATCTAAGCTATTATTCCGGGACGATCAAGTAAGAGAATTAGAATACACTAGACAAATTGTTATAGATCAGCAAGCACAGGGATCAAATCAAATTTATGCAAATGCGAGTGATGTCTTATTACTTGGAGGACCGGGGACAGGAAAAACTGCATTATTGAGAGATATGTTGGCTAAAGGAAGAAATTTCCTTGCACGATCTCCAAATACCAATAGTAAGATTGCATATATTGACTGTTCAAAATTTTCTAATGAAAGATCATTTTGGGTGAATTTAAGTTCAGAAATAGGTGTGTATTATACTTCAACAACTTCTTTGGATCAAATTAAAGCAGATGCTTTGAACGCAATCAAGGATAATTCATTACTTCTTTTACTCGATGAAGTTGATGTTTTAATTATCGAAAATCCAGAGACGTTTGATACAATAACAAATTTGATGTCAAGAGAACAAGGAGTAACTTTGTGTGCTGCTGCTAATCGAAAAGATTGGAGAAAGAGTTTAGGAGAAAAAAACACTTTTAATCCTAGAACAATTAATTGTCCAGAGTATAATTCTCACCAATTAAATGAATTAGCAATAGATAGGCTTTTTTATGCCTTAAATGTAGATTATGGGGATCTAGATAAACTTAATGACTTGATATTGTCTGCTGCCATTGAAATTATTGCTATTAGAGCTTTCAGAATAGGTGGAGATGCACGTAAGCTTATTAAAATGCTACGATTAGCTGTTGAGCGAGCAGAAATGAAAAATATAATAAAAATTACTGAACAAGAAGCACAGTTTGCTTGTGCTCAAATTGATGATGATGCTCAACAGCTACATGATTCTTTAATGTCAAAATCTCATGACGTTCATGTTGTCCTCTTGGCGACACATGAATTAAATAACTTTGATAGAAATCGTAGTAGAGATGAGGATGATGGTATTAGAAGTCTTGAAATCGTTTCTAAATATCAAGAATTTATTCAAATAAGTGATCCAACAGAAGAACCACTTAAATACAGATCAATTATGGACTTACTGCAGAAATTATTAACAGAAGGATTGATAAATCGGATGCGGGCTAAAGCAAGGGGGAATGTATGGTATTATGAAATTAATGAAGATTATTTTCAAGGAGAAGAAATTGTAAAACAATTAGATAAAATATGTCCAAAATGTCAACTATTAGTTAATGATAAACTTATTGCTTTCTAAAATATTTCTTAAATTCTTATTGTTTGCAAAATCTATTTTTTTTCCAAAATTCAAGACGATAAAATCAATATTAAATTCTCCAAAAACGCATCTAATTTAGACTAAGTTAAAATTTCAAGTAATCACAGCTAAATTTAATGCTTAATATCTTTTTTTTAGAAAAATTGATCATTTTTTTAATTTACTAATTTAAAAACATTTTTGTCAAGAATTAACTGCTGAAATTCAAGGTTTTTAATTTTGCTTTCTTTTTTACTAATTTTACTAAAATTAATACATTGTGACTATATAATAATCAAATTATAGCTACTTTATAACTACCTATTTTTACTTGCAACGAGATAAAGATAAAAAGACACATGTAAATGAAGTTATTTATTGCACGTAAAGCCCTTTATTTAAAAGATAGGTATTAAAAAATCCGACATAAGTACCATTTGAGCATAAAGTATAAATACCAACTCATTTATAGATAAAGATATTGTAAAATAACCTTATAACAATGATTTGTTGTTGGATAATTGATTTGTCTATATATTTGGGCTTTAATGTGATAGGTCTAAATCGGGGATTAAACAGCAAATCGAATAAATTTCAGAGAGTTCAAAATAAAATCTTAATAATTTCAATCGCAATATTTAAAAAGATAAAAATTTTAGAATAAATTAAGATATAATAAGGGAAAATAAAGTGTCTTTACAAATCATTTGTTTTAAACTTAATAGAGAACAAATAAAGTCAATAGATGACTTGATTTACAAAAAACTATATTTTTCTCGCTCTGAAATTCTTCGTTTTGCGATAAGGCACTTATTAGCTAAAATTGCTCAAGATATTACTTATGAACCAGGATTCACGTCTTGGAGTGATGACATTAAGGCTCTCGGAAATGAACGTCCAATAACCACAAAGGAATCAGTATCTTCCAAGTTTCCTCCAAAGCTTCTAGAATGTGTTGATCAGGTTGTATCAGAGGGTCGTTTTCAGTCGCGTTCACAATTCATAAGAGAATCATTAGATATTTTTCTCTTCGATAGAGAAAAATTACATGAGAGTTTATAAAAAATTTAAAAAAATTGGTGAAAAAAATTGTTAAGTCAAGAATTAGTTGTTCCTGTTCAAACACCAGAACTAGTTATATCAAATAAAGATTTAAAGACAGTAGCATTCAAATTGCAGTCATCTTTTCTAGGAAAAATAAAAGATCTTTGTAAGAATGGTTATTATGCTTCCTTGTCTGAAGTTGCTCGAATTGCAGTCTTTGAATTTATGGCTGAATTATTAACTTTACGTGAACAAGGGGGAAAATTCTGGAATGAATTTTATAATAAAGATGAGAATATAGAGAAAAAAGTACCTATTAGTGTAAAAATACCTATTGCTATGCTGGATAATATGAATAGTATTATACGAGATTTTCAATTTAAAGACAGATCAAAGTTTATTAGATCAGCACTTACTCGATTTATCAATGAAGATCAAGATAATTTTCATAATTTTTTAAGTAAATAGGGGTATATTTATTCAAAACGAGCATTTTGCTAAGTACAAATATTTACAAATCCACTAACTTATATTAATATGTTATGAATTCTGTTATAGATACAACAGAAATTAATGAGTTTGTTTTAACTGAAGCGGAAATAGAAAAAGAAGCAAAGAATTTGCATAACAAGCTATCTTCAGTTGGTTATGATTATGAGGTTTGCTTGGATCTAGCTAAATTAACATTAGAAATTAAGTATTTTAAGGAAAAGCATAATGCAATTATTGTCGCTCATAGTTATCAAACACCAGATATAATTTTTGGTATAGCTGATTATAAAGGAGATTCTTACGAATTAAGTCTAGTATGCCAAGATACTCCTGCTAAAATAATTCTTTTTTGTGGCGTAGTTTTTATGGCTGAGACAGCTAAAATCCTTAATCCACAAAAAACTGTCCTAATACCATCACAAAAAGCAGGTTGTTCACTGGCAGACTCAATTACTGGTGAAGATGTTAAAAATCTAAAAAAAGAGAATCCAAATATCCCTGTAGTAACTTATATCAATACCAAAGCAGATGTGAAAGCAGAATCAGATATAATTGTTACATCTGCTAATGTAAGAAATATCATTGAAAATCTTAATACTGATGAGTTAATTTTCATCCCAGATAAATACATGACAAAAAATATGGAAAATTTATACCCTGATAAGAAGTTTATAGGATGGGATGGCAAATGCATTGTCCACGAAGAATTTACCGTTGAAAAGGTTGATTTTTATCGAAAACAACTTGGAAAAGACCTTCATATCCTTGTTCATACCGAATGTGCCCCAGAAGTTGTTGGTCGAGCAGATATGGCTGGTGGAACCGGTGATATGATCCGATATATCAAAAGTCATCCTGAAGCGAAAAAATTCTTTCTGGTAACTGAATGCGGATTAAGTGAGAGATTAAAAATAGAATTTCCTGATCGAGAATTCATTATGCAATGCAATATGTGTCCCTACATGAAGGAAATAACATTGGACAACATTCTTGAGTGTCTTCGGAATCCAAAGCCTGAAAATATAATAGAATTGCCTTCAAATATTATTAGTAAGGCAAAAAAGTCTTTACAAAAAATGTTTGACTATAGTAGGTAACTGAAAACTACATTTACGTCATCCTTCTTAAATCAAAGCGAGCCTTATCAATCTGATATGTACCAGATCTATCATATTTTACCTTTAAATATTTTAAATCTAAAACTTTAACTTTTTTCTTTTCTTTTTTGGAATCTTTAGTAGTAACGTTATATAGAACTTTGAAATTTTCTATTTGATAGAGCAACTCTTCAATCAATTTTATTAATTTCATAATTTCTTCATTGCTAGGTGTCTTATTCCATGAAAAAAAATAATCAAATTGACTCAAAACTAGTCCATGAGTATCAATTTGTGGTAAATCGATACTTATCATCTTTTCTAGGGCATAATAAATACCTGGTCCAGTGAATTTCACATAAGAGACTGAATAACCTGTCTCAATTAATTTTTCCTGTTCTTCTTCACCGATTTTTATTGTTGAGGCCTCATAACGGACTTTAGTTTTTAATAACTTTAGATCAATTTCCTTGATCAAATTTAGTACTCTATCAATCGTAGGTTCTGTATGCCAATCGAAGGAAAAATCGTAATTGCCTATAACTACTGAGCTAGATTTAATTCTTGCTACCTTTTTTGAAGATTTATCTTCTCTTAATGATGCACTTCCAGATAATTCGCTAAATTTTGTCGATATTTCTTCCAAAATAGGCAAGGCTTTTAACAAATCGGGACCATATAGCTTTAAATAAGTTCTCATAATCAAACAAATCCATAATTTTCCATTAACTAAATTTTCTTAATTTAGTTAAACTAATGTATTCATTTACAATATCTATAGTAATTTATTGAGATAATTATTCTTTTTTTTAATACAAATAGAAATTAATTCGTGATAATATCATGCTTTTACCTTAAATAGTTTCTGAAAATTTTAATATGATCAAAAATTTAACAAGAAAATAGTTTAAATAAGTAAATTATATATAATGACGAATAAAAAAGGAGAATATTTTTTGTTTTTAATATTCATTGTAAAAAACAAATTTAAAATAAAAAAATAATGAATTCTGATCTTTTTTCTTCCTAAAAAGATGGCTCAAAAATCCAAGGACCGACAATGAAAGAAACATCTTTGGAACTAGTGATTCCAATATCAAAGGTAAAATAGTTTAAATAAGTAAATTATATATAATGACGAATAAAAAAGGAGAATATTTTTTGTTTTTAATATTCATTGTAAAAAACAAATTTAAAATAAAAAAATAATGAATTCTGATCTTTTTTCTTCCTAAAAAGATGGCTCAAAAATCCAAGGACCGACAATGAAAGAAACATCTTTGGAACTAGTGATTCCAATATCAAAGG
Source organism: Candidatus Heimdallarchaeota archaeon LC_3 (assembly GCA_001940645.1). The sequence continues at coordinate 86,005 of MDVS01000150.1, forward strand.
TAAAA
>MDVS01000151.1 GCA_001940645.1 Candidatus Heimdallarchaeota archaeon LC_3
GTAAAAGGGGTACTTCTTTGTGTAGTTTTTAAAAGGAGTTCACGAAAAGAGCAGGTTTTAGTTGGCTATATATGGTATTATACAGAACTAAATTAGAAATTTTTCATTTTCATGACAAGCAGCAATTTGGCATAGTGATAGAAATAATATTAGTCCGAAATAGAAAAAATAAATAAAAATTACAAATTTATAGATAATTCTGAATCAACTGGCAGTTTTCTAATTATTTTAAAACTGAAAAACCGTTTCTTGAAAAAAAACTTCGGATTTATCGATTTAATAGTTTTTCTCATAAAATGTTTAACAAAGATATATCTTAATTTAACAAGAAAATAAAAAATGATATATAACAACTTAAAATATAAGGAGCGTAAGTAGTTTATTCAAGAATTTTGTTCTGCTTCCCAAGAATTAATCGTTTTATCTAACTGATTAAACAAAGGATTATGATAACCGTGGTGCTTTCCAATTATTCTTAAATAATGTCTAGCATTGTCACTACTTCCTAATGCTAAGGCATTCAATCCTGCTGAGAATAATAAATCTAAATTCTTTGGTTCTTGCTTAATGCAATAGGAGAAATATTTCTCTGCTAATTCAAAATTTCTTAGAGCATTATAAGATTTTGCCAATACATATGACAACCCTTTTAGTACTTTTTTATCAGGTTTCGAAGTTAATTCCAATTCTTTCTCTACGGTTAATGCTAATTCAAGAGCATCTTTATATTTTCTCAAATTAATTAAATTCATCGCTTCGTTAAGTTTGGCTAATTGATTTTTTTTATTTCCCATTAAAATAAATGCTCCTAATTCAAAATAATTGTTTCTTTTTGGTTTATTTTAATCATTTCTTTTAATTAAATCTTACTTTCTTGTAATTTCCGTAATGTTCTCCTGATTGAAACCATCGTTTTAATGTTTAGAACAATGCTGCAATAGTGGATAAAATTACAGAAATTGTGAAAAAGATTTTATTAAGCAATTTCTATCTTTCTTGCCTTATTAAAGAGAAATTTGATATGTTCTAAATAGCCGAACACCCTGTTTTACTCTGTAGGATAATATACTTATTTTGATAAAAGATTTTTATATATGTAAATATCAGAAAAAGGTGAGAATGATAGTGAAATTTAATAAAAATAATTTTTTGTCTTTAATATTTTTAATGACTTTTATTTTTTCATTAACTACTGGAGTTAATGGAATAATCTCTGAAAATCGTGTTATTCAAAATGAATTAGATATGAATACTACCAATACAGAAGTTAATATTCAAAATAATTTGAATAATATTGATCCTGAAATTAATTATGAAAATATAATAAAAGACACGTTAACTGAAGAGAAAAACATCAATTTTCAAATGCAGAATTATAATAAATTCTTAAATGAATTTATCGACGATAATAATGAAAGTAACCAAAATATCGTTAATAAACCAAAGACTAATGCTTATTTAAAAACAAACAGTTATAATGATTGGTATTCTCGACCTGTTATTAATATTGATTTCGATAAAGTATTATATCAACCTGAAGAGACTGTAAATTTTATAATTCAAGCTACTCAAAATCTAGAACCTTTTGCAAGTCAAATTATTGAAGTTAAGATCTATAATGGGGAAAATAATTTTTATTACTCGGTCTATGGATATTTTGAAGGAAAAAATGATATTCAACCTGCTAACACTCAAACATATGTTACAAATTCTGAAGGGTTTGTATCAGCCTCGTTTATTCCATCTCTCCCTGGAAGATATGTTGTTACTGCAAAATTTCTAAATTCAGGATATGTTGACTATTACCATGTTTTAACTGTTTCTGATTTAGGAATATTTCTTAGAATGCCATATTATTACATCCCAGGTCAAGATGTTTCTGGATATTTGATGGTAGTCGATGGATCTAACAATTTTAATCCAATAGAATCCGCAGATGTCAATATTGAATTAATTACCTATTCATGGAGTAACGAAGGATTAGAGGCTCATTCTGGAGGAGAACTTAATCTTAATACAGATGAAAATGGTTTTACAGAGTTTAGTCTTACTACTAGCCAAAATAATGATTATTGGGGAGAATTAATACTTACAGCTTCACACTCAGGTAAAAACTCAACTGTAAGAAGATCAATTTGGAGTTCTTGGTATTATCAATCACAGAATTCTGTAGAATATGTACCAACTTTTGATAAACCTATTTATCAACCTGGGGAAATGATTAAGGGACGAGTCTTAGTTTGGGAAAATTCTTATCTGAATGCTACAAAAGTTCCGCTGAAATTCAAACCTATTACTGTTAAATTAATGACACCTTCATTAATCACGATAACCCAAAGAATTATTCCGACAGACGAAAATGGTATTATTGATTTTGAATTTCCTTTAGATGAAGATGCTAATTCTGGATCATACAGAATTTCATTTGAAACATCAGAGTTTGATCGACAAAGTGTAGAAATTCCAGTTCGTTTTTATGAAAAACCAGCTTTCAAAATTAGTATATCAACAGAAAAATCATTTGCTAATCCAGGATCTAATATAAAAGGAAAAGTTTTAGCTGATTATTATTTTGGTAAACCAGTAACTGCTGGTAATGTAAAAGTAGAAATAATAGACCCTTCAACTCAAACTGTTGTATCTAGCAGTAGTGGAATGACTGATTTAAATGGAGAGTATTCTTTTTCTCTAAAAATACCAAATTCACTAAAAGAAACGGACCAAGTTACGATTTCTGCTTCAGTTGAAGATCCTGTAGGAAGGAGTGTTTCAAATTCGATTACAATTGCTACAGTATCTGATATTTATGTCTGGGGTTGGGTTTCTCCTTGGTTACCCAAACCTGATGATTCAATAAAAGTAAATTTTTACTCCTATCAAGCGAGCTCTGATAATCGATATGGGTGGTATTGGTGGTGGAGACCATTACCCTTAGAAGACGCAACTGGAAAAGTAACAGTTTATGGAAGAAATGAAGGAATTTTTGGATTGGATTCAAGAACAAAAATCCTTGAAAAAATAACCACAACTGATAGCTCAGGTCGAGGAACAGTTGAATTTGAATTACCGTTAGATACAATTCTGAAATATGATAATTTCATAATAGAAATAGAAGTGTCTGATGATGATGGAAGAAAGGCTTCAACGGATTTCAGTTTCAGTTACGCAATAGTGTATCTTGAAATAATTCCTAAACAAGACTCATATTTACAAGGAGAAGATATTACTCTTGATTTAAATTTAAAGAAACTTGATGGATCAAATGCTTCTGGAAATGTTACAATCGTTTTAAATGATGCGGATTATGATACAGTAGCTAAGGGATCCATTGAAATAATAGATGGAAAAGGAGAATTGTCAATTCCCACATCAGATTTGGCACCCGATGGTTATTATTTTGGATATGGTTTTATTCGATATATTGATGAATCGTCAGGATATTATTCATGGTATTATTATTATTCGGAATATTTTGTAGTGAAAATGGGAGAAAGTAGTTTATCTAAAATTTATGTTAATAATCTTCCGAAAACTATTAATGCTGGAGATTCTATTGAATTTGACATTAGTATCCAGGGAGATACAAATAATCCAATAATAATTGAACTGGTGAAACGCGGAATTACATCAGTTTATGTAGAAAGTCAATCATCAGCTTTTTCCTTTAATCTTGAGAATACTGAATTTTTAGCACCAAAAGTGACTATTTTTATATTTACAATACTTTCATCTGGAGTAATTCTTGAATATTATGCATCCGTGGAAATTCTTCAGGAGTTCAACGCTGAAATATCTACAGATAAAGATGTTTATGAACCAGGAGATACTGCAAAAGTTTCCATAAAATTAACTGGGGCAAACGATAAACCACTCGATGCAATGACTGCATTATCATTCGTTGATGGCTCTATTTATGGAGTAGTTGAGGATCCATTATGGGAAGAAGAGTTTTTCTCAAGTGATCAGAAATATTGGCCTTCTATAACAACTGTTACTAATTGGAACGGATTTCAACCAAATTGGTGGTATCCATGGTATTGGGCTTTAGATGATGCAGTTTCCGTTAGGTATTATGGATATGTCGATGTTTTATTTGGGGCTGAAAATGAAATAGCGTTTGACACGGCAGCTCCTACTAAATCTAGAAGCGATATACCTAGTGAGCCATCAAAAGAAATTGACATCAGAGATAATTTACCAGAATCTATGTATTGGATTCCACGATTATATATTCCTGCTACTGGTTGGGAACAAGAAATTGTATTGCCAGATAACATTGGTGAATGGGTTGTAAGGCTTACTGTGACAAAAGGTGGTTCTGGAGCTGTCATTAAATCTTCATTTAATACTCAGCTTCCATTTTTTGTCGAGATATCAAAACCAGCTATCTTAATGCAAGATGACATAGTTGGAATTAAAGGAGTCTTTTATAACTATCATGATGAACTTGTCAGAGCGAATGTGACAATTTTTGTTGACGGAGTTGAAATTTTAGCCAAAAATGAACAAAACGTAGTTATTCCATCCAATTTTCTGACACAAGTTACATGGGCAGTTTATGCAAAAGAACCAGGCACACATAACGTAACTATCACAGCTGTTGGAACAGGAGTTATCACAGGAAATATCTACACAGATGGTATTCAAAAAACCATTCGTATCGAACCTAATGGAGTATTAAGATCTCAAAAACTTGGTGGAGAACTCCTAAATGGTACTCTTCAATTGAACATAACTCAATATGCGGAGACTATTTATCAAAAGTCATCTCTTACGATTGCCCCTGGATTGCAAAACTTGGCATTATCGTCTTATGAACGTCTTGTAGGGTATCCATATGGTTGTGTTGAGCAAACTATGTCTAGAGTTCTTCCCACAACATTAGTTTATCAATATCTACTGGAGAGGGGAGAGTTAGATGAAGATACTGAAAAAGAATTAAATAACATGATAACCAGTGGGTTATCACGTCTTTATTCTTTCAGACATTATGATGGTGGATTTGGATGGTGGCATAATGATAATTCAAATATTTATATGACATCTTATGTTCTTTATGGACTAAATAAAATAGTAGAAACTGGAATTGTTGTAGATGAAGAGATTATTCTTCAAGCTGCAAAGTTTTTACTTGATAAACAGTCATCTTCTGGAAAATGGACTAGTGATTACTGGAATATAAATGATTTACCTTTTACTGCTTTTGTTACTAGAGGTCTATCAACAATTGCAAATAAATCACTTCTAACAGATTATGGAACAGTAATGAGCCTTGCACATGATTTTATTGAAACCCAATGGGTTAATTCATCTTATGTAGCAGCATTAACACTAGAATCATTTTATAATACTCCTTATTCAACTTTTCTGGAATCCAATTTAATTCAACACCTCCAAAATGAATATGTATTAGACCCCAAACTAGGAATTTATTGGACTGATTTAAAAAAGGGATACAAAGCTTTAGGAAAAGATATTGAAACTACTTCTACCGCTTTACGTGTTTTAGCAACAATCGATTATGGAACTAATGCGATCCTAATCCAGGAAGCTATTCAATGGATAGTTAGTAAACAACAAAGATGGGGATGGTATTCGACAGCAGACACTTCAGCAGCAATACAGGCCTTTATTTCACTTAGTGAATATGAATCAAAAGCAATTTTAGGAGATGTTGATGTGATAATAAATGGAAATAATATTGCTTCCATTAAGTATCTAAACGACACCACACCGGAGGTTTCGACATATAAATTAGATGATTTTATGAAAGACGGTGAAAATTTTTTAAATATTGTTCGACAGGGCTCTGGAAAAGTACTTTATTATTTGACCACAGAACAAACCTTAAGGCAAGAAATTGTAGTTTCCTACCCCTCAACTTTACAAGGAAAACCAGGTAGTACAATTCAAATACCTGTTACACTGACCAATCCTTCAACAGAAATACTACCAATAAATGTCAAAGCAGAGTTAATTGATCATGATAATAGCATTATAAATCAACAAATTCATTATTTTGATAGTATTTCTGGATCAGTTTCGTTTAATTTCTCTTACAATCTTCCTAATACAGAAGGAAAAGTTATTCTAAAAGGAATTAATGTTGAATATAGTTTGGCAGATAATAATAATAACTTATCACAAACTAAAGGACAAATTACAGCTATACATGGAACAATAGAAATAGAAATAACATCTAATCCTTCACTTAATCGTAATTTATTTTTGTATCAAAATAAATGTAAATGTAGATTACTTTCAGAAGAAAACACATTGAGAGCTTCATCCCAACTATCATTAGAGGTGGAAAAAGATTCATTAATCTTTGAACGGTTTTATTCTAAAGATGATGATTTTTCTTTTGGTGAAACATTAAGTACCAGTTTGACTATTAAAAATACAGGAATTGACTCAGAATATTTCCTTATGGTTGAGGATGCAATACCTGTCGGTTTCGAGGTAGATGAAATATCGTTAAAAGATGTAAAAACGGTTACCAGTTACAAAAAGGGAATAACTCAAACTGTGTTCTTTATTGACGAATTAAGACCTAATCAACAGATTAGTATTAATTATCGTTTAATAGCTTTAAATGTCTATTCGTCAATTTCCTCCCCAGCCAAACTAACATCCATGTACGATACATGGGAATTATTCACTTCTCAAACCACCCTAGGCTCAACAAAAATAACTAAAAATCCTCTAGGTGATATTATAAAGGATATATCACTTCCAATACTAAAATTATTTAGTTATGAGCAGAAATCAGTTAGTAAAGTGGAATTCAATATAGATGCGGAAGATAATGATGGTATTGAGCTAGTACAAGTTTTCTATGAGAATGACGATCAATGGACATCTGTTGATTTAACTCAAGACTCTGAGAATCAATGGTATGGGTTAAGTCATAGTTTAAATGATCAAAACATCGATTTATTTATCGTTTTACATGATAGAAATGGAAATATATATACTACTGACATACAAACTATTGTCCTTGTTCTTACAGTTATTCCTATAGTAACAGTTGTCTTATTACTATCTGTTGCTGTAGGAGGTGGAATAGGAGCAAATAAACTAGTAAAAAGAAAACTCTTCAAGGAATAAAATACAAACATATTAATTTCCTTCGAACTCTCTATCCTAATTTTTCTTATAATTCCTCTATTTTAACATTTTTCTCTTCTAAAACATATTTTAACTCTTCAACTTTTGCTAAAATATGTGAAAGCAATTCTACGACTGAAACAAAACTATCTTGTATCTGTCGTTCTATTTGTACAATTAATTCATCGAATTTTCTATCTAAAAAAGTTGCCTGATCAGAAGTAAAAATTTGTGACGAATCAATGGTAGGAAAGGGAGATTTAATTTGTTTTAACTCTTTTTCAATTTTAATTTTTTCTAATTCAGGATATTTTTCCCTGAAATCACGAAGAACCATTAAAAATTCTGTACGTAATGTTTCTGACGTTGACGAAACAATATTTTGAAACGATTTCATCAGAGAAATTTGATCTTCTCTAAAATCTGAAACACTTTCCTGAAAGGTTTCACGAATATTTTTGATGAAATCAGAAAAAGTTATCATAATTTTCGTTTGATTTTTTAATATATCTTGATGGCTATTAACTTCTTTTTCCAAAGAAGCCAAAGATAGCCCGAAATCAACAGAAGATTGGAATTGCGTTGTTGAAGATCTTGCTTGGTTATTTTTTTCCTTTTTAAGGTTGCTAATTTCTAAAGTTAGCTCTAAAATCTTTTTCTCTAAGTTTGCAATCCGTGAATCAGTATTATTACTCATAAAAAACCCTTTTATGATCATATATCTGTAGATATTGCTAATGACCATGCTAATATGATATTTGTCTTTATGATGTTTTTACTCTAAGATAATCTTATGTATTTACAATTGAAAAAAGAACAATTATAAATTTATTGGGAAAAAATATGCCAGAATTTTTAAAGGACCTGTTATCACAACAATTATATCAACCAAAGAATAAAATAGTTGATAGAATAGGGAAACAAACAATAATTTGTCCCCAAGCTGATGAAATATTAGAGAAAACGTTAAATGATATCAGAATTTTCAAAGATTTTTACAGAATGAAACCCCCAGAACTGTTTATAAGAAAAATTTGTGAAAAATGGGGAAAATCAAGGTCTTTTATTGATAGTACAATTATTCACATAAAAAATCAAATAAAACTGTTAGGATATGATGCAAACACCATTAACCTTTGCGAAGACGAAACATGCTTTATTTTTGTAATATCAGGATTATTGAAACAGTTTAGAAGTGAAGCGGCCAATAAATGTGTAAATTATTTACAAGAAAAACTTAAAATACAAAAAAATACGATTAACGCTAAAATCCAAAGAGAATTCTCTATAATCCCAAATTTATGGTCATTCTTTGAACTATATAAAATTCAGGGAATTGACCCACCTGAATATTTGCTTTTACATGAGATTTCAAGATTAAAGATTTCCCTATGGACTGGAAAAGCAGGATAATAGAAACATGAATGTTTCCTAAAATTCCTTGAGACATAAATCAAATTAATTATGGTAGGAGAAATTAATTATATCATCATCAAAGATAATGCATATTCAAGAGATTATAAGCCTGAAGTTGATACTTTAATAAAAAAAAGGCAGAAAAACGGATTCAAGAATGCTAAAAGAATTAAATTCTTCTAAACATAAAAAAATACTAATTTTCATTAATTAATTACTGATTGAAGTTTTTTTAAATACTGAAATTTCTTAATTTCCAAGTGATTATTATCTATTTAAGTAAAAAAGAAGATAATAGATTTATTTAAGGGAATAGGGAAAGATTCCGGAGAGGAATTGGAAAAGGAGTTAAAAACCCACCTGAGCTCGCGCATCGAGTCGAAAACTTTCTCTGTCCTCGAGTTCGGGGAATAATTCTCCGAATGTGACGTTTGGTGCTAATGCGGTGTTTCCAGTGCTTTTTCTTAGCATGGTAAATGATACGTTTGAGGATCCAACCTTGCTCCTTCCCCAGTCGGATATATTGATTCCTTCGTCTTCACATCTTCGAATTAGTGTTGTAATCACTTCTTCGATTGTTGTGTCTGACATTACTTCTACTCTAAATTCTTTGTTTCTTGGTTCTACATCAATTATTACTTCATGGGCCATGGATTTACTTCCTTTTTATTATTCAAAAGTTATTTTGTTTTTTTTATTGATTCTGAATTTATTTTTTCCGTTTTTTTTTGATTAGTGGTCATTATTTTTCAATTACATATTAATGGTTGTGGTTATATATTAAGTTTTTCTTTATATGAATTTTTTTCATCCTTATAAAGACATTAATTTATATTTATGATGATTTAAAGGATTTTTCTTAATCTAATTTTGTTATCAATTATCACTAAAATTAAATTATTCAATTATAATTAAAATAATTTATTAAATGTTTATTTATACTATTCAGATATACTGGAAGTTCACTAATGAGAAAATTTTAAAGCGGTATTTAGTTAAAAGTATAATTTATCTTCATTCTTAAAAACAAATTGAGAAACTCTCTTTGTTGATTTTTGTTCTTTCATTATTGATTTTAAATATAATAAAATATGTGATGTAATTAGTCATAAATTATTAGTTGATTTGGAGTGTTGTTTTATTTCATTATTGTTTCCACCTAAAATACTTAATCTTCGAATTAAAACGTCAATAGAGAATTTTTTTGCCGATTTGGAACTATATTTTATTAAAAAAGGTTGGGAATGGGTTGATCCAGAAAAAATTGGTGATTTTCATTGGAGAACTCCCGATTTTGACATTAAAGTAATAAGCCGTAATGCTGATGATTCTATTAGAGCAATACAATATGGATTAAATATTCCTGGTGTAATAGGGTTAAATGGTAAAGATCCAATCATTACTTTTTCACATTCCTTTCGTATTGAATTACCGAGAGAATATCCTGCTCGTGTTGATAAAATTAGAATCATTGCTGACTCACAGATATTTCACCCTCGTTTTTCCATTTCAGGATTAGGTGAGGCCTGCCTTCAAATTAATGGTGAAATAGATCGAATCCTTATGGATATGATATTCCAAGTGCTTTATGATCCTGACCGTGTTCGACCCCCGAAGTATTATAACGATGCTGATTTTGGAAGAAATTCAAGTGCTATGAAATGGTATCAAAATAATGATCCTAAAGCCATTTATGAATTATTATTGAATAAATGGTTGGATTCAAGAAATAAAAAAATCCATCCAAAAGCGAAAATCATTGAAAAAGAAACAAAAAAGAAAGGACTAAGAATAATAGAATGAACAATAAAGAAAATTCTAATAAAACCGGTGGAAAAAAGTCAACAATTAAGATTTTAGAAGAAAGAGAAAAATCCTTATTAATTCAATCTCCTCCTAATTTTTATGATCTTAACAGTTGTTTTGAATACGCAATTAAAAGTGGGATACTAAATCCTACAAAAAAATTAGAGAAATAGCTATGCTTAGGTGATTTTATTTCTGAAAATGAATTTATTCCATTATACAATAACCCTTCATGCATTGCTTGCAGAAAAACTATCAGCTTAGCGGATACACTAACTTTCATGTGTTCTAAATGCAAGAATTATTTCTGTCGTGAATGTGCCTACTATCACAATAATTTGTCTAAAACACAGAAACATAATTGTCCTGGATACTTTAAAGAACTTTCTGAAGAACATCAACCAGTTTTAGTCAAAATTACCAAAAACATGACTGGGCCAGATTTAAAAGGTGTATCCCTTACTGAATTATCAATTAAAAAGACTGAAATTAAAGAATCTACAATAAAAATAATTGAAAAAGCTGAAACAAGTCCCTTATCCAAAAAATCATCACCAAAAATTTTGGGATCAAATCACAAGAATAGGCCAAATTATTCTAGGCCTGTTAAAAAGCCATCTGAAAAAAGAAAACCAAGAATTTTAGATAACGATTAGTCTCTATATTTTTATCGTTGTTTAAAATTCATCAATAATAATTTCTTGAGAATTAATAAATGCTTTATCTTGAAAAAGAATTGAAAATTCAAATTCTCCGTAAGCAAATTACCAGTTCTTTAAAGGATAGTTTAACTATTCTTAAAGGAGATAAGCTTTTAATAAGAACATCCACTAATTTAAATTCAGATCATAGGTTTATTGAGCTACTGAATCCTTGGAATCAAATAATTTTTTGTCGTTGGATTAAATTAGATCACATTAGTGAATTCACTATTGATTTTCCTGATAAACTTATTAGTGGAAATTATGTCCTAAAATATTCAAGTGAAAACAATTCAAAATATTGGATTTTTAAACATCAAGGTAGATTTAAGGAGAATAAGTGGTATATTGCATATGGATTAACAATAGACGCTTTAGATGAATTAGAAGTTCGTTTAGCAATACCACGATCATTTCATCCCTACACTGTAGTAGAACATTTAGAAGTTATTGGTGATAAACGTTTAATTGTGGATACTGATAGTTATTGGTTGTCTTATGATTTATCTGAGTATTCAAAAAGAACAAAACGTGTTGTTCTTGGATATAAAGCTTGGATCAAACAGAATTATCTACTTTACCATCCTGAAAGTTTGGTTTTAGATCTAGATCACAAAAACTATACTAAATTTAATCAATATTTGTCCTCAGAGCTAGGTATCGAATCAAATGATACTTTCGTTGCAAAGTTAACTGAAGATTTTGTTGGAGGTTCAATTATAAGCTTAATCTATCAAATTAGTCACAGGATACACCAACATCTTAAATATTTCATCCAAAAAGGTGAGTTTGGTGCAAAATATGCGGTATTAAATCGTCAAGGGGATTGTACTGAATATGCTGCTTTATTTGTGGCATTATGTAGGCATCAGAAAATACCAGCCAGGTTAGTAGCTGGTTTCAAAAAGACATCAACTAATAACAAAACACAATGGATTCGACATGCATGGGCCGAATTTTTTCATAATCAACAATGGATACCAATAGATATTTTAGAAGGTTTTGTCATAGGTAATTTTCCAGATGTTGTTCCACTTTTCAGAGGAAACTGGATAGGAGAGCCATACAAACAGGAATTAAAAATCTTATTAAAAGACCCTTCTTCAGATTTAGACCTTTCAAAAGTATTTTTAGAAGTGAAGTTCAATATATTTGAGCAAAAAAATGAGAAAATTCCTATAATTCCTATTAATGACTTAAAATCTCAGTCATTTGCAAATTCATTGTATTTCAATATACAAAAGGATAGTACATATTATAAATTGAATCTGGAAATGAAAATAAATGCTTATCCAAGCATTTATAGTTTATTACTTTTTATTCAAGAACAAGAAGAAACAAGTATAAGCATCCTTCATCCAAAAATAATAATTCATTCCAGTATAATATCTTTAGATCATTCTAATACTACATATGATCTAAAATTAGATATTCCTCAAATTGTTACACATAAATATTTATTCGGAGCTTATTTGTGCACTGATAGGGGAGAAATTATTGCTTATAATCAAATCAATCCTTTTCCACTAAAGATTTAATTGTAGAAGAAGCTTCTAAAAAAGCGGGATAAGAAGTTTGAAAAGTAAGTTTATCCTTTAATTGATTAATTGTCAACCAAATATAATTAGAATGTTCTTCGGATAGATAAATAATGTTACTGGAACTTTCAAATAGAAATAAATGAACAATTTTATCTATTCTTTGAGAGTTTCGAACAAATGAATAAGAATTTTTATGTTTCAACTCTTTAATAAACTTTATATTACTTTCTGTTAATCCTGTTTCTTCTACGACTTCCCTTAAAGCAGTTTCATACATCGATTCTCCGAATTCTAAATGTCCTTTAGGTAAATCCCAATGATTACCATTTTTATGTTTTAATAGAAGAAATTTTAATTTTTTTCCTTTGGAGAGATGATAAACTACACCACCAGAGCATACTTCCTTAGTCATAAAAGAATTCACACTAAATTTTAAGTAAATCGGAATAAAAAGGTATTTAGTTGTTATCTTTTCAATTATTACCTAAATCTGCACCTGCACGGGTTATTATTGATGTTATACATTCATAAAATTGACGCATGTAACTTTGTGATAAGGACAATCCTTCTCCTGTACGATGAAGAATATAATTTCTTTGTTTTCTTGCAGAATTAAGAATAATTTGCTCATCATTATTGATTAAATTCATATCTGCAAGAGCTAATACCATAGAACCAAAGTTTCCCATTTTACCTCTCGTTTTCCGTAGAATTCCACGAAATAACGTTTCTGTAGCACGATATATTAACATAAATGCTGTTAATCGTTCTTCATTGGTCTTTTCGTCCCATTTTGCTATATGCCCGTAAACATATGATAAATCCGATTTTAAACTTTCAAATTCTCGGAAATCAAAGGTAAATAATTCTGCTGATTTTATTACTGAACTTTCTAAAAATGATTCAGAAATTGTCTCAATTTTATTGTTACTTATACCTTTCTTCTTGAGAATTTTGCTATAACTCTCCCACACTAATTCTCTTCCTGCTTGATCCTGAGAATACTCATCGATAATTTCAGCTAACTGAATACTAAGTCCGCTTTTTTCCATGATGTCGGAAACAAGAATATCATTCCTAATTAGATCATTTCCGATCATTGATTCCAAATCGTAAGAAGCAATTAATTGAGCTGTAAGTTTTTTCTCCATTATTCTTTCAAAAGTGCGAAAATGCGCGTATCCTGGAACAACCGCAGGAATTAAATAAGAAATTCGTCTTTTAGCGATAGTTGCCATAATGAATCCTGAGATTGCTATCATCAAAAACAATAAAATAAAAAAGAAAGCATTTGAAGCATTATGGATTTGGTCAATTTGAATATTTGCGAATTGTAACTCAATTGAACTAAAATGCACATAAAGAGCTAAAATACTATTTATAACATTAATAATCCCTGATATAATGCCAAACAAAAATATTGTCTCAAAAAAACTTAGCAAATTAATTTGACGTGCATTTCTATTAGATGTTGTCATTACTCTAGAAAAAAATGAATCTATATATCTAGCGCGATAAGCAGATATTAAATCAGGGATCATTGTATTAATGAGTTCTTGCCTTATTATTTTCTCTTCATTTTCATCTAATACACCTTTTTCTTGAAGAAATATGTTATCTATGTTTTTTAATAACCCAGATCTATAGTTATTCCCAACTTGTGTATATTTAAAAATGAACCAAGGAGTTATAAAATACAAAAAGATCATTGGTATTAATAATGGTGCAAAAATTAGGAAAAAAAGAAAATCTGGTTTAAAATTACTGTTTGGATTTAAGAACAAGTACGATTGATATAATAATCCTTCTAAAACAAATGGAAAGAAGATTCCAAAAAGAAATCTGTAAATTGATGAATTTATCAATGCTAACTGAACTCAATATTTCGATTAATTAATTTCCTATTTTAATTTTTTTCACCATAACTTCAAAAGTCATAATTTGCGTTTCCTGACTACCACAGCGTATACATGCCAATGATGCACCATAAGGAGATCCCGATTTTTCATCTGGATATGGAAAGATCTTTCCACAAAACTTACATCCTAAATGAGGTTCAGCTCTTTGAAAAACTAGCCTAGTTCCTTTTGCTGGGGTATTTTCTGTTTCTAATGTAAATATTATTTTTATTTGATCTTTCTTAGTAAAATGTTCCAAATCAGTCAATACTAGAATTTCTGTGATTCTTGTGGCATTATGTTTTCCTGAATGAAAAATCTCTAAAGCTTGTTCCAATATACTAGAAGCAGCAAAACTAACTGAAACCATATAAGTGTTAAACCAACTTTTTGCATTATTTTACATAATTATATATTAAAAACTGATTTTATTAATGATTGAAACGATAGCGAATTTGAAATATATTTTTTGATAATTTAATTGACTTGTTATAAATTTTATAATATTTTCAATGGCAATAATACAAATTTAAAATTTAGGACTTTTTAATTCAGATCTAAGAATGTCACTGTATGAATCAAAATGAATTAGACTCAGAACCTAATAAGCAAAATTATTCTTTTATTCCTCCAGAATTTAATACCCATGTAATACGTTTAAGTCCTACAACTATAAACATATTGAAAAACAATTTCAAGTATAAATTTGAAAAATTTTATGAAAAACTTGAAGATATATACTTGAATTGGTCAGGAACTTTAGATGCTGAATTTTTGTACTTATTAATTAAAGTTGGTGTCTTAACTGGTAAATATAAAAATGTTCAGAAATTTAAAGATGATTTAAAGTCATTTTATGATCATCCAGGTATATTTGCATGGTTCGCAGGTTCATTTTTTAGAGAAGGAAATAAATTTATTTCAACAGCCCAATTCTACTTAGATAATATTTCAGGAATATCAAATACTAAGAATAATGACGGACAATTATATACTGAAGTAATCGCTTGGAAAATTGCTTTTTCTACGCTAGATACAGCTATCGGATTATTTGAAGACAATGTTAAATTATTTACATGGGAATTACCATACTTCTTAATCATTGAAAAATTAATTAAAGCAAAGAAATTGAAATTAGCAGAAAATTATATTAATCAAGGAATAAATCGATTCAAATTAAAAAATCGATTGGTGCAAGGAAAATTGTTGAACGCAAAAGGTGTTCTAACTAGAATAAGGGGAAATCCCGTAAAAAGCTTTGATTACTTTAATTTAGCTCTTGATGAAATAAAATCCATTAATGGTTTTTCTGATGTTTTTTTGAAATCTTATATAATGTTTAATATGGGAACATCAGCGTTAGTATGTAGATACTATGATGAAGCTGAAAATTACTTCTATCATGTTTTAGAAATACACAAAAAGGAAAATATCACTGATTTGATGGGTAAAGGTAGAATTTATTTCAATTTAACGAATCTTAATATTCGTAAAGGAGAGTACAAAAAAGCATTAAAATGTTTAACAATAGCAGAAGATATTTATACTGAACTTGATCCCTTACTCAAGAATCCAGTAACAATATCAATTTATACTAGAAAATCAATCATTTATCGACTATTGGGAGATTATTCAAATGCAAAAACAATCTTATTAGGAACTATAAATAAATTAGAAAATTTAGGGAGTAATATTAACCCAATCCCACTAATTGAAGCTCAATATAATTTAGCATTATTGAAAAATATAAGTGGTAAAAAAAAAGAAGCTCTGGCAGATTTGCGAGATCTTCTTCATATGTGTTCTTCATATGATTATATTATTGGAATTTCAAGAATATTAAATTTAATAAGCGTTATCAGTATTGATCTAGGTAATATTGTAGAATCTGGTGAAATGCTCACTGAAGCAAAAGCAATTATAAATAATCTAACCGATGAAAGTAGTAGATTGTCAATTTATTTAACTGAGGCAAAATTGGTTTTAATAAAAGAAAATTTAAATGAATCTGAAGCGATTTTAAATTCTGTACTTGAAAAGAGCCAAGAAAAAGAAATCAGTATAAAATCAAGAATTTTATTAGGTAATATCTATTTGATAAAAGGAGAAATTTCTAAGAGTAACTCGTTTTTTCATTCTGCAATAAAAATATTCAGAAATGAAAATATAAAAACAAATGATTATTATTTATGCGAATTCATGCAAATAAAGACTCAAATCTTGTTAGATAAAATAAATAGCGATCCTTCTGATTTAGTAAATAACTTAATGCAAAAAGTTGATTATCTAGATAAAATTTATACTTTAGCACCTTCAAAATCCATTATAATGGAATATTTATTATTGAAAGCATGGATTTATGAAGAATTAAATGATTTTCAGTCAGTAGAGAAAATTTACTTAGAATTAGAAAGATATGAATCATCCAATGATTTTCGAATTAATTTTTTAAGATCTATTGGGTTGATAAAGACAAAACTTTTGACTATTGTAAATTCAAAGAAAAAATTTAAAATTAATAATGATTTAATATTGAAAACACAATCAATCATAGAAGAAATAAAAAATTCTTCCTATTATCTTTTGGAAATTGAAGCTGAATTATTCGAAGTATTGTTATGCTTATTTTTTAACCAAAGAAAAAAAGCTATAAAAAAATTAAGAATTTTGAAAACAAGTGTATCTAACAATGGAATGAATTTATATTTAAAAGATATTAAAAATGTGGAACGTCTTTTAGGTATAAAAATTGAACAAAAGAAAGATTTGATGTCAATATTTCCAATGATAAATAAAATATCACAACTTTATTATTCAGAAATACTTATTTAATTAATTTGGTAACATATCATATCTAAATCCGGAAAGAAGACCCCCTTCTTTAGAGACAGTATGAATTTCCATTTACTGTATTGGAAAGTTTCTTTCACTACGATTTGCCAAACATCTATAGATATTAAGCATTAAACCTGTTAAAAGACCATATATCTTATGCAGAAAAATCATGTTCGATGGTAATCATTAACTGATTACAAGATACTGCTCCGCGTAGCGCGTTTAAGTAAAAATGTCTGCAACACTGTTGTGGCATGTTAGGAATCATTACGCACAACATGGTTCATATCTCCGTGATGAAACATTATATCCGACTAAGAAGCATGATGAAAATTATGATCAAATGCCTTCTCAGACAGCTCAAAAGTTGATTATGATAGCTGATCGAGCTATTCAATCGTTTTTCAAACTTTAAATGCTAAAAAAAGCAGGAAAATACACTAAAACTGTTGATTTTCTGCTTATCGTCTCAAAAGTTGCTTCCAAACTCTTTCAATTGAAGTAATGACCTTGTGGACATACCGAAACATATAAGACTGGTAACGTTTCAACGTAACCGTAATGTATTAGCTTTCGTTTGAAGCCCAATCCGTCTGAATATGGTAGTTCATTGTACTGAAATATTTAATGTTCCTATTCCATCAATAGAAGCTTTAAGTTTATCTCCTGGGGTAATAATTCCTACTCCTTCTGGAGTTCCAGTAAAAATTATATCTCCAGGATTTAATGAAACTATACTAGAAATATATTCAATAATTGATGAAATATCAAAAATCATATTTTTCGTATTTCCCATTTGACGCTTCTCATTGTTTATGTATAAACTAAGATTACAATCGGATAAATCAACCGATGAAGAATTAGCAATCCAAGGTCCAATAGGAGCAAATGTATCATATGATTTTCCTCTAAACCATGTTTTATCTCTTTTTTGTAAATCTCTTGCTGTGATATCAAGTCCAATAGTATAACCTAGTATATAATCCATTGCTTCATCCTTCCTGATATTTTTCCCTCTTTTTTTTATTATTACAACCAATTCTGTTTCGTATTCCACTTGTTTTGATTTTTCAGGTAAAATAACCGTTCCATTATTTCCTATTACAGAACTTAATGGTTTTTGGAACAACAAAGGTTCTTTTGGTATTTTATTTCCTAATTCTTCGGCATGACCTGCATAATTTCTTCCAACACAAATTATTTTTGCTGTGTTTTCTATTGGAGGTTCATTCAGTGTATCCATAAGATTTTTCTTCTCTTTTTCTAATTTATTAGATGAATCAGCATCCCAATTAAAAGAATAGATATCAACATCAAGATCTTTGAAACTGTTTTCAGATGCTAAGATATAATTTCCATTTAATTTAGCTAAAAACAAAAAAGTCACCTTTACACGTTGTAAAATCCTTACCTTAATATCTAAATAAAAAATTAAAAAATAATCTTTTATAAACAAAAAAGTCATAAACGCCCTTGATTTTTTATCTTTTACTCAGGGGAATTTAAGAAAATCTTTAGAAAACATTAAGGATAAAAATTTAATTTTAAATAAATTTAAAATGTTAAATATTTACAAAATAACTTGTTGGATAACTTTGTAATGGCTTATAGTGATTTGCTTGATTTAATTACTAAATTAGGGAAAAAAATAGAAGACCCTATGTATTCATTACTTGAAAAGCATGTTCATAAAGATTTTAGGCCTGTTGTTGTATATCAAGCAAAAGCCGGGGGTAAAAGAATTAGGCCAGTAATGACACTTCTTTTTTCACAGGCTGCAGGTGGTTCATTAGATGATGCGTTATATGGGGCAATTGGAGTCGAGTTAATTCATAATTACTCATTAATAATTGACGATATTATTGATCAAGGAACATTACGAAGAGGAATACAAACTGTCCGTGCAAAATTTTCAGACGAAATGGCTCTCTTATCAAGTATGATTCATCGTGAAACTATTTATGACTGTGCAAGATTGACTAAAAAACCCAAAAAAGTCTTGGAAATTTATTCTAAAACAATAAGAGAATTGGTAGAAGGTGAAAGGTTAGATATTTTGTTAGAACAAAAACAAGATCATGATTATTATAAAGGATTTAGTATTTCACCAGAAAAATTTACAGAAGATACATATTTAGAAATGATATACAAAAAAACATCTATTCTTTTTTCTTGTGCATCCGAAATTGGAGTCATTCTAGGAGGAGGAACTCCAGAACAAATAAAAGCAGCTAAAAATTTTGGTACGATGGCTGGTTTAGCATTTCAAGTTGTTGATGATATTCTTGATTTGAAAGGAGAGGAAAAAAGTTTCGGAAAAGAAATAGGGAAGGATATTAAGGAAGGAAAAATTTCTAATTATCCCTTATTACTTGCTTATATAAATATGGGAGAAAACGATCAACAAACTGTATTAAAAATTCTTCAAACTAAAAATCCAAATGAGAACGATATTAATACTTGTTTACAGCTAGTAGAAAAAAAAAAGGGATTTGAAAAGGCAAAAACTAAAGCAAGTTCTTATATAAATAAAGCTAAAGGAAGTTTAGACAATATTTTTCCAAATAAAGAAGCAATTGATTCAATTAAGGCAAGTGCTGACTTCATCGTAAATAGATATATATGAAGAAATAAAAATATGTATGAAATTGGTAATAACATAGGTCTTCCTGAATCTAAGAAATTATAGAGGTGGTTTGTTGTAATGATTGTCATCATTATATTCTTTTTATAAAGATGAAACCACATATTATAATAGAAATAAATTTTCAATAATTATCTACTATACTCGTTAGACAGTAATTGAGTTATAAAATTGGCATTTAGAAAATTGTTAAAATGAAAAAACAGTTTTTAATGTGTAAATATTGAAAGAATCTTTATAGATTAGATGAAAAAAATTGTGAGTGCAAATGAGTACGGAGAAATCACTAAAATCAACTGATGTGACCAGTTCAGAAAATGAACCCATATTGGATCTCGAAATAGAGACCACAGAAGAGCTAACGGTACCGCATAGGCTCGTTGATCATGTCATTGGTCAAGAACAAAGTGTAAAACTTATGAAAAAAGCAGCGATCCAAAGGAGGAATATACTTCTTATTGGTGATCCTGGAACAGGCAAGAGTATGCTTGGTCAGGCACTAGCTGAATTATTACCACGTGAGGAGCTTGAGGATATTTTATGTTTACCAAACCCAAATGATAATCAGGTACCTCGTATTATGACGGTCGCCATGGGAGAGGGCAGACGCATAGTTGCTCAATATAAAGAAAGAGCAAGAGAGGAAGATAGAAATCGCAATTTAATGCTTTTCGCTATACCAGCCCTTGTGATGGTAGTTATTCTCTTCATTGCTATACTGGCTGCTAACGATAATCCAGCCGCAGCTGTTAACACCATTGTTACTGGTATGTTAGTAGTGGTTTTACTATTATTATTAATGTCTCAATTTCGTTCTAAACGCGTTAATCTTACCCCTAAGTTATTAGTAGATAATGCAGAATCAACTACAGCTCCTTTTGCAGACGCAACCGGTTCACACAGTGGAGCATTACTTGGAGATGTTAGACATGATCCTTTTCAGTCTGGTGGACTCGGAACTCCTGCTCATGAACGTGTTGAATCAGGATTGATTCATAAATCACACAAGGGTGTTTTGTATATTGACGAAATTGCAACTCTATCCCAAAAAACTCAACAACAATTACTTACTGCTATGCAAGATAGAAAGTTATCAATAACCGGTAGATCTGAACTATCTTCAGGTGCTATGGTTAGAAGTGAACCAGTTCCTTGTGATTTTATTCTCATCGCAGCAGGTAATATAGACACTACAAGACGTATGCATCCCGCGTTACGTTCAAGAATTCGTGGATACGGATATGAAATTTTCATTAATCACGACATGCCTGATGTATCTTCAAATAGGAGAAAATTAGCAAGATTTATTGCTCAAGAAGTTCTTAAGGATGGAAAAATTCCCCATTTTTCCAAATCTGCTGTAGAATCAATTATTATTGAAGCAAGGAAACGGGCTGACCGAAAACACCGTTTAACATTGCGATTACGTGATTTAGGAGGATTAATTAGAGCTGCTGGTGATATAGCTAGAGAAGAAGGGGTTCGATATGTTGAAACAAGACACGTCGAAGGTGCTTTTGGTTTAGCAAGTCCCTTAGAAGCTCAAATTGCCGATAAACAAATCGAACGATCTAAAGAATATTCACTTATTCTCACAAAAGGTTCGCAAATTGGTCGCGTCAATGGATTGTCAGTTATATCAGATTCAACAGGCGGTATGCGTGCAGGGAATGTTATGCCAATTGAAGCAAAAATTACTCCAGCACAAGGACAAGGTGGACGGGTAATTGCAACTGGTGGATTACGAATTATTGCTAGAGAATCAGTTCAAAATGTTTCTGCTTTAATCAAATTTTTCACCGGTAAAGATATATCAAACTTGGACATTCATTGTCAATTCTTAGGTACACATGGTGTCGAAGGAGATTCTGCATCAATCACGCTGGCTACTGCTATCATTTCTGATCTTGAGGGATATCCTGTTCGGCAAGATATAGCTATGACTGGATCTTTATCTATTCGAGGTGAAGTGCTTCCTATCGGCGGTGTAACAGCTAAAATTGAAGGAGCATATAAAAGTGGGATAAATGAAATCATAGTCCCTCTCCTTAATATGGAGGATATTGTTTTAACTGAAGATTTGAAGAAAAATGTTATCATTCATCCAGTCAAGGTCTTGAGTGAGGTGTTGGATATAGTTTTAGTCGGTTGGAAGGAAGCAAATCAGCAAAAGAAATACGTCTCTGATATTCCGTTAGTTTAAAGATTAGGAACAAAAATTATCCTGATACTTGTAAAACATTAATGTTAAAGAGTTAAAAAAAATAGTTCTTTTTTATTAATTTATACAAATTTTAAATATCTTTAAAATTTAATATTTTAAAGATCAGGAAATCCTTTGAGTTTATGCAAGGATATAAGCCATTCGTATTTCTTCTTATTTTGTTCATCTAGTGTAAAAATATTCGGATAATCATTAGGATCAGTTGATTGAAACAAAATTTTTTCTTTTTTAAACCATTTCTCTTTAATTAAATCATAAGTTACAGATGGATCAATAAAATTAGAAGTTTTGTAAAATTTGTACAAATAAATTCCTTCAAATGCTAAATATCCGTATACTTCAAAGAAATCAATAATAAAATCGATTAAATATTTTTTTCTTCGATTAGCTCTTCTACCAAATTGTTTATTTGAAGTATTCTTTTCAAAGTCTATAACAGCCCTTTTGTATTTTTTTTCTAAAATCCCTCCTCTATATAACATATAAAATTCAGAATATCTTTTATATTGATAATCTCTGTCCATCAATTTCTTATATTGTTTGTATGATGAAGTAACGGATGGATTAACACATGATGCAACATACTTATCCATATTTTTTTCTA
Source organism: Candidatus Heimdallarchaeota archaeon LC_3 (assembly GCA_001940645.1). The sequence goes on from MDVS01000151.1 coordinate 22,780, forward strand.
ATTTTTTATTAAAGATTGTAAGAAGTAATAGATTAAAAGAACTCTCCTTAAATTTGATTAATGGGGTTTTTGTTACTGTATATCCTAGTGTTCTTAATACCAATGAAGCGTATATTTGCCAGTATACAGCAATTTCGGAAATATCTTGATCTTCACTTACACATTGAATCACGGGAAATCTCCTTATTTTAGGCGAAATAAGTGGGATATCTGTTAAAAAATAAGTCAATTTACTTTTTGATAAAAAATTAAACCATTCTTTAAGATAACGCTCAATTAAGGTATTGTCTTCGATCGGGATTCGATATAAGTGAATAAAAATATTATAAGGAATATGTATAGTTTGATTAGGTAAATTATCTGATCCCCAAATTTTACCTTCCTCGGTATCTATCCATTTATGGTATAATTCTAGCATATCTTCTATTGAGGTGTTATAATTTACTAATGAATCTAAAAATCTTTTTAGTAAATGCTGACTGTTTCCGATAACTCGCAGATTTCGTGCAATTCCTGCTAAAAATATTTGGATCAATTTTCCAAAATTTGATACTTGTTCTTTAGTTTCTAAAATTAATTGAATCAATTCTTTTATTTTAATGCTTGTAATTTCCCAATTCCATTCAGGTATTAAAATTTCAGGAGGTAGGACTAAATTAGAATCAAAATTTGTTAATTTTTTAATTTCATTTAAAGATTCTTCTTCTATAAAATTGAAATCTATTATTTTTAGTAATCTGTTCAAGTATTCTGTGTTTTGTTTCTGATCTGAGTTTATTAATACATTTTTTTTATAAATATGAGTCTTCACATTAAATATTTTTTCTAAATATGGTATCAGCTCTTTTGTGTACCAAAAAAATTTTGAAGATATTATTAGAGATTTTTTTTCAGTTTTGCTCAATTAAATCACTGAATGAGCTGTTTTACTAAACAATTTTAATTGATTAATGGGTTCTTGTTTTATTTTACCTTTCTTTTTTTCTTTATTCTTTTTCACTTGTAACCTTTTAATGCAAAAAATGGTTTACATTCTTCCTGAATACAATCTAGAAATTTGAAATTAAATTTCCTTTTAAAATATTTAAATGTTTAAAGATCAATAAGAAAAAAAGTAATTAAATCAATTTTTGTGAACGTCAATTACGTTTTTTCTTTTCTTCTCTTTATTATTGGATATGAAAGCACAACAAAGCCTAGAAAAAGTGTAAAAAGGTTTAGAAATAATGGAGTGGTTGTTATACTTTTGTTAGTACTTGAATCATCAGCAGAATTTGTGGGTGTAGGTGTTGTAGGTGTTGTAGGTGTAGATTCAGTTGGATTTTCAGTGGTGATTTCAAAGGTTGGCGAGAAGATTTCAAAATTAGAAGTACCGTTGGAAATAAAAATAAAAATTTTATACATCCCCTTTGATAACAACGAAACATCAACTTCAAGCTCATAGGTTGAAGAAATTTCATTGTATGCTAAGTTTTGAGAAAAATCTTTTATTATTTCTTTTGTATTAGCATCTATTATTGAAAAATTCGCATATATTATTGAAGATACATTCCATGATGGATTCAAAGCCTCTAAATAGATTGAATTTATTATAACAGTCATTGTTTGACTATTGTAATTAAAATAAGCAAAATCTTCAAAAGAAATTTCAAATTCAGGAGAAAGGAGTTCCAAGACAGTAGTGCTATTGGAAATAAAAATGCGTATTTGATAAGTTCCAGGCAATAACAATGATTTACTGACCTCTAATTCATAAGTTGAAGAAATAACATTATAAGTTAAATTTTGAGAATGTTTTATGGTCTTATTTGAATCGAGATTAACAATGGAGTAATTAGCATAAACTATTGAAGATTCATTCCATAAATTTAAAGGATCCTCAACAACAATTCCTTTCATAATAACTAAATTATCGCTGGAATCAAATTGATTGTAAATGATTTCAATTGATGCTAATTCAGCATAAAGATTATAATCATTCTGAAAATCTACTTCATTGACGACGTCTACTCCCGAAGATAACCCATCAACGCTAGAAATGAGTAATATTACTTTAGAATTATCATTTAACGTGAATTTGGAGATAAAAAGATGTAATTCATTATTTTCTATTGAGCTGGATTTAAAAGAATTTATTGTCCAATTAGAATATTTTGTTGAATAGGTTAAAGTAGAAATTGAAAAATCACCTGTGATATCTCCAAAAAATTCAATTTTAAGGTTAGATGGACTAGAGGTAGCACTAAATTCATAAATATCTGTACCCCAATAGGTAACACTTTCAGAATATGTTTTAGGGTAATTAAAAATTTTAGTAGGAATCCTTGCTGAAAGGTTGAAATTATCATATCCATACTCAACTGATCCCTCTATATCTAATGTATTAGCAATTGTCCAATCTGTGAAAATATCAATAAAGTTACCTGTATACCCATAATTAGTTTGTAGTATATCTAAGATACTTGATTTATCGATCAAAGTTGAATTAACGATTTCCCCAATAATACTTGAACCAAATCGCTCACTTAAATATAAGAAAAATACAGTACTTCCGCAAGTCTAGATCAACTCCGTTCATTTGGTCTCCAAAGTGCTTGAAGTAGACGTTTGAATCTTGAAACTGTCAAAATTAATGTACTTATTTTATAAATTTTAATAGGAAGCTCATAATTGCAAGTAACCTTTAAAACATGAGTTACTATATGCAAAAATGCATTAATACGGAGCCAAATAGCTTCAAGGATAAAACCAATTCCAATGAGAAGAAGTCGCAAAATAGAGTTTAGTGAGGTCGTTCGAGCTTGAAACTGATGTACAACGCGATATTGGGTTTCAATTCCCCAACGAGATCTATAAATTTTCTCAATGTAATCTGCTGAACCTCGAATATTGGTCGTGTACACATAGAAGTCAAGATAAACCCTTTCTGGCTTTCTGCCTTTTTTCACCTTAAGTAATTGTGCTTGTACAATGACGGGATACCGCCGATTGTGGCACGATGTAAGTTCTAATTCAAATTTAAAAGTCTTCTAAAAATTTTTCTAATTGTAATCTAATTCTTTCTCTCTCTCCGACAAAAAGGTTAAATGACAAGTTCTTT
>MDVS01000152.1 GCA_001940645.1 Candidatus Heimdallarchaeota archaeon LC_3
TTCCACCCGATTAAAGAATTATAATACTTTAAGTCTACCACCATCAATAGGTCAATGTAATTTTCGATTTTTTGCATTGTTCCACCCGATTAAAGAATTATAATACTTTAAGTCTACCACCATCAATAGGTCAATGTAATTTTCGATTTTTTGCATTGTTCCACCCGATTAAAGAATTATAATACTTTAAGTCTACCACCATCAATAGGTCAATGTAATTTTCGATTTTTTGCATTGTTCCACCCGATTAAAGAATTATAATACTTTAAGTCTACCACCATCAATAGGTCAATGTAATTTTCGATTTTTTGCATTGTTCCACCCGATTAAAGAATTATAATACTTTAAGTCTACCACCATCAATAGGTCAATGTAATTTTCGATTTTTTGCATTGTTCCACCCGATTAAAGAATTATAATACTTTAAGTCTACCACCATCAATAGGTCAATGTAATTTTCGATTTTTTGCATTGTTCCACCCGATTAAAGAATTATAATACTTTAAGTCTACCACCATCAATAGGTCAATGTAATTTTCGATTTTTTGCATTGTTCCACCCGATTAAAGAATTATAATACTTTAAGTCTACCACCATCAATAGGTCAATGTAATTTTCGATTTTTTGCATTGTTCCACCCGATTAAAGAATTATAATACTTTAAGTCTACCACCATCAATAGGCAGATTTATCCCCGAAATATAACTTGCACTTTCCGATGCTAAAAAAGCAACTGCATAAGCTATTTCTTCAGCTTCTCCAAATCGACCGGCTGGAATGTCTTTTAACATATCATTTGTAACTTCTTCTATTGATTTATTTTGTTTTTTTGCCCGACTTTTCAGAATTGAATCTAATCGCTGAGTTTTAGTTGATCCTGGAAGAATATTGTTAACTGTTATTCCAAATTTTCCTACTTCACTAGCTAGGGTTTTTGACCAATTAGCTACTGCTCCACGAATTGTATTAGATACCCCTAATCCTATAATTGGTTGTTTAACTGAGGTAGATATAATATTTATGATTCTCCCAAATTTTTTTTCTTTCATGCTAGGCAAAACAGCCTGTGTTAAGATTTGGAGAAGCTGAAGAAATAGCTTATGCAGTTGCTTTTTTAGCATCGGAAAGTGCAAGTTATATTTCGGGGATAAATCTGCCTATTGATGGTGGTAGACTTAAAGTATTATAATTCTTTAATCGGGTGGAACAATGCAAAAAATCGAAAATTACATTGACGGTAAACTAGGAGCACCAATAGATAATAATTATCTTGATAATTTTAATCCCGCAACTGGTGAAATTTATTCTTTAATCCCTGATTCACATATAAATGATGTTAATCAAGCTGTTCAAGCAGCTGAGAAAGCATTCCAAGAATGGTCAGTTACACCTGCTCTAGAAAGATCGAAAATATTATTGAAAATATCAGAATTCATAGAACGGGATCTCGAAAAGTTTGCTTCAGCAGAATCAATTGATAATGGTAAACCTGTATCTTTAGCTAGGACTGTTGATATTCCAAGAGCATCGAGTAATTTTCGTTTTTTTGCAACAGCAATAATACATTTTTCTTCTGAATCACACATTATGGAAGATAAAGCTATCAATTATACATTGAGAAATCCATTAGGAGTAGTAGGATGTATTTCACCTTGGAATCTACCACTTTATTTATTCACTTGGAAAATAGCTCCAGCTATTGCCTCAGGTAATACTGTAGTTGCTAAACCTTCTGAAATTACTCCAATGACGGCTTATTTATTATCATCATTGTGTATTGAAGCTGGATTACCACCGGGAGTATTAAATATTGTTCATGGGTTAGGTAGCAAAGTAGGAAGTGTAATATCTTCTCATCCTCAAATTGAAGCGATTTCATTTACTGGTGGGTCTGTGACTGGAGCTGCTATAGCAAAAGTTGCCGCACCTAAATTTAAAAAATTATTACTGGAATTAGGTGGAAAAAATCCGACGATTATCTTTGCTGATTGTAATTATGATGTCATGCTGAATACAACAGTTAGATCTTCCTTTTCAAACCAAGGTGAAATCTGTTTATGTGGTTCAAGAATTTTTGTTGAAAGACCAATTTATGACAAATTCAAAAAAGATTTTATAGAAAAAATAAGCGCACTCAAGGTAGGAGATCCACAGAATCCTGATACCAACTTGGGTGCAATCGTCTCAAAACAGCACCTAGAAAAAATTCTTTCATATATTGAATTAGCAAAGGAAGAAGGAGGATCAATACTCTGTGGGGGTAATCAAGTACATTTAGAAGGTAAACTTAAAAAAGGATGGTATGTTGAGCCAACCGTAATAGAAAACCTTCCCTATAATTGTCGAACAAATCAAGAAGAAATATTTGGGCCAGTAGTAACATTAATGCCATTTGATTCCGAAAAAGAAGTACTTTTATATGCAAATAGCACAAAATATGGATTAGCTTCGAATGTTTGGACAGAAAATCTAACTCGTGCACATCGAATTGCGAACAATATTCAAACAGGTATAATATGGATTAATTGCTGGATGTTACGCGACCTTCGCACACCATTTGGAGGTATGAAAGATTCTGGATTTGGAGCTAGGGAAGGAGGATTTGAGGTACTAAGGTTCTTTACAGAACAAAAAAATGTTACTATAAATCTAAATTTTGATTTGTAAGGTGGAAAAAATGAGTGATAAAAATTCAATAAAAACAGACAAAGTACCAAAACCAGTTGGATTATATCCCCACGCAAGAAAAGTAGGAAAATTATTGTTTCTGTCAGGAATGGGTCCTCGGGTACCAAACGTAAATAAAATTCCTGGAGTTGCATTGGATGAAAATGGAAATGTTAGCTCTTATGATATAACTGAGCAATGTAAATCTGTTTTCAATAATATAAAAATTGTTTTAGAAGAAGCGGGATCCTCATGGGAAAAAATTGTTGATGTAACAGTCTTTTTAACAAATATTAAGGACGATTTCAATGAGTATAACAATATCTATACAGAATATTTCAAAGATAATCAACCATGTCGAACTACTGTTGAAGTAAACAAATTACCCACCCCAATAGCGATAGAGTTAAAAGTAATTGCTTCTTTAGATTAATTGTTTCAAACAATTTTTTTAAATAAAATGATTTCTTACCTGCAGTAGTATAATTTAAAAGAGTGTTTTATCTTTGAGTTTAAATCCTGTTTTTAACATTAATGAATGGATAAAAAATAATCGTGATATGCTTAAACCACCAGTTGGAAACAAATTAGTTTATGAAGATCCAGAAATCATTGTGATGATGGTCGGTGGCCCTAATGCTCGAAAAGATTTTCACTTTCATGAACGGGGTCCAGAATTTTTTGTCCAAATTGAAGGAGACATAGTGCTTAAAGTAATGGAAGAATCTGGTAAAAAAGATGTAGTAATAAAGGAAGGGGAAATGTTCCTCATGCCTGGTGGAACAATCCACTCTCCCCAACGACCACCAAATACAGTTGGATTGGTTATTGAATTAAAAGCAAAACAAGGAGAGTTGGATTATTTGCATTATTATTGTGAAAAGTGTAATAACATGCTACATAGAATTTCCTTTGAACTGAATAATATTGTTACAGAATTACCTCCTATTATGGACAAATTCTTTGCATCAGAGGATTACAAAACGTGTAAGCAGTGTAATACTGTCATGGAAAAACCAGAGCTCCTTACATCTCTAGAAGATGCAATGAAAAACCGATGAAAAATCTAAGAATCTATGGCAATAAGCCGTTTACAATAGTTGTTGTTCATGGAGGGCCTGGTACACCTGGTGAAATGGCACCTATTGCTCGAGAGCTTTCTACTATTTTGGGAGTCATTGAACCTCTTCAAACTAAAGATTCCTTAATAGGTCAAGCAAACGAATTAAAAGAAGTATTGGAAACAAATGCAGATCTTCCAGTAACCCTTATTGGTCATTCTTGGGGAGCAATGCTAAGTTTTATTCTAACAGGAAAATTCCCAAATTTAGTGAAAAAACTTATTCTAATTGGAAGCGGAGTATATCAAGAGGAATATGCTGAAAAAATAATGAAAACAAGGATAGAAAGACTGAGCATTGAGGAAAAAGAAGAATTTTTTTCAATAATCAATTCCATAGACAATTCTAATAATTTGAATAAAAATCGGCTGTTTTCAAGAATTGGAGAGTTAATCACTAAAGCTGATTCTTATGATCCAATAACGCTAGACTTAGAAGTGCTTGAAATTCAATACGAGATAAATCAAAAGGTTTGGAATGATGCAAAAAAATTAAGAATAAGTGGGGAGCTTTTAGAACTAGGAAAGAACATCAATATTCCAGTAGTTGCTATTCACGGTGATTATGATCCTCATCCTATTGAGGGTATAAAAGAACCATTATCCAGGGTGTTAAAGAATTTTAAAATTCATTTATTGGATAAATGTGGACACACCCCATGGATAGAGAGGGAAAGAAGGGATAAGTTTTTTAAAATTTTAAAAGAAGAATTGAAATAGCAAACTAATATTCTCTTCGTTAGTCTATATATATCAAAAAATAAAATAGAATTATAGAAAAATCTAAGTTTTGTGACAAAAGTGACTGATACAAAAAACAAACAATTTGAATTCAAAATAGATGTCCATACTCATATCTTACCCGAAAATATACCAAAATTCAATAAACAATTTGGATATGGTGGATTTATCCATCTTGACCACCATAAAAGTGGTTGTGCTAAGATGATGCAGGATGGCAAATTTTTTCGGGAGGTTCAATCAAATCTTTGGGATTCTAAGACACGTATCAAAGAATGTGATGAAAATAGTGTTTCAGTTCAAGTATTATCTACAGTTCCAGTTATGTTTTCTTACTGGGCAAAATCTCGTGATTGTTTAATCGTCTCAGAATATCTAAATAATCACATTTCTCAAATTGTTGATGAATTTCCAAGTAAATTTTTAGGTTTAGCAACTTTACCAATGCAGGATTCTGATCTAGCCATTCAAGAAATGGATCGGTGTATCAAAGATTTAAATTTTTCTGGTATTGAAATTGGTACTCATATTAATAACTGGAATCTTAATGACGAAAAATTATTTCCCATTTTTAAAGAAGCAGAAAAATTGGGATGCGCAGTGTTTGTACATCCTTGGGATATGATGGGTAAAGAGAAAATGACAAAATATTGGTTATCTTGGCTTGTTGGAATGCCTGCAGAAACCTCGTTAGCTATTTCGTCAATGATTTTTGGTGGTGTCTTTGAACGGTTACCCAATTTACGGGTAAATTTTGCTCATGGAGGAGGTTCTTTTCCTGGGACTATTGGACGAATTGAACATGGTTTTAATGTTAGACCTGATTTATGTGCTGTTGACAATGATGTAAATCCAAGAAAATATTTAGGTAAATTTTATGTTGATTCTCTTGTTCATGATAAATTAATGCTTGAAAACATTATAACCTTATTTGGTGCTGATAAAATAACACTAGGATCAGATTATCCTTTTCCTTTAGGTGAAATTATTCCAGGTAAACTTATTTCTTCTCTTGATGATATTTATTCGGAAATGAAGGAAAATCTTTATTATAAGAATGCTCTTTCGTGGTTAAATATCACAGAAAGCAAATTTATTAATTGAATAAAAAATTAATGGCATCTTTTTCTAATTAAGTAGAGAAAAACACTTGGAAGAATAATTCCCGCAAAAAATTTGAAATTTATGGTCTTTGTTGTAGTCAAATAGGTATTTGGATTAGAGGAAAAATATTCTGTTGGATAAAAAAAGAAAAAATCTATAGTTGTTCCATTTTTTGGAAAAGCTATGTTTTTTTCTAAATTAGTATCTTGCATATTTATGTATGCTGAATTTAAAATTATTCTAAGTGATCCAATTGAATGTGTAGGAATAAATAAACTTGAATCATCCTTCATGCTTGTTAAAGTGGATTTATTCGTAAGCGCTTCAATACCAGGACTTGAATCATCTGAAAACAATTGAACAGACCCACCATACGATTCTCCAACAGATAAATTAAAAATAATATTTTTAATGATTATCGGAACTACAATAGTTGAAAATATCCTAATATCTATTGACTTGTATGCAAGTACTCTTTTATCATCTCCGTCCACATAAATTCTTATATTTTCAGAATCCTGATAATTATAGAAAAGAAGTGATATTGTTCCAATTCCATTAATATTACCTAATCCTCCTTCAATATTCAATATTAATAGAAAAATTAATGGAAATAGGATTTTGAATGGAATTTTTATCATCGAAATTGAAAACTCCTAAAAAAATCAAATAAATATTCTTTTTGTTTATCTCACTGCAGAGAGAAGTCTAACATTTCAGTAATTTTTTGGTATAGAGAAACAGTGTTAGAATTCATCATTCGAATTTTAAATAAATAAAGATAGAGTTCTTTGTAGTCAACGTCTACTTTTTGGAGTATGTTGTTTTTTTCCTCAATCCATTTTTTTACAATTTCTTGATCTATATTGCTTGTTTTGTCTAATTGATTGAAAGTTTCTTCAATTTCTTCTAAAGTCAACTCAGGATGGATGTATTTTATTACTTGTACTAAATTATTGAAAAATGGACTATCTTTTTTCTTTGTTTCCGGTTGTTGAGAAGGAATTAGTATTTTTGCAGTCCTTCCATAATACATGATCGGTCTACGACCTGTGCTTAAAGATGCTACTTCTTTTATGTACTCTCCTTCGACTAACTTTTGTAAATGGAAATAAACATTTTGTAAAGTATATTCTTCATCTTCTTTTTTATTTTCCTTAGTATGACCTAAATTTTTAGTCAAATTTTCTCGAATTTCTTTAGCAGATAATGCACGTCTTCTTCTTTTTGTACCAGAAATTGAAGGCCATTCTTCTTCTATGCCTTCAGCTAGTATAGATAAAATTTTTTTTCTTACTTCTTGATCAATACTTATCCAACCTTCTGGATATGGAATAACTTTGAAAACCGGTAATTTTACCCAAAATTTGAACAATTCTTCTTTTTTATTTTCTTCCGTTATTTCTTGCAATTTTAAATACACCATTAATTTCAGGTTCAGATCCTATGATTAAATAATATGGATATTGTTCCATTAATAATATTTCATATATAATTCCTTAAGCTATCAATATTTAAGTATACATTTTTTTAAACATTTCTAATAAAACAATATTTTTAAGATTAAATTTGTTATTATAAAGATTTTTTCTTTAAAATATTAAACAATGTAATTTTTCTTTACTAATTGAATGGTTATGGTTACTATTAGTATAGTATATACTTTTATGTAAAAATTGAATTATTCAGTTGTTATTTTAAAAATTAATTCAGACTTGATTTGAATTAGTTATATGAAAAAATAAAAAAAAATTAATTCAGTTAGGACTTAAAAATACAAAAATGGTGTTAAAATGCAATCAACAAATGAAATTGATGTAAAAATAAGAAATTATGAAAAAAATGATGAAATAAAAGAATTAGAAATATATAATTCAATGATAACAAAAAATGATCCCGAAGCTCATCAGTATACAGTGGAAGAAATGAAATATCGATATGAAAATAAAAATTTTTCTTCAGAACAAACCAAATTCCTTACAGACATTTCTGGAAATATTGTTGGATATTGTGCTGTAGATATTTACCCTAACGGTGATGCATATCTTGAATATCCTTTTATTAAAGCAGAATATAGATCGGATGAGTCGATGAAAAAATTGTTTACAGAAGTGTTGACTTTTGCCAAAAGAAAAAGTGCAACGATAAGATCAGAAGCTTATTCTCTTAAATATGGTTTCATTCATGAATTTTTTGAAGAATTTGGTTATAAAAGCAAAAATGAATTTGTAAATATGATTTTAAAACTGGAGGATATAAATTTCGTGGTACCTGATTACATTTCATTGGGAATGAGCGAGGATGATGTTCCAGCTGTTATAAAATTCATGAAAAAATTTCCGAATCAAACAACAACTGGAATTACAGAAGAAAATTTACGAAAACGCTTTCAAGATAACGAATTAGCTTCAAACAAGACTTTTCTCATTAAAAAAGACGGTGAGCTTCGAGGAGCTATAGGAGCAACTAAAGTTGAGAGTGATGAAACAAAGGAATCAGGATCATTAAATTTCTTTATGTTAAACTTAGATGATCCAGACGCTAGTGAAATCCGAAAATTCCAAATTCTTGCACTAGTTCCCTTCTTTAAAGAAAATAAATTAACAAAATACAGAATAAGCGCTTATAAAAGCTCAGCAGGTTATCCTATTTTTCAGGAAATTGGTTTCGAAAATGATTCAGAATCAGTTCAGTATGTTTTAACTTAAATTCTAATTAAAAATATCAATTAATCTATGAAATATTAGAATATTTCTCTTCTTTTTTCCTCAAAAACTTACTTTATCTATTATAAATGATTTCTTTTTCTAAGTTCTTTTTTTGGCAGCCTTGATTTGATAAAATGCTTTGATTAAATATTTCTCCGATATAATTGACATACGTTTCTAAATATATAGCTTTTTTAGATTTTGTAGAGGCACAGCTTTTGTTAAAATTGTAAAGAATTGACTGTAATTCAAATGAAAGGACTTGAAGTCGATTAAGAATTGTAAAGTCTAAAATAGGTACTTCTGATTTATTCCCGTCAAAATTAATATCTTCTCTTTTATGCTCGATTTTATACATTTTCAACTCACTGTTTAACATTAATAAATTCAATGGGATTAATTATACATTTATTAAGAGTTTAATTAAAAAAGACATCAAATTTAATTTACTTATTTATATATTAGAGAGTTCTGAAAAAGTCTAGTTTTTTCTCATTTAAGATATTTCTAAAAGTCATATCTTGAATTGATTTATCAATTTTTACCTTTTTCAGGTGCTATTAGATCTACAATAGAAGAAGAAAGATTTATATACTAATTAAATTATTTGTCACCTTGAGCAGCTATGAAACCGAAATCTAAACCTTCGAGTACATTTTTTGGGACAAATATAATTAAACAATTTCTCTCTGAAGATCATCCGTTAGTACAGTTGAAAACAATTATTGATTGGGTTAGTATTCGGAATGAACTTATGACTAATGCTAATGGAGAACCAATCAATTATTCACACCTTGGTAGACCCGCATGGGATCCGTTAGTAATTTTTAAAATGCTTTTTCTCCAGATCTGGCATCCAGCATCGGATTATAAGGTCGAAGAACGAGCTACTACAGATCTGGCTTATCGTTTTTTCCTGGATGTCCCATTTCCGAAATCTGTTCCCGATGAGACTACCCTCAGTCGATATCGTAGCAGTTGGGGCGAAATCAAGATTCAACAACTGAATAAAAATATTATATCCCAAATTCAATCTAAAGGACTTGCCAAGATTGAACCCGGTATAGTTGGTGATATAACTCATCAACTGGCTCCTATTCAAAAGCCCACTGTTCGAATGCTCTTGTTAAAATGCTTTCAAAAATTTCTCAGCGAATTAGAACTATTTGCTGATAATTATCCAACCATTATACAACAAAAACAAATTTCACCATTAACAATAGCCTATAAGATCTGGTATAACCAATACGTGAAGGAAATTAAAGAAAAGAGTCTATCAAAGGAAGAACGGTTTTCAGAACTGATTCAATTTATTTTAAAAGTAAATAAAGCTTTTTCAAGAATTATAAATAGTATACCTGAAGATATTAAAGAAACACTTGAATGGGAAAGTGTCATGGTCTGGTATAACCGATTACAACAGCTTATTAGCGAAAATGTTGTCATGGATGAGAATAAGATAAGCCAAAGAAAAAAAGGAAGAAAAATAATCAGTTTGACTGATCCAGAAGCACGGGCCGGACAGAAAAGTGCAAAAAATAAGTTTATTGGACATAAAGTAGCCGTAGCACGAACTACTGACGAATTCTTCCTCGAAACCCAAACAATCCCAGGTGATCAAAATGATTGTCCTCAGGCTCCAAATCTACTAGATACTGTTGTTCAGTTTTTCGGAACAACTCCTGAAATCGCAGGATTTGACAAAGGTTTTGATTCCGTCGAAAATCGACTTCATCTTCATTCTTTGGATATTCAACCCGCGATCGAATTTAAATCCATGGGTAATCCCCGAAATCCTGGTTTATTCGAACGTAATGATTTTATTATAGATCTTACTGCCATGACAGCTACTTGTCCAGCAAATAACACTACCAACTCATATATTTCAATAGCAAATCCCGATTGTTATAAATTTCAATTTCTCAGTGAGTGGTGCTCATCCTGTATCCTTCGTTCCAATTGTACGACCAATAAAACTGGACGAACAATTCAGATCTCTCATTATTCTGAAATGTTAGAGCATGACAACATTTTTTTACAGACAAATGAGTACAAAGAGATCCGAAAATGCCGTTGGGGTTTAGAGGGAGATTTTGGGTGGGCAAAAAAGTATCACCAGCTAAATAAAACGCGCTATTTAGGTCTCAAAAAGAGTGGATTTTACAATCGAATGATTTTTTTAGTATTAAATGTAAAAAGATTGTTAAAACATACACGATCAAGAAATAATCTTCCTTTAGAAGGGGAGAGAGCTAGGGGACCGTCTATCTCCTAAGGAAGGGGAAGCGAAAGGAACTTAGTTTACCCTTGTTTTCTAGGTTCTTTGTGATGACTAACAAGGACAATTTGATGGAAAAATGTTCTTGATTCGAAGAAAAAAATAAAAAGTAAAATTTTAAACCAATTTTTCAGGACTCTCTAATA
>MDVS01000153.1 GCA_001940645.1 Candidatus Heimdallarchaeota archaeon LC_3
TCTAATCCCAGTTATGATACTAGCCCGACACAATCGGACACACAAATTATTACCCAGTCAGGACGAATTCTATCTCTTACTGAAAATCTGGACATATCAAGTCTTGGAGCACCGACCACATTAGGCTTGTTGTTCTTATTTCTTCCAATCACTATTATGGGGACTTGCAAAGCTATTAATCACCGAAGAAGAAACAAATCCAAATAATAGCTAGCTGTAACAAAAAGTCCATTTTTTCTGGATAAGTAAAATTCTACTTTTAAAAAAGAAGAATTGTGCTTGAGAGATCTTGTGTGGTAAATTACTAATATTCAATTTTTAATTATTAATGCACTCAAGAACTGATCTAATAATTAATAACTGATCTAATGATACTTTTATAGCAACAAATTCGTTTAGATAAATAATTTGCTTTTCTATTCCCTGTCGGACATTCATTTTTCTTTATCAACTATTGTTAATTTTGTTGTTTTGTTGTAAGATAAATACCATTTTTTCCACTATTGGAGGATGCTGCACTTTTAGTCCACTCTCTTACAGCAAAAAATATATAAAGAGGTCGAAAGTATCGTAAAGATAATATTCTAAAAAGAAAAACGAAGAAAATGGATCTTAATAATAAAATCAGAGAACTTTTGTGACCTTTGACCTACATATCTTATTTGTGAGACAAACTATATCTCAAAGAAAAAAGTTTTTTCTTTTTCTTTTCAGGAGAGCTGGGAAAAAAAATGAATACCTTGGATATTCGGAATAGTAGAGGAATTTTAGATGTAGTAGCCTTAACTAGCGTTGATGTTCCAGATGATTTTTTGAATGGAGTAAAAATAATCATTGTTTCCTATATAAACTTCATATTTCTGAGGAAAAAAACCCAAATTAGTATTATTTGAAACAAAGATTTCTGTTGATAGACGCATGGAAAACAAATTAATTGAGAAAGGCGTATTAGAGAAGAAAAATTCACTAACCCATCAAAATACTTTGAACACAAAAGATAATGGTCTATTGAAGGATGAAGAGAAGAGACCCGAGAAAGTGTTTGGATTATTATTCTGGGTAGGAATAACAATACTTTTATCCTTAGAAATAGTACAGACCTTTAATAGTATTTTTCTTTTAGGAACAACCTCCTATGACCAATTGAAAATAATAACTTATGATGTCTATGCAGTTATTGAAGTTAATAGATTATTTCTGCTAGGATACGCAATATTGCTTCTTGGTCTTCTCTTAGGAACGATACGCTATAAATTATCATTAACAAAAACTTATATTATCGGAATCAGCAGTCTCTATCTCTATTCCTTACTTTACAAATATGTCAGCTATGCTTATATTGAAAATTTATACGAATCAATTCTTATTCTAAGACCCTTCATATCTTTGGGATTATTAGCCACTAGTATTCTATTAATAACATTTTTGTTGTATTTATTTGGGAAATATCTCCTATATCCACTATCCACTGACAAATATCTCCAAACATTACAAAAGAAATTATTTATTAGAAGTAATTATCCTTCATTTGTTATAAAAATATGTGTATTGCTCTTCCTAGTATCGACCTTTATTCCCTTGATACTTCATAAATTGTTAAGAAAACTATATTTAGCTCTCTATATTATGAGTGAAAATATAAAGACCAAATTAGGATTCATTATAAAGGTAATTGATAAATTCCTGATATATCTTTTTATGATCCCCGTATTAATACTTATTGGTCTAATCAGCATAATAAAAGATGTTAAATTTACACTGTTTTTAATAACATCTCTTGTTATTGCTCTCCTAGGTTATATTTATGGAGAAACAATAATACTCTTCAAACTAGAAGACCGAATACCTTTCACAATGCAACACTTAATTGGTACAACAGTGTTAATAATCATCATTTTATTTTTGCTATTCAAATCTGCACAACTATCATTGATCTTGGTCAAGACTGTCCATACACAAGGAATACTATTTTACTATAGAAGGGAGGAAATCTTTGATAATATTGGACAACTGACTTTTGCCCACCCAATAATGAAGTTATTTGTCGGTTGCTATATAGTATTTACACTTTTTTGTGTCGTACAAATGCTGACTTTAATTTTTGGTATGGACATTTTTCTTTCATATTTAGCCCTAGACCAGCAGATATTTGATATTTTATACACATTATTGCGTCCAAGACCGTTAGTCCAAGACCAGAATTTTGTAAATACCATAATTTATATAATTTTTTTCATTATTGGATTACGACTGGTCAATCAGAAAAATTCTGTTTTCGGACAACTCCACGTGATACTTCAAGGGTTCCAATTCATCTGTTTTTTACTATTTTTAGAAGTAATTATTAATCATTTATCGTTGCAGACAGTACTCTTATCATTGTTTTTCCTGATACTAATATTCCGACCATCATTAATGATGAAATTCGGGAAAGACCTCTTTTTTGCATTTTATTACATCATAATCCTAATGTTTTTCTTGACAAAGAAAACTTATGTAACTATTAGAGATAAACCATTACCTACCCTTTATTTATTGCTGCTTGTAGGGAGTTTCATGTTCTGGGAGGTCAACGGAGCACAAGCTCAAGCAATTGAGGCAGAATATTATCCACAACCCATATTTGAAAGCGATATGTTTGAAGCTTTTGAAAATTATGTATCCTACATATTAATTGAGTCCCCTGATGCAAATGTAGATAATTGGAAATATGATCTTGATAATTTGTATAAAGGAGTCCAATTAATAGAAGAATTATCTGGTTCTGAGGAATTTATTTCCAAATTACGTGAGAAATGGCAATGGGATTTGGTCCAGTGGGTATTTAATCAAAGAATTGACACCACGAAGTTCTGGTGGAATACTGCTGATAATACGATTAAAGCTGCAAAAATACTTGATGTTCTGATAGGTCTTGAGACCAATTTGACCTATATTGAATATTATATTCCTGGAATATTTCATAATTCGCAACAAGAAGAAATTATTCTTGATGATATGTATCGATTCGTTGGATACGATTCCTCCAGTAATTTTTCTCCGACTATAGAACGCGTATTGAATTTTACGCTTTTTGAAGTCCTATCGTATGAATTTAGATCCTATTTAGCAAATAATCCCATAGATTTGAATCCTTACTCGGATAATTTTATTAACAACTTGGATCCATTATTTAAATTAAATTTAATTGATTATGCTGATATCGGGTTACCTCAAGGAATATATTCTTTAAATACACATAATGAAGCAATTCAGGAAGAAATCATTATCCACAAATCTGAAAAATTCTTTGAGACACTGAAATTTACTCCAATTGAAGGTCTGGGTAACTATAATGTAGTGACATCCTCGGATTCATCATTTAATTTTACTATTCCATTTTTAGGGGAAAAATACAATATAGAAAATTATTTATCTGGAAGCTATTCTAATCAAGTCCTCTCAGAACTTAGTAATTCTACCGTACCGGTAAATATTCTCGTTGAGACTGATCCAATCCAAAATCAACTTATAAGTAAGGAAATGTATGATAATGAATTTATATTCTTTTCAAATAAAATATTGGAAGAATATAATGTAACAATAAATAATGATCATTGGGTCTGGAACGAGACCAAAGAGGATATTGATTTTATAGAAGATTCATATAATGTCACCGAATATCGATATAAGTCGTTAGATGTTAAATGGATTAATGAATGGGAATACGAAATTGATTTACTTGGACAAGGAGAGTGGTTATTTAATACCTCCAAAGGATTGACAGAACCTAATGAATTTGTAGTTACTTATAATATATATGATTCTAAGGGGACTTTAATTGACAATCAGACAGATACTTATTCAAGCACTTATCTCGAAGGGTCTCCCATTAATTTTAACATCCCATTTAGTCCAATGTATCTTGATAATGAATTTTCTTTTTCCCTCGAAGTATATCAATTAATCCCAATAAATAAAACTATTCCAGAAATAAATTTCGACAAATATTTCGACTTGGTAAACAAGACTATTGAGTGGAACAATCAGACATGGCTAATAGAATCAGATTTATTTTCTTTAGATAATATATATTCTATTAATGATGGGACTATAGGATTAGAAGATGCAAAACTCGTTACCCCTGATGATCTTATCTCTCTCGCAACTGAAAATGTATCTAAGTATGTTCTTGAATATAAATTTGTCCCTATCCCTTTTAAAATTTCCATTTCATCAGTTCCTTCATCATTTTATTATTATAATCCATATACATTTGATTTAGGGTCACTAGTCATTGGAAAAAATAATCAAGAGTCACTTGGGAATGAATATAGTCTAAGAATATTTGATTCAACTAAAGAAGGATTTATATTATCATCGACCATAAAAGAAGACCTAAATTGGGATAGTAGTAACACCATTATTTATCCAGGAATTGAAAAGAAGATCGCGTTTAATAATGAGCATCTTATCCTATTTCAATCAGATAATTCAGTTTCTCCTCAAGAAATTTATTTTCAGACAGCTAACAATAAATTAAATAATAAAAGACCATTTTGGGATCTAATTAGACCCATTTTTGAACATTCTTTTAGTAATAATTCTTTTACTGATATATATAATAGATTCAACGTCATAGATACTATAGTTGATAATGATGTAGCAAAATCTCTTCTGGCTGATAATATTCCATCACTAATCGACTCTATCTGGCAGTGGGTAAATGGTTCGACGGGACTATTTCGTAATTCTGTACCAGAGACCGCTTCTGTATTCCAATTATTTAATTCATTAGTGAATGACTACGATTATCCATTAAATGACTTATTATTCAGTAAAGATCTTTTTAGAATCGTTAATACTACATTTCGTTCTTATTCTAATTACTATAACCACACTATAAGCAACAATAGTATAGTCCCGGTGTTAGAGCTAGGATATTTATCTGATGAAGCGGAAGATCATGGAATAATCGAATCTATGTATAACTTACACCAAATTCTTTTGATTTCAGAGAAATTGTTTGAGTCAGAAGATAATCTTTCTTTTAATATTCATGATTCAGGGTCGGGGTTGGAAGAATTTTCTTATGAGATTCAGAAACAAAAATTATTTGTAGA
The DNA here is from genome assembly GCA_001940645.1 of Candidatus Heimdallarchaeota archaeon LC_3. Next base: position 5,103 of record MDVS01000153.1, read on the forward strand.
AAAAGAAGCATTAGAATCAGATATTGGACAAATTTTACTAGAAGAAAAAGCAAGATTAGAATTAAGAAAAAAAGAACTACAAAATGGAATGGATCCAGCAATAGAAATTTATTCTAAGACATATGGAATATCTATATCGGATATTTTAGATCCAGAACCATATTTACCTGACATCCCTAATTTTAAAAATAAAATTATTTCAGAGACGTTAGAATATGCGCCTAATGATTTGAAAGAAATCCAAAGAGAACAAGTCATATCGAATCCAATTAAGACTATACCGTTACCTGAAATTAATAATAACGGATTCAGATTCAAAGATTCTTCACCTAATTTGACAGCCTTTCTTATACTATTAGTCTTTACAGTCTTACCAGCATTCTTAATTACGAGAAAGAATTGGTTTGGACTTTTCAGTGCGTTTCTTATGTTATGCCAAGCTATAGCAGTAGGTCTAGTATATATGGACAATTCCGATCCATTAGGTGACTTACTTGACGAAATTTTTAAATTTCAATTGGAATTTAAAGAAAAAGAGATTGAATTTGCCTATACCCTTAATCCTTTTTTAAATATCATCGGATCAAATTCTAGACAAGTTAATTTACAATTAATGCATAATAAAATCATAGAATCACCATTTTCTGTAACGTCCTCAAAAATAATTCATCCCTCGCTTAATGCAAAAACATCGACTCTAAAAGAAATACATCAAGAATATTCAAATGAAATCAAGGATCTTAATAACAGACCTGAAAATATTGGGACATTTACTTCTTCAAATATTATTTTAAATAGCCAATCACTAAGCGGACAGAAAATAATTCTTCAGCCTATGAATTATGATCAATGGCTAACAAAAATCTACAAATCAAGCGAAAAAGAGCGTATTGATCATTTTTCAAATAAAATTAAGGAAGAAAGACTAAGAAATTTACAGAAAGACATTAATGAAGACGAATCCAATAACACAAGTGGTATCCCTATTACACAACCAAGATTAGCATTGGGAGGAGTCACATCAGTCTCTCCTGATGATATCGCAAAATTAGCAACGAAAGCAATAGCAAAAGAACTACGAATCGGATCCACGGTAGTCAATTTAAACAAAGAAGCTCTATTAATAGGAATGTCAAAAGTAATACCAAAATTAACAAAAATAAAGTATAATCCTAATCGATTAATCCAAATAATGGATAGAATAAATAACATCCCTCAAGAAAGACCAGTTGATTTGTATATCGAGTATGATAAATATACAGTATCAGATAATTTTGATCTCTTGAAAAACTTAAATACTCCGATGGATTTAGATGAAAGAATAGCTACATCAATAGGAATTGCAGTAATCAAGAAAATAGACATAGATGAAAGTTTCTTAACAAAATTAGTCGAGAGAATTGAATATATTGACAAAAGTAATGTGGGTGAGGATTTAGCAATTATTGATGCATTTCTTGGAGAAAATATACCTAAAGATGTTAGAAAAGATATAAAATCCAAGAGACAATTTTTTGAAGAAGGTAAATCTGGGCAGATAATATTACCGATATTAGATAACAATAATTACCCTATTTTTCTTTTCGACTTAAATTCTAATGACTTATTATTAATGAAACTCATGGGAACAAAGGTCTTTCCTTCGAAGAAAGCAGCAGCGACCTATGCTATTGAAAAAGGTCACCAATTGCATAACAAAACGATTACCAGGATTTTGGATAAATTAGGGAAGTTTGGTCTAGCACATGTGGGTAATCAATTAGTTTCTCTGACACAAAGAGGAGCTGACGCATTTAATTCAGGGAAAATTAGTGATGATGTACAGATTGCTATTAATTTCGACTTAAATTCTAATGACTTATTATTAATGAAACTCATGGGAACAAAG
>MDVS01000154.1 GCA_001940645.1 Candidatus Heimdallarchaeota archaeon LC_3
ATTGAGTTAGGATTAATTCCTGCTATATCATATAACCCTAAAAAGGCTAAAATCAAGCATTTTAACTACCTTAGAAAATCTAATTGGCGAAAGATAGCTTTAGGAAGAGAAGGAGTTAGGATAAGAAATTTGAGTAGGACAAAAAGAAGTTCTGTTGAAAGATATCAGTCCACGTTTAAAGATATCCTTAAAGGTCGTGTAGTTCCGGTTAGAGGATTAAAAAAGGTTAGAAAATATATTCTATTTACGTGTATTCTTTCTCAATTAATAGGCAAGGTGAATTGGATTAAAATCCATAAACAAAACAGATTTTCTTCCCTAAAACTCAATGAATTCATTTAATATTTGTTTTTTTTTCTTTTTAGAGATTTTTCGACTAATATTATGGCCTATGCTTTATTTCAAAATATTTTTAAACACTTGGCCATAAATAGAAGAGAGAAAATTTCTTTTTGCAATTGCCTAATTAAATTTAAAGATTCTTTTATTGAGATTTAACCTATTTTGTTGTTTTGTTATCAAAATTAAAAATATACAGAAATGTGAATTAACAGGTCAAAATCAATTTTAGTAATTATTTTACAATTGACTTGCAGTAACTAGGTATAATGTTTCCATTAACAAATTTAATATTGTTGAGAATAGACTGAAAAATTTTAACATTGCAATTTATTGTTAAATAACAACAACATTTTAAAATAAAAAAATAAACATTTTATCGTAATTTGTAACAGATGTAATAAAGTTAAACTGAGTTAAATTTTATCCAACTCAATAATATAAATTTAAAAATATTAGTTGCACCTAAAAGGTGAATTCTGATAAAAATCCTTGAAAATAATTAATGAATAATGTAAAATATGACAAGTGGGTAAATCAAGTGCCTAAATCTGTAATTTCAAAAACAGAGGTTGCTAATTATTTTAATGATACTATTTCACTTTACGCAGCTTTATCGAAGGATCATGTTCATCATGGTCTTTGGGATGAACTCACAAACAATTATAAAGATGCAGTTCTCAATACAACCAAAATCGTTGTCGATTCCCTAGGAATCACTAACGGGGATATAGTTCTCGACGCTGGATGTGGTGTAGGTGGTTCGTGTAGATTTATTGTTTCAAAATATGATGCGAAAACAATCGGGATAACTCTCTCTGAGAGCCACCTGAAAAAAGCACAAGAATTGTCATTAAATACGAAGAATAGTAATCTTATGGAATTTCAAAAGCAAGATTTTACTAAGACCACCTTTCCTGATGAATCATTTACGAAAATATTTGCACTTGAAAGCAGTAGCCACGTGTCAAATCAAGAAAAAATTAAATTAATTCAGGAGGCATATCGATTGTTGAAAAAAGGAGGAAAATTTGTAATCCTTGATGGATTTCGTATTAGGTTAGATTTAGATAGAGAAGAACAAAAAATTTATGATGAATTTTTAATAGGTTTGGCCGTGGCAGAATTTGATACAAAAGAATCTTTCACCAACAAATTGCAACAAGCTGGATTCAAAAATATCATTTATCAAGATAAGAAAGAAGAAGTTTTGAAAACAACAATGTATATTTATAAAAAAGGCAAGAGATGGCACCGAATCAGTTGGTTGCTCTCAAACTTGAGATTGATTCCGAATTCATGGCATGGAACAATAGTTTCGTGTATTAGAGAAAAGAAATTATTTGAAAAAAATCTTGGTACTTATGGACTCTTTGTCAGTGAAAAGTGATTAACATTTCTCCTCATTTTATGTCTTTGAGAATAAAAACAAATGAAAAAACCATTATGACAAATATTAAAGAAATTATGGCTGCATTAACAATTAGCTGATTTTGAGAAAATTCTTGAAACAAATGGCTTTTTTATTTCGGATTTAACATTTATATCGTCCCCTTAAGTCTCAGAATTAGTTCAGAAACGACATTAAACTCAGGAGGATTAATGAAAATTGCATTAACAGGACAGAGACGTTCGCATGCGTAACATTGTAAACAAGCTGAATCATTTAACACATGGACAATGCCTTTTGCTTTTTCATTGCTTGGATGATTATTCCTGACTTCTAAAATATTTGCGGGACAGATTTTCACGCATATCGCTTTATCAGGCCCTCCACATCCATTACAAGAAGCTGTTACATCTACTATTACCACTTTTTTCACTTGCCTAAATCAAAAACCCCATTTTCCAGATAAAGACATACCTTCAATAGCTTTTTTATATTCTTTCCAGTCTGCTCGAATATCTTTATTCGTAAAAGCCTTTAAAGTTAATAATTTTTCTCTGAACCAAGGAATACTTGTTATTTGTCCAACTTTATCGACATCTGCAAATTTGCCAATTATTTCCAGCTCTTTATTACTAAATTTTTTATAAAACAAATTTCTCCCTTCATAAATTCTCTTATCGAATGGTTTTTCTTTACGCCATTTAGATTCGTACAACATCAAACTTTTTTCTGAAAAATCCGAATCTTTTTGAGAAACTTTAGCTATCGTTTCACCAGCAAACCTTCCTGTAAGGATAGCAATTGAAATCCCGCTATAAAAATAAGGATTAGTAAACCCGGCAGCATCCCCGGTGACAATCAATCTGTTACTTACAGTTTTTTCTGGAGGTTGTTCTTCAGCAGGAATAATCCCCCCGATCAAATTAATTTTTTCAAATTTTGTGTTGAATTTCTTCTCCATACGCTCCATCAATTTGTTTAAGCGTTTTGCAGGCTCAAAGACTTGACGACAGACTAAACCAATTTTTGAGTATTCTTCTTTAGGAAAGACCCAAGAATACCCATATGGAGTCAATTCATGATCAAAATAAAAATCCATTGTTTGTGAATGTTTCCCTTTAACTACATATTCAACGGCATGAACGTATTTTGTAGGTAATTTTATACCATGAGAGCGACCTATACGACCTGCTGGTCCATCAGCAGCAACAATAACTTTCCCTTTAATCGAGTAAGGTGCATTCCCTTCAGGTGTTTTAACAGTGACTTCAACACCTTGTTTATTAATGGAAACATTAGTAACTTTTGATTTTGTTCGTATTTCTGCACCTTTGTCTACAGCTTGATTTGCAAACATTTGATCAAATTTAGTTCGGTTCAACAATATAGTTGAGAAGCCACTAAGCATGGTGTATTGATCCCATGCTTTTTGACCTGCAAAATAAAATTTCTGCTTAGACAAATGAATATCAACAAAATCATTGTTTTCATATTCAATATTATGATATTCAAGTAATTGTTGACTAACACCCTCACCACATTGAACTGGTACACCTACCTCCAGATGTTCCTCAAGTACTATCGTTTTCAAACCAAATTCAGCAGTTTTAGTAGCTGCATTAGTACCAGCAGGACCAGCTCCCACAACTATAACTTCAAACGATTCCATAGCTATCAAATATTGCTTATCAGAAAGTCCTAAAGTAGAAAAAATTGTTTTTAGTCATGAATATTCTAAAATTTTAATTGAAAATTAAAATTATTACTATTTTTATCGCTTAATTAAATTGAAATATAAATTTATCACATGACATAAAAATCATCTTATTTGAAATCCAATTTTTTGATTAAATGAAATTTAAAGAAGTTAAAAAAAATAATGAAAAGATTTATATTTTAGTCAATGTAATTTAGATTTCAAATAGTGAGTAATAATTAAATGTTATTGAAAATAAAATAGATTTCAATCAATATTCCTAATAAAGCTGTTTTTCAACATTATCTGAGATTTAATCTAGAATTTTCTCTTGTTGGTTTTAAAAATGAGTAAAATTACGTTTTCGAAATCATGGCATGACACTGTACGAGCTTGTAAAATTGAAAAAACTTTAGCAGAAAAAAACATCGTTACCTACGGGATATTTATAGCTGAGAAATAGAATATTCTTATTCTATTTATCTTAATTCTAAGGGTAAATTATTATACTAAGAGATAAATTCTTACTTGATGATTCCATGCGTTTGAATATTATTTCACGTATCTTTTCGTTAGCGTTATTTATCAAATTCCTTGAAAGGTCAATAATTTGAAGATTTTGTAAATTTTCGAGGGATTTTGGGAAGAAAATTAAATGATTTTTTGAAATATCAATTATTTCTAGACTTTGTAAATGCTCGAATGATTTAGGAATTGACTTTAATTTATTATTACTTAAATTTAGTACTTTCAATCTTTTTAAATATTTAAATTTTATTGGTAAATTTATAATTTGATTGTTTGACAGATTAAGACTATGAATAAAACTTAGTTCATTTATATATTCTGGAACTATTGAGATATTACAGTTTGATAAATCTAAACAGGTATATTTATTTTTATCAAAGGTTAAAATTTTTTGAGTAATTTTTTTTCATTTTTATTAAGTTCGATTAATTCCGTCAAAAATTTTTTAAGAATTTTAAAAAGACTTTCCGGATTCATCTGGGATTTTTTGTTCCCGGAATAGTTAATTATTAATTCTTGGCATTTTTGATGACTGGAGTATAAAGATTTATTTAAATCCATTCTAGAATGATCATAATTATTAATTTCAAGCTTGCAATACTGACAGAAAATTCTTGACGTGGAAAAGAACATTTCTGATATCGATTTAGAATCTATTATATTACTTGAAATTGTCAATTAACTTCACTCATATCCAATATTTACAAAATTTTATTTCTTATTGATTGATACCATGGAAAAAATTCATTTAACCAAGAATTATAAGAATGTGGTGAACTAGGATACCTATTAAAAAAATCTGGTAAAATTTTCATTCCTTTTGAAAATGTCCTTAATTTAAACAAATATCCCCAATGAGGTGAACTTCTGATAATTTTCTCTAAAATTGATAAAATATTTAGATTTCCTCCCTCACTAATATTAGAAAACTCTTCTGTAGTCAAGATTTTTCTTTTAAAAATAAAATCAACACCTTCCATTTTGATAGATGTTATAACATCTGTTAATAATTGCTTTTTCAAATGATTTAATCCAAAATTCATGAAAATATTTTTATTATAATTCCAAAGTCTTTCCGTTGTAGCTTCACCGCCCTCTATTGCCTGAGAAGCCTGTAATCCAGCAAAATATCCAGCTACTAACGCTGGACCATGTCCTTCAGCTGTGGATGGATCAACATGACATGCAGCATCCCCAGCTGTCAGAAAACCATTTGCTACATGATTCAATAAAGGATATCGCAAAGGAATTATGTAACCTCGCCCATCTAGAATTTCATAACTATCAGGAGAATAATATTTATGTAAAATTTCCCTATAGACTTTCCTCATTGAGTTTCCTTTTTCATCTTTTGACAGTTTCCACCCGATACCAGCATTTAACTCATTTTTACCTTTACTGAAAAACCAAAAATATCCTGGTTGAGGAATAGAATTATCATAAATTAAATAAATTTTATTATGATAAGGATGATCGTCTCTCAAACGGATTATCTCTCTGTAGGAAGGAACAATTTCATCCTGTAAAAGATTAGTTTCAATTTTTCGAAATCTTCCTTTAGGAAGAGTTTTACGTAGTATAAAACTTGCTCCAGAACAATCAATTGTAACCTTTGATTTAATAATTTCTTCTTTTTTTGTTTCTAAATTTTTGAAATAAGCTCCAATAACTGTCTCACCTTTAATATAAGATCGTAATGCTTTCATCTGTGGTAAAATACTGACACCTTCAAGTTCAGCTATTTTCAATAATCTTTGACCATAAATGTGTCTATCAACAACATACCCAGGTAAATTTATTGGTAATTCAATTTTTTCCGTCGCTAATATTAGTGTGTCAATAGTATCTGATACTTCTTTACCTGTTGGATGATCAATACCCGTTTTTTCCTTTAAAAATTCAGTATGTTCTAAACTTAAAGCATCTCCACATGTTTTATTCCCAATTTGTTCATAAATCTTCGTATCGGTCAGATAAACTGATTTTCCTTCTTTTACAGCAACGTAAGAGGCTATGACACCAGCAGGTCCACCACCAACAACTAAAACATCACATTCTTTTTCCATAATATCAACACAAATAATTTTAGTGAAAAAGGCAGATTACAAAAATGAAATACTTTTTTCTAATAAACAGAAACTTATATTAAATTTTGCTAGATTGACGATGGAATTTATTCCGGATTTTTCTATATCAAGTAATTTTATTGAAATATTAAATTTCTCCTAAGAAAATCGAATGGTAGTAAAAAATTAGATAAGTCTATATAAATTTTATATAGATTTGGATTTTTATAATTTAGTCAATAATATTGGAGAAAAAAAAAACATATACAAAATTGACGATTATGGTGTAAATGTTTACATTTTTACTAGACAAATTTGGTTAATAAATTGGATTTTAAGTAAAATTTTATTAAATAAAATAAGAAGAAATTGTTGAATTAAATATCCTTAAAAATTATTGAATTCTCTTCTAAAATTATTTACATGCAACAACTGCTAACAAAATTATAAAATAATTATCAAGATACTCCAAGACTTCTTTTTTAAAAATTTTGTATCATTAATATTTAACTATTGATTAATTAATAAAATGAAAAAATAAATATAAAGGAAAATTCTTATCCTTTAAACATGTTTTATAAATTTTCTTTCTTTTATTTGGGGTAATCGTTATACCTATTAAAATTCTTGGAGCTGGAGTATCTGGTCTAACTGCTGCAATCAATTTAGCAAAAGCAGGAAAAGAAGTTTCAATTTTTGAGAGACGAGAATCAGTTGGAAAACGTTTCAATCCCAATTTTCAGGGACTCGTATCCTCTCAGGATATTTTCAATTTTTTTAATGAAGTGAATCTTAAAATAAATTTTGAATATAAAAACATTAAAACTACTCGTTTGTTGTGGGCTGATAAAGAAGATATTGTATTTGATTGGAATCCCTTACATATATTTTTCATTTTACGCGGAGGATCTAAAAATAGTATTGAGCAAGGATTACTATATCAAGCAAAATCTCTTGGAGTCGAATTTCATTTTAATTCTCGAATAAAAGCTGAAACTATGGATATCATAGCTACAGGACCTAAATCGGTACATGGTCTTGCTTTTGGAACTGTTTACAAACGAGGTTCTAAGACTATTGACGACGAAATGTTGTTAATGTTCAACAATCGCGTTCTCCCTAAAGGATCTTACATGTATGCTCCTGTAACTGACAACCATATTGAAATTATTATCGCAATTTTTGATTCTAAATGCTTTAAAAATATAAAGAAAATTCATCAAAATGGATTAAATTATTTTGAGGATTATTTTAAAGGACCGATTTTGAGGGAATTTTCAGGTGGAGGAAACTTTTTAAATCCAAAAAGTGCAAAAATAAATGGACAGTGCTACGTAGGGGAAGCAGCAGGATTTCAAGATCCTTTTATGGGATTCGGAAACTTTTATTCTATCAAAAGTGGTTATTTGGCTGCTAAAAGTATTATCGAAGATATGAGTTATAATAAATTATGGAAAGAGGAATTTGACCCTTGGATAAAGGCCGGACTTGCAACCAGATTTTTTTCGAGTCTTTTTGGGGATAAGTTTCTATATTGGTTTTTCAAAACCAACCATGAGAGAAATCAAAGATCTTTAACTGACAAAAAACAGAATCACGAATTTAGTTCTTCATTAAAAGCAAAAATTATTATCAATTTATTTTCAAAAGCTGAAGTTGCCAAGAAAAAAATCACCGGAAACTGGTAATATTAGCAAATAAAAAAATTTAAAAGAAATACTTAGTAAGAAGATTAATCGGTGTTGATTAATTCCTATTACGGGTTGAAATTTAGGTAAATACATTTTCCGAAACATATTTGAATATTAATAAAATGATATCTAAACACGTTTAAAATAATAAGTGATGTTCAAAAAAAAACAAAAAATAATTCATTTTGAAATGACACTATTTAATAATAATAACAACTATTTCTTCAAATTCAAGAAAACAGGGTAAAAAAATGAAAAATCCGGACTTCTCTAAAGCAACAAGCGAAGAATTTTTTGATAAAACTGTAAATATTTTTGGAAAATGGTCAAAAGAACACCTGCATTTTGGTATCTGGAATGAAAAAACTAAGAATTATAAAGAAGCTGAAATTAATACATCTGAATATATTGCTAATTGTTTAGAAATTAAACGAAGTGATATAATACTTGATGCTGGTTGTGGAGTTGGTGGGACAAGTAGATACATAGTTGCAAACTATGGTGTAAAAACAGTAGGTATAACAATTTCGAGCGAACAAGTTAAAAGAGCAAATGAATTATCACAGAAAATTAAAAATAGATCTTTATTGGAATTTCAAAAACAAGACTTCACAAATACTAATTTCCCTGACGAATCCTTTTCTAAAATATTTGCTTTAGAAAGCATATGTTATGCTCCAGACAAAAATATTTTTCTAAATGAGATGTACCG
>MDVS01000155.1 GCA_001940645.1 Candidatus Heimdallarchaeota archaeon LC_3
GGTCTAGTTGATGCGGATGGAAGTATATTCAATTATCAATATAATCAATATACTTTATGGAAAGTAGATTTGACTGGTAATAAATCAATTGTTACTGGGTTTACAAAATATGTTAAAAAATCAAAAATTAAAACCAGAGCTAAACCAGTAAAAAACAAAAGAAGAGATGATTCTTATATGATTGGTTTCAATGGTTTATTATTACCACAAAAAGTAGCTACATTACTATATTATGATTCTAATATTCATCTTGATCGGAAAAAAGTTAAAGTCGGTCAATTATTACAACAAAAACATACGAGGAATGAATTAAATTGACAGTAAAGAATCCGAATTTAGCTTATCTGGTAGCACCTTGGATCGATATTGCCACCAGCGTTTCTGCTAGTACAGCCTATTTAATCAAAAGAGCATTAGAACAAATGGGTTATGTAGTCAAAGAATTTTACGGAATTTTGGATTGGAATTTTATCTTCACGAATCTTTTACCTTTACATGACCCTGGTGTGGTAATATATACTGGTCACGGACTTAAAGATAAATGGTTAGGTGACGATCCGTTTTTAGGTACTCTAACCACAGATCAGGCATATCTTCTCAAAGATAGAGCTGTGATAGCTGTACCTAGTTGTTACACCGCTTCGGGTTTAGGAATTGAAGCTGTAAAAGAGGGAGCCAGATTTTATGTGGGTTCAAACGATCTCGTCTGGGTTGCATGGAATGAGTGGGATCACGAATATCGTAGAGATTTTGAATTCACTTGGTTTACTTTGGTAGTTAGTATATTAAACGGTATTTCTCCTAAAGAATCATTAATAACTTATAAGGAATTATGCACTAGTATTGCTAAATACTATGAGGATAACAATTTACCCAATGGTGATTATTATGCTGGTCTACTTATTCATAATAGAGACCATATGGTTGTTTTGGGAAATGAAAATGATATTTTAGTTCCCCCAATTGCCTATGATCCGAAAGATATTCAACAGATTAATAATAATCCATCTGTTAGTAGGTACTAGACTATGTTAAAATCTTTTCTTTCATCTACTGATAATAATATTTTATCAGCTATGTGGAACAACAAATTAGCTTCAGCCGCAGGTCTTTTATGGTTGAAAAAAATGTTTAATCCAAACACAGATCCCAGAACATTAGAAATGTTGGCTGACATTATGATAATGCATGATCATAAGGATATAGGTTTATATGACCACTTACATCATTGGTTAATAGGTTATTTGATGAAATCTCTTTCTCAATCAAAAAATCTTCCACCAAATCAAAGAAAAGCAAAAATAATTCAAGACTTATCCTATCTTGCAAATAATAGAAAGAGAAACGCATTTATCAGAGGACAAAATAATGGCAGAAGAAGTAAAGCTCAACGATTGGAGTATAAGCAATATTAATATTCCTCCGTATATCAGGGAACTGATAGGTGGAAAAGGATTTGATTGGATTCCACAATTCGGGCAAGCAAATATTGGTAAAGACAACGATACTCAAATAGTATTCAGATTACCATACAAAGAACCACCAATAGTGATATGTTCAGTATTACAGACAACTGATCCAAAAATATCCCCCTTATCTTATAAATTTGAACCACTTGAGATCGTTTTACCAGAAATTACTTTAGGATCAATATCCGCTGTAGAAATGGAAATACCAGCTACAACAGCTGTAGCTATTAAAATACCAGAATTTATACTTGGAGATTTTCCAAAATTAGAATTACCCGATTTAAAATTCATAAAAAAAGCAATTACAATTGAAATTACGAAAACCCTTTCTAAAGTGGGTAAACTCGTAAAATCAACTTTCACATTTCCTCTACCACCTAAAATTGGCGCTTGGAACGTTGTTTGGTATCAAATGACATCTCCAGGAATATATGGAACTAAAATGATTGAAACTACGGGAAATGTGATTAAAGACCCAGCGGAACTTCCTGATGATGGTTTATCCTCCATAACTCAAGGAGTATCAGAATTACCAACTATAGATGGATTATTTGAAATAGAAGAAATTGGAGATGATACCACTGAAGAATTAACAGCAGCTGAAATTCAAGCAGCTTTAGATTTACAAATAACTGAATCAGCAGAAACATTTGAAGAACCAACTGGAGAAACTGTAGTTACAACTCCTTCTGGTGGAGGTGGAAGCGGAATATATTTTTTAGGTGGAAAAGAACCAATATTAAGTAATATTCCTTTAAGCGAGAATAATAATCAACAATTAGCTCGATCTGATATTTCTGTAATGTCTCTTCAAAAAATAAAAGTTAAACATCTATCAGCCAAACCCCGTAGAGGTCTTTACAATGGTCGTAATTTAGGAATTTCCTTAGCTACTGAACCAGACACACTTCCAGCAAATTTTGATACCTTGAACGTAGAACGTAAAGATGGACAATTTACAGGCATGTTTGATTTTGATTTTGGAGAGCATGGAGTATTTGCTGGAGCAAGTAATAAAATAGGTTTTAAAGCTCAAGCTGAATTTGATGTGGAAAAAGTCACGAAGTTGTTTATGATGGCTGGAGGAGCTGAAGGATACAGAGTTTGGATTGGATCAAGTCTAGTAATTGATAAATGGACTCAAAAATCTATTCCAGATCAAGAAATTGTATCATTTTCTCTCGATACTGGTGTTTATGTTATTACTTATGAATGGTGGAATTGGGATTCTAAAATCCCAGCTGTTTTTATTGCAACAATACCGCCACTAGTACCAAAAGAAATTGGAAAAATTCAATTCGATTTAGAAAATGCTTTAGAATTGGCGAATCTTAATGCTTGGAACTATATCAGAGATTCAATCAATAAAGTTTATGATGATTTACTTCCAGTATGGTCTATAGGTATTCCTCAAGTAACTTTTCCTGAAATGATACTTATGAACGCAATTAACTTCACAGTGAAGATTAATAAAATTAAAGTAGCTCGTAAAACAGTCTTTAAGGGTAAAAGTTGGACTTTGAGAATTCCTAAATTAAGAATTCGACAATTTAAACTTTTGGCTGGTTCTACTCTTACTTTAGATTTAGCAGCCCCATTTATAGCCGCTAATAATGGAATATTTAATTTGATGAGTATTTTCCCTCGTTGGTTTGGTAGATTTCAAGGTCGTGAGATTGGAAAACACGTCTCAGCTGGTTTAAATGCATTAGGAGGAGTTCTCCAATCAGCTTTTGATTTTGCTGTTTCAGCAGCTGAAGCTACAAATTCTTATATTGATACTACAATTGACGCTACTCAACAAATGGTCGAGGATGGATTAAAAAATTTAAGTGATTTTGTTAATGTTGCTTTAGAAGAATCTCTCAATAGTGTAAAAGATGGAGCTGAAAACGCACTTAATGATGTCTATGGAGAAATGGTTGAACAAACTAACGCATTATCAACTGTAATTGGACAGGAATACGAAAAAGGACTAAATGAATTTAAAACTAAATTAGTATCTTCACTTGAGACTAATATTAATGAACTTGTAGGAAATATTTCTGACGGAGTAAACGAAAATGTGAATGAAGCTTTGGTAAATGTTAAATCATCTCTCGAATTATCAGTCAATGAAACACTTAATCAAATGTTACAGGCTATAAATGAGAAAATTGACGTTCAGAACGAGAATCAGAGAACTTTGATAGAATCAGAATTAAATAGAATTTCAAAAATTACCACAGATAGATTAAATTATGTACTTTCAATTATTGTAACTGAAATATCTCGTGCTATGGGAATACCGCCTGGAACTGCAATAGTCCAATCTAATCCCTTTGATATTACTACTACAGGTTTCAAATTACCAAGAAATGCTCATGGTTTAGTTGTAAATTGGTTTGCGATAGGTACACCCCAAGCAGAGGGCATAGCGACCAAAGCGATTAACGTGATTGACTTTTAATTAAATATACTTCCACCAATCTCTTTCATTATAAATTCAGTCGCATTTGATAAAGGTTTTTCTTTTTGTGGAGTTGAAGGACTAGAACTAGGTTTAGAATTTTTTCCAACAGTAGTACATTTTATCTCAGTTTCCAAATCATCCAACTCAAGTTCACAATATTTATCTCCATCTTTTCGAATTACAGTGGGTGTACCAAGTACATCTAATTGATCGATTATATCCCATACTTTATCATCATCATTTAATTTATCAATCACAATTTCAGTTATATTTTTCATTTCTTCAGATTTTTTTTCCTTAAATGTAACACAGTGAGGACACGTTGAACTTGTAATTACGAATAATCCATCTTTCATCATATCTTCTCAATCCGTTCGCACTCAAAAACAATTTGTTGAGCAATTGATTTAATGTTACGAAATAAATTCTCATTAGCCACGTGCAATGCTTCTAAATCTATGTCTTTATCAGGAAGTGAATGAAATCCAATCTGTCTACCGCCTCCAATTCGAGTTTGTAATATTCTATCTGTAAATGGTAAAAATATACTTTTTTGGTTCTTATCTTCACCCAAATAACCAAATATTCCTCTCGGTCTTCCTTTAACAAAAATCATATCGCCATTGACATCTATTATTTCTTTATCTTTAGTCATACCAGTCATTGGAGAGGTTTTACCACACATTAAGCAACCTAAATATTTCACTTCAGTTCCTTTAGCTTTAGCTTCTATTCTTCGAAATGTTTTGGATTCAATTGGTTTTAGATATTTTGGGATTTTTTCATATTTTTCGATTGTTCGAGGAGGGTGTGTTTGAGGTCTGATATATGATCGTGCTTCATCTTTCGTAAATCCTTTATCCTTTCTTTTTTTATTTTTTTGGCGAATTTCATAATTTTCAGATTGTTCGTTGAGTTGTAGTTCGTTTGATACATCATCAATAAGATCTTGTCCATCTAGATCTCCAGATTTACTCATAATTATAATAGTTACTGTGTTGTTCTTTTAGTTTGTTGTTTATTTTCGTTCTAAATATTGTTCTCGGGTTTTTCCTATACCATATTTAGGAAATCCACCAGTTCTGAGACGTAATCTCGCTATCATCGGATGAATATATGATTTATGAGCTGTATCAGCTTTTGGATCTAATTTTCCTTTTTTAAAATGACCCAATTCTTTGACGACTTCCTGTACAGCTTCCCTATATCCCATTTCTTTGTTAACCAACACTCGATCAATTAAAATCCGATTAGCATTATACGCTCTAATAGAATGAACATTTCTAGTACCTTTAGAATTTTTAATACGGGTAAGATCTTCTAATTTATCTTTAACATCTGAATTTGTTATTCCACAAAAAAGAGATTCACATCCCAATTCTTTTTGTTTCAAAATAGCATTAACCCAAAATGGATCAGAGATCACTTTTGTTTGATGAACATCGTCTTTCGAATCTTCTTTATTTTGTCCTTTTCCCTTATATTCAAAAATTACAGTATTTCCTTTAGATCTAATATGCTCAGGTTTAATTGTAGAGACACCATAAGTACCAAATTCTCTTGAACCCTTTTCTGAACCAATTCTAAAACTAGCGTCTACAATTAATCCTAAAGCTATAGAACTAGCTCTATTATTATCATCAGCTGATAAAGCTCCTTTTTTAGTTCCTTCTTTAATTCTATCAATATTTCGATCTATAAGTTTCATACTTTTCCATTTGGAATTTTCTCTTCTGGAATAATTTTCGTGATTTAAGCCTTGAATAGACTTTATATCATAAATACTACTCATCAACTTTCTCCTTTTTTGGTCTTTTTTGAATTTTCGATTTCTCTTCTTTAGTTATTTTAACATCTTTTGTATCTTCTTCTTCAAGTGGTCTAAGTTTATCTACTAAAAATATAGGAGCACAACCTTTCTTATCATCATCTGATAACGGTCTAAAAGTACCATTGGAATGAATAACCGAATCATCTCCTAAAAAGTAATAATCAAACCAATCATCATAAGAACCAAACCAAGCCATCTTATCTAATGTTGGTTGAACAGCGTCTGAACCTAAACCAACTTCAATTGGATTTCCACAGATTGATAAAACAGATTGATCTTTTTCCTCATCCATTCCATCATAAGCCAGAGCTCTTAATTCTCTCCAGACACGTTTATATTCACTAAAAATCATTTCTGTGTCGGTTTTTAATTTTGGTGGTTTACCATCAGATGTTTCTCCTTTCAACTCTCTGGCTATATCTAAAATTTCAGCTTCATTGAAATTATCAGTTATCAAAGCCATTTCTTTTTCGAGAGCTTTTCCTTTAGGATTCCATCTTCCAGCCTTTGAAACATCACAACTTTTAGTATTCTCAATTATACGGTTATAAGTTGCCATCCGTTTAACTATTGATTGAAGATGTCTCGTTTTAGCGTCTTCGTCTGTGGTTATTGAATCATAATTCCCTATTCTACCTTTTATATCGGATTTAAGGGTTGTAAGTAACCTCGCCTTGATTGTTGGAGGAATACAATATGTACCAGTTTTTCTTTCAGTTAAAATTCTATTACGAAATCTTACATCAAAATCAGACTTTTCAGCTTTTCCCTGCTTTGTTACTATTTTCTCTTCTCGGGTTTTAGCTACAGATAATAAAGTTTGAAGTTGAGTACTCACAATATACTAACTTGAACTAGTATTGAAAAAGATTTTTAATACTATGCGTTTTATTGTACTGTTGATATCGGAGATTTTTCGCCAAAAGTATTACGTGCTAATCCACCTTCCAAAAACAAGGTCTTATGATCGTTATAAACTTGACCCAAGACATGTTCACCCTGAGGTACTAAAATAATCACGTTTTTGGAAATATTCTCAGCAATTTCTATAGCAGTTATAATTTCATCAATTGCCAGATGTTCAAAAAGATGTGAGGAAAAATAAAAATCAAAATCATTTGAGGAGAAATGATTGTTCAAGTCGAGAACATTAGCCTGAAGAAAATTTTTCCAATATCTTCTATCTTTTAAATCAACATTAACCTCACACTCAAACATAAAATTGGAGATATAAGCTCCACATCCCACATTAATACGTCTTCCCTCTCGGGGGAAATACCGTAATTTATCTAAAAGTTGTTGTCCAGGCATACTAGCGATTATAACTGTTGTTTCAGGATTAAAAAAATTATATGGTTGTTCAATCTGAAAGTCAAATATACTCATAACTAGTATGCCACATCCTACGGAAGGTTCGGGGGTTCGAGTCCCAAAATATAATTATTTAGCAACAATAAAAAGTTTCTTTAAGTCATTGAGAGTTTTGGTAAAATCATTAGATAAACTGGATGTCCTAACCCATTTTTACACACAATAGCATTATAATAATTACAATTTCTACAATTAATATCTTTATCAATTATATCAGAAAGTTCTCCTTCAATCTCAAAATCGCAATTAACACATGTGTAAATTTTTTTCTTTTGTAATTCTCGCATTTCATTATATGATTCTTTTGTCATTGATAAAAGATCTAGAGTTCCTTTATATCCTTCTCCGAATACCATAATAAAATCACAACCGATAATTAAAAATACGATCAATTACACCTTCATCGACCATATGTTCAAATTTTTCTGGAGTTAGCCAACTGCGAATGAATTCCAAAGATTTTTCTTTACTTACTCCACCATTTCGCAGTTGTCTTAACACCTTTATGCGAGAGAAATGTCCAGTATCGTTTGGAAGTCTAATATTCATATCGTATGGGTCAGTTAATCCTTTTCTTTTATTAATTCTAAATAATTTTTTATTATGTAATTTTTCCCAATGGGATTTTATATCTGATCTGATAATCGGTATTTCTAATGTATTCTCACCCAAAATAATAGGTTCTAAAGATGTTTCAAATGTATTTGGATCATAATAACAAGCCATTTTATTAGATTTCGGATTTATCGTTCCTACAGCCCGTCTAAGATGTGTCAGATCCGATGATATCAAATCAAATTGAATACCAGTCATCAGAGACAGATTTGAGACATAGGAATTAATTGTCACCTTTGCAAATCTTGCAGGTATTTGTTCTATTTCCAAAAGCAGATGAAAATTATTTCCTGAACTGATAAAAGCTCGTCTTATATCACCCTGCTCCTCAAAATGATCATTTAATGCTCTATCGGGTCTCTTCTCCATTATATCGCAATCCAGAAAAATATGTTTCACTTCAGCATAAAACGGATGAATAAAACCATTAGGACTATCAAAAATATAATTACTTCTGTGGGCATCATTTAATGTATTAAGTTTCAACCATTGTCGATAATTCGTAGTTTTTATCGTTTTTCTCATATTATCGGAATTTCCGACATACATCAGTTTCAAATGTCCACCATATCCAATTTCACCAAATTTAATTTAAGTATTATCTATCATTTGCAATGGAATGCTACATTTTGTACAAAGGTTTAAACTGACCCCAACCTTGTCACACTGTCCAAGCTTACCGAAATCACAATAAAAACAAGCGAACCCAGATTTCGCAATAAAGTGTCCACCACGAATACCCATTAAAGTCATGGACATCTTTTTCCTCATGGAATTCAAGCTTGTTTTATTTGGTTTCTTATAATAATTTTCATCTGGATGTTCCGCATAGATTATTCCAAATGCTGAGAAAACAATAGGTTTGACGTGAACTTCTGGACAACCTCCCTTTAGAACAAATTCATTACAATGACTACAATATTCATAATTCTCTGTAATCACCCAATATTCAAACGCCAACTGTTGTTTGTCAAAAGTGCCTGGTTTATTCTTATATTCAACCATCATAAAAGTTCCATCTCCCATATCGTCAATTCTATCGACAATACAAAGCCAATCGTCTCCCTCAAAGGTTTTCTCAACATGTAACGGTTTCCAAGGAATTTTTTTATCTTCGCAATATTCGTATCTTTCCAATTCAAATCCATGAAACCATTGAAAGCTCTCCTTATCAAATTTCTTATTCTTATCAGGTTTTCCATTCTTCCAATTATCGTGATAATGTTCGCAAAAACTATGAAAACTCAAGCCCTTCGTTTTAGCCTGTTTATTCACGTTGGATAAATCTTCAACATTTGTATTCTTGAGAAAAATCTGATAAGGACATGTATTATACTGTCTCAATTCAGACCAACTTATTTTTCCTTTAAAACTCATAATTCGCTAAAACATCCTTTTCGTCTATTCCATCTAAATGAGAACTTCATTGGAAAAAAAGGAATAATACAAATATAAACTAAAAGTTCCTTATATGCAAATCCCTTATTATTTCCCCAATTATGTTTATCCCAGAAAACACCAATCCAAGCGTCTCTCTTCTCGAAATACCACCTGAAATTAAATCTACTAATCATTTTTTTCACTTTTTTCATTTTAATCACCATTTTAATCATCTACCATTATTTCAAGAACATACTCTAAATATTCGAGCTGTTCAATACTCATACATTTTTCACAATATTTTGGAACGCTAGCTTCATCATATACTTCATTCCAATCAAGTTCAATTTTACAGCATAGACATCTTATAAGCATATCATATATTCCAATCAATATTTCATTGTGTCTACAACGTTTAGGAATATACACATTACCACCATAATTATGAACTTTAACTGGAAATTGATTTTT
>MDVS01000156.1 GCA_001940645.1 Candidatus Heimdallarchaeota archaeon LC_3
ATTTTCTTTATATTCTAATTCGTCACCAGAGACTTCTACTACTTTCTTTATATTTGGAAAAGGAATTGTAAACAATGAACCTGCTGCTTTTACAACTAGAGCATTAACAATCAAATAATCCATTTTTACTCGAATGATGAACTTTGTACCTAGGCCCTTTTTAGTTTTTATATCAATTTTTCCTTTTAATTTATCAATTATGTTATTATAAGCAATATTTAATCCTATCCCTCTTCCAGATAATTTTGATACCTCTTCTTTGGTCGAAAATCCAGAATAAAATAATAGTGCTAATAATTCCTTTTCATTTAGTTTTTCATTTTTCCTAATTAACTTTTTTTCTTCTGCTCTTTTCCTAATTGAAGATAAATCAATACCTTCACCATTATCTTCGACTGTAATAACTATATCTTGAATATCCTTCCTAGCAATTATGGTAATTTTTCCTTTTTCAGGTTTTTTGTTCTTTTTTCTGATATCTGGGGTCTCAATTCCATGATCAATGGCATTCCTGATCAGGTGAATAATAGATTCATTTATTAAATCAATACTGACTCTATCGATTTCTACATTTTTTCCACTAATTACAAGATCAATTAATTTTCCGCTTTCTTTTGATCCTTCTCTTACTATTCTCGGATAATAATTAAATATTTGTTCCAATGGAACTAGTCTAGTCCTTAAAATAATATTCTGTAAATCTGATACTATATTATCGAAATCTCTAAATGAATAAGCATTATTGTTTGTTTTTAATAGTTCTTGTTCAAGGTGATTTCTTACAATAACTAACTCCCCTACCAAATCCATTAATTTATTCAAATGCTTAAGAGATATTCTAACAGATTGGAAACTTGATGAAACTTTTGTACCAACTTCAAGTTTACCTTTCTCCTTATCTTCATCAAGAAGTACTTTTATTTTTGTATCAGAAACTCCACCTATTTTGTTTACTTCATCCAGCAATAGTTTTTCATTTTCATTTGACACTAATATGATACTTAGATAATCGAATCCTGTTCCACTTCGTAATTCTTTTCGTGTTGGAGTAGAACTGATAATTCTTGCAATATTTTCAAAAGTGTCTAAGATTTTTAAGGCATTTTTACTTTTAGACTTATTTTTATCAATAAATTCTATAAATACTTCGTAAGTTACCCCCATTCTTATTGTTTCCCCTGTAATTCCCTTTAAATCATTGATAATAATTGAAAGGTCAAATTCCTTCATATCTTCTAATTTATTGTTTTGATCCAAACTAAATTTATTTAAATTTAACGTAACTAGAAAAACCAATATTTCATTTATCTTTTTGTTAAAAGAATGAAAAATATCGATAGAGTCACTATCTATAAACCCAGAACTAATCAATTTTTTTGATGCTTCTTCTGCTATCTGACAGAGTTTAGTTAGACCAGCAAAGTCCCTCGCAGCATACATGCCTTTCATTGTATAAATATTATCCCTTATTTCTTCAAGGGAAGGTATATTAGTCGGATTATCATCTAAATCATTTAATAATGAATCTATTGTCGATGAAATCTCTCGGATTTCATTTATAAATACATTAACTAAGTCATCATCTTTTTCCATTTTTACACTTCCCTAAAGGTTAAAATTATTTACATTTCATATATTGTGAATTTTTTATGTCTTAAATTAATTCAATACAAATTTTTGGTTAATGATTTCAAAAATAATTTTCTTATGTTGTTAAAACTTTATCAACAGCTTCTATGACTTTGCCAGGTTTAAATGGCTTGATTATAAAATCCGCTGCTCCTGATTTCAAAGCTTCAATAACCATAGCCTCTTGACCAAGTGCAGTAATCATTATTATTTTTGCATGAGGATCAAATTCTCGAATTTTTCGAACAGATTCTATCCCATTAGGATTTGGCATAACAATATCCATTGTCGTTAAATCCGGACGTAACTTGGCATATAATGAAATAGCTTCCTCACCGTTTGAAGCTTCACCAATTATCTTATGTCCATCACCTTCAAGGATTTTCTTTATCATCATCCTCATAAATCTTGCATCATCAGCTATTAGTATGTTTGCCATTATATTCATCCTTTATTTGAATTTTGTCAGTTTATTTTAACTCTGATTGTTATTCCATTCTTATTTAAATGTTTAATAGAAAAAATTATTTTTGCTTAAAGCCTCATTAATCAATTAGTTCCTAGAAATGCTATAATAATCAAAGGTTTGTAAATATTCTATGTAGGAAAACTTTCCCAAAGAAAATTTGCCAGTAATAATACTTTCCCCTTATGTAAAAAAAATGTCTATTAGGGAAGGGAGTTTTGAAATATTTATGGAAAATAAGATAGCTGATAATAACGCTCTTTTTGCTTATTATCTATTTTACTTGTTCATTATTTCTTAATTTGAAGGGTTATTCTGTGCATATACATAAATAAAGCTTAAATCATATCATTAACCGTAATATGTAGTTGAAGAAGGGGAGGAAAAAAAAGTAATTAAAATGAGATCATTTTCAGTTAATCAGAATATTTTACAAAATCGTCTTCAGAAAAATGGAGTTCTGGAATTTCCTCCTGTTCTGTCTCAGTATCTTCTGTTTTCTTGACAACAGTCTTTCTAGTCCTGCGCGCTTGGATAATTTTTTCTTCCTTATATTCTGGAATAAGTGCATCTAAATTTAATAACACAATGATTTTATCATCGATTTTTGTTGCACCGATTAGATATTTTCTTTCTATTTTTGTCGAGATGAACCCTAATTTTTTCTTAATATTATTTTCAGCTATATATCGTAAGCCAATTGCTCGATCAATTAACATACCAATATTGTCTTCAGCAACATTTAATAAGATAACATTCCCTTTATATCCTGCATCATCAGTCGATTTGAGCTTAAGAATTTTCTTCAAGTTTAAAAGTGTTGTTATTTTCCCTCTAACATCAATAACACCTATTACATTTTTTTTTGCTCCAGGAATTTTATTGAATTTTTGTAAATAAAGAATTTGGTTTACTTGTTCTTCTGGAACAGCAAAATAATGTTCATTTAATTGAAACTCTAAATAAGGAGTAACCTTTCCAGTTTGGTGAACTCCTTTGTTATCATAAAAATCCTCGGATGATTGAAATTCTGGGATTTCTTCTTGCACTACATAATTATCTTCTGTTTCATTGGCAATAGTCTTTCTAGTCCTACGTGCTTGGATAATTTTTTCTTCATTATACTCTGGAATAAGTGCATCTAAATTTAATAACACAATGATTTTATCATCGATTTTTGTTGCACCGATTAGATATTTTCTTTCTATTTTTGTCGAGATGAACCCTAATTTTTTCTTAATATTATTTTCAGCTATATATCGTAAACCAATTGCTCGATCAACTAACATGCCAATATTATCTTCAGCAACATTTAATAAGATAACATTCCCTTTATATCCTGCATCATCAGTCGATTTGAGCTTAAGAATTTTCTTCAAGTCTAAAAGTGTTGTTATTTTCCCTCTAACATCAATAACACCTATTACATTTTTTTTTGCACCAGGAATTTTATTGAATTTTTGTAAATAAAGAATTTGGATAACTTGTTCTTCTGGAACAGCAAAATAATGTTCATTTAATTGAAACTCTAAATAAGCAGTAACCTTTCCCTTTTGGTGAACTCCAATACTATCAAATTTGTTCTTAGAATCAAGACTCAAGATCAATAACACCTAATAATTATTTTAAAATAATATTTTATATCTTATGAAAAAGAATTGTTTTGGTAAATAAGGACTAGGAGTAAGAAAACTTTCATTAGTTGTTATTCAAAAATTAATTCGATTGCAATCTCTTTTTCTCAGTTTAATTAATCCTAGTTATCATTTTCTAGCTGTAATTATTTGAATTTTGGGAATTTTTTTTCTAAGAGGAATTGTGTACCCATAAAAACTTCAACATTAATTTTCAAACATTTTTAATAAGGTAATTTCAACAGATTTCGGTTCAGGAGCAAAAATAATAATTGGACTCAATTTGGTGTCAGCAGAAAAGATATCACATTCAATCAGTAAGAGTTCAGTGAAATCATCACCATAAAGAGATGCTAATGAAGTAAAAATTGTTTCACATTTTTCTAAAACAAAAATCGGAGTACCAGGTATTTCATTTATCCCTAAAAACGTATTTATTGAGGCAATAAAATGTAATGAAAGCATATTTCCTATTTCTTTTATAATAGATTCATCTAACGAAGTTAATTCATTTATATTAATCGCTTTTTTGGTTGTGCTTAAAATTTTAAGTAGAGAATTTAAGGTATCTTCATCAAAGATAATAATAATAGTTAGAGGGATTTCCCCGTTTGTCTCTATGATAACTGCACCAAAAATAGAATCAGGTTCTTTGTCTTTCCATCGAATGGTTGATAATTCAGTAGTTGATATTCTTTTAAATCTCGGTAAACTCATATCTATTCGTCTGTTTAATAAATCTGCAAGTGCGTTAGCAGCATGACCACTACCGATATTTCCCAATTCTTGTAGGGCATCTATATGATCACTTAAGAGTAAATCAAATCGAAAGGTCTTGTTTGAACTATTCAAGGTCTATTTCACACTATAAGTTGATGGATCGATAATTGGGACAACATTTCCTTCACCAATGTAAGAAAATCCTCCAAATCCTTTGATTCTATCCATCAAAGTATCTCTATTTTTATAAACAATTTGTTGCTGATTAACTAATCTGTCAACTAGAATGCCATATTTTTTTTCTCCATGTTGCCAAATGATTACTGTTCCAATAGAATCAATTTTCATATTTTTTTGAGTCATGGATTCAAGTTCATAGTTTTCTCTGATAGAAACAAGAGGAATTATTTCTCGATTTAAAACAATATAAGGTCTTTTTTTCTCATCGAAGTAACATTTTTCCTTCGGAACATGTATTACTCTACTTATATTAGGCATTGGAATGCTGTACAAAGAATTTTCAATTTCAACGATTAATCCACTAAATATTTGTTGATTTCTTCTTATTCTAATTGTAAAACGTGTTCCAAAATCTTTTTGTGTTTCGATGTTTATTGTACCATTTAATTTATTAATAATTTTCTTATAAACTAAATTTAATCCGATACCCTTTCCTGCTAGTTCGGATACTTGATCACTTGTAGTAAATCCTGAGAAATAAAGTAATGATAATAAATTTTCCTTACTTAATTTATCATTTTTTTTAATTAATCCTTTTTCAAGTGAATATTTCCTTAATAAAGGAACATCAATGCCTTGTCCATCATCCTCAATCTTAATAATAATATCTTGGTAATCTTTTTCTGCGATGACAACAATTTTGCCAATTGTTGATTTTTTTTTCTTCTTTCTATTCTTTGGAGACTCAATCCCATGAATAATACTATTCCGAACTAATTGGATTATAACATCATTAAGGAGGTCTATCGAAATTCGGTCTATTTCAACACCTTTTCCTCTGACGATTAAATTAATCTCTTTATTATATTCTTGAGCTAATTTTCTTGTTAATCTAGGGTAATAAGTGAATATATTATCTAATGGGACTAACCTGGCGTTGAGGATTAATTCCTGAATTTCAGTTGTAATTCGATCATATTCTCGAAAAGAAAAAGAAGAAACATTAGTTTTTATATATTCTTGTTCCAATTTATTTCGTTCAGTAACAATTTCTCCTAAAATACCCATCATTTTATTCAAATCAGTTAAGGGAACTCTTATTGATTGAAAATCTGAGGATATATCTAACCTTTTATCTATATTAGCCTTCTCTGTTAATTTTTCTATTTTAATATCAGAAACTTCATCTACCTTCGAGATTTCTTCTCTAATTAGTCTATCATCTTCATTAGAAACGATTGTTATTTTTAGATTTGCGAAGGATTTTTCATCTTCAATTTCTTGGCGAGTAGGTTTCGAGCTGACGATTTTTGAAAATTTTTCAAGTCTTGTTAACGTTTGAAATGCCCTTGCACTTTTTAATTTACAATTTTTATCGTAATCGACCACAATCTCATAAGGAATTCCTGTACTGATTTTCCCATCAATCACTTGTTGCAATTTATTTTTTATTTCTGAAACTTCAAATTCGGGCATTTCTTCTATCTTCTGATTTTCAGATAACCCAAATTTATTTACCTTCATATGCGAAATAAAATTCATTAAAGAATTCAATTTATTATTAAGCTCATAAAAAATATCCAATGTCTCAGTATCAAAGAAACTAGTCATACTAATTTGTTCGAGAACGTCTTCAGTAACATGAAGAACTTCTGTTAGTTTAGAAAACTCCATTGCAGCAAAGATACCTTTTAAAGTGTGAATTAATCGTTTTATTTCCTCAACAGGTCTTAAATCAGTTACGTCTCGTTCTATTGTGTTCAGATTAACATTGAATGCAGATAATAATTCCCTTGTTTCACTAATAAAAATGTTAACAATTTCTTTATCATTCTGCATTAAATTTACTCCATTATTGTAGAAATTTAGTTAATCCATAAAAATATTCTCAAAATAACAGTTATTTATTGATAATTTGATTATTATTAGTGAGTTAGGTTTCTCATAATTTTCGATACAAATAGATCTTTTTTAGCTGTCAGTGTCTGTCTCTTCTTTAGAAAGATCAAGTTTAGATAATTCCCTCTCAGATAAATCAACAGTCTCAATTTTTTCTTGACTTTCATTTTCGTTCTTTTTCTTTCTTTTTCCTTTATCTTTTCTTTTCTTTTCTTCAGAAATATCAAGATTAATTAATTCCGTATCGGATAAATCTGTAGTCTCCACTTTTTCTAAAATTTTCTTTTCTTTCTTTTTCCTTCTTTTTCCTTTATCCTTGCTTTTCTTTTCTTCAGAAAAATCAGGATTAATTAATTCCTCCTCGGATAAATCTATAGTCTCCACTTTTTCTAAACTTTCCAATCCTTCAACAGAAAGATCAAGTTTTGATAATTCCTCCTCGGATAAATCTATAGTCTCCACTTTTTCTAAACTTTCCATTCCATCAGACAATTCTATTTTTTCATAATCAGATAAAATAGTATCCAAATTTAAAAGGTTAATTATGTCATCTTCAAGTCCAGCAGTCCCCTTAAGATATTTTTTATCAATGTTTGAGGTAATGGATTCTAAATCATAAATAATTCTGCCACTGGGAATACGTTGTAAAGCCAAAGCTCGATCCACAAGCATTCCAACCGTCTCACCCTGATATTCAACTAAAATAATATCTCGTTCTTCTAATACATTAATTTTAGATTTGGTATCTAACTTCTTATTTAAATCAATGAGTGTCACAATGTCCCCACGAACATCAATAACACCAAGAATGTAGTCTGGGGCTCCAGGAACTTTATTGAATTTAATAAATTGAAGAACCTGATTTACTTGTTCAACTGGTAAACCATAAAAATAGTCTCCCATAGAAAAGATGAAGATACTCTTAATATGTTCATCTCTAACAAAGAGACTCATTAAATTAAATGTAGGTGCTGATTTAAAACTCATAACTATCCATCTCTTAAATTAAATTTTCAAAAGTCTTATATGTAATAAAATTAAGGTGATAATATTAATTGAAAAAATATATGAGTAAAAAAATTTGCCTATTTTTTTTTTAAAGAAATAATACTTCAGAATTGAATTATTAGGACTAAATAAATCTAATCATCGAAATTAAGAGAAAATTACTAGAGAAAAAGGAAAAATAAGGGAAAAGAATAAAATGATAGGAATTATGATTAGATTCTTATTTTCCTTCTATCTGATTGTTTTTTTATGCGCTTACAACGAAGAGAACTAAGACATTATCAATATTTAAACTAATTTGATATATATTAGATGCGAAATTAGTTAAATATTAAATTGATTAGCAATATAATCCACTCTAGCAAATTCATCAATTTTTGTAATAAATATCATAGCATCATTTGATTTTAAATTTCTTTACAACCACATCTAGATCTGTGGCGATGTTTGCAAGTTCTTGAGCTGTGGAAGACATTTCTTGCATTGTAGCGGCCTGTTCTTCTGTGGCAGCACTCGCTTCTTCCGCACCAGAAGCAGTTTCTTCAGAGATAGCCGCTACTTCCTGAATCGAACCGTAAATGGATTTTATTGAAGACTCTAGAGTTGATCGGAGATCAGATGTAATCTCATTTACTTTAGAAACAGAATTTTTTCCTTCTTCAGCTAATTGTCGGATGTTTTCAGCCACTACTGCGAATCCTCTACCATATTCCCCAGCACGTGCAGCTTCTATTGAAGCATTAAGCGCTAGCATATTTATTTTTCCATTTATCCCTTCAATAATGTTTGAAAGTGTTTCAATATTCTCAACTTTTTCATTGAATCTATTTTGTAATTCTTCTACCAACATAGCTGATTCAGTACTCTTTAAGCTTTGTTGTTGAGATCCTTGAGACATTTGTTGGGTAATTGATGATATTTCTTCACTGGTTGCGTTTACTTCTTCAGCAGAGGAAGCCATTTCTTGTGAACTAGTTGCTAATGTATTGGCGGTGTTTGAAATTTCATTAACTGTGTTTTTCAAAAATTCTACCATTGTCCCAAAAGAAACGGATAATTGACCTATTTCATCATCACCAACATTTTTAAAATCAATTTCGGTGCTAAGATCGCCATCTGATATAGTTTTAGAATTTCTTGCTAGTTTAATTAAAGGATTGACAATATTTGTTCTAGCAATAAAGTATGCGATAAGAAAACCAATTATTCCTATACTAATAAGAATAGTAACAATTGTGAACAATGCATTATCTATTCCTGCTGTTACAAAGCTCACAGGAGTGATCATAACTGAGAATATTTCAAAAGTTTCATCGAAAAACTCTAAATTGATTCTTCTAGAGACAAAAATATTATCTCCTTGAATGAATGTACTTTCATCACCATTTGAGAATAATTCTGAGACAAGGGTTGATCCATAAATGTCTTTAAAGGAGTCTCCTGATACCCAATTATTAGCAGTATTTTCACTACCGGTCCATGTATCACCGTTTGTGTTAAACAAATAATCTCCTTTACTATCAATAATTGATATTCCACTTTTAGAATAAAGTTCAGTTAATTCAGCAGTGATAGAATCAAAAAAAGGTTGAACATAAAAATTCATCACTAAAACTCCTTTAAAATTACCATTAAAATAATATGGAGTAGCATGTCTGACAACTGGTACTACTTCTTCATTGGTTTTCTGAACTTGAGTTCCTTCTTTGTTTAGATTTATGTTTGACATATATTCCTGACCTAGAACAGCATCCTTATTGTCGATGAAATAAGATGAACCACCTTTGTTGGATAACATATTTTCTGTAACTATCTCAACCTTTGACGTTTCTTCACCTGGGGGAATTTCACCTCTATCAATATCAACATTTATTCTAATTAGTTCCCAACCTGTGGCATTAAGAAACCGGACTTGAGCTATATTATCTAAATGACGACCAAATGCCAGTAAAAGTTCTGTGGTCTCTTTTAAAGCTTTATCATATTCTTCCGGACTAGATGCGTTAAAAAGATTAGAAAAATCAGGTTGTTCACTGATCACATGGACTAATTCATTTTGTTCCTGAATCACACTACTAAATCGGTTTGTAACAGTTACCACCTGTTCTAACAATTGTTCTTCTGTTTCCGCGATCAATTCAGGGCGATGAATTCCGAAAAGGTAAGTTGATGTTGCTAAAATAGGTAATATTACTAATAATACTACTAATGCTAATATTTTAAATTGTAAACTTAAGTTTTTCCAAATTGTTATGATAGCCATTTTTTAATCATATCCTTGAGTTAAAATTCGTTAATAAAAAATTTACAAACAAACTCTGCTTTTGTTAGGTTAACCTACAAATTATTTTAAAATCCAATGGGGAATTTTTTTTCCCTAAAACCCGTTGTGATGACGATTTGGTCATCAAATAGTTACTTACTTACTTACTTATTTTCTCACCTTTAAGAAATGGGAAAAATTCGTCAATTAAGGATTAATTTTGGCTACGAAATTGTAATGAAATCTATTAAAATAATTAGATTTTGTTAATTAAAATCACTATAGTTTAATTAGCTCATTTTCTTTTCTAAATACGGTTGCAAATCATTCTAAAACTTGTTTGTTAGTATCAGTTATTGTTTGAGAAGCATTATACCTAACTACAATTCCTACACCGAATACAATAACAACTAAAGCAAATCCTAAAAACGTTTTATTTCTAACACGGAATCCACTAATTATGGATATACCAAAAGCCGTGTTGTCATTTGTTATTAACATCTTTCATCTCTGGGAATAAAAAAATTGCAATGTAATGATTATTTTATTTTCTAGTGATGATTGCAAATTATTCTAAGACTTGTTCGTTAGTATTAGCTGTTGGTTGATAAACATCATAACTAACTACCTTTCCTACTCCGAATACAATGACAACTAAAGTAAATCCTAAGAGTATTTTACTTTTAATTACAACAAAAATTGGAGTCAGCAAAAAAATTAAAATAAAATAAATTATTATGAATATGATTTACTTAAAGGTAAAAATGATTAAATTATTTATCAACCTGACTTTCAATAACTTTTTGAGGATGATTTTTATGAAAGATAATAGAATTGGGGAGATAGTGAAATCTTTAGAAGACGCATCTAACAGTCTTCAAAAAACAGCAGAAAAAATGAAACGGACAGCTCAAAAAATGCAAAAAACGAAACAAGAGTTAGTAAAAAGCATGAAACGAAGAGAGGAAAAGTACAAGGAGCTAAATCTCTATTTTTTTCACAAAAATTCATGTTTTTCAGTTGAAGAAAAAGTAAAACAATTAGAAAACAATTATATTATTATTGATCAAGGCGAAAAATTAATTATTCACGACCGTTTTTAAATAAGAAAGCGATTTAACAAGTTTTTTTATAGTTGCTTTGAAATTGTTTTTTTCACCAAATTAAAATTAGATTAATCCATTATTGAAACAAATAAGATATTTTATGCAATGAGTAAAACGCGAAGAGAATTCTTGATTTGAAATTGATAATTTCTTCAATTTTTTGGAATAAAAATATAATTAAGCAAATTTATCCCCATGAAAACAACAGAAGATGTAATTATACTGATATTTTAATGAATCTATCCAAAATGGCAGTTATTTAAAGGATTTGATACAAATTCAATAACTTAAAATTAGTTTAAGGAAGAAAATAGCATAATTTAAGAAATTATAGAAATAGAAAAAAGGTCATTGAGTGCTTATGGTAAATTTATTATTTTTAATACTAGTAGATTTCTGAGTCACAATTTAGGACGTTTAAACGCTAGCTGAAAGCATAATTTGTTCTTCAATTTATTACTAAAAATGGTTTTTTGAGGTTCGATAAGTCTATTTGTTTGATTAAAGAATTAAAAAATGCAAATCTTCTTAATAAATTAGGTTTTTGTAATTAATTTGTAACTAATTGGGAATAATGATAAATGATTGAAAATGGCGAAAATATTCAAGTTGAAGTTAGGAAATATCAGAAGCCAATTAAGATCTTACATGTTGATGATGATGAAGATTTTTTAAAAATCACAAAAATGTATTTGGAAAAACACACTAACCGACTATTTGACCTTCATACCACTACTGATTCGCTGAAAGTCGAATCTATGATAGAAAAATATCATTACGATATTATTCTTTCTGATTATGACATGCCTGAAATGGATGGTCTTACACTACTTAAAACCTTGCGCCGAACTCAAGATATTCCATTTATTATCCTTACTGGGAAAGGACGAGAAGAAATCGTGATCCAAGCACTAAATCTCGGAGTTAATTATTATCTGCAAAAAAACCATGATTTTAAAACCCTTTTCACTGAACTGAGTCATTATATTCAGCAAATAGTAGAAACAAAACAAAAGGAAAATGAGATTGAAAAACTCAGTCTAGTTGTGGAACAAAGCTCAGCTTCGATTGTCGTCACTGATATAAACACAAAAATAGAATATGTTAACCGAAAGTTTTCAGAAGTGACTGGTTATATTCCTATAGAAGTATTAGGAAAAGATGTTAGCATATTGAAATCAGGTCTGACTCCTCATGAAACATACAAGTCACTATGGAAAGCACTTTTGGCGGGAAAGGAGTGGGAGGGAATATTTCTTAATAAAAAGAAGAAGGATGAATTATTTTGGGTTCAATCAAGGATTTCTCCATTAAGAAATACTAAAGGAGAGACAACTCACTATATATCGACTCATGAGGATATCACCCAACGAATGGAAATGGAGAGAGAATTAACAAAAATTCAAGATCAAAACAAAGCTATGCTAAATGCTATCCCGGATCTAATCTTTTATATGAGTAAGGAAGGAAGAATTTTGTCATATAAAGGATCACAAAACGATCTTTTAACAGATTCTCCCGACATTTTAGGGAAATTGGTCAATGAGGTTCTGGACAAAGAAGCTGCTGCTAAAATTATGTTTTACAATCAAAAAGCATTACAATCTGGGGAGATGCAATGTTATGAGGATGTAATAAAAATGCGTGATGGACAACTCCGTTATTATGAAGCACGAGTAATTCCATCTGGCAAAGATACAGTCCTACGAATAGTTCGGAATATTTCTGATTGGAAATTCGCAAAAAAGGAACTGGAACAAGCAAACATATTATTAAAAGAAAAGCATTCTCAATTTGAACAAATTCTTAATGCTGCCACCCCGTTAAAAGTCGTCAGTAATGAATTTATTATTACTCATGTTAATGATGATTATTGTTCACTTTTTCAAGTTAAAAAAGAGGAAATTATTGGAAAAAATTGCTTTGATGAAGCAATTCCTCAATGTTTTACAAATAAATGCCCTTTAAAAAGTTCGGATAAATCTTCTTTCAAGCAAGGATCAAATTTAAAATCTTCTGTTGAAACATTTATGAAAGTGTCACCTTATTATAACTTGAATGGAGAAATTAATGGGTATATTGAAAGTTTTGAGAGTTAATTGTTACTACAAAGAATTTTTATTAATCTTGATATTTCTATTATGACTTTATCCACATTAATGATTTTTTTCATCTTTTTTAAATCAGTAAATTCTTAATTTTTCAGAATTATTTTTATTTGATTTGTTTGTATTCTTACTTAAAGATATAGTTAAATAATTCTTTTTAATAAAAACGGATTAAGTAGGTGATTTATTTTTCGTTTTCATTTATTTTCATCAAAGATGATAGAATTTTCATCGTTTATGATCACAAAATCATCTTTGAACTGTTCCATTTTTTCTTCGAAGGTAAAGCAATTATTCAAATGGAAGATTCTAAATGAAGATTTAGCTCTTTTGTCTTGATTTTCGTGAAATGATCTTTTCAATTCCTTTTCTATTTGTTGCATTTTTAAAGCAATTTGAAAAAAACTTTCTGCTGTTTTTTCTACGAGGTTAGCTGAGTCTTTCAATGATTTAACGGCTTCTTCAAGCTTATTTACCATTATTTTGTACTATCCTGTGTAATTGTTCAGTAAATTTTGCACATATTTGTCGACTATGAGTAATTTGTTATTTCCAAAAATATTGAGAAACTAAAATTGATAAAGTTGATAATTTAATTCCTACCTCTTAAATTTCTTTATTACATTTTCCAGGTCAGTTGCAATATTTGCTAATTCTTGGGCTGTGGAAGACATTTCCTGCATCGTAGCAGCTTGTTCTTCTGTGGCAGCTGAAGCTTCCTCTGCTCCTGAAGCAGTTTCTTCTGAAATAGAAGCTACTTCCTGAATGGATAAAGTAATTCCTTTTATAGATGAAAGAACCGATGTTTGTAAATCTTTAACAATGTCATTGACTCTTGTTACCGATTCTTTTCCTTCTTCAGCTAATTGTCGGATGTTTTCAGCTACTACCGCGAATCCTCTACCATATTCCCCTGCGCGGGCCGCTTCGATACTCGCATTTAGTGCAAGCATATTTACTTGTCCAGTTATTTCTTCAATTAACGTTGAAAGTGTTTCGATGTCTTTGATTTTTTCATTAAAGGTCACTTGTAGTTCATCAGCCAAATTTGCGGATATTGTTATTTTTGCGCTCTGATCTTGAGCTCCTCGAGATATTTGTTGAGTAATCGACGATATTTCCTCACTGGTAGCGTTTACTTCTTCAGCTGAAGAAGCCATTTCTTGTGAACTAGTAGCAATTGATTCAGAAGCTTTTAATATTGTAGAATTTATAAATTCTGAAGTAGAGTTTAGATTTTCTACCATTTTTCCAAAACTTTTAACTAACTTACCAATTTCATCTTTTCTTTTTTGCGCTGATGAATCCATTTTTACTGACAAATCTCCGTTAGCTATATTTTGTGAATCAATAGTTAAACGAGTTAAGGGTTTAGACAAAGAATTAGACATAACAAAAGCTATAAAACCAGCTAAAACTATTCCAATCATTATTGCAGCAATTGTAACGGTTGTAGAGGTAGAAATTGCTGCAACACTTGCAGCCTTAAGTTTAGTCATTTCTGTTTCGCTGAAATCACGTAACCATGTCAAATCTTCCAAAATCGGAGCTAAATTAGTATTTGCTGCATCCAAATAAGTTTTTGTTAAACTTTGTTGTTCAACAACAAAACCAATAATTGGATCCATCTCTTCTTCTAAAATATCATCCAAAGAACCATTAACAACAGCCCAATCAGAAAAGAGATATTCGTCTCCTGCTGCAACAATTGCGGTATTATTGTCACCTAACAATAACGCAGAGTCAATGACATCATTGGCCCATGTATTGTATGTTGATTTGAAAGTATTAAAAGCATTATTATAATTGGTGTAATATGTTGTATTTATTGGTTCTATTTTAGCTATTTGAGAATCCATATCATTAATTAAACTAGTAAAGGTGGTTCTAAAATCGTTTACCTCGGTTTTAGTGCTAATTTCACCTGTTAGCATATACACCATCGCCTTCGCTTGTATTTCCATTATTAGATCGCTCATTTGTGAAACAAAAAGGGATAAATTACTTAACATCCTCTGATCAGGAAGACTTGTTACACCATTAAATCCAAATTTGGAGCTGCTTACAACCGAACTGATCCATAATGGGCGCTGATCCTGGATTTCCTGGATTTTTGAACGTGCAGTAGTTCCTTCAGTTAAATTTTCCAATGTAGACGCGATAGCATCAATGTCATCAATATTACCAGTGAAAGCATCTTCCATGCCTGAAATAATACCTATTGTATATGCTCTCATAAAACCAACTTGTTCTTCAAAATTTAAAGATAGGTCATACGACTTTGCTCTCATTATTGCAAATCTATCTAAGACCTGCTCGTTAGTATTAGCTATTGTTTGAGAAGCATCATAACTAACCACCATTCCTACTCCGAATACAATAACAACTAAAGCAAATCCTACTAGTATTTTATTTCTAACTCGTAATCCACTTATTATAGGGAGAGTAAATCCCGAATCTTCACTTGTTTTTAACATATTTCATCCCTGAGAAAAAAATCCTATTTTGTAAAATTTTTATTTTTGATAGAGATTACTACAAATTTTTTTAAAAGCTTTAAAAATTTCTTCAGTAAATTTTCTCCCGTTTTTAACCTAAAAGTGAAACATGAATTTGATTCACTACTGATGATCAAATGTGTTCAAAATCCAAACTTTTCAAAAAAAAGATATTTTGTTTGAAAAAAATAAAATCTTATTCATATATTAACAATTGAATAATATAAATGAATCTTTGTTGATGCCGCTGTTCATTTTAGAGAGATAGGGATAAAGTAAGCCGACAAAATTATAAACTCTTTACATATAAGTTAAATATGACAACAATTAACAATACGCTAAGGATTCGTCGGCAACTTCATCAAGAACCGACAAAATGGCATGACGTTTTTAAACGTACTTATTTTGATAAGCTACTAAATAAATGGGTTCACCACGGACAACAAGAAGGAAATTTGCATGGAAAATACCCCCAAGCACTCATCACTAGTGGAATCTTCTCTCAAGCTCTCCGACCAAGTTCTCAACATGAATTTATAAATGATTTAGAAGATAATCCCATATGGAGGTCTGTTTGCGGTTTTGAAAAATATTTACCAACTCAATCGTGGTTTTCCAAGCATTGGAACAAAGAACAATATTTAGAACCCGTGGAAGGAATTTTTACAGGATTGCGAAATCTTATATCACTCAAAAAGATCCCTTATAAGCTTAGACAAGCTAAACCAGCATTAGATGCTGT
>MDVS01000157.1 GCA_001940645.1 Candidatus Heimdallarchaeota archaeon LC_3
TTATTTGTTGACATTAGAATATATCTTTGTCGTTGTGCTTTTCGTAAGCATGACGTTTTTTCTCTCAAATAGAGAAAGAATATGTAAGAGAGAGTTTGAAACTCTCTTACGATTCCATAGGAGGTGATCCAGCCGCACCTTCCAGTACGGCTACCTTGTTACGACTTCAGCCCACTCAATGACCCTATGATTGACATAAACACAAGGTTTAAGCCTCTCACTTGACCATCTCGCGTGCTGCGACGGGCGGTGTGTGCAAAGAGAGGGGACAGTATTCACCGTGCGATGATGACGCACGATTACTATGGATTCCAAGTTCATGCGGGCAGTTGCAGCCCGCAATCCCAACTGAGCTACGGTTTAGAGATTTCCGTCGCCTTTCGGAGTAGGATCCCGTTGTCCGTAGCATTGTAGCCCGCGTGCGGCCCAGAGTATTAGGAGCATACTGACCTGCCTTGGCCTCCACCTTCCTCCACTTTAGCAGTGGCAGTCGGAATACTGTGCCCGGCAACCGGTAGGTTCCGCTGGTAAGTATTCCCGGAGATCTCGCTCGTTGCCTGACTTAACAGGACACCTCACGGCACGAGCTGGAGACGGCCATGCACTTCCCTTTCATCCTTTCAACAAGCTCTTCAAGCTGGTTGGCATCGGATAGAAGACTCTGGTGAGTTTTCCGGCGTTGAGTCCAATTAAGCCGCAGGCTCCACCCATTGTGGCGCTCTCCCGCCAATTGCTTTAAGTTTCACTCTTGCGAGCGTACTTCCCAGGCGGCGGATTTAACGGTTTCCCTACGGCACATGGAAAGCATTCGCTTCCCATACACTTAATCCGCATCGTTTACGGGGTGGACTACCCGGGTATCTAATCCGGCTCGCTACCCACCCTTTCGTGCCTGACGGTCGCACATGTTCCAGGGCTCTGCCTTCGCCATCGGTGGTCCCCGTGGGATTATAAAATTTCACCTTTACACCACGGGTACCGAGCCCCTATCCCATTGCCAAGATTAGCTGTTTCCCACACACTTCGGACTCTTAAGAAGCCGTCTTTAATGTGGGACGGACTAATCCCGCTACGCACGCTTTAAGCCCAGTAAACGCGGTGGCCACTCGAAGAGACGGTTTTACCGCGGCGGCTGGCACCGTTCTTGCCCCCTCCTTATTCCTGAAGCTTTTAACACTTCAGAAAACCTAGACGTAAGCCTAGGACTCGGGATGACCTCATCACACTTTCGTGCATTGTGAAGGTTTCGTGCCT